>JBLHXF010000015.1:0-63795 GCA_047629435.1 Yoonia sp. | reverse complement strand
CCGCTGTCGCATTTGGATACGATCACGGTCATCTGTTTGCTGTCGATCGCGGCTTGCAGTGCCTTGCCCGTGTCCACGTCTTGGCACGTCACAACGTTTTCGCAACCGCAGGCGGCGGCGACGGCTTCAAGCTTGGTTTTCTTGCCGGCATATGTCGGCTGATCGCCCGTGGACCCGTAAGATCCGTTGTCGATGATCAACAAGATATAGTTGTCAGCCACGTTGTTCGCGATCGTCGGCAAGGTGCCAAGGTTCGTTAAAACGGACCCGTCGCCGTCAATGGAAATGACGGTTTTTGGCTGTGACAAAGCAAGGCCCAAACCGATGGACGATGACAAACCCATCGTGCCCAACATGTAAAAGTTGGATGGCTGATCATCAATCATATGCAGCTCTTGGCTTGGCAAACCGATGTTACAAACGACCAATTGGTCACGCAAGATTGGCGCGATATCGCGCAGGATTTCTGATCTAATCATTGGTCGCCGTAGCCTCCCCAGAACGACGCATCCGTCAGGATCGCCACAGGTTTGTTGCACATGAATGTGTATTTCAGGATCGCGTCGAGCTCGTCCACATCGGATTCCTTATGGAAATGATATGTCGGGATGTTCAGCTGATTCAAAAGCGCCTTAGTGTGCACGGCCATTTCGACCTGACAGGCCACAGGCTCGCGCAGCTCTCCGCGGTAGGAAATCAGCATCGGCAACGGCATCCGGTAATATTGGGTCAGCGTCGCGAGGGTGTTGATCGTGACCCCGATGGCGGTGTTTTGCATGATGATCGCAGGGCGTTTGCCGCCCATGAACGCACCAGCGCAAAGGCCCATGCCCTCGTCTTCTTTGTTGGACGGGATGTGGAAAATGCTATCCCGGTCCTCGACTTCTTCAATAACGCCAGCCAGCTGTTTGCATGGCACGGTCGTCACAAACTCGATGCCATTGGCTACGAAATCATCAACGATCTTCTTGGATATGGACAAGACTATACTCCTCTTGGTTTGGGATGAAAATAATGTTGGGTGAGGCCATCCGCCAGCGCATCACTCTGCGGCAGACAGATCAAAGTTCTCACCTGGGAAGTATTTGGCCAACCGAATGTCGGCTGCGCGGGCGTGACCTTCCATGCCTTCAAGGCGTGAAATCCGCGCCGTAGCCTCGCCGACACGTTTAGATCCATCTCGGGTGGACCGCTGCCACGTGACAATCTTCATGTACTTGTGGACTGACAAACCACCAGTGTATCGAGCAGATCCAGAGGTCGGCAGAACGTGGTTCGTACCTGATGCTTTGTCGCCATAAGATACCGTCGTTTCTTCGCCCAAGAATAACGATCCGTAGCAAAGCAGGCGACCCAACCACCAATCCAAATCATCCGCCTGAACGGTCAGATGTTCGGGTGCATAGTCGTCGGAGCAAGCAGCCATTTCTTCGCGGTCAGCGCAAACAATAACTTCGGCATAATCACGCCAAGCAGCTTCGGCATTTTGGCGGTTCAGGTCTGGCAGGTCTGCGATCAGGTCAGGAACCAAGTCCATCACCTTGCGCGCCAAGGCGTCATCATCCGTGACAAGCCATACAGGTGAATTGTAGCCATGTTCAGCTTGGCTGACCAAATCAACGGCAACGATCATCGGGTCGGCAGTTTTGTCTGCGAGGATCAAACTATCAGTTGGTCCCGCGATCATGTCGATTCCCACGCGACCAAACAGAATACGTTTTGCTTCGGCAACGAATTGGTTTCCCGGCCCGACAAGGATGTCGGCTTTCGGCAGATCAAACAAACCAAACGTCATAGCCGCCACACCTTGCACACCACCCATCGCAAGGATTTTATCAGCGCCACAAAGATGTGCCGCGTAAGCAATCGCAGGGTTAATACCTTCGCCAGCACGCGGCGGGGAGCATGCCACAATATGTTCACATCCCGCGACTTTTGCGGTGGTAACAGTCATGATTGCACTGGCGATATGGGAATAGCGACCACCGGGTACATAGCAGCCCGCATTACGGACAGGGATCGCCTTTTGGCCAGCAATAAGGCCCGGCACAATCTCGGTTTCGACATCGGTCATCGTGGACTTTTGCAGTTCCGCAAACCGACGCACGTTATCATGCGCGAACAGAATATCTGCTTTTAGCTTTTCGGGAACAAGCGCGGAAGCCGCAGAAATTTCATCCGCAGACAAGATCACGCTACCCTCGTATTTATCGAACTTCGCTGCATAATCTAACGCAGCACTGTCGCCACCAGCCTCAATCTCCGACAGGATCTTTTGGACGGTATCGCGGACATCTCCCGAATCAGTCATTGCAGTTTTGGTTGCTGTTTTCAGATAATTACGCGCCATCGGATGATCCAATAAAAAGTAGGTACAATGAGATGTAAGCGCTTACATTGCGCAAAGCAAGCGCTTACATTATGTTCGAGGAATGAACAACAAAGCACGCCCGACATTACAAGATGTGGCAAGTTCCGCCGGCGTTTCGACAGCAACAGTCAGCCGCGCACTCAATGATCCAGACAAAGTGGGCCAAGCTGCCCGCGACCGGATCGACCATGCGATTACGGTTCTAGGGTATACACCCAACTTTGGTGCACGCGCGCTGGCAACCAATAAAACCAACACCGTCGGCGCGATTATCCCGACCCTGTCGAATGCGATGTTCGCCAGCGGCATCCAAGCCTTTCAAGAAGCGCTTGCAGAGGCCGGGGTAACTTTGCTCATTGCGACGTCAAGCTATGACCCCGAGGTCGAACTGCGCCAAATCAAATCACTGGTATCCCGAGGGGCGAGCGGCCTTTTGTTAATCGGAAACGATCGGCTAGATGAAACACTAAAATACCTTGCGACACGGCGCACGCCGCATGTGATAAGTTGGTGTTTCCATGAAGGTTCGGATCAATTTTTTGTCGGGTTTGACAACTATGCCGCCGCCTATAACGCGACCCAGCGTGTGCTAGCCCAAGGTCACAAAGGTATAGGCATCATCGCTGGTGATTGCATAACAAATGACCGTGCCCGCGCGCGACGCGACGGCATAATTGCAGCCGTCGACGCCGCATCTGACGCGCAAGTCGTACAAGTCATCGAGGCCCCCTACCGGATCGATGCCGGCCGGCAGGCATGTGAAGAAATCCTTAGTTTCGCCAACCGACCAACGGCCTTGATCTGCGGTAACGATGTGCTGGCTGCGGGCGCGATGGTTGCGGCCCGCAATCTTAACCTCAAGATACCAGATGACATATCCATAGTTGGCTTTGACGATATCGGGTTGGCATCGGTCGTGACCCCGCCCATGACCACGGTACGTGTTCCGCAGATCGAAATGGGCCGTGCTGCAGCAGCCCTATTGCTTGATCTCGTGGCCGGAAAACCGGATTTGGTTGGGGTACGTTTGGACACGCAATTTATTGAACGCGGGTCGCTTGGACCTGCCCCAAGGAACGACTGACCATGGCGAAAATTTCATTTCTTGGTATTGGATTGATGGGCGATCCAATGGCCCGAAACCTTGTCGCAAAAGGCCATGACGTTACGGTCTGGAACCGGACACGAGCCAAAGCTGATGCAATTATTGGCGCAACCGTAGCGGATACGCCTGCAGCGGCTGTCGTTGACACTACTATCATCATTTCAATCCTGTCAGATGGGCCTGCGACCTTGGCCATTCAATCGGATCCTGCATTGCGCGGCGCATTGTGCAAAGGCCAAATCTGGGTTGAGATGGCATCGATCAGACCTGCCGAAGCGCGCGCGCAAGCGGATGATCTCACGCCCCTTGGTGTGGCTCACCTTGACGCGCCAGTATCGGGTGGAACCGCAGGAGCCAAAGCTGCGTCGCTGGCGATCATGGCTGGCGGCGATCCAGACACCTTCGCCACAGCCGAACCCATTCTGTCCCTGCTTGGCAGACCTATTCACGTGGGCCCATCCGGCACGGGGCAGTTAGCCAAACTTGCAAACCAAGGGATCGTTGGCATCACAATCGGGGCAGTGGCAGAGGCGATGTTGCTGCTCGAAAAAGGCGGCGCTGATCCCGCAGCTGTCAGGGACGCGCTGCAGGGCGGGTTTGCCGACAGCACCATCTTGCAACTGCACGGCGCGCGCATGACTGACCGCGATCTGGACGCACGCGGAAAAGCCGCGATCCAGCTAAAGGACATGAATAACATCATGGACGAAGCCTGCGACCTTGGCCTGATCCTGCCAATGTCAGCGGACATTCAATCGCGGTTCAAAACCCTATGCGATGAAATGGGGCACAGCGGGTTAGATCACGCCGCACTTTACCTTGAACTACTTGCGCGTAACCAAAAAGGTTAATGACTGTCGCGCGGGTTCGATTTGCGTGCAATGTCTTGGTATTTGTCAGCGTCGCGCAGGATCATACCTTCGTCAAACTGACCAACAAGCTCGCGGAAATATTGCTGCCACGGTGTTTGGCTGTCGGGCTGCGCATAGCCGCCTGCAGCAACCAATTTCGCTGCACGGTCCGCCAGCTCGGGCAATGACACAAGCATATCAGCAGAACATTTATTCAGATCGATACGCACGCGATCGCCGTTTTGCAGCAACGCGAGGCCACCACCATCTGCGGCCTCTGGAGATGCATTCAAAATTGACGGACTGCCGGACGTACCTGATTGGCGACCATCACCGATACACGGCAACGCCTCAATCCCCTGCTTGATCAAGTATGACGGCGGGCGCATGTTCACGACCTCTGCACCACCCGGATACCCCTTGGGACCAGCACCGCGCATAAACATAACACAGGTCGCGTCCAATTCCTCGGCTGGGTCATCGATGCGGTGATGGAAATCTTCTGGCCCATCGTAAACGACAGCGCGGCCCTCAAAGGCATTCAGATCATCAGGGTTTGACAAATACCGCGCACGAAACGCAGCACTGATTACACTGGTCTTCATGATAGCGCTGTCGAACAGATTGCCAGACAGGTTGATAAAGCCAGCTTGTTCTTTCAGCGGTTCCGCCACAGTTTTAATCACACGCACATCCAATGTACGGGACTTGGCGCAGTTATCAGCCATTGTTTGGCCGTTCACTGTCATCACGTTTGGATGCGGCAAAACATCAGCAGCGATCAGTTCACCAACAACGGCAGGCACGCCGCCTGCTTGCTGATAATCTTCGCCCAGATATTCGCCCGCAGGCTGCAGGTTAACCAACAGCGGCACATCGTGGCCCACGTTCTGCCAGTCGTCATTGTTCAATGGCACGCCCAAATGACGGGCAATCGCGTTGAGGTGAATGGGCGCGTTAGTGGACCCACCAATGGCAGAGTTGATGACGATCGCGTTCTCGAACGCTTCACGGGTCATAATTTCAGTCGGGCGCAAGTCTTCCCAAACCATATCGACGATCCGCTTGCCGGTTTCATAAGAAATCTGGCCACGCTCACGGTAAGGGGCGGGAATGGCCGCCGCACCAGGCAATTGCATGCCAAGCCCTTCTGCCAGTGAATTCATCGTCGTCGCGGTGCCCATCGTGTTGCAATACCCAACTGACGGAGCAGAAGCAGCAGCGATGTTCATGAACTCTTCGTCGTCAATCTCGCCTGCGGCCAATTGTTCGCGGGCTTTCCAGATCACAGTGCCAGACCCAGCGCGTTCGCCTTTCCACCAGCCGTTCAACATCGGCCCGACAGACAGGGCAATCGCGGGGATGTTCACTGTAGCGGCAGCCATCAACAACGCAGGGGTCGTCTTGTCACAGCCGATATTCAAAACAACGCCGTCCAACGGATAGCCAAACAAGGTCTCGACCAGCGACAGATACGCAAGGTTGCGATCAAGCGACGCGGTGGGGCGTTTTCCAGTTTCCTGAATAGGGTGCACGGGCACTTCAATCGGGGTGCCACCAGCCGCGATAATTCCGTCACGCACACGCTTGGTCAGCTCAATGTGGTGGCGGTTACATGGCGACAGATCGCTGCCCGTTTGGGCAATTGCAATGATCGGTTTACCCGACTGCAATTCGTCACGGGTCAGCCCGTAGTTCAAGTACCTTTCCAGATAAAGCGCTGTCATTTCTGGATTGTTCTTGTTCATAAACCATTGGCGGGAGCGCAGGTCTTCAATGCTGATTTTCTTCAAAGGAATGTCCTGACCAAGTGGCATAGGTTTGGGAGCACACGCAGGTACCCCTCGAATTACGGGCACTTTACGACCCGCGGCCCGAATTGACTATAGCCACGTCGTGAAAATATGGCGTGCGGCAACGGAACCCGTTACCGCAAACGCCCAAAGGTTAATCAGCAGCCAAGGCCGCCTTCATCTGGGCCTTCAAATCAATCTCCCAATCGACACGCATTTCGTTAAATTTGGCGATTAGGGCTTCATTTTCCATCGCAGGCACAGCGGGATCGTAATGCTCTGCTACCTCGATCATGCCTTTACGGTCAGCCACGTCGAACACGGCAACTGCAGCATCTGCTTGGGCACGTTCCGCGCCCAAATGCTCGAGAGATGACCGACCCATGCGCAGTGCACTGTCGTAATTTTCACGAATGATATCACGGCAACCCGCATTCCACAGATCATAAACATGGGTCCGGTCCACAGCGCGCGCCACGACTTTCAGGTCGGGATATTGATGGTGCAAGTAGCGGGCCAATTCAGTGATTTGATCCTTACCGTCAATCGCGATCACAAACAGTTTCGCATCCGCAATGCCTGCCGCATGCAGCAAATCAGGTCGCGTTGCATCGCCGTAATAGGCATGCGCGCCGAACCGCTTAATCATCTCAAGCTGGGCCGAGCTAAAATCGATCACAGTAGGCGCGTACCCCGCCCCGTTTAAGACCCGTGACACAAGACCACCGACACGGCCATGGCCTGCGATAATGATCTTGCTGCCGCCATCGGGCATCGCGTCTGCCTCGCGGGTTTCACCCAACATGAAACGAGGCACAATCACGCGGTCAAACAAGATGAACAATGCAGGTGTCAGCAACATGGACAGGGCGACAACCAAGAGAAGTTGATCAGCCAAGGCCGTTGGGATCACCCCATTGGCCACAGTGAACGACAACAGGACAAAGCCAAATTCGCCCGCCTGCGCGAGCCCCAAGGCAAACAGCCAGCGGTCAGCACCTTGGACCTTAAACACAACGGCAAGCACGTACAAAACGCCTGCCTTCAGCGCGATCAAACCCAAAGTCAGGCCAACAATCGACACAAGATTTGCACTGAGCAGGCCAAAGTTGATTCCTGCACCGACAGTCATAAAAAACAGACCCAACAACAGTCCCTTAAACGGGTCAATATCGCTTTCAAGCTCGTGGCGGTATTCAGAGTTTGCAAGAACAACACCCGCAAGGAACGTGCCCAGCGCGGGGGAAAGACCCACCAGCGACATCAGCAAAGCAATCCCAATAACGATCATCAACGCGGTCGCCACAAACATTTCACGCAGATTGGCCGCAGCGATAAACCGAAAGATTGGACCAGTCAGGTAGCTGCCAACAACAACCACAGCGGCAATAGCGCCCAAGGTGACAAGTGCGACCTGCCAGCCAACCAAACCAGCGACAAGGCTCAGGGTTTCACCGTGATCGCCAGCATCACCATGTGACATCGCCTCGATCAGCTCTGGCAATGCCAGCAGCGGCACAAGCGCCAACATTGGGATAACTGCTATATCTTGGAACAATAGAACCGAAAAGCTCGACTGTCCGCCATCGGATTTCATCAGCCCTTTTTCATTCAAGGTCTGCAAAACAATGGCCGTCGACGACAAGGCGAACACCAGGCCAACGGCCAGTGCGACTGTCCAAGCCAGACCAAAGGCCATGCCAACAGCCATGACCAACAGCGTGGTAATGCCGACCTGACCGCCCCCAAGACCCAACAGTTTGGCGCGCATGCTCCATAACAATTTTGGTTCCAGCTCTAGCCCCACGAGGAACAACATCATCACGACGCCAAACTCCGCAAAATGCTGAATGGAAATCACATCCACATGCAGCCACGCCAAAATCGGGCTGATCAATATGCCGGCAATCAGGTAGCCAAGCACGGACCCAAGGCCCAATCGGGACGCAATCGGGACAGCAATAACGCCAGCGATTAAAAATACAAAAGCAAGCAGCAGAAAATCGGTCATGTGGGGGAATCCATATATGTACGCGCCCAAAGATAGCGGATCAGTCCAAAATGAAAAAGCCCCCCGCGCATTAAACACAGGGGGCTCAATCTCAGCAGGTTTAAGCGGTTAAGCTTATTCCATTTCTTGTGGTAAAATCAGGTTCAGAACGATCGAGATCACCGCAGCTGGCAAAAGGCCAGACGTCAGCAAGATCTGCAATGTCTTCCCCGTATGCTGCAATGCAGATGGTTCTAACTGCAGACCAAGACCAACGGCCAAGGACACAGCAAGGATAACCATATTGCGACGGTTCCATGTGACATCAGCCAACATGGAGATACCTGCAGCAGCGACCATACCGAACATAACGATCACGCCGCCACCCAGCACGTTTATCGGCACGGTGTTGATAAGCGCACCCACTTTGGGGATCAGGCCAGCAACGATTAAAAAGATCGCTCCGATAGTCACGACATGGCGGGACATAACGCCCGTCATCGCGATCAGGCCTACATTCTGGCTGAACGATGTGTTTGGCAGGCCGCCAAAAACACCAGCAATTGCCGTACCAACACCGTCCGCATAAGTCGCACCAGTGATTTCAGCATCTGTTGCCTCACGGCCTGCGCCACCTTTGGTGATGCCGGACACGTCGCCGACAGTTTCTATCGCCGAGACAAATGCCATCAGGCACATGCCAATGATGATCGCCCAGTTTAATTCGAACCCCCAACGGAACGGATTTGGCAGCGCAAAAGACGCCGCACGACCGAGATTGGCAAAGCTCACTTGACCCATGAAATAAGCCACGATGTAACCTGCAAGAATACCAACTAAAACGGCGGCGACAGACAACATGCCTTTGGTAAAGAACTTCAGCGCAAGCGTGACAAAAATCACGACCAATGCGGGCAGCCACATCGCAAGCGTACCGAATGCGTCTGTGCCCATCTTTGGCACGCCACCAGCAGCGTATTGAATGCCAACCTTAACAAGCGCCAGACCAATCATCAAAACGATCAGGCCCGTCACAAGCGGCGGTAAAGCAAACCGGATTTTGCCAACGAATGTACCGATCAGAATGTGGAACAAACCACCAATCATGACACCGGTCATCAAACCACCAAGTCCCGCGACGCCCAATCCAGCGACGGCCGGGATCATAACAGGCAGAAACGCGAATGACGTCCCCTGAACAATCGGCAGCTTCGCACCGACTGGACCTATTCCTATGGTCTGGATCAGCGTGGCAATACCTGCAAACAGCATCGACATCTGGATCATGTAGGTCATATCAGGAAAGCCTAAAGCACCCTGATCAGACCCAAAACCAATTCCCGCAGCACCACAGATGATGATCGCGGGGGTTACGTTAGATACGAACATGGCAAGAACGTGTTGAATGCCTAGCGGAATTGCTTTGGCCATGGGCGGTGTATAATTAGGATCGCGGAGTTGCTCCGGCGTTCCGATTGAAGCATCGGTCATAATATTGTCCCTCGTTGGTGTTTTTGCCCACTTTTGTGGATCGTGCGGCACATTGGCACTGAAAAGACACAACTTGTAAAGCTGGCCCTTTTGGCACCTTTAAGGCCGCGTAGTTACGCAAAACCAGAGAGGTTTGAACAGATCCGCAAAACCAAGTTAACGGTACTAAAAAATAATCTCAAAACATGCGCCAGGCCCATCAATCAGCGCAATATGTGCACCCTGTGCAGCCAACATGCGGCGTACAATCGGCAGCCCCATACCCGTCCCACCAGTCTCGCGGCGGGTCGTGAAAAATGGATCAAAAATACGGTCCCGATTGCCTTGGCTAATACCCGGTCCATCATCATAGAACAGGACACTATCGCCTTGATGAACCAACGTGGCGCGATCCGCGCCATGGGCCTGCGCGTTGCTTGCAAGATGTCCGACCACCAGCCGCATTGCCGCGGCATTGATCGGAACAACCCCATCAACGTCGACAGCAACGCCTTGCGCAACTTCGGACAGTAAACAGGTACCGGCAGGCATCGGGTTTTGGGCAGCAGCCAGCGCACGCTGCGCCTCTAGCAATGCAGCCATGCGCGCAGACGCCTCGGACACGCGGTTTACCAAAGCAGCCCGATCAGCAGCAGGAAGCTGCGGATCGGCCAGCAGCTCGGCTGCTCCTGAAATCACGCTCAGTGGCGATTTTAATTCGTGGGTCACGTGATCTGCATATGACCGCAACACATCCGCGCGCCCTTGCAGCGTTTCCGCCATTTGAAATACAGCACCACCAAGTTGGGAAAATTCCGGCGTACCAAAATGTTCTGGCCGTGCCACAGTGTCGACCCCGCGTGCGACAGACCGTGCATAATCTGTTAGACGGCGCACAGGACGTAGCACAAGCCGCCAAAGCAAAACGCCAAGCCCACCAGCTGCGACCAAAGCCATCCAACCAATCATCCAACTGGTTTCAGCCCAGCCAAGCACACCACCAGCAATTCGAAAATATCCAACGCCAAGCAACGGTAAGAAAAACACGGCCGCAAGCGTGCCCCCTAAAACAAGGGCCAGAGCGGGTCGCCATTTGGCGATTATGCGGCGCGACATGGACCCATCCGAACACCGACGCCGTGTACCGTTTCAATTGCATCAGCACATCCTGCACCCGACAGTTTTGCGCGTAGGTTGCGCAAATGGCTGTCCATCGTCCGGTCACTGACATGAATATTTGTTCCATATACCGCATCCACCAACGCAGGGCGCGGCATAACATTGTCGGGGCGGCGCATCAGCTGCACAAGCAAATCCATTTCGCGGCTGGTCAGGACGACAGTTGCCTCTGCGACGCGGCAGGCATGACGATCTGGGTCAACGCTCAGCACACCCCGCCGCAAAACAAACGTCGAAGGTGCAGACCCAGCGGTGCGTTTCAAAATCGCCCGCATGCGCGCCAAGACTTCACGGGGTGAAAACGGTTTCGACACATAATCATCGGCTCCCACCTCCAGCCCAACGATCCGGTCGATTTCATCACCTTGCGCGGTCAAAAACAGGATAGGCACGGCACTTGTCTTGCGAACCTCGCGGCAGACTGTCAGCCCATCCATTTCCGGCATCCCAATATCAAGAACAATCAGGTCAGGCTGCAATCGCCCCGCCATCTCGAGCGCCACTTGGCCGTCTGTGGCCATCGACACAGTGAACCCAGCCTGTTCGCAAGCCATGCGCAACACATCGCGGATACCCGCATCGTCATCGGCAATTAAAATATGCTGGCTCATCCGCCTGCCTCCGCTTTGATCTCGGCAAGCGTATGGCGCAGACGCGCATTGCGGAACCCCCAATCGCGCAGGTCGTTTGGGGTATACAGTGTTGGCTCATCATAACGGTTCCAGCATAGATTGGGCGCGTATTGCGCAATGGCTGGGGCCGCCCCGCCACTTAGATTGCAAACATAAGCCACATCCAGCGGCCCTTGGGTAAACTGATGACGGGCAACATATCCGGCCACATTCACCAGACTAAGCATATAGACGGCCAAAGCACCGATCCCGAACGCACGGCGCAACATCCAACCTGCATCATGCCTGCCCACAATCTGTAAGATGAGAACCACCAACCCAAGCGCGACAACGACCATCCAGACAAACGCAGCAATCCGCATATGTGTCAGGCCGTACACGTCCACGTAAAGGTCCAAGCGCAGGATCGATGACATCACCAACACCAGCGTCTGAGCGATCCAAAACAGCAGCAATCCACGCATGAACCGACCATCCAGCCAAGGTTGTGCAACCAACGCGAACGCCCCTGCAAGCAACGCAGTCATCATCAACGGATAGGCGCCACGGTGCGCATAGTTGGCGTAGGTCATCCCTTCAGGTAGGCGCACACCACCCCAAAGATATCCAACATCCATCACCGTCTGAAGTGCGAAAAGTACGTTGAACACAACAAGCGCACGCATCACTGACCTTACGTTTATCATTCCAACGCGGCGCACCTGCGCACGTGGCCGGGATGTCGGGGCGTGCAGCCGCATCACACCCAGCCGCAATAATGGCCAGATGATCAGCGCGGCAAGCACCCATGCAATGATCCGCTCAACGCGAGGGGCATTGCTAAAATTAAAGCTTAAAAAGAATTCGGTCACAACCGGATTTGCAGCAGCAAAAAGAACCGCAAAGACCGCGCCAACGCCAACCGGTAAAGCCCAATCAATAAGGCTCGTTCTATTAGGGCCATTCAGGCGGGTATTCCCAATATCCGTCCACGTTTGGGCCACTCCCATAAATGGCAACCGCATCACAGCCGCCCCTATCCGATCACCCGTCATCATGGCGGCAAAAACCGTCAGTCCTGTCCATGCAATAAAGAAGGATGTGAAATGCACCAGATCAAACGCAGGGATCAACGACACCAGCAATACACCCCAAGCCGATAGCGCGCGGGTCCGTCCGACGTCGTTACGCATGACCCAATGGGTTGCGCCTGCAAGACTGCAAACCAGCATAACAAAACCGAGCCCAAGCGACGTGCGTAACACCAGCAGGTCAGCAAAAACGACCAACAAGATCAGCAACCAAACGGGGCGCGACTTGGGTTTGTCGGTACCGCGCCCAACGCCCGTCTGGGCATCTGCGGCCATCCACCATGCGTCACGCTGCAATCCCCGCGGCAAACCGCGCACTGTCATTGGAGTCATTTTTACTGTCCTATTTACCTGTTTATTAGCAACAGGTCTAAGGATCAGCCGTGCACAGTCTTTGTGGGGTTTGTGCAGTTTTTGCGCAGTTTATTCAGCGGCATTTTCAGTTGCGGCCTTGCGGATGTTGCGGATGTTCTCGCCGTAAGGGGCCGGATTGGCAACAGACCCACCACGGAACACAGCCGATCCAGCAACCAGTACATCGGCACCCGCAGCCGCAACCAAAGGCGCAGTTGTCACATCAACGCCGCCATCAATTTGAATATGAACAGGGCGTTCGCCAATCATGGCGCGCAGATCCGCAATTTTCAGCGACATGTCGATAAACTTTTGCCCACCAAAACCGGGGTTCACGGTCATCACGCAAACCAGATCAACCATATCAAGCAGTTCTTCGACAACAGACGCTGGCGTGCCTGGGTTCAACGCGACACCGGCCTTACACCCCAGATCGCGGATGTTTTGCATAGTGCGGTGAATGTGCGGGCCAGCCTCGTAATGGGCGGTTATGAAATCGGCACCGGCATCGGCGAACCCTTGCAGATATGCGTCGACAGGCGAGATCATCAAATGCACATCCATGATCGTTTTGACATGCGGGCGGATCGCCTTGCAGGTCTGCGCACCAAACGTAATTGCAGGCACAAAGTGGCCATCCATGACATCGACATGAATCCAGTCAGCACCTTGGACTTCCACGGCTTCAATCTCGGCCCCGAAGTTGGCGAAATCAGCAGCCAGAATAGATGGCGCAATTTTGATGGAACGATCAAATGTCATGGCAATAGAATCCCTTTGGTGCAGCAGCATTGCTTCCACTTACTCCCTTGAACCAACCGCGTCCAACTTTTCCACCCGCATCACATAAACCTATGCTAATTTGATCCCATGACAGATTTGACCTTAGGCTATCGCGATATTCTGACAGGTGGTGCAGCCGTGCATATTGCACGGGCGCAAGTAACACCCGCACGACCCAAAGCCTTGCATGGGCACGATTTCTTCGAGCTGTTCTGGGTCCAGAACGGACAAATCAGACATCACACCGCGGATGGCATTAAGACCCTGCCCGAAGGCAGTGTTGGTTTTATGCGCCCAGGTGACACTCACGGGCTTCAAGGGCGCGGCGACCATGCCTTGGTCGTATCGCTCACACTGCATCCAAGCTTGATTGATGCACTTGGCAAAAGGCATGCGGCGCTTCAGGGTCAGTTTTTCTGGGCGGACACACCACAAATCCTTCATCTGGATATGCAAGAAATGTTGGGCCTTAACCAAGCAGCATTGACGCTAGAGCGCAGCGCATTGGACCGTTTATCAACCGAGGCGTTTCTACTTCCGATCTGCGCGGGGCTTTCAAAGCCACCACAACCGGATGCGCCAGATTGGTTGCTTCACGCAATGTCCGCTGCAACATCCCCAAAGGTGTTTCGCCAAGGTGCAGCTGGTCTTGTTGGTGAAACAGGCCAAACCCACCCGCATGTCAGCCGGACGATGAAGCAGGCAACTGGAATCAGCCCGTCCGCATATATCAATGATCTGCGCATGATCCATGCAGCACGGCAACTGACCGGTACATCTGAAACGTTGGGGGATATCGCTTCCGATATTGGCATTCCGAACCTATCGCATTTCCACAAACTGTTCCTTGCGCATCATAAGATGACACCGCACCATTATCGGCGCAAATTCCAACGTGACGTCGTGCAACCGAACAAAGATTGACCAAATGGTCAAAACTTGGCATGACATACTGAACATGACAGATTGAAACGGCACCCCAAGGAGGCCGCATTGCAAACAACGCAAACACCCACAATGACCCCGCAACTTCCCCAAGTGCACGAGCCGCGCAACGATGGCATGGCTCTTGATCTTGATTGGGTTGCGTCCGTGCAGGCAAATACATCCGCGATTGAAAGGCGTGCAGCATCGCTTCCTGGACGGCGCAGCGTCAAAAAAGACTATCAGGCGGCTTGGCTGTGCAAAGCCGTGAGCTTGATGGACCTCACTACTCTATCAGGTGATGACAGCGAAGGCCGCGTGCGGCGTCTATGCGCCAAAGCCCGCCAGCCAGTTTCGCAAAATTTGCTCGAAGCGATCGGCATGGAAGGCCTGACAACAGGGGCCGTCTGTGTCTATCACGACATGGTCGAAACTGCCGTGGACGCGTTGCGCGGCACAAACATCCCCGTGGCCGCCGTATCAACTGGCTTTCCTGCTGGACTGTCCCCGTTCCATCTGCGCATCCAAGAGATCCGCGATAGCGTGGCCGCGGGTGCCCAAGAAAT
The DNA here is from genome assembly GCA_047629435.1 of Yoonia sp. Lineage (GTDB taxonomy): Bacteria > Pseudomonadota > Alphaproteobacteria > Rhodobacterales > Rhodobacteraceae > Yoonia. The sequence goes on along the minus strand of JBLHXF010000015.1, from coordinate 48,707 downwards.
CGATATCGTCATCAGCCGCCGTCATGTGCTGACCGGCAACTGGCAAGCGCTTTACGATGAAATGCGCGAAATGCGCGACGCCTGCGGCGACGCACATGTCAAAGCGATCTTGGCGACTGGCGAGCTGGGCACTTTGCGCAACGTCGCGCGTGCATCGCTTGTTTGTATGATGGCGGGTGCCGATTTCATCAAGACATCAACGGGCAAAGAACCAGTGAACGCCACCCTGCCCGTCACACTGACGATGATCCGCGCGATCCGTGACTATCAGGGTCGGACAGGGATCAAAGTCGGCTACAAACCCGCTGGTGGAATTTCCAAGGCCAAAGATTCGCTCGTATATCTGTCGATGATCAAGGACGAGCTGGGCGATAGGTGGTTACAACCTGACCTGTTCCGCTTTGGCGCGTCATCATTGCTGGGCGATATTGAACGGCAGTTGGAACACCACGTCACGGGCAGCTATTCTGCCAACTGGCGTCACGCGATTGGATAGGGTGACGCAATTGAGTATTTTGAACAAAACGAGACTGGGGTGCGTACAATGACCATCAAGGATATTTTTGAAACGATGGAATATGGTCCAGCACCCGAAAGCGCGTCCGAAGCACTTGCGTGGATCGCGGATCGTGGCGGCATTGCTGGCCATTTCATTGGTGGCAAGTGGGGTGCGTTGCGCGATGACTTTGCGACGGCAAATCCTGCTACTGGCGAAAAACTGGCAGGGGTTACCAAAGGCACGGCTGACGAAGTTGCATTGGCTGTAAAAGCTGCGCGTAAGGCGCAAACTGCATGGGCCAAGGATTCCCACGCCCGTGCCCGTGTCCTTTATGCGATTGCTCGTTTGATGCAAAAGCATGCGCGCCTGCTGGCTGTGATGGAAACATTGGACAACGGCAAGCCGATCCGCGAGGCCCGTGATATCGACGTACCGCTCGCGATCCGGCATTTCTATTATCATGCGGGCATGGCTCAATTGATGGACGATGAATTGCCCGACCGCGAAGCGCTTGGCGTATGTGGCCAGATCATTCCGTGGAATTTCCCGCTGCTGATGCTCGCATGGAAAATCGCACCTGCGTTGGCCATGGGCAACACAGTCGTTTTAAAACCTGCCGAATTCACGCCGATGACGGCGATGGTATTCTGCGAAATCTGCACGCAAGCGGGCGTACCTGCGGGCGTTGTAAACATCGTAACAGGTGACGGCGAAACAGGTGCGGCCCTTGTGGATGCTGATGTCGACAAAGTTGCGTTCACCGGTAGCACAGACGTGGGCCGCATCATTCGCAAACAGACTGCGGGATCAGGCAAAGCATTATCGTTAGAGCTGGGCGGCAAATCTCCGTACATCGTGTTTGAAGATGCGGACATCGACAGCGCCATCGAAGGGCTGGTCGACGCGATTTGGTTCAATCAGGGCCAAGTCTGCTGCGCAGGGTCACGCCTGTTGGTTCAAGAAGGGATCGCAGGCGGGTTTTATGCAAAGCTTAAGGCCCGCATGTCGGGCCTGCGCATCGGTAACCCGCTCGACAAATGTATCGATGTGGGCGCGATTGTGGACCCAAGCCAGCGTGACATGATCGCCAAATTGGTCGCCGACAACACCGAAGGCGAGACATTCCAAACGGCTGCCCCTGAAGGCTGTTACTATCCACCAACATTGATCACGGGCCTGCACCCCGCATCCCATTTGATGCAGACCGAAATCTTTGGGCCCGTTCTTGTTGCAACAACATTCCGCACCCCTGCGGAGGCCGTCGAGATCGCAAACAACACGCGTTACGGCCTGGCTGCATCTGTCTGGTCAGAGAACATCAACCTTGCGCTTGATATCGCACCCAAGCTGGTTGCAGGCATTGTCTGGATCAATGGCACCAACATGATGGACGCTGCCGCCGGCTTTGGTGGGGTCCGCGAAAGCGGCTTTGGGCGCGAAGGCGGCTGGGAAGGGCTTGCAGGTTACACCAAACCCAAAGTGGCCGCCAAACCGCGTAAAGCGGCCGTGCCATTTGCTGGCACGGACACCCCAACTGATCCACTGGACCGGACAGCCAAGCTGTATATCGGCGGCAAACAAACACGCCCCGATAGCGGCTATTCTGCTGCGGTTCATGGACCGAAGGGCGCATTGCTTGGGCACGTATCCATCGGCAGTCGCAAGGACATTCGCAACGCCGTTGAGGCGATGAATGGGGCGCGAAAGTGGTCAAAGACGACTGGGCACCTACGCGCGCAGATCCTATATTTCCTAGCAGAAAATCTGTCCGTGCGGGCAGATGAATTCAGCAAACGGATAAGCGCGCTCACCGGAAGATCAGGCGCCAAAGAGGTCCAAGACAGCATCAAGGCGCTTTTCACCTATGCAGCATGGGCCGACAAATACGACGGACAAGCGCACGGCGTTCCCATCCGCGGTGTCGCGCTTGCGATGAAAGAACCAGTTGGGAACATTGGCGTCTTTTGTGGTGACGCGCCGTTGCTGGACGTCGTCACACCCATGGCGGCAGCTATCGCGATGGGTAACCGGACGACGCTGATCCCAAGTCATGCTTTCCCACTTGCAGCGACGGACCTGATCCAACTGCTGGAAACAAGCGATATCCCCGCTGGTGTCGTGAACATCGTGACCGGCAACCCGTCAGAGCTTGGCAAAACGTTGAGCGATCATTTTGATGTGGATGCAGTTTGGAACCTGAGCTGTGCGAGCAACACAGCGATGATCGAGGCCAATAGCGCAGGCAACCTCAAACGGACGTGGGCACCGTCAGGCATGCCAAGCGCACGTGACTATTTGATGTCAGCGACAGAGGTCAAAAACATCTGGATTCCATACGGCGAGTAATCGCTAAATCAGATATGTTTTGGGGGCCGCAATCGGGCCCCCAAAAACCAAATATAGAATGGGCGCAGCCCCCCTTTAGGTCAACGTTTGTCCTTGGCGCGCCATGTATTAAGCCAGCGGCGCACACGACCGCCACGTTCGGCCATTTCCGCGCTGGCCTCGTCATAACGATGACCCGCATTATCCAACAATGGATCAACCGCGCGTTCGCGAAACTGCATCCACATTGCACGCAGAAACCCGATCCCAACCATAAGAAAGATAAAGAAGAAGATATTGAACCAAGGAATAATACGTTCATCCGGTCCACTTATGGCCTTCATATCAACTGCGTTGGGGAAGATCGACATAAACGGAATTCGCCAACCATAATGCGTTACGACAGCCCAGTTTCCGCCTTCGCTACTTTCCTCCTTACGGGCCTGACTTGTGGCCTGCCCATGCAAGTTAGAGCTATCAAATTTGAAATATGGTGGCCAAATCCAACCAGTGTCCTCGTTGCGGTAAACCATAACTTCGGTCGTATCTCTTGGGACGAAACCCAACAGAAACGTCTCTTTCTTGTCAGTGAAAATGTAAAAAACATCCCGGCTCGGTAATTCGACGCTGCCGCCATCGGCCTGCGCATAAAACCAACGATTAAACGACCCAAAGTCAGTACGGCGCGGCTCTGCTTGACTGATTTGCACAACATCGTGCTGCGGCAGAACGTAGTGCAGGAATAGCCCGAAAACCAGAAACATAAGAACGCGGGAGATGATTTTGAAACGGTGCATTTCGAACCTCAATTCGTATTGGTAATGTAAACAATCGCGACGACGATCACTGTTGGAATAACGTACACTAAGCCAACTAACTTGGGGCGAAACGATGCATTATAGGCAATGATCCCCTTACCCACAAAAACGTCACGCGCCGCCATATCGGTGCTGGCCGGGTTGTCTTCTGCCCATTCGTCTTCCAATTTTTCACGCCGCACTGACCGCGAATAAATCGCGACCGACAGGTATATGACACTGAGCGCCATAAACCCGAAAACAACCAACCTTACAAATGCCATCACTTACCTCCTGCGCACTGCGCCCCACGGCCCAACCGCTTTGATCATATCACGTTTGCGCGGCGCGGGCTCTTCCAGCGACGCATCATGCCCAAACAGGGCCGCGCGTGTGCCTGCCTTATCCACTTGATACTCGCGATCCAGAAAATCCACCACATAGGCACGCTTTTCATCCGGCCATGTGGCATAGGCAGCATAAAACGCGTCTTTATGGCAGATAAACAGCTGCCGAATATCCAACGGGCACAGCTCTGCCAGTAGCATATTCACCAAATCGGTGTCCGCATGATCACGGGCGCGCAGCGTATAAAAATACGCCGCATGATCTGACGTGATACGTGGCCAAGGCCCGTCTTCCTCTGCCCAGCGCACAAGGGCTGCAAGCCCCTGCCATGCTGCAGGCAAATCAGACGCATAGCGCCGCCCAAGCTGACGCAAATCACGACGGGTCGCGCCTGATAAATCCTCACCCATCTCGGCCGCAACTGACGCCACAATGAAATCCATCTTTTGATGCAAGATCGCAGCAGCGTCTAAACCACGCGCCTCTACGATCGGTTCGACCAAATCATTCAGCGTTAGGAACTTTGCAATCGCAGACCGGTCCGTCAAATCAAACACATGCTCAATCGGCAAGCGGCCCAACGCATCCTTATCACCAGCCGCAATCACAGCCGGATGCTGCATTCCACGAAACACATACATGCCGTCAAAATGATCGGTCCAAAAATTCGTCTGATCAAAACTCATCTGATCAAGCGTCACAGGGTTGCGGGTCACATCACCCGTTTCTTTGGCCAGCCCAATCATCTGCCCGATAAGCACATCATCAAACCATGCATCATCCTTGGTCTTAAACTGATCAATCAGACTGCGCAGCTTGGTCGCCGTACGCACTGTTCCCGCAGTTGTATCCGCCTCAATCGTGATGCGCCGAATATCAAACAATCGGGCAGCACTGTCGACGGAATAGACCGAATTCACCAGCTCGCCAGCGACCGCATCGCGGGCGGTTAGTGCAAACAATTGCGCGCGGTTCTTTTCAATAAACTGTTTAAGAATGCCACGGCTTGTTGAGAATTTCGCATCCAACAGCGGAGCAGTTTCCTGTTCAGTCGTCAGCAGAATAAACTGCCGGTTCACGCCCTTATGGTTCAGGTAAAGTGGATCATCCAGCTCCGCCCCGACCTCGGGACTGAACCCTGCAATATCGACATGGAACTCGGCCAGCGCGGTCTGCTTGCCTGTCAAAGACATCAGCGCACGGTTATACCGCTCAACCAGCACCGGGCTGTCGATGCGGATCAAGTTGCCAAACATCAGGCCTTTTTCTACTAATCTATGCATGACGTCACCATATCGCCTTCACCCAATTTCGCGGTAAACTTGCTACTGACAGCACCATAATTGGTGCCCAGATCATCCCGCTAATCAAGCCCAGCTTTCCGAAGAATACGATATTTGCAAACGTCCCGAAGCTGGCCAATTCATCCCAACCAACGCCTTTCCAAATATAGAGCAGCGAAAAGAAAACTGTGCTGAGACCGAATAAGATTAGCGTGGATAAAAACGCATTTATCATCAACGGACGCACCCCTTCAGGGAGCAGCATCGATAGCAGCTTGGGCACCAGCCACGCCAAAAACGCGAGCAGAAGCGCAGGTAGAAAAAGACCGTCTGCGAGCAGGCTCACCCTTTGCCTCCCAAATAGCGCTTTTTGGCTTCTTCTTGGCGGGCAAAGTCACGAACCAATTGATCAATCGCAACTTCGTCAGATTTATCGGCATAGCGGAATTCACTATCTGCGTAGCGGTTGATCTCCTGCAAAACCATGTCGGTTGTAATCGGTTGGCGCAGATCGGAAATCATGGCTTTCTTGGTGTCGTAATCTTTGAACATAAACAGATCAGGGTTTTCCATCCATTCGTCCGGCAATTCAAAGTCCATCGCACGGACCTTCACCGCATCAGTGATGTTCTTAATCGCACGGCCCGTGAACCGATCATCGGCTTCCTGAATACCCTTTAAATAGGTCCCAATTTTAGCAATCGTATCCAGATCACCGACCTCGGATTGGACTTTATCGAATACGCGGATCAGCCCCTCTTCATGCGGTCGGGCGTGGCCTGCGAAACTGGCGGCAACGGCTTTTTTGATCTCTTGGGCGCTAAACACTTCATGGTCGCCAATCGGAATGTCGTGGTTTTTGCCCATCAACAAATACAGGATGTCGATATAATCATCGCGCGTCTGCGGACCATCAACCAAGAACCGCGCCCCTGCCCGCTGGCGCAGCGCATCGTCTACGTTTTCAGGATAATTCGAGAACATACCAAACGTGCAATTGCCGCGCACAACTGTGTTCGCCCCTGCAAAGCTTTCCATCAAAACAGCCGTAATCTCTAGCTGGCCCGCGCTTGATTGACGGTCGCCGCGCTTGCCGGCCAACTGGTCAATGTCATCAATCGTACCAAAGCCAATGACGGATGGATCAAGAATATTGTCGATAAACGCCTTTGCGTTCTGACCCGACTTACCTTGATAGCTGTCGATATTATCGGTGCTGAGATTCTGGTACCGGAACGGATATCCAGCAACCTGACAATACTCATTCACCAAGCCTGCCATCATCTGGATCAGGGTCGTCTTGCCCGTCCCCGGTTTACCATCACCCATGAACGTAAAGATGAAACCACCCAATTCGGCAAACGGGTTCAACCGCCGGTCAAAGTCATAAGCCATGACCATTTTGGCCAATTTCATCGCCTGATATTTCGCGATATGATTGCCCACAACCTCGTTAGGTTTTTTGAATGTCATCGTGAGCGCAGATGCCTTGGCCTTGGACGCAGGACTAAACCCGCGCACAGCAAAATCATCGGCCTCAACACGCCACGCGGCTTGCACAAATGGCTCTAACGCGGGCGCGGTACTGGCGCGGGCAGATACCTTGGCCATCAATGCCTCGGCAAAAGCCAAAACGACAGCAACCATTTTGGGTTCGTCCGCCCCAAGGGCAGCAATGTCACGGTCCAATTCCCAAAGCGCGCCGTGCAGGGCCAATTGACCGTTGTCTGTCAAGACCTCTTCGACTTCACCAATCTCAACGGTCTGCTCAGACGCATGAGCCGATAGCAAAAACGCGGTGGCAGATCCGAATACGTACAGTGTTACCAAAGCCTCTGCCGTCAACAATTCGGAAAACTGGGCTTTTGATCCCGCAGGCAATGCGCCTTCCAGATTGGCGCGCTTCATATCCTTGAGCGGGGTACGTTCGGCAAACTGATCAGCTACAGCCAAGGCAATCGCAATCGCACGGCGAAGCCCTTGCAACACATGCGCCTGCAACGGGGATGTCAGGCCATCGCCGCCCTCAACTGCCTCAATGCGGCCTGTCAGCTGAATACCCTCAGCCCGCGCGACACGGCGTGTCGATAGCCCGGGCGTAGTTGACCGAAACCGACGACCCGATGAAATTCCTGGCGACCGTTCAGCCACAGGTGCACCGCCACCGCTTGCTATCCGGGGGCTATGGTCAAACCCATCCAGCAGGTCCAACGCGGCTGTATAATGACTGCGGATTTCTTCTTCGCGCAGTTCCATCTGATCACTTGTTTGGCTCATAGGTCTTCAACCTCTCTTTGGTTGGTAAATGTCACGGCGCGGGGCCCGTTACTTATAACTCAACACGCGTCCACGGTCGGACACGACAAACTTTCGCACATCAGCAAACCCCGGTGGGTTACGTTCGGCCAATGCCTGATACGGGCGTTCGGGCATGATTAGGCTGCGTTCCATACGGGTCGCACCTGTGTCGGCGCCCGCTCCTGCGAATGGATCAAGCGCAAATATCTGGCGTTCAACTGTGCCAAACCAACCTGATTTCACACGTTCGGCGCGGTCGGCAATCAGCTCTTCTTCGGTCCAGACCATTGCCCAATCTTCGCCAACGGGACTGTTCGCAGCCTCTAATACTTCACGCAGCGGCCCCGCCTGACGGGTGAATGCGTTGGAATACATCGGGCCAATGTGGAACCGGCGAAGACGGGTTGGATGCAGATCGTCAAAATCTTCGTCAAAGCCGCGGGCTATGGTCAACAGCTTAAGCCCACCAACAGCTTGGGCCATCAAATGCGCCTGTACTTCTGGCCAGCGGCGTTCATCCTTTGGCAAACCTGTGCGGCCAGTGTCAGCCACATCCATGATGTAGATCGTGGGCAGGTTCACCTGACTGTCATAGACCGCCCAATGAATTTGAAAATGGCGGCGGTCATCGTCGTTTTTGACCCAAACCGCTTGGGGGTCATTGCGCGCCCAGAACAGCCCGCCTTTGGCCAGTTCTTGGTAATACAGACGCTGGGACAAGGCATATTGCAGCTTGGTCGGAATTTCTTGGTCGCCAACAATCGTGCGGACCATCTGATCTTTTAGTGCTTCGGTCGAAGGCATGGTGTCAAGGTGACGGCTCGCTTGCAGCGCGTCATTGGCCATTTCAAGCAGCTCTTGGTAGACGGGAAAGCCGCTTTCGACGCGGTCGAACGTCAACTGGCCCGCATGAGCAAAACGACCAGAGAAATGGTATTTATGCGCCAGCGTGCGAAACGTTAGGTTCAGACCAACCAGATACCGCGCAATGATCGTGATGTCGCGGCGGTCCAAACGGCCCTCAGCCTCCATCGTGGCGGCAACTCGGGCCATATGCTGCGTGATCTTTTCAAACTTACCAAAATACCGCCGCGTGATGCGGGTATCTTCAAGCTTGAAGTGATCTTGGGAGAGGTCAGTCACCACCGCAGTCTCCGTCACCAGACCCGCTGTCGCCACTGAGAGAGTCACCAATTTTGATGGCGAATGGCGCCCTTATGTATGCCTTATAAATACAAGATGCGGTTATCAGCATCGTTACCGATAGCAATACAATGGTTTGCCAAACTGAAAGCAGCCCATCGTCAGACGTATACGAAACCCACCCGACGTAAAACACGGTAACCCCGATGGGAACCAAAAACAAAACCAAAGTCAGCCACTTGCCCCGATGGGCGTTGCCGCGCATATCAATATAATCTTGCGCGCTGTACACTATTCAGCACCATACTGATTGCTATCATGCTTCTCCACGATCTTCTGGAACCGGCGCACAAACCGTTCGTCGGCCCTTGCCTTCTGCTCCAACACCTCACGGGCGAATACCATGTGGTCTTCGTGATTTTCTAGCATATCGGCCATACGGGCATTTGTCGCGGACCCGATTGCGGCCATGGCTGTCTGCGCCTCTTGGTCGGTTTTCACGCCAATCTCGTTGATCTTATGGGCAACGTCTTGCTGCTGCGCGGTCTTCAATGACTTGGACAGGGCGTCATACAAAACAACACGCTGCTTGGTGTCTGTTTCCAGCTTGTTAATCAAAACCATCTGCGTCGCCGCTTGGTTTTGCAAACTATCGATCCACGTTTTGCCCTTTTCGATATAGCGTTCCAGCGTCTGGGATTTCGCCAGCTTAACCTGTTCCATCTGGACCATCTCGTTATAGCTGGTGTTCAACGCGGCCAGTTCGGATTCCAGTTTGGTACGTGCAGCAGCGTCTTGCTCAACAGAAATCTTACCCTCAAGTGTAATGATCTTGGGATCTAGCGCCAGAATATCTGCGCGGACCGTTTCAAGCTCGGTCACGGTGACTTCACGCTCGTCAAGCGTACCTGTCAGGTTGGTTTCAACCTTGGTCTTTTGCTCGTTCAGCGTGGCCAACTGCCCTTGCAGCAATTTCGTGATCACGTCGGATTTCGAGATCAAATCCTGCAGCTTGTCGTCAACAGACGCGGACCGCATCCGCTCTTCACGCATGCTGTCTGACTTGCCGCCAGAGAACCAACCAACGATGCTTTCCATCGTGGTTTTGGACCGCATTTCATCAAAATCTTTGGAGAACGCGGATGTGACATCATCCAGACCCATGATAAGTTCGGCGATGTTGGCGTTCATCAATTCGGTATGGGCATGCACGTCCTCGAGCGACGCATTTTCAATATCGACAGAGATATCCGTACCGGTCGCCATTTTCTGGCGGGCGGTTTCAATTCGACTGGTCAGCTCGGAAATTTTGGATTGTGCCTCGGCTACTTGAGCTTGGCTTTCTTTAATCTGTGTATCGAAATTGGCCATATGCGAATGTCCTCGTTAATGTTACGTATATTTACATTAGGTACTGACTGACGAATTTTCAAATACCTGTGATGTCATTTCGCACGAACATGCACCAAAAATTGGGCCGCGTCATGGCGAAGGACAAAAAAATGCCCCGTAACCTTGTGGCTACGGGGCATTTTCCATCAAAGTGGGACGTTTGATGCCTCAATTGGGGCATTGGGGTCGACTGCGTCAAAATCCGGTCGCTGGTCGTTGGCCAAGGCATCTTTGCCGTAAATCTCATCTGGGTCGATCGTTTTCGCCGGTAATTCGATCCCACGATTATAATTTTCCGGATCAACACGGAGCGATTCTGCCTCTGATCGCACCAGAACTTTGATCCCTTTATCCACTGCATTATACAGGTGGATTATGTCTTGGTTGAACATGCGGATACAGCCCGCGCTGCCCGAATTCCCAATGGACCCAAGATCGTTGGTTCCGTGGATACGATAATATGTGTCACGCCCATTGCGGAACAAATACAAAGCGCGCGCGCCAAGTGGGCTACGCAAACCACCCGGAATACCGCGGCGGAATGGGCCATAAACGTCTGGTTCCGTCCGCAGCATATTCTGCGTTGGGGTCCATCCAGGCCATTTCTTTTTCAAACGAATTACGCCTGTCCCGCTAAAGCTACGGCCCGCACGACCAACCCCAATGGGGTACCTTACGGCTGTGCCATCGTCTTTGACGTGGTACAAAAACTTGGCATAGGGATCGACGTCAATGGAATTTGCAGGCGCTTCACCAAGATAGCCGCCAGACATGCGTCGGTTGATCCCTTGGGTAAATTCTGGCGGAATGCCCGGCAGATCATAGCCCGCGTCAAACAACGGTCCGTACCCGTCCACAAAGCCCGGCAAGATGATGTCGATAGGGTTCGATGTTGGCACCGGCACTCCGCAAGCAGCGGTCGATCCAAGCATAAGCGCACAAAATGAACGCCGTGATAGTCTTGAAGAAATGGTCATGGTCAGCAGCTACCGTAATAATTATTAGCTCTTGCAATAGCATAACCTACGCCAGTTGCAATTCAACGCATGGTGACCAGACTGTAATACGGGGCACCGCGATGCGGATGCCCCACTTTTCGGCTTAACCGACGACGTTAAAATCTGGCCCAAATGGATATTTGGTAATGTTCTCGTTTCCGTCATCAGTGATGAACAAGATATCATGCTCGCGGTAACCACCTGCACCGGGCTGCCCTTCGGGGATAGTCAGCATAGGTTCCATCGAAATTACCATGCCGCGTTCCAGCACTGTGTCGATGTCTTCACGCAATTCCAGACCTGCTTCGCGGCCATAATAATGCGACAGCACGCCGAACGAATGCCCGTATCCAAACGTACGGTACTGCAACAACTGGCGTTCTTCAAAGAACGTGTTGATTTTGGCCGTGACTTCGGCGCACGATACGCCCGGTTTCAGCAAGCTCATCCCATATTCATGTGCGGCGATATTGGCCTCCCAAATGTGCAAGCTCGCAGGGTCGACTTCACCAACAAACAACGTCCGTTCAAGCGCAGTGTAATACCCGCTGATCATCGGGAATGTATTCAGCGACAGAATATCACCCCGCTCAAGCTGCCTTGCGGTAACTGGGTTATGCGCACCGTCGGTGTTGATCCCAGACTGGAACCAAACCCAAGTATCGCGGTATTCCGCGTCAGGGAATCGCTTGGCAATTTCCAATTCCATCGCGTCACGACCGGCCATTGCCACGTCAATTTCGCGCACGCCAACGTCAATCGCATCCCGAATGGCAAAGCCACCAACATCTGCGACACCTGCGCCATGCCGGATCAAATCCAGCTCGGCGGGTGATTTATGCAAACGCTGCGCCATCGTCTTGGGCGCAATATCGACGACGTGTGCTGGCTTCATATACGCCTCAAGCTTTTGGCTTTGCAGCAATGTCAGGTGATCGCCTTCCATGCCGACAACAGCCCCTTCACCTGCAACAGACACGATAGCGCGCCAATAATTATCACGCCCCCAATCCGTATAAGTAATGTTATCACCGTGGCAGCGCCGCCAAGGTTGGGACGCATCGATACCAGCCGAAATTGTGACACTTTCCGTTGCCGTAACAACCAGCGCATAGGGGCGGCCAAACGCACAATATAGAAAGCCGGAATAATACGCGATGTTGTGCATGGACGTGAAAACCGCCGCCTGTACACCCGTATCAGACATGATTTTTCGCAGACCCGTCAGGCGGGCCTCAAACTCAGCATCAGAAAACTGAAGCTGCTTTTCGCCTTGGTGGAACCGGTAAAACTGTGGACGTTGTGTCATAAATAGACCTCACATAGATGGGGCCTGATGTGCAGACCCCGAAAGGTCGCGGCGTTCACGACGAAGGGGGTGTTACGCCCCGAGCGGCAATTGCCTGTAACGACGCCATCGATACATGCTCGCCCCTGTCCTAGGGCACAGCGCGCCAATCTGGCAAGGGAATTTTTAGGGCTGACAACTGCGTCCGGTATTGGCACGATGCCCATCATGAAACTTATCAACAAAGTACGCACAATTTTTGGCGGCGCTAGCCAATTCGATTTGTTTAGTCGCGGACCGTTTGCTAGCTGGTTCACAGCACCATCATTGCCAGAGCTGACCTCTCCATTGCCCGAAGGAAAGCTAAGGCTTCATTTGTTCTCTGGGAATTTCGCAAGCTTGGATGATGCTATGAAATATTGTTTTCATGCAGAAGGCGACGCCCCCGAACAAATTACAGTCGAGCAGCCTGACGCGTTCATCGACACCGGCTTTGTCGAGGTGGTGCACCGCAACATTGCACCCCGTCTTGCAGAATTTTTATCACCTCCGGATGTCGACCGCACCATCACCAAGATGAAAGGCGCCAGTACACTGATCATCATCACCGAAGACGCGTTTGGCGGATTTCCGTATGCGTTGGTCACAACCAAAAATGTGTTTTACCTTGGCCCAGTTGTCGTGGATGTCTGATGGATAAGATTAACCTTGCAGATAAACTGGCCACGTTTTCCAACCACTGGTCCCCGCGCATTATCGGGCAATATAACGACAACGATTTGATGGTCGTTAAGGTCCAAGGCGAATTCGTTTGGCACAGCCATCCTGACACAGATGATCTATTTCTATGCCTGTCTGGCTCGGTCGATATTGAACTGCGTGACAAAACGGTGACCCTTACCGCAGGCGAACTTTGTGTCGTTCCCTCAGGTATCGAACATCGACCTACCGCGCGCGGCGAGGCCCACCTGTTGCTGATCGAACCAAGCGGCACACCCAATACTGGCGACCCAGATACCGCCGTGCATAAGCCAGTGATATGATGCGCAACCTGATCACCGATGTGCCCGGCATTCTGGTTGGTAACGCGCATGATGCGCATGTCAAAACTGGCACAACAGTCCTGACCGCTGCCCAGCCCTTCACCTGCGGTGTGCACGTCATGGGTGGCGCGCCGGGGTCTCGTGAAACCGATCTTCTGGCCCCTGACAAACTGGTTGAACAGGTCGATGCGCTTGTTCTGTCTGGCGGATCAGCCTTGGGACTTGATGCGGCATCAGGCGCGGCAAATGCACTCCGCGCTGCAGGGCGTGGCTTTGCAGTTGGCGACCAACGCGTACCCATCGTGCCCAGCGCAATCTTGTTTGATTTGATGAACGGCGGCGACAAGGGCTGGACTGAAAACCCCTATGCGGGCTTGGGCACTCAGGCGCTAGCATCCGCAAGCGACACCTTTGACATCGGCACGGCGGGCGCTGGATTCGGGGCAACCACCGCCACGCTGAAAGGCGGGCTTGGGTCGGCCAGTATGACCTTGCCTGACGGCACCATTATCGGGGCGCTTGTTGCGGTCAACGCGGTCGGATCAGTGACAGTCGGCGATGGCCCACATTTCTGGGCAGCACCCTTTGAGCAAGCGGGCGAATATGGAAACCTCGGCCCCTCGCCGACCTATCCCGCAGGACGCCCCACAACCAAGGGGCATGGCCGCAACACCACAATCGGAATCATCGCAACCAACGCCAAATTGACCCAAGCGCAATGCACGCGCCTTGCAACTGCAGCCCATGACGGGATTGGGCGGGCGGTCGTGCCGGCGCATACGCCAGTCGACGGCGATCTGATTTTTACAGCCAGCACAGGGGACAAGGACTGCGACGACTTGCTTTACCTCGGACATGCAGCAGCCGTCTGCATGGCGCGGGCAATTGCACGAGGCGTCTATCTGGCACGATCCACCCCATTTGAAGACTTACCCTGCTATGCACGGGCGTTTAGCTAAGTAAACAATGGGTCAGAGGGCTATTCGCATCAGCCAACCCTTCAATCACGTTGAAATGGTGTTGATCAGGGGCAAAGGTCACGTTGCAACCCCATGCAGCACCCAAGGCTTGGGCTTGTTCATGAAAAACGGGCCGCTCGTCCGCGCCAACCCAGACGGTCACAGGCACATCCGGGGCTGGAGCATGCACTGGGCTTTCAGCAATGGCCTCGGCTTGCGTTAATTGAAAATCCTCCTGCATCTTGGTGAGCATCAACGGTTTCAAGTCTGTCACGGGTGAAATGGGGACCACACGCGCCAGTCGCCCTTCCCAATCCATCCCAGCAAGACGCGCGACAATCTGACCACCAGCAGAATGCCCCGTCAAACGGATCGGCCCCGGAACGCGGGATGCAGCTAAGCGCACTGCAGCCGTCATCTGCGCCGTGATGTCAGAAATCCGCACATCAGGGCACAGGTCATACGACGGAATCGCCACCGCCCAGCCACGCGCCAAAGGGCCAGCAGCCAAATGCGACCAAACCGATTTATCAAACATCCGCCAGTATCCGCCATGCACAAACACAACCAACCCTTTGGCCAAACGGTTAGGGTGGAAAATATCCATCACCTGACGCGGGCTTGGACCGTAAGGCACATCAATCTCGGCTAAAACGCTACGACGAAAGGCCGCCGCCTGCGTGTTCCAGCGATCAGGATAATCCGCAGCACCATCAATATATGCGCCATTGGCAAACCGATCGTCCATGTCCATATTTAGACCTTTCATAATACCAGCGTCGGTTTGCGCTTTACCAACGCGACCCTGCAAGGTCAGATGGTGCAAACTGAACAGGAGCCTACCATGCTTGACGAAACCACCAACCTCAAATCCATGCTGACACGCCCTGATCTGGTCTGCGAAGACGCATTTATTGGCGGCGAATGGTCTGCGGCCACATCTGGCAAAACCTTTGACGTGACCAACCCCGCACGCGGTGACGTGATTGCAACTATCGCCGATCTAGACCGCGCCGACGTGGCACACGCCATTGATGCTGCAAAAAAGGCGCAAGTTGGCTGGGCTGCATTGGCGGCCAAAGCGCGCTCAAACATTTTGCGCAAATGGTTTGATCTTTTGATGGCCAACCAAGAAGACCTCGCAATCATCATGACCGCTGAGCAAGGCAAACCCATGACAGAATCCCGCGGCGAAGTCGCCTATGGCGCGTCGTTCATCGAATGGTTCGGTGAAGAAGCAAAACGCAATTACGGCGAAACCATCCCCGGTCACATGGCTGACAAACGGATCACCGTGATCAAACAACCCATTGGCGTGGCGGCGGCGATCACACCGTGGAACTTCCCCAATGCGATGATCGCCCGCAAAGTGGCCCCTGCACTGGCCGCTGGTTGTTCCTTCGTGGTGCGCCCCGCATCCCAAACACCACTGTCGGCACTTGCCATGGCGAAGCTGGCTGAAGAGGCAGGTGTACCAAAGGGCGTCCTATCCGTCGTCCCATCCAATGATGCATCCGGCATCGGCAAAGAATTCTGCGAAAACCCAACCGTTCGCAAGCTGTCGTTCACAGGATCAACCCAAGTCGGGCGCATCTTGATGAAACAAGCCGCCGATCAGGTCATGAAATGTTCGATGGAATTAGGCGGCAACGCACCATTCATCGTGTTTGACGACGCCGATCTGGACGAGGCCGTTATCGGCGCAATCGCCTGCAAATTCCGCAACAACGGCCAAACATGCGTCTGCGCCAACCGGATTTACGTGCAAGCAGGCGTCTATGATGCTTTTGCTGAAAAGCTGAAAGTCGCGGTCGAAAACTTGCACGTCGGCGACGGTATGAAAGACGGAACCACGCTTGGACCGCTGATCGAACCTTCTGCAGTCGTCAAAGTCCAGTCGCACCTCGATGACGCCTTATCCAAAGGCGCCACGGTCCTGACAGGCGGCAAACCACACGCGCTTGGCGGCTTGTTCTTTGAACCCACAATTGTGACAGGTGCGACCAAGGACATGATCGTCAGCACGGACGAAACATTCGGCCCCTTCGCGCCATTGTTCAAATTCGAGGACGAAGACGATGTCATCGCACTTGCCAACGACACCATCTTTGGACTGGCATCGTATTTCTATGCAAAAGACATCAGCCGCGTCGCCAAAGTGGCCGAGGCACTGGAATACGGGATCGTTGGGATTAACACGGGCATCATTTCAACCGAAGTCGCCCCATTTGGCGGGATCAAACAGTCCGGCCTGGGCCGCGAAGGCAGCCGTCACGGCATGGATGACTACATGGAAATGAAATACATCTGTATGTCTGTGTAAATGTAAAAAGTCGCGCGGCTGCCGGTTCAAGAAATTGTGACCACAGGCCGTGCGACGTTCGTCTAGGTTATGAAAAAATCAACGCGGATGGACAGCATGGCCAAAGCCAAAAAATCAACAAATAAACGTAAAGCGACGCAGGCGTCTAAAAGCCAATCTAAAACCTCGCGCAGGTCGTTCATGGCAATGGCCCCTTACATCGTCGGTGGTGTTGTGGTCGTGGGTGGCATTGGGATCTGGGGCGCGAAATCTGTGCAAGCGAGCTTGGCAGAACAAGACACCAACATCGTCGGTCAGGGCATCCCCACCATTGTGCAAGTACACGATGCGACATGCTCGATCTGCGTTAACTTACAACGAGAGACGCGGGCTGCACTGTCCACCCTAGACGAGGACACAATCAACTACCGCGTGGCGAATATTGCATCGGAGGCGGGTCTGGCGTTTGCGACCCAACACGGATCATCTCATGCGACGCTTTTGTTGTTTGATGGTGACGGGAATCTGACGCGGCGGATGCAAGGCGAGAACTTTCGCAACAGCTTGCGGGCCGCGTTCATGGCCCACATCGCAGCCGAAAACTAAAAATATTTCACGGCGGCCCAAGGATTGACGATCGGCCTGCGTCGAACCACCGTAATGCGCATGATAACAACCGACGAAGATTTGGCGACACAGGCGGCCTCCGGTGACGGTGCGGCCTTTGGCGTGCTGTTGGATCGACACTATGACAGGTTGTTTGCGTTCTGTTTTCGACTGACCGGATCACGGGCAGACGCAGAGGATTTAACCCAAGACATCTGCGCGGCCCTGCCCGCCAAATTGCGCAGCTATCAAGGGCGCGCAAAGGTCACGACATGGCTGTACCGCGTCGCTGTCAACGCAGCCCACGACCGGCGGCGCAGACAGGCAACATATGCACGCGCAACTGATGGCTGGGGCAATTGGGAAATCGGGCGGGTGGCGGATATTGCCGAGGGCGCGGATAAATCCGACTGGCTGACCAGCGCTATGGCCACGTTGACCTGCGACTTGCGCGACACGCTTGCATTGATCCTCGACGATGCGACCCACGCCCAAGCCGCCGAGGTACTTGGCGTATCAGAGGGAACAATCAGCTGGCGCATATCCGAGGCCAAGAAACGCCTCAAAGCCCACCGCAGTCAGGAGGACGCAGAATGACAAACGATCTCGATGATCTGAAATCCGCAATGGATGCGGCAATCCCTGCACCTGATGCAGCCCGCAGACATGCCAACTTAGCGTACGCACAGAGAAAATTCGACACCTTCCAAGGATCGACGCAGCAGGTGCGTCCTACTTCTGAAAACAGGGCAACCGCCCTTTGGACAGGAGTGACCACCATGCTAAATACACTGACATCACGCGGCGGATTGACCGCGACCACGGCCCTTGTGGCCTGCGGATTTCTTTTTCTGACGCCCATCGGTCAAGACCTGATGCGTGCGCCCAACCCACTGGAGGCTGCATCGAAACGCGACCTTAATGCAGAAATCGCGGCCGCTCCAGGTAGCTTTTTAATTCCACTGGGTGATGAAGAGGTTGATTTCAGCCTCGGACAGCAGAACGACAGTCGCATCGACAATGCTGATGACCTCATAGCGCCAGAAGCAAAGGGGCGCGCTATCGAACCAACAGTTTTGATGGCAGCACCTGCACCGCAACGCGTAATCGCACAGGCCGGATTGAGTGCGCCGGCCGAACCAGAACTTTTGGCAACAGACATGGTCATCATGGAAAGCTCCAACACCGAAAGCTTTGCCAATGCAGCCGCCAATCCAGTCAAAGTCACTGCTGACGAACCCGTCTCGACGTTCTCAATCGACATAGACACTGCCAGTTATAGCCTCGTGCGATCACATCTGAACCGTGGTTTTTTGCCATCAGCGGATGCCGTCCGGGTCGAGGAATTGATCAATTATTTCCCATACGACTATGCTGGACCAGAGGCAGGCGAAGGCCCGTTTCGTCCCACCGTATCCGTCATGCCTACCCCGTGGAACGCGGACACGCAATTGGTGCACATCGCGATCCAAGGCGAGAAACTGGTAGCCGACGAGCGTCCCCCACTCAATCTTGTGTTCCTCATCGACACATCAGGATCAATGGCGCAGCCGGATAAACTGCCACTGCTGAAACAGTCGTTCCGCCTCATGCTCAACAAACTGCGCCCCAATGATCAGGTGGCAATCGTCGAATATGCTGGCAGCGCCGGCGAGGTTTTAGCCCCAACAGCAGCGTCAGATCGGACCGCCATATTGCAGGCCATCAACACCCTTGGAGCAGGCGGATCAACGAACGGTCAAGGCGGGTTGGAACAGGCTTATGCGGTGGCGGAAGATATGGCCGAAGATGGAGATGTTTCCCGCGTGATCCTTGCAACAGATGGCGATTTTAACGTCGGTTTAAACGATCCCAATGCGCTAAAGGATTTCATCGCAGACAAGCGCGACAGCGGCACATACCTGAGTGTTCTTGGGTTTGGACGCGGCAATCTGGACGACGCGACCATGCAGGCATTGGCCCAAAATGGGAACGGACAAGCAGCCTATATTGATGATCTATCCGAGGCGCAAAAGGTGCTCGTCGATCAGTTATCTGGAGCGCTGTTCCCAATTGCGAATGACGTCAAAATACAGGTCGAGTTCAATCCGGCCACAGTCGCTGAATACCGATTAATCGGCTATGAGACCCGCAGCCTGCGCCGCGAAGATTTCAACAACGATGCGGTCGACGCGGGCGAACTTGGGGCGGGGCACAGTGTGACCGCGATCTACGAAGTGACGCCCGTTGGCAGTGCGGCAATTATGAATGATCCGTTGCGGTATAACACGTCAAATACACCCGAAGGGTCAGCCGAACTGGGCTTTCTTAAACTGCGGTTCAAAGCCCCAGGCGATGATCAAAGTCAGTTGATCGAGACACCGATTACAGCCGATTTGACGACCACATCAGAGGTGCAATTCGCAGCCGCTATTGCGGGTTTTGGGCAACTTTTGCGTGGATCCGCGTATCTAGGCGATTGGGCTTATGGAGATGCGATCAAGCTCGCAAATGCGCATCGGGGTGACGACGCATTCGGGTACCGAACGCAAGCGGTGCAACTGATGCGATTGGCACAGTCTTTATCAAACGAATGATGGGTTAAAACCCATCCTACTTAATCCATCCAACGCTTTGGGTGGTGCGAGCGGCGGGGGTATATTCCCCGCTGACCCACCCATCATATTCATCCGCATCAAGGGCTGCGAAAAACGCGACATAATCGATGTCGGATTGATCAGGTGCAGTCCGGTCCGGTGTTTGGGCGACTTGCACATGCACCGTAATGTCACGCATGCGCGCCCACGTCCCCATCACATTACCTGTGATTTTCTGGGCATGGTAAGCATCAAATTGCAGCCGAAGATTTGGCGCATCCACGGCCGCTATCACCTCGGCGGCCAAATCAAAGTCAGACAGAAAGTATCCGGGCATATCGTCTTGGTTAATCGGCTCAATTGTCAGCGACTGATTTGGAGCCTCTGTCACTGCCCAGCGCAGGTTGTCGACAAACGTGGCCTTAGCATCTGGTCCTTCGGCAATACCTGCCATGATATGCAAATGTTGCGCGCTAAGCGCTTTGGCATACCGCGCAGCCCGCTTAAAATCTTGGCGGAACCGCGACCCAGCGACCGCAGCAAAGCCACGCTCGCCACCTGTATAATTTGGAGGCGGACAATTGATCAGCACCAGCGGTAAATCATTGTGGGACATCATATCCACTATATCGGGCACAGCCACATCGTAAGGAAACAAAACCTCAACCGCGTCAAACCCTGCCGCCCGCGCCGCGCCGAACCTTTCCATGAACGGGAGTTCTTTAAACAACATGGTAAGGTTGGCGCAGAAGCGTGGCATTAGGGCAGCTCTGCCGCTGGAATAATCCCGAAAAATGCGCCCTTAGATCGCACGCCAAACCAGCGGACCCCGTCCACATCGGCCTCTTCGCCAACATCAACCAAGCGGTAAAACGATTTGCGATCAATCAGCGCCTCTAGGTTGGAACGGACCAATACATAGGGCGATGGTTCACCCGTTTGCGGGTCACGGACAACGCGGATTGGAGTGTCCGGGCCCGCTGTGACAAAATCACCGACATTGGTTTCAAACACCAAGCCGTCGTCGACGCGGTTGAAATCCAAAGCCACAAACGGGGCGTCATCCACCGTGATCCCGACCTTTTCAACTGGTGTGACCAAAAAATAATTGTCCCCATCACGCCGTAGAATCGTTGAAAACAGTTTCACCAGCTCAAACCGACCGATCGGTGTGCCAAGATAGAACCACGTCCCATCCCGCGCGATACGCATGTCCAAGTCACCGCAAAACGGCGGATTCCACAAATGTACGGGCGGCAAACCGCCTTTTTTCGCCGCTTGTGCGGATGCTGCAAGGCTTTCCGCGCTTGCGGTCACGATCTTTTGTCCGGTCATTGTTTTTGCCATTGGGGTCATTGGGGTTATCTGTTGTTATAAGCATATAGGTGAAACAGGAGCATTGTCATGGCAAACCCCGATCAATTGGTCGCAGACATCGAAATTTTGCGCGGGAAACTGGCTGAGGCACGCACCAGTATCGGTAAGCGCTTCATTGGACAGTCCCGTGTTGTGGACCTCACCCTGACGGCGCTGATATGTGGCGGCCATGCCGTCTTGATCGGGCTGCCCGGTTTGGGGAAAACCCGATTGGTCGACACCCTGTCCACTGTCATGGGCCTGAACGGCAACCGTATTCAGTTTACGCCAGACTTGATGCCCGCCGATATTCTTGGCTCTGAAATCCTTGATACTGCAGCCGACGGCACCCGCAGCTTTCGTTTTATCGAAGGGCCGGTATTTTGCCAGCTTCTTATGGCCGACGAGATTAACCGTGCATCGCCCCGCACCCAATCCGCCCTGTTGCAAGCCATGCAGGAAAAAGAGGTCACCATTGCAGGCCAACATCGCCCGCTTGGCGCACCTTTCCACGTCCTTGCAACGCAAAACCCAATTGAACAAGAAGGCACCTATCCGCTGCCAGAGGCACAGCTCGACCGATTCCTCGTTCAGATCGACGTCCCCTATCCTGATCGTGAGACCGAAAAAGACATCCTGATCGCCACCACAGGCGCGACGGAGGACGTAGCAACTGCGGTCTTTACCGCCACTGAACTGCTTGATGCGCAAACCTTGCTGCGCCGCATGCCTGTGGGCGACAATATCGTCGACATGATCCTTGATCTGGTCCGGTCCTGCCGCCCAGACGATGATGCATCGAATTTGATCCGCGATAACGTCAGCTGGGGTCCAGGACCGCGCGCGGCCCAAGCGCTGATGCTGACCGTGCGCGCCCAAGCCCTGCTTTCCGGCCGCCTTGCACCCTCAGCCGAAGACGTGATGGCCATGGCCGTCCCAGTCCTTGAACACCGGATGGCACTATCGTTTGCGGCGCGCGCACGCGGTGAAAGCATCACTGACATCATCAACTCTGTCGCCAGTTCTGTCACCCAAACACAGGCCGCCGTCGCGTGACAAACGCCCTCATGCTCAGGTCCGCCGCAGAAGGGCTTGCCAGCCCCATGCCTGCACTTTTGGCCGCCGCCGATCAATTGGCGTCGACGGTTATGCTGGGCGACCATGGGCGCCGCCGTGCAGGCATGGGCGACACGTTTTGGCAGTATCGCCCTGCAGGGCAAGGCGACGAGGCACGCGCTATCGACTGGCGCAGATCAGCTCGCGCAGACAGTAACTTTGTCGCTGACAAAGAATGGCAGATTGCGCAATCGGTCCTGCTTTGGGTAGATCAATCCGCTGCGATGCAATTCACGTCCGACGATAACATCCCCACCAAATCCGCTCGCGCCCGTACACTCGCGCTGGCTACAGCAATTCTGCTGACGCGGGGCGGTGAACGGGTCGGGCTTACTGGTCTGCGCCTGCCACCGAAACGCGGTGCAGGGCAAATCCGGCAAATGGCCGAATTGCTATGCGAAGATGGTGCAAGCGACTTTGGCACCCCCGACACCCAAGGGCTATTGCCACACGGTCGCGCCCTTTTCATCAGTGATTTCTTGAGCGACCTCGGCCCAACAAAAACAGCCCTCTTTGAGGCAGCCGATCGCGGTATCAAGGGCTGCATCCTGCAAATCCTCGACCCACAAGAAGAGGCCTTTCCGTTCAGCGGGCGGACGCAATTTCAATCCATGGGCGGCAGCGTGACCCACGAAACCCTGTCAGCTAACGGGCTGAAACAACGCTACCTCGACAAACTTGCCGAGCGTAAAGACGCACTGCAATCCCTTAGCCGTCAAACCGGTTGGCAAGTCCACACGCATCACACAAACACCCCCGCCACATCCGCCCTGCTTTGGCTTTATCAATCATTGGAAGGGCGATCATGATCCATCAAACCGCCACAAAGGACGCACGATAAATGTGGACACTCGGGCCTCTCGGTTTCGCCGCGCCATTGCTCTTGCTCGGCCTATTCATCTTGCCGATCCTGTGGATATTGTTGCGCGCAGTTCCACCCGCACCCGTTACTCGGCGCTTTCCTGGTGTCGCGCTTTTGCTTGGCTTGCAAGACGACGAAAGCCAATCCGACCGGACACCGTGGTGGCTTTTGCTGCTGCGTCTTCTCGCCGTGGCGGCCCTTATCATCGGGTTTGCGGGCCCTGTGTTGAACCCGTCCGACAACCGCACTGGTACTGGCAATCTGCTGATCGCGCTTGACGGATCATGGGCGGGCGCGCCCAATTGGACAGCGCGCATGGACCGTGTCGATGCACTGCTATCAGAGGCAGCGCGCAACGACAGGCCTGTCAGAGTCGTCAATTTGTCCAACTTGCCGGTTGGCGATCTGACCTTCAGCGCAGCAAACGACTGGCAGAACCGCATCGCAACTCTGCAACCCCAAGCGTGGCAACCGCGCGCCGCCGCAGATTGGGTATCCGCACAAACAGCCGATTTCGAAACACAGTGGATGTCTGACGGCATTGACTGGGATGGCAGAACTGCAGCCCTCGCTGCATTCGAGGCAAAAGGCGCTGTTACAGTGTTCCAATCGCCGCGTGCAACCTTTGGCCTTCAGCCCGCTGTCTATGAAGACGGGGCAATTACGCTTTCAGCCATCCGCACGCCGATTGGAGCTGCAACGTCCGTGCCCGTCACCGCGATCGGCCTTGATCCGGCAGGCACTGAAAGACAGCTGCAAACAGTCACACTTGAATTCAATGCCGGCGATGCTGTGGGATCAACTGCGCTGATCCTGCCGCCCGAATTGCGCAACCGGATCACACGGTTTGAGATCACCGGCCAAAGATCCGCAGGGGCAGTCACGCTCACCGACGATGCACTAAAACGGCGCGAAGTTGCTTTGATTGCAGGGCGCGATAGCCGCGAAGAATTGAACCTTCTGTCACCTCTGCATTACTTGCGTGAAGCATTGGTGCCGACCGCCGACCTAATCGACGGCACATTGGCCGACATTCTTTTGGCGAACCCCGATGTGATCGTGCTGGCCGATGTGGCGACCCTTGCAGGTTCAGAAAGCGATACGATGATCGAGTGGGTCGAAGATGGGGGGCTTTTGTTACGCTTTGCAGGGCCGCGACTGGCGGCATCCGATCTGGGACGCAATGAAGAAGACCCCTTGCTGCCCGTGCGATTGCGGTCCGGTGGACGTAGCGTCGGCGGCGCCATGAGCTGGGGAGAGCCCAAAGCGCTCGCGCCTTTTGCCGACACATCGCCCTTCTTTGGATTGGCAATTCCTGACGACGTGACGGTCAGTGCGCAGGTCATGGCGCAACCCGACCCGACGCTTGCCACACGCGTCATCGCGCAACTGGCGGATGGGACACCGCTGGTCACGCGAAAGACCGTGGGTGAAGGCCAAGTCGTGCTTGTCCATGTGACCGCAAATGCCGAATGGTCAACGCTGCCGCTGTCCGGATTGTTTGTGCAAATGCTCGAACGGTTGGCGATCTCAACGCGCCCTGCGGCGGGCGACGCGCAGGCTTTGGCTGGCACAACTTGGCAGCCAACGCAGGTGCTTGACGGATTTGGACGTCTGCAAGACGGCGGGACGCTTGCTGGCGTTGACGGTGAAATCCTTAGTACCAAATCTGCGGGGCCTGACCTCCAGCCGGGCCTCTATAAAGGTGCCGAACAACAAATCGCGGTGAACGTGATTGCGCAAGATACCGCGCTTAACGTCGCCGCATGGCCTGCACGCATCCCCATCGAAGGGATGACCACCACCCGCGAAACTGCGCTTAAGGGATGGCTGTTGGCAGGCGCACTTGGACTGCTAATCGCAGATATATTTGCGTCATTGTTGATCGGTGGGCGCTTGCGCGGACCACGCGCCGACGTTGTAGCCGCGCTTATCCTCATGTTGGCATTCGCGCCAGACGCGCAGGCACAAACGGACGAGGAAGCAATCGCAGCGACCACCGCCGTCGTCCTTGGGCATATCCTAACGGGCGATGCAAACACCGATGAAGAGGCCGCCGCTGGCCTTCTTGGGCTGTCCCAAACCTTGTTCCGGCGCACATCGATTGAACCAAATGCTCCGCATGCCGTCGATTTGGAAACTGATGAACTGGCCTTTTACCCGTTCCTATATTGGCCTGTTACCGCCGATCAAAAACTGCCAAGCCGTGACGCTTACGGCAAGCTTAACCGCTACCTTCGGTCCGGTGGCATGATCCTTTTTGATACACGCGACGCGGACACAGCACGGTTCGGGTCAGGCAGCCCAGAGGGGCGCAAGCTGCAGACCATCGCGCGTGGCCTTGATATCCCAGCGATTGAACCAATCCCACAAGACCACGTGCTAACGCGCACATTTTACCTGCTTCAAGATTTCCCCGGTCGCTATGCAAGCCGTGACATCTGGGTAGAAGCAGCACCAGCAGGGGCCGAACTGGCCGAAGGGATGCCATTTCGCAATCTCAACGACGGGGTCACGCCTGTGGTCATCGGTGGCAACGACTGGGCGCGGGCATGGGCGGTCGACCAATACGGAAACCGAATGTTCCCCGTTGGGCGCGGCACAGCAGGTGAACGGCAACGGGAATTTGCGCTGCGGTTCGGGGTGAACCTGATCATGCATGTTCTCACCGGCAACTATAAATCAGACCAAGTGCACGTTCCCGCACTTCTTGACCGTTTGGGGCAATAGGCGATGACAAACACACTGATCCTTGACCCGTTGGTGCCACTGTTGGCGGTTTATGCGCTGGCTGTGCTGGCAACCTTTGGCGTCGGACTTGCAGCTTGGCGCAGACTGAGTGGCTGGTGGTTACGGGCGCTCGCGGCATTGGCCGTGCTTGGTGCCGTGGCAAATCCGTCGATCCTACGCGAAGATCGCGCGCCATTATCAGACATTGTCATCACATTGGTGGATGAAACAGCCAGCCAAAAACTAACTGATCGAACCGATCAGACGGCCGACGCACTCACACAGCTGCAAGCGCAAATCGCAAGACTGGAAAACACCGAATTGCGCATCATAACCGTGCCAGACGGGGATGGCGACGCAGGCACACAACTTATGACCGCATTGTCGGCGGCATTGGCAGAAGAACCGCAAGCGCGTGTAGCGGGGATCGTGGCACTGACCGACGGGCGGCTGCACGATATTGAACGGGCACCAAACCTGCCCGCACCAATCCACACATTGCTATCCGGCCGAGACACAGACTGGGACCGCAGACTAACGGTATCCAACGCACCTGCTTTTGCGATCCTGGGTGAGACTGTGACCTTAACGCTTCGGATCGACGATCAAGGGGCAGCACCTGATGCGAATGCAGTGGCAGCCCTGTCCATCGCGGTCGATGGCAACGCACCGATTAGCTTTCAAGTCCCTGTCGGCCAAGACATTGAACTACCCTTGGACCTGCCACACGGCGGCATGAACGTCGTGCAATTTGCGACCCCGATGGCGGACGGCGAACTAACCGACCGGAACAATGCTGCTGTCGTACAGATCAACGGCGTGCGTGACCGGTTGCGCGTTTTGCTGGTATCCGGAGAACCGCATCCAGGGGAGCGCACATGGCGGAACCTGTTGAAATCAGACGCAGGCGTGGACCTTGTGCATTTCACAATTTTGCGACCACCTGAAAAGCAAGACGGCGTGCCAGTGGACGAACTGTCGTTGATTGCGTTTCCGACAAGAGAGCTATTTTTGGAAAAGATCAACGACTTTGACCTGATCATCTTTGACCGCTACCGCAGACGGGGAATCTTGCCTGCAGCATATTTCGACAGCATCACCGACTACGTGACCAATGGCGGGGCCGTGCTGATATCATCGGGACCGGAATACGGCGGAGCAGAAAGCATCTACAGATCTCCCTTGGGGCAAATCCTGCCCGGTGCGCCGACGGCACGTGTGTTCGAAGAAGGGTTCACACCCCAAATCACTGACCTTGGGGCGCGGCATCCAGTCACCGAAGGACTAGAGAAATTCTCACCCAATCCAGACGGCGACGGGCCTGGTTGGGGGCGTTGGTTCCGACTGGTTGACGTGATCGTACCAGACACTGCCAATACGGTGATGTCTGGCTTGGATGACCGTCCACTTTTGACCCTCGACCGGATTGGAGAAGGCCGCGTGGCGCTGATTGCATCTGATCAATCGTGGCTCTGGGATCGGGGTTTTGAAGGAGGCGGGCCGCAGTTGGAACTGCTCCGCCGCTTGGCGCATTGGATGATGAAAGAACCTGATCTGGAAGAAGAGGCATTATTCGCCCAAGCACGCGGCCAAACATTGCGGATCGTCCGGCGGACGCTGGATGACACCACGGGCGACGTGACGGTGACGCACCCAGACGGGGCGCAAACCGTCTTGACCCTAAAAGAGGTGTCCCCGGGCAGGTTTGAAACGATGTGGACAGCTCCCGATGTGGGCCTCTACCGATTGTCCGAGGCCGACAAGGAAACTGTCATTGCATTGGGTCCTGCGGCGCCACGCGAGTTTGAACAAACAATCGCATCAGGCGATGTACTACGCCCAATTGTGGACAGCACGCGCGGTGGAACGTTGGCCATGGCGAATGGTGATTTTTCAGTGCGAAGCGTACGTGAGGGCCGCCCAGCCGCTGGACGCGGCTGGATTGGGATCACGCCGCGCGGCGCGTATCAAACCGCCGACATTAGCAGCAATCCGATCATGCCTGCATGGGTGTTTTTGCTGTTGGCGGCATTGTTAAGTATTGGAGCATGGCTGCGCGAAGGACGGAAGATGGGTTAAAACCTATCCTACTGCGTTGCGAGTTCAAACGTGGCATCCGACCACCCATCAAGGATGCAGCGCGCTCGGATATACACAACCGCGGGCAGTTGACCGTCGATTCTCAATGACCGTGTAAACGGCTGCTCATTTACATGAGGATGCCCCAATACGCGTAGGCCCAATACCGCGCCATCAGCATCTTCGACCCGCCAACCATCCGCGTAATGATCCCACCCAGTATCAGGGTGGGACAATGTCACATCAAAACGACCACTAGCAAAAGTTGCGGTTTCAATCACAGGTGCGTCAGCAGATGCAGCCCCAGCCAAGAACGTCAATATAAATGCATATTTCATGGATCGTCTTTTAGCAGAATATCGCGGGGAACCGATGCAAATTCGCGTGACCAGACCACCCAAATGACGACAGACACTGAAATTATCAACGGCACGGCCCCTAAAAGCCACGCCAACGCGCCCAACGCAAAGTACATCGCGCGCAAACCACGGTTAAAATTCAAAGCCGCACGGATGTTCAGTTCAGCGGCTTGAGCCGCACGTGGATGCGCAATCGGATCAGCAGGATCATTGGGAACAGAGGCCATTAGCACGGCACAATATCCAAATACACGGTTCGCCCAGACAAATTTTAGAAACGCATTCGTCAACAGCACGGCAACAACCGCTAGCTTAATCTGAATAATCAGCACAGGGGTCATCGTCGCCGTCACCTCTTGGGCGACGCCAACCAAAGGGTCGGTATTCTTGGCCAAAGCCAACACCCCACCAATGGCAAAAATACACGTAGACGCAAAGAATGACGTGCCTTGACGCAGACTTCCCAAAATTTGGCTGTCAAAGATGCGCGGGTCACGGTCGACAAAAACACGCATCCAATCGCGGCGACGCTCGGACATTAAAACCGTGACTGACGGCCATGATTTTGGCGGGTGTTCAATAAAGTGGCTCAGTAACAGCCACGATATAATCAAATAAATGATCGCAACCCAATCTAGGATCTGCAAAAGGGCGGCGTGATCTAACATTGTCATATGGCTCACTACCTTGGTTCGGAAAAACTTGCTATCTACAAAAATTGGTTATATTTGTTTACCAATCAGATCAAACTGGAGAGTCGCCATGCAAATGCCTATCCCTGATGCCAGTGTCATCAATCGCAAAGATCAGATCGTGGCGCGGCTGCGCACAGTGCTTCCGGCGAATGCCGTTATTTCGGATGTCGTTGAAACACGCGCGTATGAATGCGACGGGCTTACGGCATATCGATGCCCGCCAATGTGTGCGGTTTTGCCTGCGAATACGGAACAAGTCGCTGCGGTTTTGAAAATCTGCCACGAGATGGATGTGCCTGTTGTGCCACGCGGGTCCGGAACGTCGCTTGCAGGTGGCGCATTGCCGACTGCCGATTGCGTCATCCTTGGTGTTGCCAAAATGAGCGGTGTGATCGAGACGAATTATGACGACCGATATATTCGCGTGCAAACTGGGCGCACAAACCTGTCGGTGACTGGCGCTGTGGAAGCGAACGGTTTCTTTTACGCGCCTGATCCGTCCAGCCAGCTGGCCTGTGCTATTGCAGGCAACATCGCCATGAATTCCGGCGGGGCGCATTGCCTCAAATACGGGGTGACAACGAACAATCTGCTTGGCGTAACCATGGTGATGATGGATGGCACCGTGGTGGAAATCGGCGGCGCACATATGGATGCTAGCGGGCTTGATCTGCTGGGTGTAATCTGCGGATCAGAGGGCCAGCTTGGCGTTGTCACAGAGGCCACTTTGCGCATCCTGCCCAAGCCTGAAGGGGCGCGACCGGTCCTGATGGGCTATGACAGTTCAGAAGTCGCCGGGCAGGTTGTGACCGACATCATCAAGGCAGGTGTGCTGCCTGTTGCTATCGAATTCATGGACCGTCCTTGTATTGAAGCCACCGAAAACTTTGCGCATGCTGGGTACCCGATGTGCGAAGCGTTGTTGATTGTCGAAGTCGAAGGATCAGACGCCGAGATCGACGCGCAATTGGCCCTGATCATGAAAATCGCCGCCAAACACAACCCAGTCGAGTTGCGCGAGGCCAAAGACGCCGACGAGGCTGGCCGCATCTGGCTTGGCCGCAAGTCGGCGTTTGGCGCTATGGGCCAAATCAACGATTACATGTGTCTGGACGGAACGATCCCCGTCTCAGAACTGCCTTTCGTCCTGCGTCGGATTTCCGAGATGTCCAAAGAATTTGGTCTCGATGTTGGCAACGTATTCCATGCGGGCGACGGCAACATGCACCCGCTTATTTTGTTTGACGCCAACAAAGAAGGCGACTTGGAACTGTGCGAAGAATTCGGCGCTGAAATCCTGAAACTTTGCGTCGAAGTGGGCGGTTGCCTGACAGGCGAACACGGCGTTGGCATCGAAAAACGGGACCTCATGCATGTGCAGTTCGCGCCCGCAGACCTAGAGGCGCAGATGGCGGTTAAAGACGTTTTTGACCCTAAATGGCTGCTGAACGCTGCCAAGGTGTTTCCTTTGGATGCATCCGAACCCCGCCGCGTTGCCTAATATTTTTTACGAAAAGAAGATAACATGACCCCCACATCCGAGACCGAATTAAGCGCCATGATCAAATCCGCAAAAGGCCCGCTGCGCATTGTCGGCGGCGGGACGCGGCCGATTGGGAATGTCGTTGGTGAAGCCCTATCAACCGCGAAAATGTCTGGGATCACGCTGCATGAACCCGGCGCGCTGACGCTGGTCGCGCGCGCTGGCACACCTGTGTCCGAGATTGAGGCGACGCTTGCAACACAAAATCAACGCCTTGCGTTTGAACCGATGAACCACCGCGCCTTGATGGGCACATCAGGCGAGCCGACAATCGGTGGCGTCGTGGCCGCCAATGTGTCCGGCCCGCGCCGTATTTCGGTCGGTGCCTGCCGCGATTTCCTGCTTGGCGTTCGCTTTGTTGACGGCGCTGGGAACATCATCAAAAACGGTGGCCGCGTCATGAAAAACGTCACTGGTTATGATTTGGTCAAACTCATGGCGGGGGCATACGGCACCTTGGGCGTGCTAACAGAGGTATCGTTCAAAGTGCTGCCATCAGTCGAAACTGAAACAACCCTCACGCTATCAGACCTAGATGACGCCACAGCCATTCGAGCCATGTCAGCAGCCCTTGGTTCACCATACGAGGTAACAAGTGTTGCCCACGATCCAGTGCGGGCCCTGACCCACTTCCGGCTTGAAGGGTTCGCCGCATCAGTCGCTTACCGCGCAGCAGAAATTTCAAAACTACTGACCCCATTCGGGACCATGCAAGAAGCCACAGGCAACTGGGCCGCGATCCGTGACGTGACCGCGTTTGCAGGCAAATCAGGCGATGTCTGGCGCATATCGGTGAAACCATCAGACGCAGCAACCCTAGCTGCAAAAATCGGCGCTGACGCGGTGCAATATGATTGGGGCGGCGGGTTGATCTGGGCGCTTTGTCCTGTTGGAACAGACGTGCGGGCAGCAATGAACGGCACAGCCGGACACGCGACATTAATTCGCGGCACTGGTCAGACGTTCCACCCCGAACCAGCCCCATTGGCGGCCATTTCCACGGGGCTTCGGGCCAAATTTGACCCACGCGGCATACTGAACACAGGGATCATGGGCTGATGCAAACAACATTCACACCTGAACAGCTCACGGATCCAGGCACCAAGCGGGCGAACGACATTTTGCGGGCCTGCGTCCATTGCGGGTTCTGCACAGCGACTTGCCCGACCTATCAGATTTTGGGCGATGAGCTTGATAGCCCACGGGGCCGCATTTACCTGATTAAGGATATGTTGGAAAACGAACGGGTTCCCGATGAAAAGACGGTCAAGCATATCGACCGCTGCCTATCGTGCCTCGCGTGTATGACGACCTGCCCGTCTGGGGTGCACTACATGCATCTGGTCGATCATGCGCGCGCGTACATCGAACAGAACTACAAACGCCCCCTTTCAGATCGGGCATTGCGCTGGGTTCTGGCCCGCATCCTGCCCTACCCAAACAGGTTCCGGCTTGCGTTGCTGGGGGCCAAAATCGGGCGACCGTTTGCACGCTTCATTCCCGACGCACGTCTGCGCGCCATGCTGGAAATGGCACCAAAGGTGATCCCGCCTGTGTCACGCAACGACGACCCACAAACGTTTCATGTGGCGGACAAAAAGATGCGTGTCGCCCTTATGACAGGCTGTGCGCAACGGGCGCTGAACACCGATATCAATGATGCCACGATCCGACTGTTGACGCGGCTCGGTGCAGAAGTCGTAATCCCCAAAGGCCAAGGATGCTGCGGCGCGCTGACCCACCACATGGGCAAAGAAACCGAAAGCCACGCGACAGCGGCCAAAAACATTAAGGCTTGGGTCGCAGAAATGGATGAAGGCCTCGATGCAATCGTGATCAACACATCCGGCTGTGGAACAACGGTCAAAGACTATGGGCATATGTTCCGTAATTCTGAACTGGCAGCAGACGCAGCACGGGTATCCGCCATCGCGATGGACGTATCCGAAGTGCTGATGAAGCTCGATTTACCAGAAGGGCCACCCAAGGAAACTAAAGTCGCCTATCACGCGGCATGTTCATTGCAGCACGGTCAACAAATCAAAATGCATCCGAAAACGCTGCTAAAAAAGGCGGGGTTCACTGTGTTAGAGCCAGCCGACAGCCATTTGTGCTGCGGATCAGCAGGCACATATAACCTGATGCAGCCTGAAATCTCGGGGCAGTTACGGGAACGTAAGGTTCAAACCTTGGAGGCCCTGCAGCCGGATATCATCGCTGCGGGAAACATCGGCTGCATGATGCAAATTGGGTCGGCGACGGACACACCAATCGTGCATACCGTTGAGCTGCTTGATTGGGCGACAGGTGGACCACGCCCCGCTGGACTGGACAGAAGCGGCGCGCAAACTCCACAGGTACCAATCCTGCGTTAATGCCTTACTATGGCCGCAAGCGAGGGTGATAAGCTCGCAAACGACCACGGGGATACGCATGCGGTTTCTAGCAGTTATCATTGCATTATTGGCAGCAATGCCGGCATTGGCCCAAGACAGCGGCTTGGTTGCGCTTGAAACAAGCGACGCCAGCAAAGGCTGGGATGGGGTCGGCAGGCTCGACATTGCGGGCAAGGGGTTTTGCACAGCAGCCCTCATCCAACCGCGATTGATCCTAACCGCCGCGCATTGTTTGTTCGATAACGACAACATGCAAATTGATGCCAGCCGCTTTACATTTGAGGCGGGTTTGCGCAACGGCAGAGCAGCCGCATCGCGCAATGTCACCCGCCTTTTGGCGCACCCAGATTATGTGCACGACGGGCCAAGCAAAGATACCTCCGAGGTGGTCAATGACATTGCGATTTTAGAACTAGACCAACCCATTCGAAACGGACGGATCAAACCATATCCAATCGCAAGCCAACCCCAAACGGGCGACGAAGTTGGCATTGTATCCTACGGCAAAGACCGGGCAAACGCCCCCAGCTTGCAAGAAACATGCAGCGTTATGTCCCGCCAAGACGGTGTTCTGCTGATGAGCTGTGAAGTGGCGTTCGGGTCATCCGGCGCACCCGTATTTCGGTTCCGCGACGGGCAATTCGAAATCGTGTCGGTCGTGTCGGCGATGGCCGAAGTTGACGGGCAAACCATCTCGATTGGCACGTCCCTACAGCAACCTCTAGCTACTCTCTTAACAAGCTTCGCAAGTCAAAGCACGGGCGGCGCGCGCAGGATAATCGTCAACGGTCAACGCAGCGAAGGTGGCGCCAAATTCGTGCGCCCATAGGCCTTAGCCGGTACTGATTTCACGAAAAGCCGTCGTTCTATCGCCCCTTGAAACCATAAATCATCATCCCCAAGTATTTAATATGGATGCCTCAAAAGGGTCCATAACCGAAATGGTCTGTCCAATACTGGAAGGCCAAACACTTGTTATCGCTTGATAAAGGATGACCTATGCGTACTCTTGATTTGACTCCACTTTACCGTGCAACCGTTGGTTTTGACCAAGTCGCTGACCTCATGGACCGCGCACTTGCGAATGACGCAAGCAACACCAGCTACCCCCCGTACAACATCGAAAAGACCGATGATGACGCTTGGCGTATCTCCATTGCCGTGGCCGGGTTTGGCGAAAACGATCTGGCCATCGAGGTCAAAGATCGCGGACTTCACGTCACCGCCCGCAAGGTCGACGACGACACCGCCAAAACCTATCTACACCGCGGCATTGCGACCCGCGCATTTGAACGGCGCTTTCAATTGGCCGACCATGTACGCGTAACTGGGGCGGCTCACGAAAACGGCATGCTGCACATTGATTTGGTGCGTGAAGTGCCCGATGCGCTGAAACCCCGCCAGATTAAAATCGCATCAGCGGTGCAAACCGACGCCAATCTGATCGAAGAAAAATCCGTCAACTAAAACGACAAAGGGCAGGCCACACAGCCTGCCCTTTCCAATTTACACGGCAGAGTGGGTTTTAACCCATCATCCCTAATGCGCCTCGGCCCAGCTTGCGCCCTGCCCCGCATCCACAGCCAATTTCACATCGAGCTTCACTGCTGGATCAGACGCATTTTCCATGACGTCACGGGCAACACCAATCAAATCATCCGCAGCACCCGCGTCCACCTCAAAGATCAATTCATCGTGGACCTGCAACAGCATCTTGGATGGAATTTTCGCAATCGCATCAGGCATGCGGATCATCGCACGGCGAATAACATCCGCCGCCGTTCCCTGAATTGGTGCGTTAATTGCAGCACGCTTGGCAAATCCAGCCTGCGGTCCCTTGGCGTTAATCTCGGGCGTATTAATCCGGCGACCAAACAAAGTTTCTACATAATCATGATCTTTGGCGAACTGTATCGTCTGATCCATATAGGTCCGAATACCCGGAAAGCGTTCAAAATAACGGTCAATAAACCCCTGCGCCTCTTTGCGTGGAATCCGCAAGTTCCGTGCCAATCCAAATCCTGAAATCCCGTAGATAACACCAAAGTTGATCGCTTTCGCCTGACTACGAATATCGGGTGTCATGTCTTCGAGCGGCACATCAAACATTTCCGATGCAGTCTGCGCGTGAATATCCACGCCGTCCTTAAACGCCTGCTTCAACGCATCAATACCTGCGACATGAGCCAGAATCCGCAACTCGATCTGGCTATAGTCCAGACTGACCAAAACTTTGCCTTCATCCGCAATAAACGCCTCGCGAATACGGCGACCTTCCTCGGACCGAACAGGAATATTCTGTAAATTCGGGTCCGTCGATGCCAGACGCCCCGTGTTGGCACCCGCAATCGAATACGATGTGTGCACACGGCCCGTCTCGGCGTTAATATGGTCCTGCAATGCGTCCGTATATGTCGACTTCAGCTTTGCCAACTGGCGCCAATCCAAAATCAAACGCGGCAAATCGTGGATCGTTGCAAGGTCTTCCAAAACGTCTGCACCGGTCGAATAAGCACCCGTTTTACCCGTCGACGGCTTTTTGCCATCCGGCATCTCAAGGCCCATTTCGTCGAACAAAATCTCGCCCAACTGCTTTGGGGATGCCACGTTGAACGACCGGCCAACCATCTCGTGAATGCCGGCTTCAAGACCTGCCATTTTCTGAGCAAACGAATTTGACATCCGGCTTAGCGCATCGCGGTCAACCTTAACGCCGTGCATTTCCATTTGAGCCAGCACTGGGACTAGCGGACGTTCCAACGTCTCATAAACAGTCGTGACTTTCTTGGTATGCAGCAACGGTTTGAACATCTGCCAGAGGCGCAGTGTAATATCGGCATCCTCGGCCGCATATTTCACCGCATCATCAATCGGCACGCGGTCAAACGTGATCGCAGATTTGCCCGCACCCAACAGCGGTTTAATCGGAATAGGCGTATGCCCCAGATACCGCTGCGACAGCAAATCCATTCCGTGATTATGCAAGCCGCCATGCATTGCATAGGACATCAACATCGTGTCATCGATTGGATGAACAGCCACACCAACGCGGGCAAAAATCTTGGAATCGTATTTCATATTCTGGCCGATTTTAAGGATACTTTCATCCTCCAACATCGGTTTTAGCATTCCGATGCAGGCCGCAAAATCCATCTGACCTTCAGCACGCGCATCGGACCCAAACAGATCATCTTGAGCAGCGGCTTTATGGATCAGCGGAATGTAACAAGCCTGTCCAGCCTCAACACATAACGACACGCCAACCAGCTCTGCACGCATTTCATTCAGTGCTGTCGTCTCGGTATCAACGGCCACATACCCACGGGCATAAATACGGTCAATCCAGACCTGCAATGCCGCCGCGTCCGATACCTTTTCATATGCGTCCGAGTTAAACGGAACTGCCTCTGCAGTCGCACCACCCGCAGGCGTCACATCCTCAATCACAGGTGCAGCTGCACCAAACCTTTCCGCAACTCGTTTCACAATCGTGCGGAATTCCATCTTGGCCAAGAACGCCAACAGGTCCTCGGGCACAGCATCCTTGACCTCAAGACTGTCCAGATCAAACGGCAAGTCCATCCCACAATCAAGGCTGACCAACTTCTTTGACAGCTCAATCTGGGCGCGATTATTAATCAGGCTTTCGCGGCGCTTGGGTTGCTTAATCTCGGCCGCTCGGTCCAACAATGTCTCAAGGTCACCGTACTCGTTGATCAACAACGCAGCTGTCTTAATCCCGATACCCGGCGCACCCGGCACGTTATCAACGCTATCCCCAGCCAACGCCTGCACATCAACAACACGCTCTGGACCAACGCCAAATTTCTCGCGCACACCGTCGGTATCGATGACTTTGTTCTTCATCGGATCAAGCATCTCAACGCCACCACCAACAAGCTGCATCAAATCCTTATCCGAGGACAAAATAGTAACCCGACCACCAGCATCGCGGCCCTGATGGGCAAGGGTGGCGATGATGTCATCGGCCTCAAACCCTTCGATCTCTTCGCAAGCAATGTTGAACGCGCGGGTCGCCTCGCGGGTCAGGGGCATCTGCGGGCGCAAATCCTCTGGCATGGCGTCGCGGTTGGCTTTGTATTGGTCATACATATCATTGCGGAATGTATGGCTACCTTTGTCGAAAATCACAGCGACATGCGTCGGGGCATCAGGGCCAGTATTGCCCTCAAGGTACCGCTGCAACATATTCACGAACCCGCTGACCGCACCAACAGGCAAGCCATCTGACTTGCGGGTCAGGGGTGGCAGCGCGTGATAAGCACGGAAAATATACGCCGAGCCGTCAATCAGGTGCAGATGGCACCCTTTACCGAATTGCTGTGTCATGACGAGGCTCCCTAGTGCGTTCGGGCCTAGTTTGCCACGAACGCGAATAGGCTGCCAGCGCTTAACCTAGCCTTCGATCATATCCACGCGGGTGGCGTGGCGGCCACCTTCAAACTCAGCGGATAGAAACGCATCAACAATATCCAGCGCAAGCCCTTGGCCGACAACGCGCGCACCCATCGACAGCATATTGGCGTTGTTATGCTGGCGGATCATGCGTGCGGAAAACGTGTCAGAACACACACCACAACGGATGCCGGCAACCTTATTGGCCGCCATCATGATACCTTGGCCCGTGCCACACAGGATCACACCTAACTCGCAATCACCCGACGCGACAAGCTGTGCCGCGGCTTGGCCATGCTTGGGGTAGTCAGTGCTTTCAGGTGTCGTTGGTCCAATATCAACAACCTCATACCCAAGCGCTGCGATATGCGCACCGATGGTTTGGCGAAGCGGAATATCAGCATGGTCACTTGAAAGAACAACGCGCGTCATCAAACCTTACCCTCAAAGTCTTTGTGGACCAGCTTTGCATCGCAATATGGGCATTCGACCCAGCCATGTTCATCAGGGATCTGTAGCCAAACACGCGGATGCCCCAACGCACCTTCGCCGCCATCACAGGCAACGCGGTATTCGTTCACGATGATAGTTTCTGGTGCGGGTCTGGTCATATCTTGTCCTGTCTGGTTGTAGCAGGCGCCTGCCCGCTTTACATACCCCATAACACAAGCCGTACAGGCTAGGAAAGACGCACATGACATCCAATGCGATCGAAATTTCGGGCCTGAAAAAGACTTATGCGGCCACGGGCAAGTCCGAGGCAAAAACTGCGTTGCATGGGATCGACTTGAACATTCCACGCGGTGCAGTCTTTGGTTTGCTTGGGCCGAACGGCGCAGGCAAGTCCACACTGATCAACATCCTTGCTGGGCTTGTGATCAAGTCCGAAGGGTCGGTCAAAATCTGGGGTTTTGACCAAGATGCCAACCCTCGGCAATCACGCGCGTCCATTGGGATCATGCCGCAAGAACCACACCTTGATCCGTTCTTCACACCCGCAGGGTCACTAGACGTGCAAGCAGGTCTTTACGGCATCCCAAAATCGCAGCGTAAAACAGCGGAAATTCTCGAATTGATTGGTTTGACGGATAAGGCGAACGCACATTCACGGTCCCTGTCTGGCGGCATGCGGCGGCGTTTACTCTTGGGCAAAGCACTTGTGCATTCACCCCAAATTCTTGTGCTGGACGAGCCCACAGCAGGCGTCGACATTGCGCTGCGCAATATGCTTTGGGACAATCTGCGCGACCTGAATGCACGGGGTGTCACGATCATCCTGACAACGCATTACTTGGAAGAAGCCGAAGCAATCTGCGATGATATCGGCATCATCAACCACGGCAAACTGATTGTAAGAGACAGCACCAAAAACCTGCTAGGGCGGCTGGACCATAAAACACTGGTGATTACGCCCGCCCGCGATACCAACATGCCTGAACTTCCGACGACGATCACTGGCGCGAAACGCGATAACGGCCAAATGACATTCACCTATCAGTCCAGCATCACCAGCGCAGATGCGGTGCTCGATTTGATCAGGAACGCCAAAATCGAGATCAAAGACATCACAACCGAACAATCCGATCTTGAAGACGTCTTTTTGGCATTAACCAAAAACTAAACCAGCCTCGCTTTGTTCAAAATACTTTCGCCGAAGGCCTTCATTTCGGCAGCATACGCCCCAACTGCTGACCACCGATGACATGCATATGAAAATGCGGCACGTCTTGTACGCCGTGGTCTCGGGTGTTGGCGATAGCGCGAAAACCCTGCTCCACCCCTGTTGCGCAAACCGCAGCCACAGCTGCGAAAAAACCGGCTTGCTCGTCTTTCGACGCATTGGCGGCAAAATCATCAATACTGACATACGCGCCCTTGGGGATTACAAGCACATGCACGGCGGCCTGCGGGGTGATATCTTTGAACGCCAATGCAAATTCATTTTCAAACACTGTCGCATTCGGAATTTCACCGCGTAAAATTTTGGCGAAAATATTCTGGTCATCATAATCAAACGTCATCTGGCAAGCCTTTAGTCAACAAACAGGTGGGGGGTTTCGGCGATCTGGCGGGCGGTTTCATCATCAACCGACAAGAACCGAGAAATCGGTTGAGCATTGTCCTGCGGGCTATTTGCCTCGACGAGGCGATTGTAATTCTCAAACTCTGCATCGCGAATGCGGTCGCTTTCAAATAACATGTCATAGCGAATTGTCGGCAGCAACTGGGCCATCGTCTCAGCCGATGTCTGATCCCCTGCAAGTCCGACACGGCGGGCATGGCCGGCCAAATAGTCATCTGTCATGCCACACTCTATCTCTAACAATTTGGTCGTAGACCGATCCGAAAAGAAATCTTGCATCAAATCAAGGCTCGCAGTGTCGAGACAGATTATTAAGCGATTGGTATCGTAATAATCAAACAGCATACGCATCAACGCCCGGCGGTGGCGGGTACGCTTGTCGAGATTTGTTTGAATACCACCAAGGTCTGGCAATGATGCATCTTGTTCGTTGAACAAATATTCGATCGCCGGAATATCGGTGTGGTGGCGGATCGCACCAACAAGGCGCTTGGCGACATGCCATTTCTTACAAACAAGAATCAGCAATTCGCGCTCACGGCCCAGCGATGTCTCGGTTTCCCAAAAACGCGTGGCAAACCGACGACCAATACGGCCACGGCCGCTTAGGAATTTAAACAGTCCGCGGCCTTCATTTGACACCTTAAAATCATCGCGACCGGATGCATAAAGTTTACCCAAGCGGGTTTTTAGCTCTGTCGCCTCAGGGCTAATTTTGCGGGCAAAAAGGCTATCTTGGGCCAACAATAGATCATAGTGATCGTTGTAAAACGTCACCGGCATGCCGTAATCGGTAAACATCAAAAACGTCATTGTGCGGGTTTCAATTTCGCTTGAAGGCACAAGATGGCCCACGAGTGTCTGGAAAAACGTCTCGTCCGGAATCCAGGTTGTACGGAAAAACCGCATCACATCTTTGCGCTTCTTGGTAAATTCAATAATCCATTCGATGGTACGCCGCCGCAGCACCCACCACTGCGATCCAATCATAACCTGAAGATCAGCGGGAACTTCGCGCGCGAGGCCCAATTTTTTCTGAAGCCAAAAAGACCAATAAAAACGGCGTTTTTGTGTGCGTTCATTAAAGAAGTGGCGGTAAATCAACCGTTCTTCTTTCCACCCCGTCTTAATCCAATCGCTTTCAAAATAATCAAAGCTCTCGACATAATCGACGTCATTTTCGTCCAAAAACTGATGGGCATGTTTAGCAGATTTGATCGCCATGCAATCGCCGGACACCATATAAAAATGGGTAGCACGCGGAAATGCATCCAACGCAGCCTCCACCGCATAAAGGGTGGCTTGCACCAACGACCATTCCCCCCAACCACATTTGATACGCTTTTTGGCATAGGTCACGTTAGGATTATGTGCCAGTGCGGCTTGAATGTGCGCGAATGCCTCAACGGGTGCGCGAGCATCAAAATGAATCGCAATAAAATCACCCACAGCTGTTAACTGCAGCGCCTGCTGAATAATGGCGTCAGGGTCTTTATGACACAGAAGAATGAAAGCGATTTTTGCCATACTAGAAACAGTTTACCTCATGACCCATGATTGTTTACACCTAATACCGTGAACAAGCGTTGAATATACAGGGTTTCTTTGCTCTTGTGTGTCAACTATGACGTAAACGGCAGGGTGATGACGCGCGCGTAGGTAATTGGAGACGATGTAGATGGGTTTTCCCGGCACTTGGATGACCGAAAGTGAGAGCGTGGTTTACCGCGTTGTTCCAAAATGCGCATGCTCGACCATCGGGCAGATCATGTATTATTCTGACCACGGCGCATTTTTTGACGGCGATATTCATGACGCCAAGGGCGGGATGCACAAATGGGCGATGGACGACAGTCAGCCGCTGATTACGTCCAACGTCAAAGCCCACGACAGCTATTCGTTCACTTGCGTCCGCAATCCATACACACGGATTTTGTCGTCGTTCTTTGACAAGATTTGCGGCATTCAGCGCAATGGTAAGCGATACCGGGGGAATCTTGTCCCGCTTTTAATCCAGAAGTATGGGATCGAAGTTGGGGACCCCGAAACGGGATTTGAATTCGATCAAATCAAATCATTCCGGCGCTTTTTGCTATTTGCACGCGATACCATCCGCTGGCGGCGCCCCATGGAACCCGACATTCACTGGTCGGCTATGTCTGGACATATCTCCACGTTCATCGTGAACGGCGGGAGCTATGATAAAATCTTTTGGACCGAACAGTTCAACGATGGCATGCAACAGGTTCTCGACAAAATCGAAACGCCAAACGCAGTAGACCTAAGCGCCATTCCTCGGTTCAACGAAAGCGAAGGACACGGGCCCAAGCGACTGCATCCCGTCGAAGATTATTTTGACGACCTGTCCATGCACCTAATGTGGGAAATCTATAAGAAGGATTTCCAGCTGTTCCAATATGATTTTGCAAACCCCAGCAACAAGATGCCAATCGGCGAAATCGATTTGAAAGAAGTGCACGCAAAACTGGGTGAATAGCGCCTGCAGCGAGCAGGTCAGGGGGTTAGCCCCCTCGGCCGATGGCCTCACCCCCAACATATATATGCTTGGAAAAAGCGCACTACGTTTTACCATATGTTTACCGTGTTCTGTTTTGAATATTTTGCGGTACAGGCAGACATGCCGATGGCCGTCGACGAAAAAGTCGCTGCCACGCCTCTTGCGCCTCGCGACTATAGGCTGGCAGCGCACCCTTTCCTTTTTCAGAGAACAAGTATGTCCGCCGGAGGCTCCACGGTCTCGACACAACACATATTTGCGCTAAATCTTTCGGTAGAATAGGGGTGCATATGACAAGCATACTGATCATCGGATCGGGGCCCAACGCCCTACAAGCGCAATTTTGGGACAGAACCAATTTTGACCGTATTGTTGTGATCAATAATGCATGGCGGGTTCGGCCGGATTGGGACTATTTGATTTTCCCCAATGATTTCCCAAGCGATCGCCAGCCCGACATAATTTCTGGCACGCAGAAATTCGTAACATCTAACAATTATGTCCCCCATCAAAACGCATATGGAGGCTTTGTTTACGCGGGTGGTACGATGGCCTTTACTGCCGCTTATTGGGCTCTTTCTTCGCTCAAGCCTTCGGTCATCGCTATGATCGGCTGTGATATGGAATATCCAGCAACTGGACCAACCCATTTCTATGGTACAGGAACGGCGGAT
The DNA here is from genome assembly GCA_047629435.1 of Yoonia sp. Lineage (GTDB taxonomy): Bacteria > Pseudomonadota > Alphaproteobacteria > Rhodobacterales > Rhodobacteraceae > Yoonia. Next base: position 6,023 of record JBLHXF010000015.1, on the reverse strand, counting down.
CCACTGCGCAACGATATATCGCTCAGATCACTCCCGGCAAAATCAGCGCGCTTGATGGCTTTAGCCGCGCGCGACAACTGTGCAGTTTTAAACTTATCCCATGATCCGAGCGTTCTTACGTTCCCGCGAGCGCACCCAACTTACGCCGCCGCGCATAAGCCCGTGCAACACAATGCAACAGCCGTCGCGGCCGCCCTGCAAAAAGAACGCGACCTTGGTTATTATGTCCCGTCCGGCAAATACTGGAAAGAAGAAGCCCGCTTTGACCCTACCGAGATAGATGACCTCGATGCTATGTGGCTGGCGCTAGTCCCGCCTGCGCAATAAGAACACTTAGGTCCGATTCAGGCCGGGCACCGATGTGGCTTATCACCTCCGCAGCAGCGATATTTCCGATACGACCGCAATCAGAAAGAGCATAGTTATTGGTCAGCCCCCATAAGAAAGCACCTGCAAATAGATCGCCCGCACCGGTGGCATCGACAATCTGAACCGGCTCCGCAGGCACATGCCAACGATCGACTCCAGACAGAATATGAGCACCATTTTCGGCATCTGTACAGGCAACAATGGCTACTTCAGTAGCAGCCTTTACTAAGGCCGCATCAAAATCGTCGGTTTCATACATCGACAACATTTCGGCACGGTTGCAGAACAACAGATCAACATCTGATTTAATCATCGCACGGAATGCGTCGCGGTGGCGGCTTACGCAAAACGGATCAGAAAGCGTCAGCGACACGCGTCCGCCTGCAGTCCGGCAAGCAGTAATTGCTTTGGCAAAAGCAGCGTGGCTTTCAGGTCCATCGAAACGGTACCCTTCAAGATAAATCCACTCGGCTTGAGCCATCTGAGCCTCGTCGATATCGTCTGATGTCAAAAACTCAGTCACGCCCAAATAAGTGTTCATCGACCGTTCGCCATCTGGTGTCACAACGATCAAACAACGACCAGTTTCATCAGCCGCATCCTTGGCGGCAAAAGCCGTCTCGTAGACAGCGCCTTGTGCACGCATGTCGTGGGCAAAAATTGCGCCAAGTTGGTCATCTTTCACCTTCCCAACATACGCAGTGCGACCACCCAAATGGGCAATGCCGGCAATGGTATTGGCCGCAGACCCACCGGACACTTCACGTGCAGGACCGATAGCTGCATAAAGCTCCACGGCGCGGTCCATATCGATCAGCTGCATGATGCCTTTTTCAATACCGGCATCTGCCAAAAATGTATCTGGCGCGCGGGCCAAAACATCCACCATTGCGTTGCCAATACCGACAACCTGAAAAGCCTTCATAAGTTCTTATCCTCATACATGCAGAGATCGCGGATCAAACACGCCGCGCACTTGGGTTTTCTAGCGACGCAAGTATACCGACCATGCAAAATTAACCAGTGGTGCGCGTGCAATTGATAATCGGCAGGGACGTGATCTTCGACGGCCCGTTCAACCGTATCCACGTCCTTGCCCACAGCAATGCCAGACCGATTGCCAACGCGGAAAATATGCGTGTCGACGGCCTGCGCTGGCTGCCCCCACCACATGTTCAACACAACATTGGCAGTCTTACGACCAACCCCGGGCAGGGATTGCAATGCGGCGCGTGAATTTGGCACTTCCCCGTCAAAGTCATCAACCAAAATCTGGGACATCTTCATGACGTTCTTCGCCTTTTGGCGGAACAGACCGATCGTTTTGATATGCTCAGTCACACCTTCAATACCCAAATCTAGCATCTTTTGGGGTGTATCGGCGATTGCAAACAAACCGCGCGTCGCTTTGTTGACACCGACATCTGTCGCCTGCGCAGACAGCGCCACCGCCACACAAAGGGTATAGACGTTGGTATGTTCCAGTTCACCTTTTGGTTCCGCCTCCGCCTCGTGAAAGCGCCCAAAGATCTCGCGGATCGTCTTATAATCAAGTTGTTTTGCCATGGGACAAACTATGCGCAATTTTCGGGTCGCCGACAACGGTTGCTTTGCCCTAACGTAGTCAACATGGAACACCAAAACGCATATCATTTCGCAGTCATGCGTCGGGCCATCGAATACATCGATGGGGCGACGGAAAGTCCGGTTTCGCTTGATGCCATCGCCGCACATATGGACATGAGCCCTGCCCATTTTCAAAGACTGTTTACGCAATGGGTCGGCGTTTCACCTAAGCGGTACCAACAATACCTGACATTGGATCATGCCAAGACCTTGCTGCGCGACCGGTTCACCACACTGGAAACTGCAGGAGAAGTTGGCCTGTCTGGCTCTGGTCGCCTGCACGACTTGTTCGTAAAATGGGAAGCCATGAGCCCTGGTGATTTCGCGCGCGCAGGCGAAGGACTGACGATCAATTTCGGCTGGTTCGACAGCCCCTTTGGGCCAGCCCTATCGATGGGTACAGATCGCGGATTGTGTGGATTAGCATTCTCGACGGAATACGGGCCAGACGTCGCAATGTATGACCTTACCGCCCGCTGGCCAAAAGCGACCTATGTCGAAAACCCCGCTGCCATTGCTGGATGGACCAAATCTGCCCTGGGCCTATCAGGTGACACTGCGCTGCACATGATAGGCGCACCGTTTCAATTGCAAGTTTGGGAGGCACTGCTGCGCATCCCGTCTGGCCATGTCACCACCTATTCCGAGATTGCGCAATCTATCGGCAGGCCCAATGCAGTGCGCGCAGTGGGCACGGCCGTTGGGCGCAATCCGGTCAGCCTGTTGATCCCTTGCCATCGGGCGTTGCGCAAGTCTGGCGCACTTGGGGGCTATCATTGGGGGTTACCTGTGAAACGCGCACTGCTTGCATGGGAATCCGCGCGGGTCGACGGGGCCGCATAAAGCGAAAACCAGCGGAAATCCGCGCTTGTCCGATCGGTTATTGGATATCAACGCCGCATAGCGCATATCTGACGGCATCCACACAGCGCAATTAATGCGCCCCATGACATATGGAAACCAAAGATATGACTATGATTAAATTCCCAACGATGATCGCCACCAGCGCATTGATCCTTGTGACAGCATGTGCAGACCAAGGTGGTCCAAACGATAATCTCAAGGCGCGCAACGGCGCGGCAATCGGGGCTGGCCTTGGCGCACTTGCAGGGATCATCACGGCGGATACTGCAGCAGAACGACGCCAGAACGCAGCACGCGGTGCGGTCTTTGGCGGGCTTCTCGGTGGCGGGATCGGCAATGCACTTGATCGCCAAGAAGAAGAGCTTCGGTCACAAATGGGCGGCAACGTCGGTATCGTGAACAACGGGCAAAACCTTGTTGTGACATTGCCACAAGACATCTTGTTCGCAACTAATTCGACCTCTGTTTCTGGCGCAGCCCAATCTGACCTGTCCACGTTGGCCGGGTCTATCAATCGGTACCCAGATTCGACGGTCAACGTGGTCGGTCATACCGACAACGTCGGGGATGCAACGTTCAACTTTGACCTCTCACAGCGTCGCGCGCAGTCTGTGACATCCGTGCTGATCAACGCGGGCGTCTCACCGACGCGTATTCGGTCCATCGGGCGTGGCGAAGATGCGCCAGTAGCCACGAACCAAACATCTGAGGGCCGCCAGCAAAACCGGCGCGTTGAAATCATCATCACACCAAACTAAATCTAGCCAAATCAGGACGGATCATAAGGGGCTGCTAACATGTGGCCCCTTTTTCATTGCTGCCATGACCTACTGGTCATACAATCTGACCAATCCTACCCCAAAGGTCAGCGCATGCCATTTGAACCCGTCGCCCAAGAAAAACTGTCCGTTGGCGTTGTTCGCCAAATCGAAGGGCTGATCCTGCGGGGCATCCTACGCCCTGGTGAACGGCTCCCGTCAGAACGCGAACTGAGCGACCGTATGGGGGTGTCCCGACCGTCCTTGCGTGATGCGCTGGCCGACCTTCAGGGTCGCGGATTATTGACCAGTAAGGCAGGCGCAGGCGTATTCGTGGCCGATGTCCTTGGACACACATTCTCGCCCGCACTTGTGACGCTATTTGCGACCCATGACGAAGCCGTGTTCGATTACATCAGCTTTCGGCGCGACATGGAGGGGTTGGCAGCAGAACGGGCTGCACGGCTAGGGTCCGACACCGACCTCAAAGTGATCAACGCAATCTTTGAAAAGATGGTACAGGCACAAAGCAAACGTGACCCAACCGACGAAGCGCGGCTTGACGCTGATTTTCATTTGGCGATCATCGAGGCGAGCCACAATATCGTGATGCTGCACATGATGCGGTCGATGTATGACCTTTTGCGCGAAGGCGTATTCTATAATAGATCCGTCATGTTCAAACAGCGGACCACGCGCGACACCCTTTTGGGTCAACACAGGGCGATCAATGAAGCCCTCCAAAATCGGGACCCAATTGCGGCGCGCGCCGCAATCGAAGCACATCTGACTTTTGTGGAAACCGCACTGTCGGATCAACAGAAATCTGACCGGAATGAAGAATTTGCCAAAAAGCGGTTCGATCATGAAAATCAGCGGCCCTAAACGCAAAAAGCCTACCGCGTGTGCGATAGGCTTTTCCGTAACTATGGGCCTAAACCCATGTCACATTATTTAGTGAAGCTTGGCTTCCACAGCGGAAATCGCATCATTGATCAACGTGTTGGACGACTTGTTGTCCATCTGTGCGGCGATCACATCGCGCGCAGCACCGATCGCGACCACGACGGCCTGATCCTTAACCGCTTTCACGGCAGAGGCTTCGGCACTGGCGATCTGCTCTACAGCAGCAGCCAGACGGCGTGTGATAGACGCAGCAATATCAGCCTTTGCAGCGGTCGCAGCGTTTGCGGCCTCTTCCTTGGCGCTTGCCACGATACGGCTCGCTTGTTCAGCAACGTCTTTTTGCTTGCGCTCATACGAGGCCAACAACGACTGTGCTTCTTCGCGCAATGCTTTGGCTTCGTTCAAGTCAGCTTTGATCGACGCGGAACGACCGTCCAGCATTTCGCCAATCTTGGCCGGCACTTCGTAATACAACAGGATGCCGACAAAAATTAGGAACGCGACCAGAACTACAAAGTTTGTGTTCTTAAGCGAGACAAACGGGCCGCTTGCAGCAAACGCTGGGGATGCTGCCACGGATAGCAGGGCGGCAGTCATAAACTTATTCATGGTGCTTATCCCTTCATCCGTGCGGACACGGCTGCTGTGATCGTCTTGGCATCTGCAGAGCCACCAAGCGCTGAAACCAGCTCTTTTGCGGTGTCTTTGGCAACGGCCGTAACGGATTTAACCGCGCCTTCGCGAATAGCGATAATCGCTTTTTCGCCTTCGGCGGCTTTGGCTGAAATCTTTGCGTCTGCTTTTGCAAGCTCAACATCAAGATCTGCCTGAATTTCTGCTTTGGCATCTGCAACAATTGCAGCGGCCTGAACGCGGGCATCTGCAAGGGCTTGCTCATATGCAGCCTCGGCTTCAACCGCTTTTTGCTTCAGCTCTTCAGCTGCGGCAATATCGTTCGTGATGGTGCCAGACCGTTCAGCCAGAACTGCACCAATACGGGGCAGCGCAATACGGCTCAGGATCAGGTAGATCACGATAAGTGAGACAACAAGCCATGCGACCTGATTGCCCATCCAGTCAGCACAAAGCTGTGGCATACCAAGGGCAGAGCCCCCTGCATCAACACAAGCACCGACTGCTGTTTCTGTAGTTTGAGTTGCCATGATGGCCCCCGATCACCTTGTAAAGTTACTGGCTGGGCACGTTATATGCCCAGCCAGACGTAAGGATTTCGTACTGTATTTATACAGCGAACATCAGCAGAAGCGAAACGAGGAACGCGAAGATCCCCAATGCTTCGGCGAATGCCAAGCCGATGAACAGTGTTGCTGTCTGCGAAGCAGCAGCGGATGGGTTGCGCAATGCGCCTGCCAGGTAGTTACCTGCAACAGTACCAACACCGATTGCGGCAGCGCCGGAACCGATTGCAGCCAAGCCAGCGCCGATGTGTGCGAGTTCGCCTTCCATGTGTATTCTCCTTACGAATTGGAAGTTAGTGGG
>JBLHXF010000014.1:0-66946 GCA_047629435.1 Yoonia sp. | reverse complement strand
AGCGAAATACGCCCGCCCTCAAACGCCATTAGAAACATTGTCATATAGAACGGTAAGATCAGGACGAGTTCGATCGATGATGATCCATCTTCGCGTTTGCGAAATGATGTCACGCGGCGTGCGATTGGTTTGAGTGCATGCATCATAATGAAAGCCGCAATTCTGTGATCTGTTTGGCAATACTAACAAAGATGCTTTCAAGCTCGTCGCCAGTTGCTTTGAAGAAATGGCTATCCGAGGATGCACAATCCGCCATATCGCTGACATCGTCACCGGCTGCCACGACGGCAACGGAATAAATAATGACACCTTTAAGCTTTGCTGCGTCGCAAAGTTGTTTCATAAACGTGTTAGCTTCGACGTTGGTGAACTTTGTATAGTCCCAATCTTGCACATTCCGGTAACCGCCTTCTCGCGAATAGTAGTACCAAAAGTTGTTGGCAGCCCAGTGCGCATAATGACTTGGCGTGTTGTACACTTCGTCAATCAAACGGGTGGAGTTCGAGTTCACACCATCGGTCATCAATACGATAACCTTTTGGGTATCTGTCGCCGCTCCAGGAAGAGGGAAGTTGACGGGACGGCCGGCGAATGCAGGGTCAGCGATACCAATTACAGGCGTTCTCATCGATGGATCCAGCAACGCGAGACCCCATTTTAGGCCCATATAGATGGCGGTACCCGCACGTGGCTGTAGTTTCGCGATTTCCAACTTGAGCGATGCTAAGTTTTGGGTCAAAGGTACGATCTGTTCATAGTCATATTGCGGACAGATGGTGTTGACGACCTCGTTCTGGTAGCCATTATCGTAGGCTGAGTTCCACTGGAAATGCTGCATCTGGTCATACGTGGCCGACATATCAAACGCTGTACTCAGATAGTCAGCCTCTTCAAACTCTACGCAGTAAGACCAGTCATGAATTTTGGTCACAGGCAGGTTTGCCATAAGGTCCGGGCCGATGTTGACGTGCTCTGAGTATGGAACAAACGACAACGAAATTTTGTCTTGGAACTTGGGAATAAGCATCGTTTCCGCAAAACTCGTGGCAGCATCGCGCAGAGACTCAATTTTGGTCGCAGTTGACGTTTCCCCGGGCTCTTCTGGTACGACTATGTCGCGCATTGACCCCGAAATATCGACGATAAGCGAGACCTCAATATTTGCCACGCCTTCCACCGCAGTCGCAGCCGCAGGTGCAGACAGTTTGTCAATTCCGAGAAGTTGAAGATAAATCGAGTCCATCTCGAGCCGCGCTGTCACGCCGACACTGTTAAAATCGGCAGTGTCGATGACGTCCGGCGCGCCGATGATTGTTCCGCCAAAGCCTGCTTTGTCGAAATAGTCGATGACCACGTCAGCCGGGGTTTTGTCCTGTTCGATTTCAGCGGCTGCTAAAACGGCGCGGTCAGAAACGGACTGCAGCATAACACGGCGCGATTCAAAGCGCATAAAGTCGACGGCCATGCCGCCCATGATCATCATAAGAACCAAGAACATGAGTGTCATGATAATCATGACACCACTTTCATCGCGGCTAAATAGACGTAAGCGCGCCATGATCAAATCACGCGTCTTAATAGTTTGTTTATCTTGATGTCCCAAACCGATCCTCACATTCATGCCGCCCAAAACACATTCTGCGTGTCAGCGCGGACTTTTCCACCTCCTGTTTGATCAGCTCGCTGTGGCTGAATTGGGGCAAAAGAGCGGCATTGTCGGCGCATTTTCAGCCCCAAATTAGAAAAATCATAGAAAATTGTCGGTATTGTTGACCGTTTTGTGCCTTTTCGCGGACCGTTGTCCTGACGAATCTGTCTTTGCCGTCTGTTGTCCTGTATCCGCTTGTCGTTCATAAACTGCCTAATAATTAGCCGAATCCCTGTTAGGGTGGCGCTAAGCCTTTGTTTGCTTGTTATCTCATGTCCGTCTTGTCGGACCATTAAGGACCATTCCAAATGACCACTGCACATCAGACCCCGTCTGAGCCGAGTTTTCGTGAATCCGTTGATATGATGTTCAACCGCGCGGTCGCGCTGATGGATCTTAGTCCAGGTCTTGAGGAGAAGATTCGTGTGTGTAACGCCACCTATACCGTCCGGTTCGGTGTCCGTCTGCGTGGTGCCATCCACACGTTCACCGGTTATCGGTCCGTGCATTCCGAACATATGGAGCCAGTCAAAGGCGGGATTCGTTTCGCCCCGAACGTGCATCAGGATGAAGTCGAAGCACTGGCTGCGTTGATGACGTTCAAATGTGCATTGGTTGAGGCCCCGTTTGGTGGGTCAAAGGGCGGTTTGCGCATTGATCCGTCAGAGTGGGAGCCCCATGAGCTCGAACAGATTACCCGCCGGTTTGCTTATGAGCTGATCAAGCGTGACCTGATCCACCCAGCCCAAAACGTGCCGGCCCCTGATATGGGCACTGGTGAGCGTGAGATGGCATGGATTGCCGATCAGTATAAGCGCATGAATACGACCGATATTAATGGGGCTGCTTGTGTCACTGGTAAGCCGATTAATGCGGGCGGTATTCAAGGCCGTACCGAGGCTACGGGTCGCGGTGTCCAATACGCCTTGCGCGAGTTTTTCCGGTATGATGAGGATAAAGCCGCTGCTGGATTAACGGGCACGTTGGAGGGCAAACGCGTTATTGTTCAAGGCCTTGGCAATGTGGGCTATCACGCCGCCAAGTTTCTGTCGGAAGAAGATGGGTCAATCATCACGGGTATTATTGAACGCGATGGTGCCTTACATAATGAAGACGGATTGGATGTTGAGGCCGTACATGCTTGGATCGCCAAACATGGCGGCGTTTCTGGTTATCCGGATGCGAACCACCATGCTGACGGTGCCCTGTTGTTGGAAACCGAATGTGACATCCTGATCCCTGCTGCGTTGGAAGCTGTGATCAATTTGACGAACGCTGACCGCATTAAGGCCCCGTTGATTATTGAGGCTGCGAATGGCCCTGTTACTGCGGGTGCCGATGATATTTTGCGCGACAAGGGCTGTGTCATTATTCCCGATATGTACGCCAATGCGGGCGGTGTGACCGTGTCATATTTCGAATGGGTCAAGAACCTAAGCCATATCCGTTTTGGCCGTATGCAGCGTCGTGCTGAGGAAGCCCGTCATCAGGTGTTAGTTGACGAATTGCAGCGTTTGGACCGCTATTTGGGTGCGGATTGGTCGATGTCAAAGGACTTTAAAGAAAAGTACCTGCGCGGCGCTGACGAATTGGAGCTGGTGCGGTCCGGTTTGGATGACACGATGCGGTCGGCTTATCAGTCGATGCGTAAAGTTTGGCATGCACGCGATGATGTGAAGGATTTGCGGACTGCCGCCTATATTGTGTCGATCGGTAAGGTTGCCATGAGTTACCAAGCTAAGGGGCTTTGACCTAAATGCGCGCTGCGCGCATGACATTTTGAGTGGCGCGGAGCAGATTGTTCCGGGCCATTTTTTATGGTCGCGCGGCTTTTCATCTGTGGTTTGTCCGCATAGCGTCAATGTTACGCTATGAGGGATTGGGCTATGGGATTTTCGGGCTTTCGTGTCTTAAAGGAAGGGTTGTTTGGCCAGAAGGGCTGGACCCCACAATGGCGTAATCCTGATCCCAAGGATGAATATGACATCGTCATTATTGGTGGCGGTGGTCACGGGTTGTCGACTGCGTTTTACCTTGCGAAAGAACATGGCATGACAAATATCGCCGTGCTGGAAAAGGGATATTTGGGCGGTGGCAACGTGGGGCGGAATACCACGATTGTGCGTGCCAATTACTTTTTGCCAGGAAATTCCGAGTTTTATTCCCACTCGCTGAACCTGTGGGAAGGTATGGAGCAGGAGCTGAATTACAACACGATGATGTCACAGCGTGGCGTGATCAATTTGTTCCATTCGGATGGTCAGCGCGATGCTTTTGCCCGTCGCGGCAATGCCATGGTTAATCAAGGTGATGATGCCGAGTTGCTGGATGTTGCGGGTGTGCGCAAGCATTTGCCGTATCTGGATTTTGAAAATGGCCGATTTCCGATCTATGGCGGGTTGTTGCACCGTCGCGGTGGGACTGCCCGACATGATGCTGTTGCGTGGGGCTATGCGCGCGGTGCCGACCAGCGCGGTGTTGACTTGATCCAAAATTGTGAAGTCACGGGGATTGATATTGAGGCGGGTGTTGTGAAGGGCGTTCAAACCACGCGCGGTGCCATTCGTGCCAAGAAGGTCGCGATTGTGACTGCTGGTCGGTCTGGGCAGGTTGCTGCCATGGCAGGTATGCGGTTGCCGATTGAAAGCCATGTGTTGCAGGCGTTTGTCACCGAGGGCCTAAAGCCTGTGATTGATCATGTCGTCAGCTTTGGTATGGGCCATTTCTATATTAGTCAGTCGGATAAGGGTGGCCTTGTGTTTGGCGGCGACCTTGATTTTTACGCGTCTTATGCTGCGCGTGGTAATTTGCCTATGAAAGAGCATGTGATGGAGGCCGCGATGACCTTAATGCCGATGATCGGTAAGGCCCGCGTGTTGCGGTCATGGGGCGGCATTATGGATATGACGCCTGATGGCAGCCCGATTATTGATAAGACGCATATTGAAGGCCTCTATCTGGATTGCGGGTGGTGTTACGGCGGGTTCAAGGCTGTGCCGGGATCGGGATATTCGTTTGCCCATTTGTTGGCGACGGGTCAGCATCATGCTCCTGCGGCTGGATTTCGGTTGGATAGGTTCCGTGATGGCATTGGCCTGATGGATGAAGAGGGCACGGGCGCCCAGCATAATCTGCATTAAGATGAGTATTTTGGAAAAAGCGAGGTGGGTGAATGCGCATTAAGTGTCCGGTGTGTGGAGAGCGGGATCGCCGCGAGTTTTATTATGTTGGCGATGCTGTTGCGTTGGACCGTCCTGATCGCGCTGCGGATTTGGACGTTTGGGATGAGTATTTGCATTTGCGGGATAATCCGGCGGGCATAACCCGTGATCTTTGGCATCACGAGGCAGGTTGTGGGGCTTGGTTGATTGTGACCCGCGATACTGTTTCGCATGTGGTGTCGGATGTTGTTTTGGCACGCGAGGTAGCGCGGTGAGATTGCGCGAGGTTCAGACCGTTCCGTTTACATTTGATGGGGTGACGTATCGCGGCGTTGAGGGGGAGACTTTGGCTGCGGCTTTGATCGCCAATGATGTGAAAATGGTGGCCCGTTCGTTTAAGTATCATCGCCCCCGTGGAGTGATGGGATCGGGGTCTGAGGAGCCAAATGCGCTTGTTACGATTGGCTGTGGCGATGTTGCCGAGCCGAATGTGCGTGCGACTGTGCAAGAGGTTTTTGAGGGACTGGAGGCGTTTTCGCAAAATGCTTGGCCGTCGCTGAAGGCCGATGTGATGGCTGTGAACGATCTGGTGTCGCCGTTCTTGGGAGCTGGGTTCTATTATAAAACGTTCATGTGGCCAAAGGCGTTTTGGGAAAAGGTTTACGAGCCGATTATTCGCCGTGCTGCTGGGCTTGGTGGCCTGAGCGGTAAGGCTGATCCGGAGACGTATGAGAAGGCTTTTGCGTTTTGTGATGTGTTAGTGATTGGTGCTGGCCCTGCTGGGTTGATGGCTGCAATGGTTGCTGCCGATGCGGGGGCTGATGTTATTTTGGCTGAGGAAGATAGTGCGCTGGGCGGGCGGTTGATGTCTGAGGTTGAGGATATTGATGGTCGGCCTGCGATGGAGTGGGTCGCCGCAGCTGAGGCCAAGTTGCTTGCCATGCCCAATGTTCGTGTGATGACCCGTACGGCGGTGACGGGTGTTTATGATCAAGGGACGTTTGGCGCGTTTGAACGTGTTGATCGCGCGGGGCTGAAGGCGTGTTTCTGGCGCATTGTCGCCAAACGGACCGTGCTGTGTGCTGGTGCGTTGGAGCGCGGGATTGCGTTTGCGAACAATGACCGACCGGGTGTGATGATGGCGGGGGCTGTGCGTGCATATGTTAACCGTTGGGGTGTTGCCACTGGCGCGCGTGTTGCTGTGTTTGGCAATACGGGGGATGTGGCGCGGACTACGCGGGATTTGACAGATGCTGGGATAGACGTGGTGGCCCAGATCGATGCCGTTGCTGGGGATCGCGTGATTGGCACCAAGGGCCGCCATGGTTTGACGTCAATTACTGTGGACCGGGACGGCGTGGTGGAACAGATCAATGTGGACTGTTTGGCTGTCACTGGTGGTTGGAACCCGACTGTGCATCTGACCTGCCATATGAATGGCCGCCCGATTTGGGACGAGAAGATTGCATCGTTTGTGCCAAGTGCGGGGGCTGTGCCTAATTTGGTGACTGCTGGTGCGTGCCACGGTGTTTTTGACACGTTGGGTTGTTTGGCTGATGCTACGCAGATTGCGGAGGCTGTCGTTAAGAACCTTGGATTGAAGGCCAAACCTGTTGCGTTGCCGGATGCGGATGACACCCCATATGTTATCACGCCTGTGTGGTCGGTTGCTGGGAAGGGGCGTAAGTGGATCGACTATCAGAACGATGTGCATGTGAAAGACATTGAGCTGGCTGCACGTGAGAATTTCCAATCAGTCGAGCATATGAAGCGGTATACGACCCAAGGCATGGCCCCTGATCAAGGGAAGTCGTCGAATGTAGTGGCTTTGGCTATTTTGGCCGATGTCACGGGGCGCGGGATACCAGAGACAGGGACAACCACGTTTCGTCCGCCGTTTGTGCCCGTGCCGATTGCGGCGATGGGGGCCGGCGCCGCTGGCATGGGGTTTGCGCCGCAGCGATATACGACGTCGCATGACGCATCGGTTGGCATGAAGGCTCCGATGATCGAGGCGGGGTTGTGGTACCGACCGAGTTATTTCCCCGTTGAGGGCGAAAAGAACTGGCGTCAGTCGTGTGACCGCGAGGTCAACATGGTTCGCGAGGCCGTTGGTGTTGTTGACGTGTCCACGCTGGGTAAGATTGATATTCAGGGGCCTCATGCCGCGGCACTGCTTGATTTCGTTTATGCCAATACGTTTTCGACGCTGAAGGTCGGGCGCGCGCGCTATGGTTTGATGCTGCGCGAAGATGGGCATGTGTTGGATGACGGTACTACTGCGCGGTTGGGTGAAAACCACTATGTCATGACCACGACGACGGCGGCTGCCGGTTTGGTCATGCGGCATTTGGAGTTTGTGTTGCAGGTTTTGCGCCCCGAGTTGGATGCCCGTGTGATCAGCGTGACTGAGCAGTGGGCGCAGTTTGGGGTTGCTGGGCCGACGTCTCGGGAATTGTTAAACGGGGTGTTGGACCAAGGGATTGATGAGCTGCCGTTTATGGGCTGTGCTGATGTCACGATTGGTGAAGTGAAGGCCCGCGTATTCCGTATTTCGTTTTCAGGTGAGATGGCGTTTGAGTTGGCAGTTCCTGCGCGGTTTGGGGCTGCGCTTTATGATACTTTGGTTGATCGTGCAGCAGCGCAGGGCGGTGGTCCTTATGGGATGGAGGCGCTGAATGTGCTGCGCATTGAAAAGGGTTTCATCACCCACGCCGAAATCCATGGCCGTGTGACTGCGTTTGATATTGGTATGGACCGGATGGTCAACATGAAGAAGGATTGTGTGGGTCAGGCGATGTCGCGCCGCATTGGGTTGCTTGATTCTGACCGCGCCCAATTGGTTGGATTAAAACCTGTTGGTGCGGTGAAGCAATTGAGCGCTGGCGCGCATTTGTTTGAGAGCGGTGCGGACCCAGTGCGCGTGAACGGGCAGGGGTATATCACGTCTGTTGGATTCTCGCCGACGATTGGGTCGATGCTGGCGTTGGGGTTCTTGGAGCGGGGTCGCGCGCGGCACGGCGAGGTGATCCGCATGGTGGACCATATGCGTGGATTGGATGCGCAAGTTGAAGTCTGTGATCCTGTGTTCTTTGACCCTGAGGGAGGTCGTGTTCGTGGTTGAGTTGAAAGCAATGAGTGCCTGCGCTGGGCTGTTGCCTGTCACGATTGGGTCTGTGACCTTGGCCGAGGTGGATAAAGGACCGATGTGGTCTGTGTCGCCGTTTGTTGGGTCAGAGAAGGCTTGTATGGCCGCGTTAAAGAAGGTCGACATTGTTTGGCCCGACGTTGGTCAACTGTTACCGCATGCTGTTTGGTTTGGGTTGGATCAGGTCATCGTATTTGCGGATACCGTGCCGGATATGCCTGCCGCTGTGACCGACCAAAGTGATGCTTGGGCTGTGGTCGCGGTGTCAGGAGATGCGCAGGCCGTGTTGGCGCGGCTGGTGCCGGTTGATTTGTGGGTGCCTGCGGGGGCTGTGATGCGCACGCTTATCGGGCATATGACGGCGCATATTACCTGTGTTGCCGATGATCGATTTGAGGTGATGGTTATGCGGTCGATGGCGCGGACGTTGGTGCACGATCTGACAACTGCTGCTGAGGCGATTGCTGCGCGCGGTTAGTTAGATGTTGTTGGGTCGACTCTGGTGATGGATCGGCAGATAATGTGCGCATGAGCTTGCCCCCCGGATTCTTAGACGAGTTACGCACCCGCCTGTCGTTAGGACAGGTTGTGGGCCGCAAAGTCATATGGGACACGCGCAAGTCCAATCAGGGTAAGGGCGACCTTTGGGCCCCGTGCCCGTTCCATCAGGAAAAATCTGCCAGTTTCCATGTCGATGACCGTAAGGGTTTTTATTACTGCTTTGGCTGTCACGCGAAGGGTGACGCGATTACGTTTGTGCGCGAAACCGAGAATGTGGATTTCATGGAGGCGGTTAAGATTTTGGCTGGCGAGGCTGGATTGCCAGTGCCTGCCAATGATCCGCGCGCCCAAGAGAAGTCTGATAAACGGACCCAACTGACGGACGTGATGGAGCAAGCGGTGCAATGGCACCGGATGCAGTTGAACACTGGCATGGCCGCTGAGGCGCGTGAATATTTGGTCCGTCGCGGGTTTGATGCGACGAGTTTGGACCGTTGGGATATTGGGTTTGCCCCTGCGAATGGCGGCGTGATGGCCCATCTTGTGGGCAAGGGCGTTGATCCAAAGCTGGTCATCGAGGCTGGGTTGGCCGCCGAAAGTGACCGTGGTGGCAGCCCTTATGACCGGTTTCGTGGTCGTATTATCTTTCCCATTCGCGATGGGCGGAGCCGACCGGTTGGTCTTGGTGGCCGTGCGATGGATCCGAATGCGCGTGCGAAGTATCTTAACTCTCCAGAAACGCCTTTGTTCGATAAGGGCCGTAGTTTGTACAATCACGGTCCTGCACGTGAGGCGGCGGGGAAGGGTGCCCCGCTTGTTGTGGCCGAGGGGTACATGGATGTTATTGCGCTGTCGGAGTCTGGGTTTGGCGCGACTGTTGCCCCGTTAGGGACAGCAATTACCGAGGATCAGTTACGTTTGATGTGGCGAATAGCCCCTGAACCGATCATCGCACTTGATGGTGATACCGCAGGTGTGCGTGCGGCCATGCGGGTGATTGATATTGCGCTGCCGTTGTTAGAGGCGGGTCAATCGTTGCGGTTTGCGTTAATGCCAGAGGGTATGGACCCTGATGATGTGCTAAAATCGAAGGGTAAGGCCGCGATGCAAGAGCTGTTGGATAATGCCATCCCGATGGTGCAATTGCTGTGGCGTCGCGAGACGGATGGCAAGGTGTTTGATAGCCCAGAGCGTAAAGCTGGGCTGGATAGAGTGTTGCGCGAAAAGATTAAATTGATCGCGGACCCGTCGATCCGGAGTCATTACGGCGAGGCGATCAAGCAGATGCGCTGGGACCTATTTAGCACCCGCAAGCAAACGGGGCCTGCGCAACAGCGCGGTCAGCGGGCTGCTTGGTCGCGCAATCAAGAAACCTGGCAGCGGGATATTTCGCCGATGGCAGCAAGCAAGATGTCTGCGCTTGGATCGGGTGCTGCGGACGCGGATCATATGCGTGAGGCGGTGATTTTGGCGACGTTGCTGAACACACCTGCGGTGATTTCTGCGTTCGAGCCAGATATTGAGCGTATGGAATGCCGCGACCCAGATCATGCCCATTTGCGGGCTGCGATCTTGCGTCATGCGCTGGCCGCTGACGTGATGGCGGATGTTGTTGCAGATGTTGGGCCGGATGCCCTTGAAAAGCTAATGCGCAGTCCTCATTTGCAGTTGGCCCCGTCAGTACGCAAGGCAGGGAACGTGGAGATTGCAACGCAGTCTTTGACGGAGGAATTAGGGAAATTAATGTCGCGCCGCGGTCACCTGCGAGAGCTGAGTGATGGGATGGACGATATGGCGGGGCTTGTGGACGAGGGCGTGACCTGGCGACTGTCACGTGCAGCCGCGTCCGTGGATACAACAATCCGCCAAGATGATGATGATAGTGCCGAATACGACAAGGGTGAAAACGGCGCGCTGATCAAGAAAGACGAACGTAGCGCATTGGATGATTTACTTGGCCGGATCGGCTTTGGCAAAGACGAGAATGGCCCTAAGTCATAGGGCGCGCAACATAATTTAAAAACAATGGCTGTTACGGTTGCGAATCACCCCGAATCGGGATTGATTCGAACGAACCGAATCAGTCGAATCACTTGCGAGTGATTCTATCTTGAAGGAACCTGCTCATGGCCGCTAAAGACAACGACGACCGCAAGGACGACCAGGACGGCGACATCAGCCTTGATATGTCCCAAGCGGCAGTCAAAAAGATGATCGCGGACGCGCGCGAGCGTGGTTACATCACATATGACCAGCTGAACGCGGTTCTGCCGCCAGAGCAGGTGTCGTCGGATCAAATCGAAGATGTCATGTCGATGCTGTCCGAAATGGGCATTCAGGTAACCGAGCAGGAAGAATCTGAAGAATCCGAAGATCCGCAGGGCGGCACTGATGTTGCCACTGTTGCGGGATCGCGCGAAGTGATCTTGGGCGGTGCTGAAGCTGAAAAGCTTGACCGCACTGATGACCCTGTCCGCATGTATCTGCGCGAGATGGGCAGCGTCGAGTTGTTGTCCCGTGAGGGCGAAATTGCGATTGCCAAGCGTATCGAGGCTGGCCGAAACACGATGATCCTTGGGCTGTGCGAAAGCCCGCTGACATTCCAAGCGATCACGATCTGGCGCGACGAATTGCTGTCAGAAGATATTTTGCTGCGCGACGTGATCGACCTTGAGACCACGTTTAGTGATCAGCTTGAAGAAGAGGGCGAAGCCGCTGTTGTTGCGCCAATTGTGGCTGGCGCCCCGGCTGTTGAAAAAGAGACTGCTCAGGAATTGGACGCCGACGGCAATCCAATTGCTAAGGACGACGACGACGACGAGGACGATCAGGCCAACATGTCGCTGGCCGCGATGGAAGCTGCACTAAAGCCACGCGTGTTGGAGACCCTTGAGGTGATCGCCCGTGGGTTTGGTAAGCTGTCTGATATGCAAGACGCGCGTATGTCTGCCACGTTGAACGAGGATTCATCGTTCACTGAAAAAGAAGAAAAGAAGTATCAAAAACTGCGGTCTGAAATTGTTGTTTTGGTGAATTCGCTTCACCTGCATAACAACCGGATTGAGGCGTTGATTGACCAATTGTACGGCATCAACCGTCGTATCATGTCGATCGATAGCGCGATGGTTAAACTGGCTGACCAAGCCCGTATCAACCGCCGCGAATTCATCGACGAATATAAAGGACGCGAGTTGGATCCGAATTGGATCGGCGAAATGGGCCAGAAGTCGGGTCGTGGTTGGCAAGCGCTTATTGAGCGGTCACTGGACAAGATCGAAGAACTACGCGGCGATATGGCCCAAGTTGGACAGTATGTCGGCGTTGATATCACAGAATTTCGCCGCATTGTGCAGCAGGTTCAAAAGGGCGAAAAAGAAGCCCGTCAGGCCAAGAAAGAAATGGTCGAAGCAAACCTGCGTTTGGTTATTTCGATCGCTAAAAAATATACGAACCGTGGCCTGCAATTCCTTGATCTTATTCAAGAAGGTAACATTGGCCTAATGAAGGCAGTGGATAAGTTTGAATATCGCCGTGGGTATAAGTTCTCGACTTACGCCACGTGGTGGATCCGTCAAGCGATCACGCGTTCTATTGCCGATCAGGCCCGTACGATCCGTATTCCGGTTCATATGATCGAGACGATTAACAAGCTGGTCCGCACGGGTCGCCAGATGTTGCACGAAATTGGTCGCGAGCCGACACCAGAGGAATTGGCAGAAAAGCTGCAGATGCCTTTGGAAAAAGTCCGCAAGGTTATGAAGATTGCCAAGGAACCTATATCCTTGGAAACGCCAATTGGCGACGAGGAAGACAGCCAGCTGGGCGACTTCATCGAAGACAAGAACGCGATTCTGCCGCTGGATTCTGCCATTCAGGAAAATCTGAAGGAAACCACGACACGTGTTCTGGCGTCGCTTACGCCGCGTGAAGAACGTGTGCTGCGCATGCGTTTTGGTATCGGCATGAACACCGACCACACTCTCGAAGAAGTGGGCCAGCAGTTCAGCGTGACGCGCGAGCGTATTCGCCAGATCGAAGCCAAGGCACTGCGTAAGTTGAAACACCCAAGCCGTTCGCGCAAATTGCGTAGCTTCTTGGATCAGTAAAGATGTCTTTGCTAAAGCGGCTATTTGGCGGCAAAAAAGCAGAAGAACTTGCGGAAACCTACAACGGTTTCCGCATTTTTGTTGCTCCTGTACCAGAAGGATCAAAGTACCGTTTGGCCGCCCGCATTGAAAAAGATGTTGAGGGTGAAATATTGATTCAACAGGTCATTCGTGCGGATACGTTCGATGATCTTGAACAAGCGACTGCAATCTCTTTGGCGAAAGCCAAACAAGTGATTGATGAGCAAGGCAAAACGCTGTTTCGTAAATAGAGATTGGGCAACTTTTTTTGGAAAGAGTATGTTTTGGTTGCGCGCAGGCGAGATCCACATATTTCCAGAGGAATACTTTGATGAAATACCTTTTTGCTTTTGTCGTGTTTGCGAATCCTGCTGTGGCGGGTTGCTCTGATGCCGAACTAACATTCATGTCATGCCAGATTGAAGATAGCAGCAAGACGTTGGATGTCTGCTACGACGATACCAACGCATATTACCGGTTTGGTATTGCAGGGCAGGTGCCTGAACTCGCGCTAACAGCTTCGATTGCCGATCTTGATTACCGCCCATGGAATGGCCTCGGGAAAGACATTTGGGAAGAGATTAGCTTTGAGAATGGGAATTATGCCTATTCGGTTCACGGCGGGTATGAGCGCCCGTGGGGTGACGAGACTTATGAGGACGTTCCAAACCGTAACTTTGGCGCGGTGAGTGTCGCTCGCTATGGTGAAATTTTCATGGATCTTGATTGTGATCGTTCGAAGATTGAGTTCATTTGGGCTGATGATATTTGGAAGATTAAAGAGAGCCTCGGGTTTGTTTGGGTCGATAACACGCGTGAATGGGTTGAATTGCCTGATTGAAATCGACCAAGGTTAGTTTCGAGGGACACATTATTGGTCGTCAAAGTTTATGGTTTCCAATTTGTGCCAACCTTCTTCTGCGATTATAAAAGCCTAACAATAGATTGATCGGCAGGGCCGTTCGCTTTGCCGTAGGGGGAGTTGCGATGCAGACGATCCAGATCGTGACTACTGGCGCCGGACTCTATGAATTTACTGATCAGGTGCAGGTTCACGGCACGGGTCTGCTGACCCTATTTGTTCAACACACGTCGTGTAGCCTGTTGATCCAAGAAAATGCGGACCCAGAGGTGCAAGCGGATTTACAGAATTTCTTTGCGCGCTTGGTCCCACCGACAACTGATCCGTCGATGGCGTATTTGACCCATACTTATGAAGGACCTGACGATATGCCCGCCCATATTAAGGCTGCGATGATGCCGACACATTTGTCTATTCCTGTGCTGAATGGGCGGATACAGCTGGGAACGTGGCAAGGGATGTATCTTTTCGAACATCGCGATGCCCCGCACACCCGTCGCGTGATTGCGCATATGTCGGATTGACTTGGGGGTCGTGATTGCGCCCAATGGCAGCATGACCGATGCCATCCACACCGCCCGTGCCCATATTGTAGCCAACGCCGACTATTTGTCGCGGGGCTGCGCGACCATTTTTGACTATGCCGAACCCGCTTGGCGGGAATATCGGTCTGCGGCTTGGTATGTGACCGAGTTGCGCAAGGCTGGGTTCACCGTTGAAGAAGGTTCTGGTGGTATGCCAACTGCGTTTTGCGCTGAATGGTCCAATGGGGCTGGTCCTACGGTTGGCATGTACGCCGAATATGATGCTGTTCCTGCGAATTGTCAGGCCGCTGTGCCCATTCGCGCACCGCGTGATGAATTAGGCTTTCAGGCGGCAGGCCATACTGATCCGCATTCAGCGTTGGGGATCGCTGGGCTTGGTGGATTGCTCGCGACCAAGGCTGCGATGGAACATCATGGGATCAGGGGCGGCTTGCGGTTCACTGGCGAGCCTGCCGAAAAAGTTCGAGGGTCCAAGCCGATCCATGCAGCAAAGGGCTATTATGATGGGCTTGCTGCGATGCTGTCGTTCCATCCATTTTATATGCTGCCGATGTGTAATACCGTGCGCTGGGACACCCACTGTGGGGCTGCCTATTCAATGATTTACCGCTTTCGCTGTGATGATCCGCAAACATGGGGTGCAACCGACGGCGCCCCAATCCCGCAAAGCCATTCTGATGTCCGGGCACCCGGTGCCAATGACGCGCTGATCCAGATGTATCAGGCGGGTCGGTTTCTGCGTGATACGATGTTGCCACATCAAGGTGGCTGGTCGATCTCTGAGACGATCATCAGCGCAGGACAAGCGACGGCGGATAATCTGCCTGCGGGCTTGGCTGAAATTCAATATATGATGCGTGTCCCGACAGTGCAGATGGCCGAACAGGTCACGGCCGCACTTGACCGCCAAGCAGATGCGATTGCTGCGATGACCGGATGCACGGTGACCCGACATTGGGTGTGTAAATCGCGCCCGGGCCTGGCGAACCACGCGATGGCGCGGGTTGTTTGGGATGGCATTCAGCAAGTAGGTGCCCCGCAATGGGATGAAGTCGCGCGAGATGTGATGCGTAAGGTGCAATTGGCTTGCAGCGTCGACCCGATGGATGATCCGCTATTGGATGCCTGTGCTGCGTTGATTGACCCGCAGGAGGCAGAGGCAATTTTGCGTCGTGGTTTGCCGCCTTCGCAGCTTAATTCCACGTCGGATGATTACACTGATATGACATGGCATGCGCCCACTGCGCGGTTCTATATGGCGCGCCCTGCGATGCGTGGTGGCCCATACCCCGCGTGGGCGATGAACGCATTAGGCGGAATTCCGTCGACGATTGATCCGATGGTACAGGCCGCAGCACAGGTTTTGGCCGTGTCAGCGTTGCGTATTTTAGAAGATGACAAAGCTCGCAATTCCGCGATGCGTGAGTTCGAGAAGCGTAAGCAAACTACTGATATTCCACCACTTTGTGATTATGAGCCGCCCATCAATTTTGCTTGGCCGGAATATGTAGATACTGCGCGTGGGCGCGATTGGCACATTCCAGTGAGTCCCAACTGACACACCATTTAGTGGCTGCGATTTGCGGCTACCCAAACTCTGCTACGCATCCTATAGTGGCTGTGGATAAGTGGGAAAATACCCACGATCGGCAGTATATAATAAAAAAACGAGGACTGGCCCATGCGTTGCCCCTTTTGCGGAAACGTTGACACACAAGTCAAAGATTCCCGCCCAGCTGAAGATCACGTTGCCATCAGGCGCCGTCGTTTTTGCCCCGCCTGTGGCGGACGTTTCACAACATATGAGCGCGTCCAATTGCGCGATTTGGTTGTTATCAAATCAAACGGACGCCGCGAAGATTTCGACCGTGATAAGCTTGAACGATCAATCCGGATCAGCCTACAAAAACGCCCCGTAGAACCAGAACGTATGGATCAGATGATTTCTGGTATCGTGCGCCGTTTGGAAAGCATGGGCGAGACGGATATCCAATCCACCTCAATCGGTGAGATCGTGATGGAAAGCCTCGCACGGATTGATACGGTGGCCTATGTCCGGTTTGCGTCAGTGTATAAAAACTTCCAAGCCGCTGATGATTTCGACAAATTCGTTTCCGAATTGCGTCCGGATGCAAAACCAGAAGAAGACTGACACCCGCTTTATGGCGCTGGCCCTGATGTTGGGCCGGCGGGGGATGGGCCGTGTTTGGCCCAACCCTGCCGTGGGGTGTGTTTTGGCCCGTAAGGGCGCGGTTCTTGGCCGTGGTCGTACTGCTGATGGCGGTCGTCCGCATGCCGAGGTTGTGGCCTTGGCCCAAGCTGGTGATGCCCGCTTTGCCACTGCTTATGTCACGCTCGAACCGTGTTCCCATACTGGTCAGACCGGCCCCTGTGCGCAGGCACTGATTGATGCTGGTGTTACCCGTGTCGTTGTTGCCACAACTGACCCCGATCCGCGTGTAGGCGGGCAGGGGATTGCCATGTTGCGCGCAGCTGGCGTGCAGGTTGATGTTGGCGTTTGTGCCAAGCAAGCAAATGCTGATCACGCTGGTTTCTTTTCGCGTATCACGCAGAAACGTCCCTTCCTTACCCTCAAAATAGCAAGCACTCTGGACGGACGTATTGCGACTGCGACGGGTGAAAGCCAGTGGATTACGGGCCCTGAGGCACGCCGCGCTGTGCATATGATGCGTGCGCGCCATGATGCTGTGATGGTTGGTGGTGGGACGGTTCGTGCTGACGATCCAACGTTGACCGTGCGTGGGGTGGGTGTGTCTCGACAGCCCGTACGTGTGATTGTATCGAATGCGGCGCTGGTTGCGCCAAACTTGCAGGCCAGTGCGGTTGATGCTCCCGTTTGGCAATGCCATGGGTCAGATGTTGCTGTGCCTGACTGGGCAATCAGTATTCCTTGCCCTGCGACTGATGGTACAATTGATATGTCTGCTGCTATGGCCGCCCTTGCGGATCGCGGTATCACGCGTGTGTTTTGCGAAGGTGGCGGCGCATTGGCCGCGTCTTTGTTGTCGGCTGGTCTGGTTGATGATTTGGTCGTGTTTGACGCGGGATGCGTGATCGGAAATGACGGGACAGCATCCTTGGCTGGCCTTGGGGTACAGGCTTTGGTGGATGCCCCAAGGTTCGAGTTGGCTGATGTGCGTGTCGTTGGGGCAGACATCATGCACCGCTGGACACGTACCGATTAGCGGCGCCAAAGATGGGCGTAGCTGGCGAATAATCCTTGCAGTTTTGCTGTCGTCCGGTTGAACGGACCTAGTTTGGGGATGTCGCCTGTTGCTAACCTGTTCACGATGGCTTCGACGGGGCAGGGTAAGCCTGTTTTCGGATCGAAATAGCGCGGATAGCCGATCAGAACTGCGTGGGCCAATTGTGCCAAAGATGGTGTCGCGACGCGCCGTGTCACGGGCATTGCCCGATCATCAGTTAGGCCCCATCCCGCATAAAATGGCGCACCAAGGCAGGTGACTTTCTTGCCGCGCAATAATGCTTCGAACCCCAGCAAGGAAGTCATTGTCCAGACTTCATCAACTGTATCTAACATTGCGATTGGGTCAGTTTTTGTTGCTACCACATCGGCCAATGTGCCGACGTTTGTAACGCCGCCTGGCCGGAGGCCAGCCTCAACATCGGGGTGCGGTTTGTAGATCAGGATGGCGGCAGGGTTTGCCGCACGGGCGGCTTCTAGCAATGCTTGATTTGTGTTCACATCGCCCGCACCCAACCGGATGGATGCGTCGTCTTCGACTTGACCAGGGACCAGAATACGGCGTCCTTGTGGGATTTTGTCAGGTGTTTTGGCGGTAAGATTGTATTTGGATAAGCGGTTGTCGAGCAGCGCCTTGATGAGCCGCTCAGCCCGTCGCTGAGCTCCGTCAGGCAAGTGGACTGAGGCCTCGATCAACGTTTCCAACCGGCTTGGCCGTGTTGGGTCGTAATAAATGCCAATATCATCCAAAACGAGCGATAATGGCGGGATCAAATCGGCGCCCAGTCCGCGCGACCGCAAAAAACCGTCTTCGACCTGTGTCACGCCGTGATCTCGCTGCACGTCAGTTATTGTGCCCGCCCAGACCATTTGTGGCCGCGTTCCGAGGGTATCGGTGAAAGTCACAGGGGCATAATGCCCAAAAAACTTCTGCAGTGGCTTGCGCTTCCACATGCGCATACCGTGTGCATCCCAACCTGCGTGGTCGTCGCGCCAAGCACGTGCACTTGCGGTCAGAGTCGCTGTTGCGGCCTCAAAACTGCACAGTTTGTCGGTGAACGGGTCGTACCATTTCGGATAGAGCAGCATCGCGCCCGCAAACAGTTGGTTCCGCGTTAATTTGCGTTGCCTGCGGTCAAGTGGCTTGCGGTCGTCTGTCAGCCCCCAACCTATGTAGAAAGGTTGTCCAAAAATGACGGGTTTATGCCCTGTCAGGATCGCCTCAAATCCCATTTGGCTGCTGACCGTATAAACTGCGATAGCCCCGTCAAACAGCGTGTAGGGCGATATTGGCGTATCCAGCAGGCTGATCTGGTCGGACGTGTCGGCGTCGGTGTAATACCCCGTCCGGTGTCCGGCTTGGGTTTCGGGGTGTGTTTTGATCACGATCCGCGACATGGGATGTTCGGTTTGGGCGTAGAATAGCATTTCTTTGAAGGTGTTGCTGTCTGCGCCGCTAGCCTTAATAGATGCATCGCCACGGGTTTGATCGATGACAACCACGTAACCTGCGTTCGGAGCAGGGGTGGTTGGAAGGTAAGCGTTGTATTTGGATAGGTGGTTTCGCTTGAGCGTTTCAATCCCGTCGCGTGCGCGCCCCAAGAGGACTGCATCGTCAAGCGGGTCTTCGCGCAAGATCATTTCTAGGTCGGATGGCTGTGTTGGGTCGAAATGGACGCCGCGTGTGTCCAGATGGAGCCCGATTGGCTCGTCTCCATCGCGTCCTGTCAAGACAGACCGCAGGAATGCATCTTCAACTCGTAGAATGGGGGTATCGGTTTTGGCGGCGACTGCCTCGCCGCGTGGCGATGTGGGTGAATGTCCCCAAACACCTACCAAATCACCGTCGCTGGGTTTGCCCAGTTTGATGTCATAACCAGACAGCGACAAGATGCGCCGCACACGTCCGTTTGTCAGAAAACCACCGTTATAAACGTAAAGATGCCGCGAGCTTTCACCCGCGGCATCCATGTTGTCATGTGTGGCCAAGATTAAATGCCGGAAGCTGTGCCGACGGCAGACGCCGCTGACAATGTACCTGTTGCCGCTGCAATTGCTTTGTTGAACTGCGTGAATGGGGCTTCTGTCACGTAAACGGTATCTTCATCACGGATCGCAAAGTCGCGTGCCATGAACATGCCGTTGGGCCGTGTCAAGTCGAGCACATAGATCATGCGCTGCGTGCCCGTGATATCCGTACGGCCCAGCAATTGCTGCGCAATCGCTTCTGGTTCATTGCGGAATACAAAGACGCCAGTCGGGTCCGCCACATTTGATGCCAAGCCGCCAACTTGGGCGATGGCTTCTATCGCCGAGATTGTTTGGCTCTCGAATGTGACACGGTTTTGCGTGCCAGTTGCACCAAGTGCGGTGAATGTACGTGTGTCTTGTTCCACGATGATCCGATCGCCGGCGCGCAACGCGATGTCGTGGCCGGGGTGATCATAAAGGTCCTCAAACCAAATGGATCCGGAATGGTCACCGCGTACGACGGTCACTTGGGCGATCTCTGGTTGAATAGCAACGCCGCCTGCAGCGGCCAGCATGGCGGCCAATGTCCGTGTCGGGCGTTCAATCGGATAGACACCCTGTGCGCCAACAGCACCAACGATGGAAACGGTTGAACCATCACCGGCCAAACGGCGGACTTGGACCTGTGGATCAGGGGTCTGGTCCTCGAGTTTTGCAGATATCGTCCGGCGGATGCCTTCTGGTGTGTTGCCAGCTGCTTTGATCCGGCCTGCATATGGCACAAAGATAAAGCCTGATCCGTCAACTTGGACTTCTTCGAGCACAGTGGCGTTCTGTCCTTGCGGGACAAGCAAGCCGTCATCGACGTTTTCCCAAATTGTAAGCCCAAGTACGTCACCTGCGCGGATCGTATCAGACCCCACGACGCTGGCGTTTTTGAAACCAGATGAGAACCCAAGTGCGGGTGTCACAGCCGCAATCCGGTTGATCCGGTCATCGACCGTCAACACGAATGCATCGCCATCTTCCAGCACGGAGCCAGAGAAAATTTCAGCCTTGTTCGGTCCTGAACGTGGCAAACCACACGAGGCCACGAGGCCAAGGGTCACCACTAGGGCCGCGCCTTTTGCAAAGCGCAATGTCAGAGAAATCACTGCTCGGTCTCCTCGACCTATTGTTGTTGTGCCTCAAGTTTTCTTTTTAAAGTACGGGAATCCCCTGACAAAAGCTAGATTGCCCTGTCGATGTTTCCTGATCCGCCACAATATGTGTTGCGTGGATGCCGCGCCTTTTCCGAGCGACGCTAGGTGTTGTGTGTATTTAGTTCACGACCCGCAAGGGCTGGCGTGGTGGGATTTTACCAGATTTGAGCGCATCGTACGGATCTTCGTCCGCCAGCATCATATCCACAACCTGCCGCATCAGCTGTCTGCGCCCATGCGCTGCGTAAAACCCGCCCGGTACTTGGCTTGTTTCCAAAAGAAACCGCCGGTAATCTTTGTAGGCTTTGCTGTCAGGCCGTGTGGGGCTTGTAAAGAAGTCTGCGATAGTTTGCTCAGATACGAATTCTGGTTTGGCATAGACGGCCGCACCAAACACCTTGAGCGGGATACCGCGCCACAGGACTTGTTGTCCGGCGGTAGAATTGACTGTCACTGCGGTGCGCGCATGATCCAACAGCCGCGCGAGTTTGCCGCCACGCACATAGTGCACGCGTGCCTCGACATCATGTTTACGCGCCTGTTCACGGATGATCCTTTTTAAAGGGGACCGTCCATTTTCCAAAGGGTGCGCTTTGAATACAAGATGGTGGTGGCGCGGCGTGCCTTTGGCAAACCCTTCCATCACGACCTCGATGAACTCTGCCATACGCGTAAACGGTGAATGGGTCTGAAAACTGGCGTCATGTTCAAGCTGCATCAGCACAAGGTGGTACGGAAAACCTCCGTACCGAATACGCGCTGTCGCGACCATTCGGTCAAGTGCCGTGAATGGCATGAGCAGAAGTCGCTTGGTGTAAAGCATGGTTTCGGTGAAGACAGGCAGCTCGCGGTGCCGCACCATTTTGCGGTAATGCCCGTTACGAAACAGCACAAACCAGTGGTAGAGTGCCCCGTAGAAGACGTGGTGCCGCATGTCGCCCCAATGGGCAGGAGGCGTCGGGACTTCGAGGTCTGACAACGCCAATGCGGTTTGCATTTGCGCCACGGTCAGGTCCATTAGTTTGGAATTGCCGTTTGTGCCGCCACGCTCGTAGGTCACCCAGTAGGGGCGCATATACCCTTCTTCAAAGACATGGATTTTCAGACCTGCCGCTGTGGCCACCGCAATTGCATCGGCGTGAATGGGCCGCGTGTCGCCATAAAGCACGATGTCAGTGATGCTGTGTTCGGCCACAAGCGATGTAAATGTGCCAGGCCAGTCTTCGATCGTGCCGCGATAGGGGATGTAGCCGGCGCCACCAAACCAGAATGCGCGGTCGCCCGCGTTGAAACCAACGCGCCAAACTTCACCACCAGCCGCACGCAGCATTTTGGCGAGCCTGTGAAAATACGGCCCGTGCGGTCCCTGTAGGAACAAAAAGTTGCGGCTGATTGGGTCGTTCACGGGGCGGTCGTTTCCTATTGATGACTAACAAAGTCCTATCACATACCTTCGGGGCAGTAATATGGCGCAGTTGGTCCTGTGGCTTGATTGCCGCAATCCAACGCGCTACGTCAGGGGAAAGACAGAAAGGTCGCGCCATGTTTACAGGTATTGTCACAGATTTGGGTGTTTTGCGTGCATTGGATAAGCGCGGCGATCTGCGCGCGCGTATCGGGACTGGCTATGACATCGCAGGTATTGATCTGGGTGCGTCCATTGCGTGTGACGGTGTTTGCCTAACCGTTGTTGCCTTAGGCGCCGATGGCGGTAACTGGTTTGACGTTGATATCTCTGCGGAAAGTGTTGAGGCGACTAATATTAAGACGTGGTCGGAAGGTCGCCATATTAACCTTGAGCGCGCGCTGAAGATTGGTGACGAACTGGGTGGGCATATCGTGTCTGGCCATGTTGACGGCACTGCCGAGATTGTTGCGATGGAAGACGAGGGTGACAGCACGCGGTTTACGTTTCGCGCACCAGAAGCTTTGGCCAAATTTATTGCGCCCAAAGGATCGGTTGCACTGAATGGCACTTCATTGACTGTGAATAAGGTGGATGGTTGTGACTTTGGCGTGAATATTATCCCGCATACCAAAGACGTGACCACATGGGCAGACAATGTTGTTGGCGATTTTGTGAACCTTGAGATTGATACCATGGCCCGTTATGTCGCCCGTTTGCGTGAGTTTGACTAAAGGACTGATGGGTTAAAACCCATCCGACAGCACTGCGACGCGATGTCGGGTGGGTCTTGACCTACCGCCCCCTTTTCAACGCAGGCCC
Source organism: Yoonia sp. (assembly GCA_047629435.1). GTDB lineage: Bacteria > Pseudomonadota > Alphaproteobacteria > Rhodobacterales > Rhodobacteraceae > Yoonia. The sequence continues at coordinate 44,328 of JBLHXF010000014.1, read as the reverse complement.
AAACCGATACTGCAGAGGCAGCATGCATCAGAGGCGCCCATGACACAGACTTTTGAGAAACCCGGCCAAGTAGAACAAGACTGGGCCGACGCCATCAGCCCGATTGAAGATATCATTGACGATGCCCGTAATGGTCGGATGTTTGTTTTGGTGGACCACGAAGACCGTGAAAATGAGGGCGATCTTGTTATTCCGGCCCAAATGGCTACGCCTGATGCGATCAACTTTATGGCCAAGCATGGCCGTGGCCTGATTTGCCTGACGTTGACGTCGGACCGGATCGATGCATTGGGCCTTCCGCTTATGGCGACGCATAACTCGTCGCGCCATGAAACTGCGTTCACCATTTCCATTGAAGCCCGCGACGGTGTCACAACTGGTATCTCGGCTGCTGATCGCGCGCGCACGGTGTCAGTTGCGATTGATGCGTCCAATGGCGCTGCTGATATTGCCACACCTGGCCACGTTTTCCCGCTGCGCGCCCGCGATGGTGGCGTGCTTGTGCGTGCCGGTCATACCGAGGCCGCTGTTGATATTTCTCGCCTTGCTGGCTTAAACCCGTCTGGCGTGATCTGCGAAATCATGCGCGAAGACGGCGAAATGGCCCGTTTGCCTGACCTGGTTGCCTTTGCGCAGCTTCATGCCTTGAAAATTGGCACGATCAGCGATTTGATCGCCTATCGCCGCCGCCATGATAACCTGATCAAAATGCGCAAATCCGAGCAGATTACATCTGAATTTGGTGGCGAATGGGAAATGCGTATCTATGCAGATGAAACCCAAGGTGCCGAACATATCGCGCTGATTAAGGGTGATATCACCACCGACGCCCCTGTGCTGACCCGCATGCATGGCATGGACCCGATGTTGGATATCATTGGAACGGGTGAAAATGGCCGCCGCGATGAATTTGGTGATGCGATGAAACTGATTGGTGACGCGGGACGTGGTGTTTTGGTTCTGCTGCGCGATGTGCACATGGAGCTTGATCCAGAGGGCGAAGCCGCACCTAAGACGTTGCGCCAGTACGGTGTAGGTGCGCAGATTTTGTCGAGCTTGGGCTTGAACAAGATCACGTTACTGACCAATTCACCGCAGCCAAAGGTTGTTGGCCTTGATGCCTACGGGCTTGAGATCGTTGGCACGCAAAATATTTCAGAGGTCGCATAATGGCCGGACCTTCGCATTACATCATGCCGCGCCCCAGCTTTGACAAACCGGTCAAGCTGTTGATTGTCGCGTCTCCATATTACAAAGACATCTATGATATGCAGGTTTCTGGGGCTTTGGCCGAGATCGAAGCCGTAGGTGCGACGCATGATTTAATTGATGTGACGGGTGCACTGGAGATTCCGACATCCATTGCCATTGCTGAACGCATGTCCAATTTTGATGGTTACGTCGCCCTTGGCTGCGTAATTCGTGGGGCCACGACACATTATGATACGGTGTGCAATGACAGTAGCCGTGCGCTTCAAATGATGGGCTTGCAGGGTATTTGCATCGGTAACGGTATCCTAACGGTTGAAAACCATGATCAAGCAGTTGAACGCGCTGATCCGGCGCAGATGAATAAAGGTGCGGGAGCGGCCGCTGCGGCCTTGCACCTGATTGCAACCAGCCGTAAGTGGGGCCGTCCTGATAACGGTGTCGGGTTCACATCAGAAATTCTATTGGCGCAAGGCGGCACGTCCACAGCATGACCATTTCGAACAACCAATTGCGCAAAATGAAATCAGCCTCCCGCCTTTATGCGGTGCAGGCGCTGTTCCAGATGGAAGCATCCGGCCAGATGGTTGATCAGATCGTGCGCGAATTTGAAGACCACCGGTTTGGTGAAGCCTTTGACGAAATGGAAATGCAAGAAGGTGACGTTGATACGTTCCGCTCGTTGATGGAAAAGGCTGTGGATAATCAAGCCACGATTGACCAAATGACCGACCGTGCGCTGGTTGCGAAATGGCCGATCGGCCGGATTGACCCAACATGGCGTGCGCTATTCCGTGCTGCTGGCGCCGAATTGTTGGAAAAAGACACCCCGCCTAAGGTTGTCATTTCCGAGTTTGTTCAAGTATCCGACGCGTTTTCGCACGACGGCAAAGAGCCAAAGTTTGTGAACGCTGTGCTGGACCATATGGCGCGCGAGGCGCGACCAGAAGAATTTTGATCTTGGTCAGTTCTTTGCTAAAGTAGGGTGAACTTACCGCAAAAGGACCATCCGATGTCAAACCCCACACCAAATACCGATATTATGAACGCGGTGCGCGAATTTCGCGGCAAGTTCCGTAATTCAGGTTACGTCCTGATTGCGCTTGGCGTTTTGGCGATTTTGTTCCCACTGGTGTTTTCAATCGCGGCAAAAGCCCTTCTTGGGTGGGTGTTTTTGTTGACGGGCGCTGCCCTGCTTTACCACGCATTTCAGGCCAAGGGGTGGAAGTCGGGCATTTGGTCGGCGCTAATCGCGGTGATGCATATCGCACTTGGCGTTTATTTGAGCTTCTTTGCACTGACCGGATTGGTCGGGCTGACGCTTTTGATGGGTGTCGTATTTTTGATCCAAGGTGGGTTTGAGGCGGTGATGGCCGCACAACACCGCCCGCAAAAGGGGTGGGGCTGGTTGGCGTTTAACGGTGCCGTAACGCTGGTACTGGGCATTTTGCTGGTTGCTGGACTGCCGGGTACCGCGTTGTGGGCTGTCGGTTTGTTCTTAGGATTGAACTTTTTGACGTCCGGCATTGCGTTTGTGGCGTTGTCGCGCGCGGCCTAATTGCTGGGGTGAAAGTGGCGGGAACCGCAGCATCCGTTCAGGGATTTATTCCCGAGGACCTGTATGTACAGGTGGGCGCCAGGTAAATGAACCAAGGTCCAAACAGAGCCAGCTCCCTGGGATTTGCTTAAGGCCACTGGAATGTAACCCCTATAGTGATCGAGAAGAGCAGAAGCCCGCCACCACACTAGATAGGCTTGTGTGGGGCTTGGGGCAAGGGGTCTTGACCGATGTTTATGGTTTGTTCATACCTGATTCATGCCTGATGATCTGAACCTGCCTACACTGATGCCCGGCCAATTGCTTGCGCGCGGCGTCGCACGACACTTGCACACGCTGGATTTTGCGAGTGTTGAAGAGCTGGTTCCCGTGCGCGGATTGCGCGTGGATGTCATGGCGCTTGGCCCCAAGGGCGAGATTTGGATCATTGAATGTAAATCATCGCGGGTGGATTTTCAGACCGACAATAAATGGCAGGGCTATCTGGAATGGGCGGACCAGTTTTTCTGGGCCGTTGATCAGGATTTCCCGACAGAGCTGCTGCCCGATGACACCGGCCTGATCATCGCAGACGAATATGACGCCGAAGTTATCCGTATGGGGCCGCAAACCACGCTGTCGGGCGCGCGCCGCAAACAGATGTTGATTAAGTTTGCGCGACATGCAGCAAGGCGATCACAAGCTGAGCGCGATCCGAGGATTTAGTTTCGCCCAAGCCCAAGCTTGCGCGACAGGGCGGGGACCAGCCCCCGCACCCCCGAGGGATTTTTGACCAGAAGAAGGTGGGTGAGCAGTCGGTTAGCAGATTTAGCCATGGTGGAGTAAAGCATTGAAATGGTAAGAGAGACAGGCGCCGTGAAGAAAGGTAAATTGGATTTTATTTGCGAATATTTGACATAGTAACGTTGCGACAGTTTTCTTCAAAAAATGGTGGATTGAGAGTAATGGAAAGAACTTCCGTAGACATTTACCAAGCGCTTAAAGTCGGTGCCAATGTCAGTGAGTTAGAAGCGAACAGAATTAGAAAACGCCTTTTGGGGCCGATTGACAATCAGACGTACTTTGCGCTTCTTTCGTTCGCCTTAATTTCCCCAAAGGAAGAGAGTTCGCTCGAGAGGTACCGTGAGCTATTTTGGCTTTTTAGGCAGCATGACACTTTAACTGTTTTAGACGACAGGCGCGCAGCGATTATAACGGCAGTGTGCAATTACTGGAATGCCGCCGCTGAATTTGAAGCAGAACTTAAATCAGTGCTATCGGAGTGGCGGTATAAAGATTGGGGAGATTCGTGCATTCGAGCCGCTAGTTCATTTGCACTGCTGACTTCTGCAACTAGATCGCAAGAAAGGTTTAAATTTCTGAAGCATGTGGCTCTCAAGCAATTTGATACTGCAGATGAACACGAGAAATCTGTTCTGTTAGATTCGTGCATAACTGCCCGTACTGGGAAACTACGACCTGACAGAGCATTGCGAAACCACCTGAGAACAAAGTCATCTCTTTTGGATCTAGAGATGTTCTAACCAAGCATGTTTCTACGCCGAAATTAAAGAACCTAGTTCTTGTTTGAGGCAATGAAATGTCATCGAGTTTTTTCAGCTGTTGACCGTCATTTTCTGCCGCAGGGTTTCGCAGATATTACCTGACGAAAAAAGGCTAAGTTTGGGCCCCACATCTGTGAAATACTTCAGCTAAAAAGCGAATGAATCAACGCTTCTTAATCGCCCGCGCCGCCATTGCGCCAGCCCGTAGCTCTTCCGCGATTTCTTCGGCTTCTTCGGGTTCAAAATCCATCGGGATTTCGGTGCCGCCGGCTTCGATGAAAATACGCACCATGCCTGCTTCGGTTGGGCCGATCTGCATGTTTGCTTCTACGTCGCGTTCGTCATTGATACCCATGGGGACCCTCATTTGGTTGGACTTTGGCTGATCTAGCCTGTGTCGCTGCACAATGGCAAGCAAACGGGCACGATTTTCGCACCCTTGGGTATTGCATTCAAATCCGCATCCCGCTAAATCGACCTCAATGCCGCCTTAGCTCAGTTGGTTAGAGCGCTGGTTTGTGGAACCAGAGGTCCCCCGTTCAAGCCGGGGAGGCGGTACCATCCTCCTCTGATCAGTTTTGCCGATTAAAAAGGATGTCCCCCATGGGTCAGACAATTGTATCATTCGAGATCGCAGATGCGCCGCCGCCCCGTTTGGATAAAGCGTTGGGCCGCGATGTGCCTATGGATGCATCCTTGTCTCGATCCCGATTGGCTAAGCTGATTGAGGCGGGGTCCGTTGCCGTTGATGGTGTTGTTGTCACTGACCCGCGGTTTCGCGTTGTGGCTGGTGCCCAGATTTCTGTCACAGTAGATGTCGCTGAGGAAAGCCACATTGGTCCTGAAGATATTCCACTGGACGTTGTGTATGAAGACGATGATCTGATCGTGATCAATAAACCGTCTGGCATGGTTGTGCATCCGGCTCCCGGCACGCCGAGCGGCACCTTGGTCAATGCGTTGATCCATCATTGCGGCGATACCCTTTCGGGTGTTGGTGGCATGAAGCGCCCCGGAATTGTGCACCGAATTGATAAAGAAACCACTGGACTGCTGATCGCGGCAAAGTCGGACCGTGCGCACCATAGTCTGGCCAAGCAGTTTGCCGATCATACGGTGGAGCGGCGTTACATGGCGGTTTGTTACGGAGTCCCAGAGGCGAATGATCCGCGTTTGCGCGGGATCAAGGGCACGTCTTTTGAACTGGGCAATATTTTGAAAGTCCAGACGTTCTTGGGTCGTCATAAAACGGATCGCCAGCGTCAGGCCGTGTCGTTTACTGTTGGTCGCCATGCAATTACGCGTAGTCGGACGTTGCAGCCGCTTGGCGCGGTACCGGTCGCTGCATTAATCGAATGTTGGCTGGAAACGGGCCGCACTCACCAAATTCGCGTTCATATGGCCCATTGCGGCCATTCGTTGATTGGTGACCCAACTTATGGTGGCAAGCGCAAACTGTCGCCTAAAGCTGTGGGCGAGGTGGGTATTGCTGCCGTTGATGCGTTCAAACGTCAGGCGTTGCATGCGGCGTCACTGGGGTTTGTGCATCCTGTCACCGAAGAATTCATGGAATTTGAAGCGAAGCTGCCAGCTGATATGGTCGCTTTGATCACGGGCCTTGGCGGGACTGTCTGAAACAAACGTCCCATGTGCGTGAGCGCACTGACATAGCTCTTCAAAATGCCGACTGTCTTATTCATATTTGATTCATGGTTATTGCCTAAGTGGTCTTGAAACGGATCACAGTAAGGCCCATATCCATGTTAAGACCTTAAACATTGGGAGGGGATAAGAGACATGAGTAATTTAAAAAATCTACCTGCACCGTCACCGGAGCAAGGTCTGAACCGCTATATGCAGGACATTCGGAAATTTCCGATGCTTGAGCCGGAACAGGAATATATGTTGGCCAAACGCTGGGTCGACCATGAAGACACGGATGCTGCGCACCAGATGGTCACGTCGCACCTGCGTCTCGCGGCCAAAATCGCCATGGGGTACCGTGGGTACGGTTTGCCGCAGGCTGAAGTGATTTCAGAGGCCAATGTGGGCCTGATGCAAGCTGTTAAAAAGTTTGATCCTGAAAAGGGTTTCCGTCTGGCGACCTATGCCATGTGGTGGATCCGTGCGTCAATTCAGGAATATGTTCTGCGGTCTTGGTCGATGGTCAAGCTTGGCACAACATCTGCTCAAAAGAAGTTGTTTTTCAACCTGCGCAAAGCCAAAAATCGGATTGGCGCATTGGAAGAGGGCGATTTGCGTCCAGAAAATGTGACACGGATTGCGACCGACCTTGGCGTGACCGAAAAAGAAGTCGTGTCGATGAATCGCCGTTTGTCTGGCGGGGATGCGTCGCTGAATGCGATGGTCGGGTCTGACGGTGATAGCGCCACGCAGTGGCAGGATTGGCTTGAAGACGAAAGCGTAAACACGGCCCAAGACTATGAATCGTCCGATGAGATGACTGTGCGCCGCGAGATGTTGGCTGAATCGATGGATGTGCTGAATGATCGTGAAAAGGACATTTTGATGCAGCGCCGTTTGGCCGAGGAAACGATCACGCTTGAGGATTTGAGCGGGCAGTACAATGTTAGCCGCGAACGCATTCGTCAGATTGAAGTGCGCGCGTTTGAAAAACTGCAGGTGCGGATGCAAGAATTGGCGCGCAAGCGCGGGATGTTTGCTGATGCATAACGCTGATGTGTAATTGAATTAGAAGGGCTCCGCTGTGCGGGGCCTTTTTTTATGGGGAATCAAACGTGATGCGTCCTTTGGCGGTAATTAAGGGCACAAGTGCCGACAACCGATTGCATGTCGAAATGTTGGCGCTAACATCAGTTTTAGGTTTTTGAAGGGATTATCATGCGTTGGGGGATTCTAGGGGCGTCGCGATTTGCGTCAAATCATATGGCGCCAGCCATTCATACGGCACGTGGTGCGCAGTTAGTCGCATTGGCAACATCTGATCCTGCAAAGGCCGCGCCGTTTACAGCCATCGCGCCGGACCTGCAGGTATTTGACACCTACGACGCGTTGTTGGCCGATCCTGCGATTGATGCGGTTTATATCCCGTTGCCGAACCATCTGCATGTGCCTTGGACGCTAAAAGCCTTGGCTGCTGGCAAACATGTGCTGTGTGAAAAGCCGATTACAATGCAGGCATCAGAGTTTGACCAGTTGCAGGCAGCTGCCGATGCTACGGGCAAGCTGTGTGCAGAGGCCTATATGATTGTGCATCATCCGCAGTTCATCCGCGCACGCGAATTGGTGCAGGGCGGTGCGATTGGTCGCTTGCGCCATGTGGATTGCGTGTTCAGTTTTAACAATGCAGATGCCGTCGGCGATATTCGTAATAAGCCTGAGACGGGTGGCGGCGGACTGCGGGATATTGGCGTTTATGCCTTTGGTGCCGCGCGGTTTGTCAGTGGGCAAGACCCTGTCAGCATCCCCTATGCCAATTTGACGTTTGAGAATGATGTTGATGTTTTCGCCCATGTCGCTGCTGAATTTCCAGATTTCACCTATGGTGCGACGGTGTCAATCCGTATGCAGCCACGCCAGTCAGTCACGTTTCATGGCGACACGGGGTTCTTGACCCTGACCTGTCCGTTTAACGCGAATGTGCATAATATCGCAGAGCTGATCTTGGAAAATGATGGCCAGCGGGTTGTAACTGAGCGTTGGCCTGCGGTGAACCAATATGTGCTTCAGGTTGAGAATTTTGAGAGGTCCGTTGCCACTGGTGCAGCTTATCCTTGCCCGCTGTCGTTCTCTCGTGGCACACAAGAGATGATGGATATGGTATTTACCGCAGGAAACGCACATGAATGATGAAGAAACCCCCAGCGATTACGAAAGCCTTTGGATGCGTCTGGTCAGCATGATCATCATAGGTGTGTTGCTTAGTTTTGCACAAAGCCTGTTTTGGATCATCGCGGTTATTCAGTTCATCATTATGGTGGTGAACAAACGTCAGCCAAATGAGCAATTGGCCGAGTTTGGCACAACGATGGGCGTTTGGATGGCCAAATCTGTGCGGTATCAGACCGCGGCATCAGAAGTAAAACCCTGGCCGTGGACTGAGTTGGATTAAAGTCGGTTCAGAGCCCAAAGTGCAATTCTTCTGCGCCGCAACGAACGGCAGCTTTGGAGCTGTTTGGCGCGGGCCCGATGCCAAGAATTTTCTAATTCTTAAAACTGATTTGTGAGCTTGCGACTACTTTGTCAGCCATGGCCGCAGTCAACGTTTCCCAATCGACAGAAATGTCGTTGTTTTCTGGTAGGCTGGTGAGTGGCGCATCCAATGCATAAACAGTGACTGTGTATTCATGCGCAGAACCTGCTGGCGAACACGGCGGCGTATAGCCTGTGTGCCGTTTGTCTTTGTCAGCGCCTTCGTCCCCGATAGAAAGCGGGTTGGCACGTTCGAGTTCGAACGTGTTTGGTGGGATGTTCCACAACAGCCAGTATTGACTGGGGGTATCGCGCCCAGCCACTGCGCCTCTTGGATAATGGTGCATGATCACTGCAAGGCTTTCAGTCCCAGCAGGAACGTCCGACCACGCCAGCGCAGGTGATACGCCATCGCCACCATCGCGGGTGCATTTCAGCGCAGCCGGGAGCACGCCCCCATCCACAATTTCAGGACTGGATAGGGTGAAGGTGTCCTGCGCCATACTGGCGGTTGCCAGTAATGCGCAGATCGATGCGATGGTGCATATGGCGGTGTACCGGCTCATCTGCAAAACTCGCCCGTCATCAGTTCACCGTCGTTGGTGACTGTTTGTGTCGTGAAGGCGTAACACCCATCCGCATCCGCCGGAGTGTAACGGATGAAGTAAGCATTACCCTCGTAGGTATAATCCATGCTGCGGGTGTCATCGCCGTTTTGGGTGAACACAAGGTCTTCAACGCCACCGCTGGGCGGGCGACCGGGTGCTGCACCGCCGCCAGTCGCTGCGGATAGTGGGCGCACACGCGGCAACGCGTCAAAATCAGGGACTTCACCCATCAGGCATTGCACTATGTAGGGCGCATCTGGCGACGTATGATAGCGGTAGCCAAAGGTGTCGTCGGCCTGACCATTGCAGACATCCAATGCCCCGTCCGCAATTGCAGTGCCGTCAGGGTTTGCATCGCCGTAAATCGGGAACCCGTCAAAGGCCCAACCGATGATAGCGGCATCGCCCGCATTGGCCATCTGCTCAATCATACACGTCGGTTCAGCGTGATAATGGTAGTCGTCACCGCGCCCGGCATGGCCACCACAAACGTCAAGTTGCCCGGTCTGGATTGTGTCGTGCTGTGCTTGATGGTGCGCGAGGTCGGATTGGCTCATTTCGCCGCCGCCTGTGTAGTCATAAATAGGCACGCCGTTGACGGCGACGCCTAAGGCCGCATCGCGTGTCAGGGGCGTGCCGCTGAGGACTGGTGCCAGAAAAATTGGCGCGCCGTACTCTGCGGGCACTGGTACCTGTTCGTTTGTGCCGACTATTCCGGTCATCAGGTCGTGATCTGGATAGGTGTCCGACGTCAGGGTCGCATGGCTGTCGGTACAGCTCACAACCACCTCGCCGTCAAACCCCGCGTCCGCGACCGAGGCCGTAACCGCGCTGCAATGGTCCTCGTGTGCGAGGGCAAAAGTTGGGAAGGAGATCACCGTTAGGGCGGTGATGGCGATAGGTTTTGAAAAAGCCATATTCAGGCTCCTTTATAAATGATTACTCGACAGTCAGGCGGCACAGAATTGTATTGCTTTGCTCAAGATCCGGGCCCCAAATCAGTGCGGCGTCGTCAGCCCAAGTGATTTCATCGTAGCCGTCCTTTGGCCCCACATCGCGCGCGGAATAAACATCAGCTTGCGGCCAATCGGAGGCGTCAAAATCAGCCGTGTCCCAACCGTCGGGTTCGTCGGATGCCTCAAATGCACAGGCCCCTTCACCGGCAACAGGATTGGATGATCCTTCACAGGATTTGTCCAAAGGTGCGGAATGGATAACGAGGCACTGCCAGCCATCGTTGCTCACCGCCACAAGCTCGCCCGTTTCATCCATAATCTGTAAGATCACGCCACCATCGCCCATCTGCTGATTACGTGCCCCGATATATTCTAAGCCGGTATCGTTTTCCTTGAAATCTTTTGCGACTAAACCGATCACAAACGGGCGCTCGGCCTCAAAAGTGAAGCTTTCAGCGTTAAAAGACCGCTCGGTGGAGATCGACACGCTGTCTTCTGCAACCTGCGCACCGTCAATGCGCATCTCGAACCAATTGTCGGCCCAAACATCGGCAGACAGGGTTTCGGCTGAGAGTGGCAGCGCCGATGTGGCCAGTAGAGCCAACGAGGCGAGAATAGGTTTCATTTTGGGATTCCTTAAAAGATTTATCGAGTATTAAACGCCGTAGCAGCTGTGTTCCGTCGCACGAACTCATGATTTTTTGATTTAATATTATCGAGCGCTTGTAAAACCAAAAGCAGCCGTCGACAATTGAAACGCGAACGGCAAAAAAGCCCGCAGTGCCGCCGCTCGCCGTCCGGTTTGGCGTTGGTTTCGTGTGCAAACGTAGCGAAGGTCGGCAGTGAGCCCAATCCGACCAATGCTGCACGGCGCACAAACGACGGTTTTGAGTTTGGACGCGAACGCTGTTACTGGCAGGAACGGTGCCATGCATTTAGAGAATTTAATAGTTCGCAATCCTGCAGAACGTAAAACCCGGCGTGGATATCACCCCAGCAGCGCGCATCCCATTTTCCAGCACCGGATCTTCCGCGAACGCCTTTGCACGATCAAGCGTATCCCATTGGAAGACGACGGTAACTGAGTTGGAGTCATCGGGGTCTTGCAAAATTTCGAATGCGGTTTCTCCGACGCTTTGTCTGGTTGCAAGTGCCCCGTCAAAAATGGACTTCCATTCCGCAAAATCGGCAACTTGATGCTGTACGATCATGACCGCTTCCTGGGCAGCCGCGCTCTGACATGATCCTAATGTCAGAGCGGTTGAGATTGTTAATGAGCGAAAGATTGAATGTGACATCTGCAAAAATCCCCTAACGAAATTGATGTTAGATTGTGGCGTCTGCGCTCTAGTTGGCGCTTATGATGCGCCGTTCTTGAGCCATTCTGCGCAGGTTTCGCCCAGTTGGATGACGGCTGTTTGTTCATACCGCTCACTCAACGCTTGCGGCAACTCGTCATTCCAACGGCCATTCTTACCCTTGTGAATGAAGGTTTTTGCGCCGCCATCCCAGAATGCACCACCCAGCGGAACAGTTTGCGCAGCGTTTTCTTTCATATAGTCGAACGAGCAGTGCTCAAGCACGCGGTCCATGGTTACCTGATCGGTTGGCACATCAATGAATTCGGCAATGCGGTGAATTTGACCTTCCATGTCGGATTTCAGATCCGCGAAATGCACCAACATCACATTTGGAAGGTCGCGAATGGCCCACCAAGAACGGACGTTTTCCCAGAAAGGCCAGAAAGGCGCACCATCATTGTCGAGCCAGCTCTCAAAATAATCTTGCGTGGTGCCAACTGGTGGCTCAATGGGAGGGCCAACACGTCCAGGCGTGTTATTCAGCGCGTCGTACCACGCATCATTGGCGTTTAGGTGGTGGTTGTGGAGAGACCAAGCAATGTCACGCCCATCGCGCGCGACGTAAATGTATTTTGCCTTTTCTGAGAAAACGAGCGCATCGACGGGAAGATGCGTCTTCAGAAAGCGGCGATGAGTCTGGGCCTCAATCATGGGCAATTTCATCTCTTTGGGCGGAATGCGTAAATCAACCCAATGGCCCATCTCCGAAACAGGCAGGCCTTCTTCACCGTTAAATATAAGTTGGCTGATGATTTGCTGCATCCATGTCGTTCCAGTTTTCCCATAAGTTCCGATGATAATGTCATCGTCGCGAAACTGAATGTCGTCCCAGATTGTGCTGTCAAAATGATGGCTATGTATGTCGCGGGTTTTTGTTGGCAAAGCATGCATTATGAAATTCCTTTGAGGCTTGAATGTCTTGACGCTAGGTTAGGCGCGTCTGCCATTTGCATAAATACACAATAGTAGCCTGCGGCTCTGCATTCGTGCACAGTGTCATCAGAACGGGAGGCTCTCATGTTCAACTGGAACGATATCCGCGTGTTTCTGACGGTCGCCGAAGAAGGGTCGTCGCTTGCGGCGGCCAGTATCATCGGGATGAACCACACAACAGTTGCGCGCCGTATCGACGCTTTGGAACATGCGCTCAATCTCGAACTCTTTGAACGTACAAATCGTGGTTATCAATTGACGGCGCAAGGCTTGGTGCTTTTGGATGTTGCGAAAGAAATGCGCGTTTCTGCAGCATCCCTCCTGACCGCTGCTGACCAGTTGGCACGTGATGATGAAGGTGTGATCCGGTTTACTGGAAATGCCGAGGCGATGCAGCGATTTGGTGTCGGACTCGCCTCAAGATTTAGAGAAAAGAACCCCGATGTTTCATTCGAACTGACGATTGACGTCGCTTGGGACAAGAGCCAACCACCACTAGAAGCGGGCAAAGCCGATTTGGCGCTTCGGCCGTTGGACGAACTTACCGGAGATACGCTAATCGCCAAAAAACTGGCGCGGATTCCTCTTGGGATCTATTGTAATACGGCCTATCACCAAAAATACGGTGCGCCACGATCATTGAACGAGGCGAAAGGCCGTAAATTCGTGGTCTTTTCCGACGAAGTCGCCAGTGGCATGAAAGCGGTTGATTGGCTCAACGGGCAAATCGACTCCGGGAATATTCTCTATCAAGTCAATGCTGTCACCAGTATGGTCGCAGCCCTCCAATCCGTTGCAGGGTTGGGTTTGCTGCCCTGTGTTACGGGTGATGCAACGCCCGGTTTAGTACGGTGCTTTCACCATGACGAACTCTATCACACGCTCTGGCTCGTCGCCTCGAAAGAAAGCTATGTGCGCCCTGCAATCCGCAAGTTCATGGCCTTTGCGGGTGAGCATTTTAAGGCAGGTATTCAAGTTGAGACATAGTTGTACTTGTGCCAGAAGTGAGAAATTCACAACGATTACTTAAATGACGCTCACCTGGAAGCGGTCATTGAAATTCAAAAGACGAACGTTAACTTTGTCCGCACCGCCGCCATTGCGATCAGTCCTCCATCGCTTCGAGTTCGTCGATCATACCTTCGATCATCGATAGACCCTTGTCCCAGAATTTGGGGTCAGATGCGTCTAATCCGAAAGGTGCCAGCAATTCTGAATGGTGCTTGGATCCACCAGCGCGCAGCATATCAAAGTACTTTTCCTTGAAGTCAGGATCACCTTCGGAATATACTGCGTAAAGCGCATTCACGAGCCCGTCACCGAACGCATAAGCGTAGACGTAAAAGGGTGAGTGCACGAAGTGCGGGATGTAGGCCCAGAATGTTTCATAACCAGGGGCGTAATCGAATACTTCACCTAACGATTCCGCCTGAACGGACATCCAAAGCGCGTTGATGTCGTCTGGCGTCAATTCGCCGATGCTGCGTGCCGCATGCAATTTGCATTCGAAATCGTAGAATGCGATTTGGCGCACGACCGTGTTGATCATGTCCTCGACTTTGCCAGCCAGCAGGACTTTGCGTTCTTCTTTGGTCGTGGCCCCTTCAAGCAGTTTCTGGAAGGTCAGCATTTCCCCAAAAACAGACGCCGTTTCGGCCAATGTCAGCGGGGTCGATGATAGCAATTCGCCTTGCTCAGCGGCCAATACTTGGTGCACGCCGTGGCCCAATTCATGCGCCAATGTCATCACATCACGTGGTTTTCCCAAATAATTAAGCATCACATAGGGGTGCACGGTTGTGACGGTTGGGTGCGCAAATGCGCCGGGTGCTTTTCCCGGTTTGACGCCTGCATCGATCCAGCCATCGGTAAAGAACGGCTTGGCGATTTCGGCCATTTTGGGGTCAAAGTCAGCGTAGGCATCCATGACGGTTTTTTGTGCTTCGTCCCAGCTTACGGTGCGGGTGTGTTCCATCGGTAGCGGGGCGTTACGGTCCCATGTTTGCATCCGTTCGAGACCCAACCATTTCGCTTTCAGCGCGTAATAGCGGTGCGACAGGCGCGGGTAGGCTGCGACGACAGCATTGCGCAGCGCCTCGACGACTTCTGGTTCAACGTGGTTGGACAGGTGCCGTCCGGTTTGCGGGGTTGGCATTTTGCGCCAGCGATCTTCGATCTCTTTTTCTTTGGCCAACGTGTTGTGTACGCGGGCAAAGATTTTGATGTTCTCTTGGAATACGTCCGCAAGGGCATGTGATGCCGCCTCGCGTTTGGACCGGTCTTGGTCGGTCATGAAGTTCAGTGTGGCCTCAAGGTTCAGCGTCTCGCCGTCGATCTCAAATTCCAGCCCAGCCATGGTTTCATCAAACAGGCGATTCCATGCGGCAGACCCGACGGTTGATTGATCATGCAGGAATTTTTCCAACTCGTCAGACAACTGGTGGGGTTTCATCGCGCGCATCCGGTCAAAGACAGGTTTGTAGCGTGCAAGGTCCGCGTTCGCATCAAGAAGCGACGTCAGGTGTGCGTCATCTAAGCGATTAAACTCCAGACCATAAAACACCAGCGGCGTGGTGTAGGCGGTGATTTTATCTTGCGCGTCGGCCATGAATTTTGCGCGATCGCTGTCGGTCGTGATCTGGTAATACCGCAACCCAGCATAGGACATGATCCGCCCAGCTATGATGTCGATCGCCTCGTAACGGTGTACGGCGCTCAGTATGCCAGCTGCGTCAAGGGACGCAAGTTTACCTTCAAAATCAGTTGCGAATTCAGCGCAAGCCGTGTCGAGCCATTCCATATCGCGGATCAACTCTGGGCTATCTTCGCCTGGGTAAAGGTCCGTCAGGTCCCATTCGGGCAGGTTGCCAAAGGCACGGCCGCCGCTGGTTGTTGCATCATAAACGGGCTTTTGGGTGCGCATAATCGTGAACCTTATCTGTTGTATCTACTTGGATATAGTGGCGCATGGGTCGCTTTAGAACCCGTAAAGAGCCGCTGGATTGTCCACAAGGACACGTGTCCGTGTGTCGGTATTTGTGACGACGCGGTGGAAGGCGTCCCAAAGGGTGGATGCTTGGGGCATTTGCGCCCCGTTTAGCATGATGTGTGGCCAGTCAGACCCCCATAGGCATCGTTCTGGGTTTGCTTCAACTAACGCTGCGACAAATTCGTCCACGTCGTTGTAAGGCGCATCGCACAACCGGTAGAGGCCGGACAATTTGACATAGACGTTGCCATCTTTAAGCGCGTTGCACAGGGTTTGAAAGCCTGCGTCGTTTACCCCTTTGGTCAGATTGGGCCAACCGATGTGGTCAAAAACAACAGGGACGGGCAGGGCAGCAATATCAGTCGCTAATCCAGCCATATGTTTGTCCGTGTTCATCAGTATTTGGATGTGCATGTTCCTGTCTGCCAACGCAGGGGCCATGGCCCGCGCGCCGTCCCACGTCAGAACGCCACCGTGTACATAGTTCAGGCGAACCCCTTTCATGTTCCAATCGGCGAAATCATCAAAGTCCTGTTCACTTGCGCCGTCGGGCAAGAGGCCAATCCCTTTAAAACCATCACCCATATCGGCGACAGCCCGCGCTGTGATGGTGTTGTCAGTGCCGTAAAAGATCGATTGGACAATGACGCAGCGCGTACAACCCAAGTTGGTCAGATGCGCACGGTAACGGTCCAAATAGTCAGCGTATGTTGTAGTTGTGTCTTCAGTCCGGCCCGCATAAAGCGGCGATTCTTCTGGTGCGGCCAGAAGATGCACGTGGGTGTCACATGCCCCAACTGGGGCTGCGTGTATGGGTGGCGTTGGTGCGGGCGGTAGGGGGCTGATGGGTTTAGCCATAGGTTGCGAGCATCTCTTTCAAATCATCCAATGTATTCGCCTCCGACACGGGTTTATCGTGCCGCCAACGTAGCATGCGCGGAAACCGCAGGGCGATACCGGATTTATGACGCGGACTGGCCTGAATGCCTTCAAATGCAATCTCGAACACATGTTCCGGGGGAACTTGGCGCACGGGCCCGAATTTTTGCAGCGTGTTCTTGCGCACCCATGCGGTGATTTGTTTGAACTCGGCGTCGGTCAGGCCGGAATATGCTTTGGTAAATGGTGTCAGCTCATTGCCGTTCCAGACTGCGAATGTGTAGTCGGCGAACAAATTGGCACGCCGCCCCGATCCGGCTTGGGCATAGATCATCACGGCATCGATCGTAAGCGGATCTACTTTCCATTTCCACCAGTCGCCGCGTTTGCGCCCTGCCAGATAGGGGCTATCAAGGCGTTTGAGCATGATGCCTTCGGCGTTCAATGCGCGGCTGCGGGCCCGTTCGATCAGCAGGTCGTCCCATGTTGCAAATGTGACGTGTTGCGATAACCTGATCGGTACGGTGGTTGGAATTTCTGCAATCAATTCGTTCAGAATTTTGCGACGCACCTTTAAGGGGGTTTGCCGTATGTCGTTACCCTGATGTTCAAGCAAGTCGTAAGCCATGATGATCACAGGTGCATCCGTTAGTATTTTTTTCGGAACGGTTTTGCGCCCGATCCGTTTCTGTAATGCGTTGAACGAGAGCGGTTTCTCATCCAAGAATCCCAGAATTTCTCCATCGATCACTGTCCCATCGGGCAAATAATCAGTGAGCTGTGCGATCTCTGGGAAGCGGTCAGTCATCAGGTCTTCGCCACGCGACCAAATGTGGTGTGTGCCGCCGCGTAAGATGAACTGCCCTCGAATTCCATCCCATTTTCGCTCGGCATTCCAGTCGCTTGGGGTGCCAAGTTCATCTATATTACCGACGCCATGTGCGAGGTAGAACGGGTATGGTTTTGAGAGATCAGCAAGCGGGTTATCCGCAAGCACAAGGTTGGTAAACGTCGTTGTATCCGGTGTCCAACCGCCCATCAGTTTGTGGGTCAACTGAGCCGCGTCTTGGTTGGTTGCTTGCGCGAGCGCTTTGGTGATCAGTTTGGCACTGACACCAACCCGAAACCCGCCAGTTAGCAGCTTTGTGAACAAGAACCGCTGCATGTCTGGGAGGCTGTCCCATGCAGCAAGAATACCTGCCTTACGGCCACCATCATCCAGCCTCTTCAGGGATTTTATGTATGTAATCCAATGGGTCAGGTTACGATCTTGATGTTGCTTAGGCGGTGGCAATACAAGACTGATGGTTTCCGCCAAGTCACCCACAATCGCATAACTCTCGTCAAACAGCCAAGGTTCGATTTGTGCAACTTCACCTGCCCATGCCCGTAGCCTGGCTGCCGTGATTGTCCGTTTGGGACGGCGTCCGGTGAACAACGCGATGGTCCATAGCTTGTCGTCATCAGGAGCTGTCCGGAAATAATCGGCAAGGGCGGCGGTTTTCAGACTGGTGCGCGTGGTCTCATCTATACGGGCGTAAAGGGCGGCAAAGTGTTTCATGCCTCATCCTCGCCGTCGCTTGCGTAATCTGTTGATACAACATGGGCGTCATAGCCTTGGTCGGTCAGCCAACGCTGGAATTGTGCGGTATAACCATGGGTGACAAATATCTTCTCGGCACCGGTTGCGGCAATCGCGTTGTTCAATCCATCCCAATCAGCATGATCGGACATAATGAAACCGCGTTCCATTCCGCGTCTGCGGCGCACACCGCGCAGGGCCATCCAACCGCTGGCGAATGCGGTGGCCGCAGGCCCAAATTGCCGCGCCCATGTGCCAGACATCGCAGACGGCGTCGCAAGGACCAATCCGCCTGTGTAGTCTTTGACATTTACATCGGGTGTGACGCGAATGGTGTCGGGCAGGGCGATCCCTTGGGCACGCAAAATGTCGTTGGTGTTCTCAATTGCACCATGCGTCAGGATTGGACCGATGTCAGGGTTCACAGCGCGCATCAGCCGCTGGGCTTTACCCAGCGCATAGGCGTTTAGGATCGAAAATCGCCCTTCTGCAGCATTGGTTGCCCACCATGTGTTGATTTGATCCGCCAAAATTTCTTGGGGTGTCCATCGAAAAATGGGTAGGCCAAACGTCGTTTCCGTGATGAAAGCGTGGCATTTAACGGGGCAGAATGGTTCGGACAGCCCGTCGTCGACGGTTTTGTAATCTCCAGATGCGACCCAAACCTGTCCGCCGACCTCGACCCTGATTTGCGCTGATCCGGGCACGTGACCTGCGGGGTGAAACGAGACCGCTGCCCCGCCAATCTGGCGTGTCTCGCCATACTCAATTGTATCAAGCCTGATATCACCAAGCCTGTGGCGCATCACGGGCGCTGCACTTTTGGTCGCTAGATAAGCACCCATGCCGTCGCGCGCGTGGTCTGCATGCCCGTGGGTGATCAGCGCACGCGGCACTGGTTCCCACGGATCAATGTAGAAATCGCCAGCAGGGCAATAGATGCCACGATCGGTGAAGGTTAAAATATCGCTCATAAGGGCCAAGATAGGGCGTTAGCGGTGCCGATCAAAGAGCGCTGTTGTGGTGTCGAAAACACTGGTCCGTAATTCAAGCGTTTCCAACAGGACCTCGTGTTGCGCGCCTTCGAGCAGGTGAAGCGCGCCATCTGTCCAATTGGCCATGCGGTCGCGGATGCGGGACGGGTCCACAATAGATTCGTTTGATCCAAGGAACGTGCAGCACGGCATATTTGGCGACGGCATTTGGGACAATACCCGCATTTCGCGCAGCGCTTCGTTGAGCCAGCGCATTGATGCGCCACCCATTGATAACTTGGGCTCTTCGCGCATCTGCATTTGCATAAATTCAAACATCGACTGATCGGATGTCAGCGTATTTTCCGCATGGGACACACGCGTCACATAGCTTTGCTGAACTTGACCCGGGGAAAATCGTTGATCCATTCCGATTTTGCGCGACACTCCCGAGGCCAACCAAGCGATGGGACGTGTCAAAGGATGCATCATAATACCCCACATCGGGGCAGAGAACGAAACGGCCTTTACTGGTAAGCCATTAAGCAGCGCACGCAGGCCGATGCAGCCACCCATAGAATGGGCTACGAGGTAAAATGGTTCTGGCAGGCCAAGCGCGCGGGCATGGTCCACGGCAGCGGTCACATCATGTTGATAGTCAGTGAACCGTACAACATCACCCATGGCGTAGGTATCGCTCGTCCGATCAGAAAGACCTTGGCCGCGCCAGTCAATTGCAACTGTCGCATAGCCCCGCGCCAGAAAATCAGCCGCCGCAGGTCCATATTTTTCGATGTATTCTGTCCGACCCGGAAACAGCAGGACCGTGCCTTTCACATGAAGTCCCGTCCAGTGACCTACGCGAATGCGCAGCCCATCAGCTGTTGTCAGCCAATGTGCGGCGCCACCGATGGGCCCTTGAGCGATATCTTCAAAGAAAGGCGCGTTTTCCATGGCTTATGACAATACGCCGGACAGCTTCATGGCAAGACCCATGTCACCGTCGACCGTCAGTTTGCCTGTCATAAAGGCCGCTGTTGGGTTTTGTTCACCCTCTAAAATCGCTTTGAAAGTCTCGGTGCTGGCAGTTAGCGTGACGTCTGTATCATCGTCGCCTGCGCGCGCACCGTTTTCATCAATAATGATCGCGCCTTCGTCTTCAATGACGAATTTTGCTGAGCCATCAAAGCCGGTTCCGCCCATTTTTTCGTTTAATGCCGCTACGGCTTCGGTGATGACGTCGGTCATTTTTAGTCCTTTGATTAGATATGCGCCCCGCACCCTCTGGTGTGTGGCGATTGTTACGCTACATTAACAGTATGGGCACGCAAACAGACAGCTTCAAATGTATCGTTACGGCACTTGTGCTGACAGTCGGGTATTCCTTACCTGCCGTTGGTGCCACGCTGGACGAATTGTTTGATGACTTGGCTGCCGCCGAGGATGGGGGCGGTGCTCGCATTGAACGGCAGATCGTGGGTATTTGGGAAAAAAGCGGGTCACCGAGTTTTGATATGCTTTTGCGTCGCGGCAAGGATGCTTTGAGCGCAGGCGCGCCTGATGTTGCGCTTGATCATTTCAGCGCCTTGGTTGATCACGCCCCAGATTTTGCCGCAGGGTATAATGGCCGCGCAACTGCGTATTTCCTGCTGGGCATGACGGGGCCAGCATTGGATGATTTGCGCCAGACGCTTGTTTTAAACCCCCGGCATTTTGGCGCAATGCGCGGCGTTGGCGTGATCCTCGAGGATTTGGGTCGCCCGAAAGATGCATTAGACGTGTACCGTGCCATTTTGGCGTTGAATCCAGGGTCCATAGACATACAAGAGGCCGCAGACCGGCTTGAATTGGAACTGGAGGGGCAGGCGCTTTAAGCGCCGTTGCCCCCGTATATAATCGGGATAAAGATGCAAAATTCCCGCGTGACGGCCGTTCTTGGGCCGACAAATACCGGCAAAACCCATTATGCGATTGAACGCATGCTGTCGCACCGCACGGGTGTGATTGGCCTGCCGCTGCGTCTGCTTGCGCGTGAGGTCTACGACCGGATTGTCGCTGTCAAAGGTCCTGGCGTGGTTGCGATGATCACGGGCGAGGAACGTATTGTGCCGCCGCGTGCCGCGTATTGGGTTTGCACGGTCGAAGCGATGCCAGATGGCATGGGCTGCGATTTTCTGGCTGTTGATGAAATCCAACTTTGCGCTGATCCTGAACGCGGCCATATATTTACCGACCGCTTGCTGCATGCCCGTGGGCTGCGCGAGACGCTGTTTCTCGGTGCCGAAACAATGAAACCCGCAATCGCGCAGATGATTCCACAGGCGGAGTTTATTCGGCGCGAACGCATGTCGACGTTGACGTATTCTGGGTCAAAAAAGCTGTCTCGGATGCCAGCGCGGGCTGCAATTGTCGGATTTTCGGTTGAAAATGTCTATGCGATCGCTGAATTACTGCGCCGTCAAAAAGGTGGTGCGGCGGTTGTTATGGGCGCGCTTTCCCCGCGCACACGCAACGCGCAGGTCGAGATGTATCAAAATGGCGACGTTGATTATTTGGTGGCCACCGATGCGATTGGGATGGGGCTGAACCTTGATATTTCCCATGTTTCTTTTTCAAGCCTGTCTAAGTTTGATGGCCAAAGGATGCGGTATTTAGCACCCGAGGAGCTGGCTCAGATTGCAGGGCGTGCGGGCCGGTTTAAGGAAAACGGTACCTTTGGTGTGACAGGCGAGGCACCGCCGCTGGATGATATGGTTGCACGGGCAATTATGGAACATAAGTTCCGGCCAGTGCAGAAATTACATTGGCGTAACAGCCGGTTACAATACGGTTCGGCCAAACGGCTGATCCAAACGTTAGAAGAACGCACCAATGATCCGCTGCTAACCCGAGTGCGCGAAAGCGACGATTTGGCTGCCCTGAAGGCGTTGGCCGCAGACGAAATTATTGCGGCACGGGCGAAAGATGGCCCATCAGTTAAACTTTTGTGGGATGTGTGCCGTATTCCAGATTTTCGTGGTATCAGTCGCGGCGAACATGCGGGGCTTTTGACCCAGATTTTCACAGACTTGCACCAAGATGGGCATGTGTCGTCGAACTGGTTTGGGCTGCAAATGCGCCGTATTGACCGCACTGACGGGGATATTGACACGCTGTCCAAACGGCTGGCCTATATCCGAACGTGGACTTATGTCGCTCAGCGCAAAGGGTGGCTGCGTGACGAAAACCATTGGCGCGAAGAAACACGTGCGGTAGAAGACCGACTATCAGATGCGCTACACGGTGCATTGACGCAAAGATTTGTGGACCGGCGGACAAGCATTTTGCTTCGCCGGCTCAAACAGAAGGAGAGCCTGTTGGCTGACGTAAACGACAAAGGCGAAGTCACCGTAGAAGGTGAATTTGTAGGCAAAATCGAAGGCTTCCGCTTTCGCATGGACAAAGCTGGTAGCCCCGATGAGGCCAAGACATTGCGTCAGGCTTCAACGCAGGCGCTGATGCCGCAGTTTCATCTGCTGGCTGACCGGTTTTATAACGCACCTGATCCTGAATTGGATTTCACAGAACAGGGTGGCCTGATGTGGGGCGATGCGGCTGTCGGGAAACTGACTGCTGGATCTGATCCGCTCAAGCCTGAAGTTGTGGCATTCGTCGATGACGAGGCTGGTGCCGATGTCATGGCCAAAGTGCAGCGCCGTTTGCAACACTTTATCGATCGCAAGATTGCCGCTGGGTTGGAGACACTTTTGACGTTGAAAAACGACGAGACGCTTGTGGGCACTGCCAAAGGCTTTGCTTTCCGTCTGGTTGAAGGTTTTGGCATCGTGCCGCGTGGTGATGTGGCTGACGAGGTCAAAGCACTTGATCAAGACGCCCGTGGCAGCCTGCGCAAGCATGGTATTCGCTTTGGTCAGTTCACGATCTTTATGCCGCTTTTGCTAAAGCCCGCGCCGACACGTTTGCGTCTGGTGCTGTGGTCTTTGTCCAAAGGTCTGTCAGAATTCCCAGAAAGCCCGCCCCCAGGTTTGGTCACTGTACCCGCCGCCAAGGATGCTGTGCATGGGTTCTACGCCATGTCCGGCTACCGCGCTGCAGGCACCCGTGCGATCCGCATTGATATGTTGGAACGTCTGGCTGACATGCTGCGTGACAAAGACAGCCGCGGTGGTTTTGAAGCCAACGCAGATATGCTGTCGATCACGGGTATGACGCTTGATCAGTTCTCTGATTTGATGGCCGGTCTTGGTTATAAAGCCGAAAAAGCCGAGCGCGAAAAAGTCAAAGCGCCCAAGCCTGAAGCTGTACATGATGCTGAAAAGCTTGCTGAAACAGCGAAAGTTGTCGACGTTGTGACCGAAGTGGTCGCTGAAGAAGCCCCAGAGATGGAGGTGTTTTACACGTTCACTTGGGCTGGTCGGGCCGCACGCGAAAATGCACGACCTAAGCGTGACAATGCCAAGCCTGCTAAGGGCAAAGGCAAGCGTCCTGCAACGGGTGGTGATGAGCGTCAAAAGTTCACAGCCAAGCCGAAGGTCGAAAAGAAAATCGATCCTGACAACCCGTTTGCCGCTGCTTTGGCAGGGTTCAATAAAGGTTGAACGACAAGCGTGACACGATCCGGATAGACAAATGGTTATGGCAGGCGCGGTTTTTTAAATCGCGCTCCATCGCTGCTACCGCTGTGACGACGAGTAAAGTGCGGATCAATGGCGATGTGGCGGCGAAACCCGCCCGCGCCGTTGGTGAAGGAGACGTTCTAACATTTCACCAACAAACCGATGTGCGGATCGTTAAAATCCTTGCATGTGGAAAGCGACGTGGCCCCGCGCCCGAGGCCCAAGCCCTGTACGACGATATGTCGCCACCTAGGGTTGTTGTTCCGAAAAACCCCAAATTTGAGGGAAAAGGACGCCCCACTAAGAAGGATCGGCGGGACATGCTGTCTCATCCCCGTGATGGTGGCCCGTTTGACCTTGATTGAGGCGACTGGTTGGCCTAGCTAGGCCGAGACAATTTTCCGGATGAGCCTATGACCTATATCGTCAACGACAACTGCATTGCCTGTAAATTCACCGACTGCGTGGAGGTCTGCCCTGTGGACTGTTTTTACGAAGGTGAAAACATGCTGGTGATTCACCCTGATGAATGCATCGACTGCGGTGTGTGCGAACCGGAGTGCCCCGCCGACGCGATCCGCCCTGATACTGAACCTGACATGGAAAAATGGGTCGAGTTTAACCGCAAGTATTCAGAGCTGTGGCCAGTCATCATCACGAAAAAAGAACAGCTGCCGAATGCCGAAGAGATGGACGGCAAAGAAGGCAAGATGGAACTGTTTTCAGAAAAGCCGGGCGAGGGCGGCTGATTCGCGACCCTTTGGTTGCAAGCCCCTTGTTTATATAGAAAATGAGATATGATCGCGCCCCTTTTTTGTGGCGCGATTTTGTGTTATGATAGGTTTAATGTTTTAGAATAAATACTGTGCTGACGATCCGTAAGACACCGACGTGAACAAGTTGTTCTCGCCGGATTTTTTGTCTGCGATGTCACCTGAAAGGACGACCATGAGTAAGAAGAAACTAGACTTTAGCCCGAACGATTTCGTCGTCTACCCAGCCCACGGCGTGGGCAAGGTTGTATCGGTTGAAACCCAAGAGGTTGCTGGGTTCGAGCTGGAAATGTTCGTCATTGCGTTTGAAAAGGACAAAATGACCCTGCGTGTACCGACGCATAAAGCTCTCGATGTTGGCATGCGGTCGCTTGCGACCCCTGATGTCGTTGCTCACGCGATGAAGACATTGCGCGGGAAGGCCAAGGTTAAGAAAGCCATGTGGTCGCGCCGTGCGCAGGAATACGAGCAGAAGATCAACTCTGGCGATTTGATCGCGATTGCCGAGGTTGTGCGTGACTTACACCGTCAAGACGACCAGCGCGAGCAAAGCTATTCAGAGCGTCAGTTGTACGAAGCCGCGTTAGAGCGTTTGACCCGCGAAATCGCTGTTGTTGCTGGTAGCGACGAAAACGCGGCAGTTGCCGAGATTACAGGCGTGCTTGTTGCCCGCGCGGCATAAGTTGCTTTATCTTTTGATAAAAAAAGGGGCCGATGCTGACAACAGCATCGGCCTTTTTTGTTTCTGGACGAACGGCGTTTAAAGCGCCCGCCAACCAATATCGTTTCTGTAAAAACCTTGGGGCCAATTGATTGATTTGGTCATATCATAAGCCCGGTCGCGTGCCTCAGATAGTGTCTCGCCGCGTGCTGTAACCGCCAGAACGCGACCGCCTGTTGCTGTGACAGCGCCGCCCTTTTCCGTCGTGCCTGCGTGGAACACCATATTCTTACTGTCGGCAGGCAGCGCATCTAATCCGTTGATCACCGATCCTTTTTCATAAGAACCCGGATATCCGTTGGCCGCCATGACGATGGTGATCGCATGGTCGTCTGCCCAGTTGGCCTTGATGTCATGCAAGCGGTGCTCAGCGCAGGCTTGTAACAGGTCCAAGATCTGTCCCCCAAGCCGCATCATCAGCGTCTGACATTCGGGATCACCAAAGCGCACGTTGTATTCGACCAACCGTGGTTGTCCGTCTTTGATCATTAAGCCCACGAACAGCACGCCTTCAAACGGTGTGCCGCGTTTGCGCATCTCGTCCATGCACGGCCCGATGATTTCATCCATCGCCTTTTTGGTTACGTTGTCGGTCATCACTGGGGCAGGGGAATAAGCACCCATACCGCCTGTGTTCGGCCCAGTGTCGCCGTCGCCAACCCGTTTGTGATCTTGAGCGGTCCCAATGGGCAAAATGCTGGTGCCGTCGCACAGGACAAAGAATGATGCCTCTTCGCCGTCCATGAATTCTTCGATTACGACCTCTGCGCCCGCGTCACCGAATGATCCGTCGAACATATCGTCGATTGCGTCCAGCGCCTCGGCTTCCGTCATCGCGACGATGACGCCTTTGCCTGCGGCAAGCCCGTCAGCTTTGACAACAATGGGTGCGCCTTGCGCCTTGATATAGGCTTTGGCGGCGTCTGCGTCGTGGAAATGGCCATAGCCCGCCGTTGGGGCATTCGCTGCGTCGCAGATCGCTTTTGTGAAAGATTTGGACGCTTCGAGTGCTGCTGCGGCCTTGGAAGGTCCGAAAACCAACAGGCCCGCATCACGCAATCGGTCGGCCACGCCCGCAGCGAGGGGGGCTTCTGGCCCGATGATCACAAAATCAATGGCGTTTTCTTCGGCAAACGATGCGACCGTATCGCCATCCATAATATCGATGTCCGCACAGTCGCAAATTTGTGCGATTCCAGCGTTACCGGGTGCCACGATCAATCGGTCACATTTCGGATTTTGCTGAATTGCCCAAGCGAGGCTGTGTTCGCGCCCACCGCTGCCCAAAATAAGGATATTCATGGTCGTCTCCTGCTTGGCCTTCGTCTGCTGGCGTTCTAAGGTTAGCGCAGGCTGATCACAAGGGCGCAGCATGGACCTTTTCGACGACGATCCCGCAGGCGACAACGCGCCAGAGTTTTCCGTATCCGAGATTTCGGGTGCGGTGAAAAAGGCGATTGAAGGTGGGTTTTCCCATGTGCGCGTGCGCGGAGAGGTGGGACGCGTGTCGCGACCTGCATCTGGTCACATCTATATGGACCTGAAAGATGAACGGTCTGTGCTGGCTGGCGTCATTTGGAAAGGCCGCGCCGCCGCACTTGCCACCCGCCCTGAAGAGGGGATGGAGGTCATTGCAACTGGTAAGCTGACGACATTCCCTGGCCAATCGAAATATCAGATGGTGATCGAAAGTGTCGTGCCTGCGGGTGTTGGCGCGTTGATGGCGATGCTTGAAAAGCGCAAGGTGCAACTGGCATCCGAAGGGCTGTTCGCGCCAGAGCGTAAGAAGGAATTGCCATATTTGCCCGAAGTCATTGGCGTTGTGACGTCCCCATCCGGTGCCGTCATCCGCGATATCTTGCACCGCCTGCGCGACCGGTTCCCACGCAAGGTTTTGATTTGGCCCGTCGCCGTGCAAGGACAACGCTGTGCGCCCGAGGTCGCGAATGCTGTGCGTGGGTTTAATGCGATGACCGCAGGTGGGGCGCTGCCGCGACCGGATTTGATTATCGTTGCGCGTGGCGGTGGGTCGCTAGAGGATCTTTGGGGCTTTAACGAAGAAATCGTTGCCCGTGCCGTTGCCGCGTCTGACATTCCGCTGATTTCGGCTGTTGGGCATGAAACCGATACGACGTTGATCGATTTCGTATCTGACATGCGTGCGCCAACGCCGACGGCTGCTGCCGAAATGGCTGTGCCTGTTCGCATAGAATTGATGGCTTGGGTCGATCAGCAAGGTGCGCGGCTCAGCCAATCACTCAGCAATGGATTGACCCAGCGCGGTCAGCGCCTTCGCGATTTGTCGCGCGGATTGCCCAACCGCGATAGCCTGCTTGATGGGCCACGTCAGCGGTTTGACAACATCGCGGATCGTTTGCCAACTGCGCTGCGCCATGCGATTGCGGCCAAACAACTGACGCTGTCGGATACGTCCGGTCCGCTGCGGCCGAGTGTTTTACAAACGCGGATCGCGCGTGCGAAAGATAAGCTTGAGGGTGTGTCGCGTGGATTGCGTACAGATGTGATTGCTCGCGATGTTGTGCGTAAACGAGAGCGGCTTGATGCGGTCATGGCGCGGTTATCTGCACGTGCGCAAAGCGATCAAACAGCACGCGAGGCGCGGCTTGCGTCACTGGACCGCTTGCGTGAAACGCTTGGGTATGTCGAAACGCTTAAGCGCGGCTATGCCGTTGTACGCGGTGATGGTGCCGTTGTTACTGCTACAGCAGATGCTAAGGCGGCAAAGTCCATTGAGATTGAATTCACAGATGGGCGCGTCACCCTAGGAACCTAAGTTTGGCCCTGGGCAAATTAACGGTTTACCGCTTTCTAGGGCTTCATAAAGCACGGAAGTGTTAGGCCTGTTCATGTAAACTGCGCGTAGGCCGTTGGGTTCGTCGTAGAACTTCCAACATTTCGGATCAGGATCAAAATCATAGCGAAAACAAATGTTTCCTTTGCTTTCGTACCAAACACCATTACTGCATTCACCATCAAGAAATGACCAAATGACGCGCTGATTATCTTGGTACTGCTCAATGCCATAAGCGTCATCTCCAGCAACGCCAAACGTTATGGTTTTACCCTTAGTATAAGCGTCAAATTCGGTGGCGTTCATGGCATCATCTGCAAATGCAGGGGCAGCCAAGACAAGGAAGATCAAATATCGCATTTGGTTAGGGTGCCTAAGATAGCCGCAGTTAGCCAGTCATATCCGAGTTACTGGGCGGACCATCGCGCGGCGAGTGGGTCCATGACTTTACGCCAACGACGGGGCGCTAATGCAAGGCAAGCCATTACGGGCAATGATCGCGGCAGCGTTGGGCTTCCATCTGGAATGATCAGGGTGTCATAGGGCCGTGATGGATGCGCGTGGTGGTCCGAATGGCGGGGTGCATTCAACATTACGGCAGACGAAAACCAATGCGGGCTGTTCCAGCTATGGCGTGCATTGACGGGTTCATATTTGCCGTCAATCTCTGACCGCATCAGGCCGTAGTGCTGGATGTAGTCGGAAAGTAACAATTGCGAAGTGCTAAATGTGGCGAGTGCAATGTAAATTGCTGCCCCCACTGGCCCGCCAATCATCCAAGCCAACGCGACAAAGCCTGCGGCTCCGCCGACATAGGTGACATAGGGATGGCGGTAAGCTGGAGCACCGATGCGGCGCTGGCGTTCTGTTTCGGCGGCCAACCCTTTGCGAAATGATCCACGCCAAGCCCGTGCCGCAAATTTGTAGTAACTTTCGCCGGACCGTGATGTTGATGGGTCCATGCGAGTTGCCACATGCCGATGGTGAACAAGCACGTGGGCAGACGTGTGATGCCCGAAGAGCAACGAAATATATACCCACTTTCCCAAGAGGTGCAGGCCGCGGCCTCCGCGATGAATAAGCTCATGCGCGTTTGAATTGCTGATTTGGCCAAAGAAAAATCCAGCAGCGATAAAAAGGCCAATTTTTGCTACCAAACCACTGTTTCCATTCGCCAGAGCGTTTACGACTAAAGCAACAAGTCCAAAGTGAACGACGCCGAGCACGATGGATAGAACCATTGCAGCGGGGAATTCGCTGTCCTTTGTCGGCGGCGTGACATGATGCACGACCTCATCCAGACAGGCGGTTAAAATAGTGAGGTAAATTAGGCTCGCAAAAATCCAAACTCCACCCAACACGGCGGCCGCACCGATCAGTGCGATCGGGATAAGTGTGGCGAGCGTGAAAAGGCGCATTGGGTTTAAAAAACGAAACATTCGAAGGATGTAGCACGATATCTCTATGACGTCAGTGCCTGATACTGCGACTAATTGTTTCATATTTTTGCATAACACCGTAAAATTGCGGCCTCTTTTAATATCCTGCAATCGCGACTAGGTATCGTGTGTTCAGTTTTCAAAGGCCGCACGATGTCGTTTTTCAAAAAACTTAAAGACCGGATGCTTCGGTCATCCTCCAAAATAGACGAAGGATTGGATGCGATTGTCAGCGATGGCGGCGTGGTCGCCCCTGAAGATGTGGACGCCGCACCTGCCGAGCATGAAGAAATCAGTATTGCACCCGTGCAAGCGGATATAACTTCAGAGCCAGAGCCAGAGCCAGAGCCAGAGCCAGAGCCAGAGCCAGAGCCAGAGCCAGAGCCAGAGCCAGAGCCAGAGCCGGCGGACGTTATTCAGGCGCCGGAACCGGTTGCGTTAAAATTGGAACATGTTGCTGAAGACCTCATCCCAGAGCCTACTCAGCCTGAGCCATTCGTTCCAGACGTAACCCCAGAGGCGGTTGAGCCAAAGCCTGTAGCCGCACCGCGTGCTGCGGTGGTCGCGCCATTGACGACGCTTGCACTTTCGCCGCTTGATGAAGAGCCTGCTCCAACGCCCATAAAAAAAGGCCTCTTGGGCCGTTTGATGGGGCGCGGCAATCACGCAGTTATTGTACGTCGCGCGCTGGATGACGATATGTTGGAACAGCTCGAAGAGTTGTTGATATCCACTGATATGGGTGTGGATACGGCGTTGCGTGTCACGGCCAATATGGCCGAAGGTCGGATGGGTAAGAAGTTATCGACTGACGAAATCAAGGCACTGATGGCCGCCGAAATAGCGCGGATCATGGACCCTGTTGCACGCCCCATGCCGCTTTACGCCAAAAAACCACAGGTCGTGTTGGTCGTCGGTGTCAATGGATCCGGTAAAACGACGACGATTGGTAAGCTTGCAAGCCAGTTTAAGGCTGCTGGAAAATCAGTTGTCATAGCGGCGGGTGACACGTTCCGTGCCGCAGCTGTCGAGCAGCTTCAAGTTTGGGGCGACCGTGCTGGCGTTCCGGTTTTGACGGCTCCTGAAGGGTCTGATCCCGCCAGTTTGGCCTATGACGCTATGGAACAGGCGCACCGCGACGGTGTTGATTTGCTGATGATCGACACGGCAGGCCGTTTGCAAAATCGTGCAGACTTGATGGAAGAGCTGACAAAAATTGTCCGGGTTATCCGCAAAAAAGACCCTGATGCGCCGCACAATACGCTTTTGGTTTTGGATGCGACAACAGGGCAAAATACGCTTCAGCAGGTCAAGGTTTTCCAAGAGCTGTCGGATGTGTCCGGCCTTGTTATGACAAAACTAGACGGAACCGCAAAAGGCGGCGTGCTTGTTGCGCTGGCCGATAAGTTTGGATTACCGATCCATGCGATTGGTGTTGGTGAACAGATTGACGATCTTGCTCCGTTTGATCCCGAAGATTTTGCAAACGCGCTTGTCGGGCGTGATGTCTAGCAACCGACCGCCACGTGGGTGACTGGATCGTTCAGCTTGCGGGAACACCGCAAGGGGCCCAGCTAGCGACGGCGTTGGCATTGATGTCTGCTGTTGCGCACGCCGCATTTGGCGCGTTGCAAAAGGGGCGGTATGATCCATGGCTTACGCGCGGTGCGATTGATGGCTGGCTGGCAGTTATATCTGCACCTGTGGCCCTGTTTTTGGTGCCTTGGCCCACTGCATTTACTGGCTGGATGCTGGCTGGCGCGGTTGTGATCCATTTTATCTATAAATATACAATGGCGGCGGCCTATGAAAAGGCTGCGTATACAGTTGTTTACCCCGTTGTGCGTGGCACAGGGCCGATCGTGACAGTCATCGCGGCGACCATCTTTTTCCAAGAACATTTTACGGCGATGCAATGGGTTGGCGTGGCATGTTTGTCGGGTGGTATTTTGCTTTTGGCGTTGCGCAACCTGTCGGAAGAAACGATTGATTTGCGTGCCCTTAAGGTCGGTATCGCGTGGGCGGTGGCTGGTGGCGTGATGGTTGCGATTTACACAATCTGGGATGCAAAAGGCATTCGGTCCAGTCTGAACCCGTTTACATTTTTGGCATGGTTTTTCTTTGTGACGGCATTAGATTTCCCAATTCTGGCCACGATCCGCTATCGGCGTATGCTCGCACCGCCTAAGCTTGGTCCATTGATGTGGCGCGGTTTTGCAGGTGCGTTGATCGCATGGGTGAGTTTTGGCGGCGTCATGCTGGCGACACGGCTTGATAAAGTGGGCGAGGCGGCGGTGTTGCGAGAGACATCAATTGTATTCGCAGCCCTGATCGGCTGGTTCATTTTGGGTGAAAAAGTGGGCCCGCGCCGCCTGTTTTTGATGGCATTGGTTGCACTTGGCGCCGTGATCGTTGAAATGGGCGGATGAAGGAGACCATGATGTCTGAAAAACAGATTAACCCGATACTAAAACAGGTGCTGGAGCTTGGTCCAACGTTGGTTTTCTTCCTGATTTACCTGCGGATCAAGGACGATGTGTTTACGGTTGGTGGCACTGAATATTCTGGGTTCATCACGGCAACGCTTGTTTTTGTCCCGATCTTGTTGGTCTCAATGGGTATTCTTTGGCAGTTGACTGGAAAACTGAGTCGCATGCAGGTTTTCACCGCATTTATGGTCATCTTTTTTGGTGGGCTGACGGCTTGGTTTAACGACGAGCGGTTTTTCAAGATGAAAACCAGCATCGTTTACGGATGCTTTGCTGCAATTTTGGGTTTCGGTTTGCTTCGTGGTCGCAGTTATCTTCGTTATATCATGGAAGATTTTCTACCGATGCAACAAGAAGGCTGGATGATTTTGACACGACGTTTGACGTTTATGTTTTTGGGCTTGGCCGTCGCCAACGAGCTTATCTGGCGCACGCAGTCGACCGATCTATGGGTCAAACTTGAAACGTTTGCTTTTCCTGTCGTGCTTTTCGCGTTTTTATGGTTTCAAATCGTCGCACTTCAGAAATACTTGATTGAGCCCGAAGAAGTTTAGCGCATTTCGGCATAACCAGTTGAGCTGTGACGCATACCGCGATGGCCTGATTGCTTATACCGCAAAGAATCTACCTGAGCGATTGTCAGAAACGGGCGAAATGTGACACCGCAGCGCCCGTCTGCCGCCCATTGCACGATCCCAGTGATCCGGTTGTTTAGAAACGTAATTTCTATTTTATGCCCGCGTACAAGAGGTGCCGTTGTTTCCATTAGTGCCCCAGTTTCGTTCACATCGTTAATCACGGCCTTGGCCTGACCAAAGGGTGTTTTCATGGTGGTTGGGAATTCAGTGCGGTAGCGATGCGGACGGTATTGCATTGTTTTGCTTTCGGTTAGGCCAACTAGACCTAGACCACCAAATATTTAAGGATCCGTTACAGACCAGCGACCGCTTTGCTTGACGCTGCACTGCAGCAGGTCTAGGACTTAGACGTGGCGATTTGTTACCGGATTGCGGGCCACGTTAAATATGCCGCTAAAAAGGGTCACGGGCGTTGTAGCCCCGATACCTTTGATCGGTGTCGGGGTTTTTTGTTGGCCAATCGCCAACTGGAGAAAAGTTAATGACCACCTGGAGCAAACGCACCAAAGCCGTCCACACAGGCACCCGCCGCAGCCAATATGGCGAGGTATCCGAGGCGATATTTCTGACGCAAGGCTTTGTTTATGAAACAGCGGAGGCCGCAGAGGCCCGTTTCATCAAAGCAGGGGCTGACGAATTCATTTATGCACGGTACGGCAACCCGACCGTGCGCATGTTCGAAGATCGCTTGGCAGATATGCTGGGCTATGAAGACTGCTTTGCCTGTAATTCTGGCATGGCAGCGGTAAGCGGTGCGTTGATGGCGCTGGTGAAGTCGGGCGACCATATCGTGTCGTCGCGCGCGCTGTTTGGGTCTTGTTTGTATGTCCTCGAAGACGTGCTTACGCGGTTTGGTGTGGAAATCACGCTTGTTGACGGCACTGACAATGCGGCTTGGGATGCGGCCATTCGGCCTGATACAAAGGTGGTATTCTTTGAAAGCATCTCGAACCCGACGCTAGAGGTGGTTGATATTCGCCATATTGTAAAAGCGGCGCATGCTGTTGGCGCATTGGTGTTGGCGGATGACGCGATGGCCACGCCGATCTATTCGTATGCTGCCGATTGCGGTGCTGACATTGCGATTATTTCAACGACGAAACACGTGGACGGGCAGGGCCGCATGTTGGGCGGTGCGATTTGTGGATCACGTGACCTGATCCGCGGTCCAATTGAGGCTTATGTCAAACATACGGGTGGTGCTATGAACCCGTTTACCGCATGGACGCATCTGAAATCATTGGAAACAATCGATTTGCGTGTTCGCGCGCAGGCAGCAGCCTCGGTGCAGGTCGCAAATGCCTTGGCGGGTCATCCAAAGCTTACGTCAGTGCGTTATCCGATCCACGCAGATCACCCTCAGCAGGTATTGGCATTGTCCCAATCAGAATCCGGTGGCACTGTGTTGGCGTTTGAAGTTGATGGCGGCCGTGATGCCTGTTTCAAATTCTTGAATGCGCTGCAGTTGTTTACGATTTCGAACAACTTTGCAGACGCCAAATCTATTGTGACCCATCCTGCCACCACTACGCATCAGCGGCTCCCGCAGGAGCAAAAAGATATGTTGGGTATCTCAATGGGGTTTGTGCGTCTTTCGGTCGGTCTGGAAGACCCTGTCGATCTGATTGCTGACCTGAAACAGGCGCTTGACGCGATCTGATTGCGGATATGACGCAGGGTGTGGCGTTTTTCACCACTCCCTGCGGTTGTTAATCTGATAGGTTAGCCCCAAGGAGACCGCGTTATGACTGATCTACGGGCCACATTGTCACGACTCTATTACGAAAATAATGGAAGTTCCGACGCGACACCCCATGTAAAAGGGGGTGATGCACCAGACGGGGCCATAGATATGAACGCTCATGATACCGATTTTGACCGTGAACCAACCCGCCAAGAGGCGGAAGCAGCTTTGGCTTTGCTACGCCGCTGGGCTGTCGATGTGACACCAGAAGAGGTGTCGATGCTTGATCCGTTGGTCAGTCGTCTTATCCCGGGTCAAGAGGTCGGCAATTACCCCGCTTTGGCCCGCGCATACCCCGACGCATTTGAAGTTGATGATGCCTATAAGGCGTCGATGCCCGACCTGCAGAACGGGCCAAGCAGCCTTATTCGCGGCGCCAAACAGCAAATCCAGCATGTTGGTATCAGCAATTTCCGGCTGCCGATCCGATTTCATACCCGTGGCGGCAGTGATCTAACGCTTGAGACATCAGTGACAGGATCGGTCAGCCTTGAGGCTGAGAAAAAGGGCATCAACATGTCCCGTATCATGCGCACGTTCTATAAGCATGCCGAGGAAACGTTTAGCTTTGAAGTGATCGAGCGTGCGCTAGATGCATATAAAACCGACCTAGACAGCTTTGACGCGCGCATTCAGATGCGGTTTTCGTTCCCGATGAAGGTCGATAGCCTGCGGTCCGGCCTATCGGGCTATCAGTATTACGACATCGCGCTGGAATTGATCGAAGTGAACGGCGTCCGCCGTAAAATCGTGCATTTGGATTATGTGTATTCAAGCACATGCCCATGTTCGCTGGAACTGTCCGAGCATGCCCGCCAATTCCGCGGCCAGCTTGCAACGCCGCACAGTCAACGGTCCGTGGCCCGCATGTCATTGGTGGTAGAAGCCGATCAGCCTATTTTGTGGTTTGAAGATGTGATCGACATGGCCCGCGCGGCTGTGCCGACAGAAACCCAAGTCATGGTGAAACGCGAAGATGAACAGGCGTTTGCTGAATTGAATGCCGCGAACCCGATCTTTGTCGAAGATGCGGCGCGCCTGTTTTGCGAACAATTGCTAAGTGACCAGCGCGTTGGCGATTTCCGCATCGTGGCGAGCCATCAAGAAAGTCTGCACAGCCATGACGCGGTGTCGATCTTGACGGAAGGTCCGACATTTGACGCGGCATCCATCGATCCACGCATGTTCCAGACGCTGTTCCACACAGGTTAAGCCCACGTCGATCCTTGACATGGATGCAATGGCGGGCCACCCCTGACCTATGCTTGATTTACGCCCAGTGGGATATGTTATCGGACTGCTTGTGGCGTCGCTTGGGATCACCATGCTGGCGCCTTTGGCCGCTGACCTGTTGGCTGATAACGGCCATTGGCCTGTCTTCATGGAAAGCGCGATTATTACGATCCTGACGGGTGGTTTGCTCGCGGGCGCATGCGCAAACGGTGTCACGGCGGGGCTGACGTTGCGGCAGACGTTTTTGTTGACCTCGCTTGTTTGGCTGACGCTGCCCGTATTTGGTGCGATCCCCTTTGTACTTGGGGCCACTAACGCAAATTTCACAGATGCATTCTTTGAGGCGATGTCAGGGCTGACGACGACAGGATCGACAGTTTTCAGCGGATTAGAAGCACTACCAGAAGGGCTCAAGCTGTGGCGCGGTATCCTGCAATGGCTTGGCGGTGTTGGTATCATTGTGGTTGCGATGGTGTTCTTGCCGGAACTGCGCGTTGGCGGTATGCAGATTTTCCGGACCGAAGGGTTTGACACTGACGGCAAAATCCTGCCCCGCGCCGGTGAAATCGCCAGTCGTATTGCGGTGATTTATGTGTCGCTGACCATCACCTGCGCGTTGGCGTATTCGGCGTTTGGGATGACAGGCTTTGATGCCATGACCCACGCGATGACGACCGTTTCCACAGGGGGCATGGCCAATTCTGATGCATCGTTCGGCGTTTACGGTATGGCTGTTCATTATACAGCCGTGGTGTTCATGATCTTAGCGGCATTGCCATTTGTGCGCTACGTTCAGTTGCTGGCTGGGACGGCTGTACCGATGTACCGCGACAGCCAAATCCGCACATTTTTCATGATCGTAAGTGTTTGCGTTCTGCTTATTTCGGCATGGATATGGGGACGCGACGGGATCATCACCGAAACGGCATTCCGCGAGGCGTTGTTCAACGTCACATCGATTATTTCTGGAACGGGATATTCAAACGCGGACTATATGACGTGGGGTACATTTCCTGTCGTGATGTTCTTTTTCATTGGCCTAATTGGTGGTTGCGCGGGGTCAACTGCCTGTTCAGTTAAAGTGTTCCGGTACCAATTACTTGTCGCGTCGATCAAAAGCCAAATTCGCCAAATCCATTCGCCGCATGGCCTGTTCGTGCCGCGCTATGACGGGCGGCCCGTATCCGAGGATGTTCTCAATTCGGTCATGGCGTTCTTTGTGGCCTTTGTTCTGGCGCTTGGGATTACGGCGACGCTGCTTGGGCTGACAGGGCTGGATTTCATCACCTCTGTGTCGGGTGCTGCATCTGCGATTGCAAACATTGGACCCGGCCTTGGTACCGAGATTGGGCCTTCGGGTAATTTCTCGGGGCTTAATGACACTGCCAAGTGGATTTTATCTGTCGCCATGTTCTTTGGCCGTCTGGAAATCATGGCTGTGCTGACAATTCTCACCGTATCTTTCTGGAGATCTTAAATGACCCAACGCCCTCTCGGTGCCCAAATTTCCCACATGTTGAAAGATCGCGGTGTTGATGTGATCTTTGGCATTCCGGGTGTGCATAACCAAGAAATGTACCGTGGCATCGAAGAGGCCGGGTTGACCCATGTGCTCGCCCGCCATGAGCAGGGCGCAGGGTTTATGGCCGATGGGTATGCCCGTGCTACAGGCAAGCCAGGGGTGGCTTATGTCATCACAGGACCAGGGCTTTGCAACATAATGACCCCGATGGGGCAAGCCTATTCGGACAGTGTGCCAATGTTGGTGATTTCGTCGTGTCTGGATGAAACAGCGGCCACACGCGGGCAGTTACATCAGATGAAAGATCAAGAGGCCGCAGGAGCTGCTGTCTGTGATTGGTCCGAAACCGCTCGCACTGCTGATGCTGCATATGCGCTGATTGATCGGGCTTTGGCCGAGTTCAAGATTGAACGGAAACGATCCAAGTCTCTTATAGTGCCGATCAAACTGCTTGAAGAGGTTACGCAGTCTTTTCCTTCCCATAAGTCCTCCCCATCCTCTTATACTAATGCCCTAGATCTTGTGGTTGATGTGGTTCCAGCTCTTCGAAATGCAAAACGGCCACTCTTCATCTTTGGTGGCGGTGCATCACGATCAGCACATCATGTACGTGAAATCTTGGATCTAACAGGCGCAGCTTGTTTCATGACCTATGCTGGACGCGGTATTGTTGCGGATGATTATCCCCTGAATTTTGGATCTACTTTGGCGCGGCCTGCTAGCGAAGATGTGATTGCGCGCGCTGACGTCATCGTTGCTGTGGGCACAGAGTTGGCTGAAGTTGATCTTTGGCGGAGTAATTTAGGTCATACTGGGCAATTGATCCGCGTAGATTTGGACGTCGAAGTGTTGCGTGATCGCCATGCGGCCGATTTGCAAATAAGAACGGATGCAGCCGATTTTTTCAGGACGCTTTCTATGGAGTTAGATATCCATTTGCCCGCGACGTCTTGGACCGTATCCGAAGTCGCAGACTTTCGCACGCGTATGCGTGCCGAGATTAATGCAGAGCGTCCTGGCATTCTGCCTGTCGTCGACGCTCTGAAAGAAATGTTGCCGCCGGAGACCATGATTTTTTCAGACATGACCCAATTCGCCTATGCTGCCAAAGAGGTGTATCCGATGGATAGCCCTGGCCATTGGCATCACCCTTATGGGTTCGGCACGCTTGGTTACGCGCTGCCTGCCGCAATCGGTGGTAAAATAGGAATAGGGGACAAACCCGTTGTGGCTATCGCTGGGGATTACGGTTTCCAATACTCGCTGCAGGAATTAATGGTGGCTGTCGAGTTGAACCTTTGTCTTCCAATCATCATTTGGGACAACGGTAAGCTAGGCGAGATCGAAGACAGCATGGTTCATGCGCAGATCGCGCCAAACGCAGTCATTCAAAAGAACCCTGATTTTGTGAAACTGGCAGACGCCTATGGATGTGCGACAGCTGCACCCAAATCGCTGAATGATTTAAAGGTTGCTGTTGCCACGGCTCTTGGCGCGAATGGACCGACCGTCATTCATGTGACATCCGAAATTTGCTAGGGGAGTAGGATGGGTTTTAACCCATTTTGCTTACCAGCAGCTGACCAATACGGTGCTGTCAGCAGCCCGCAGGGTCAGCGTTTCAGGGGGCATGAAGGCCAATGTATCAGTGGTCTGAGCTTCAATTCC
The DNA here is from genome assembly GCA_047629435.1 of Yoonia sp. Lineage (GTDB taxonomy): Bacteria > Pseudomonadota > Alphaproteobacteria > Rhodobacterales > Rhodobacteraceae > Yoonia. Next base: position 5,907 of record JBLHXF010000014.1, on the reverse strand, counting down.
AGCAGCAGTCAACGACGCCAAAATCTCGTCGCTGTCGACTGAGAAATTCACCTCTGGCGGTAAAACCTGTCCGCCGCTGACTTTGCGCGGCAATAACATGCCCAGAACGGACCCGCCGTTGTCAAACACAGGCCCCCCCGCATCGCTAGGTTGGGCGGTCAGCGCCAGTCGCTTTATCGCTTCTTCACCGTTCAAGCCGCGCAGATCGGCCAAGCGTCCAAACGTCAGAGACGGTGTCACAAGAACGCCGCCATACGGAAAACCTGCAACGGCTACTTCGGCTTGCAGACGCGGAATGCCTGTTTGAAACATCGCAACACCTAGTGGGGATAGCGTCTCGTCAGGGCGCAGAACCGCCAGCCCTAGGGTTTCGTCCAGATGGACCACTTGCGCGTTATGCTCATTGTTCAGCGAAATCCGGTCGCATGACCCAACTGCTTCGGACGTCGTCAGAACGGTGCCTGCATCATTGATGAAAAATCCGGACCGCGATAGTTTAGGTTTTCGCACGGCAAGCCCAGCGACCAGATCGATGGCTTGGTCTTCGCCCGGGGTCGCAAGGGATGGGTCCAAAGTTCCGTCCAATGCCACAAAGCTGGCTTTCATTTCACCCAAGACGCGGCGCCGTCGCTCGTCATCACCAGCTGGCCAAATCAGGCTAAAGCCCTTGATCTCGCCATTTTTTAGTGTGGCATAGGTATAGGAATGAATGTCGTCGTTGATACCTTCAAGCTCGAACGACCGGTCATTGCGCTTGCGCGGCCCTTCTTGGGGGACAATCGCGAGGGTCTGTAGGATTTCATACAAACCAAACAAGCGGTTTTGGTCGCCTTCTTGCGAAATGAATAGGACGCGGGCGTTAAGATCACTTTTGGGGTCGAAACGCGCGAATGGCGGCTCGTATTCGGAAAACGCGACAATACCCGTTGGGATCAGCATTTCGATACCAGATGCATCATCGCGGACCAGTTGCAGCTCCATGCCATCAAGCACGGCATTATACGACGTAAGCAGTGCTGCCCGCTGTGCGGTTGTTAGAATACCTGTTGGGTCTTCAAAGTTGGCCTCTTGCCATGCACGCATCGAAGCGCGGGTGCCGCGTCCGTAGGCACCGTCGATAGCCGATGTATAAAAATCCGCCCATTGCAACGCAGTTTGAAGATCCTTGCGTTGGTTGCGATCCAAAAGCGCTTCTGATGCGCGTGCTTGTGCGCGTGTCTCGTCGGGGATCGCGATCGGGTCAATTTCAGGCGCTGCAACTTCGGCCAGCGGCGCAATTTCAACCGGAGCGTCGTTTTCAACAGTCGGTGTTGTGGTCTCTGGCAATGGTTGAGCGGTCGTTTGAGCGCCGACGCCAATCGGCCAAAACTGCTGTCTGAAATTGCCGCCGGTGACGATGTAGCTGTCGTTCGGGATTTTGCCTTCGCGGCGCAGTTGGCGCAGAACTGTGTTTGCATCATTGGGTGCATATGGCCCTAAGACGACGCCGTACCAACGACCCCCAAGGAAATAGCCGTTCACGTTTTCCAGCTGACCCGCATAAAACCTTGCCCGTGCTTGTGCAGATGAAAGCGTTGGTTGTGCCTCGACCTGAACGTACACAACGTTTTGCGCTAAGGTGGTCACTGGCCAAAGGCCAAGAAAAAGAACTGAAATGATTGCCCGCAACATGGAACGCCTCAGAATCTGGAAAAAACAGGACCGCCTAAGCGGATTGTCGCGGAAGTTAACAGAGATGTACCAAAGTGCAGCCCCGAAAATACAGCAGGGGCGAAGAATTAAGCACCCGTGTTCTAATTGACCCTTTGGGTCCATCTGCGTATGAGTTGATCAACCAGTCAAAGAGGGCAAAGATGGCCGATAAACCACGCAGTTTTCAGGAAATCATCCTACGGCTCCAGAATTATTGGGCGGCCAAAGGCTGCGCTATTCTACAGCCTTACGACATGGAAGTTGGCGCAGGGACATTTCACCCTGCCACAACCTTACGTGCATTGGGTGATAAGCCGTGGGCTGCGGCCTATGTGCAGCCGTCACGCCGCCCGACTGATGGCCGCTACGGCGAGAACCCGAACCGTCTTCAGCATTACTATCAATACCAAGTTATTATCAAACCAAGCCCAACGGATTTGCAGGGGCTTTACCTCGGTTCGCTTGCGGCAATCGGGATTGATGCGTCAATGCATGACCTGCGTTTTGTCGAGGACGACTGGGAAAGCCCGACCTTGGGCGCGTGGGGGCTTGGCTGGGAAGTCTGGTGTGACGGCATGGAAGTCAGCCAGTTCACCTATTTCCAGCAGGTCGGCGGCCATGATTGCAAACCTGTGTCCGGCGAGCTGACCTACGGGTTGGAACGTCTCGCGATGTACGTGCTTGAATGCGACCACGTGATGGACATGCCGTTCAACGATCCAGATGCTGACATTGCGATGACATACGGTGACGTGTTTTTACAAACCGAGCAGGAATATGCCCGTTGGAACTTTGATGTGGCCGACACCGATACGTTGCTGCAGCACTTTAAAGATGCCGAAGCCGAGTGTGGACGTATCTTGGCGATGCCTGCGGATGATCCAAAGACGGGCCGCCGCATCATCATGGCGCATCCGGCTTATGACCAATGCATCAAGGCAAGCCATGCCTTTAACTTGCTCGACGCACGCGGCGTGATTTCGGTTACTGAACGCCAAGCGTATATCGGACGGGTGCGTACTTTGGCCAAGGCCTGCGCGGATGCATTTGTGCAGACCAGCGCGGGAGGATACGCCGCATGATTGCGCGCATAGCGATATTGGGGATGGTTGTGGTTGCTTTGTTCGCAGGTGGGCTTTTGTATTATTTGCAGGTCTATGCCTATTACGACGATGTTTCGACGCAGGTTGAAGAAGTGCAAATGATTTCGATCGCAACAGGTGAATCCGAGGGTATTTTGTTCGAAAATCTCACGGCCATTGATAGCGACAGCAGCCCATTGCGGTTCCGGTCATGTTTCACGACGGGCCTTTCCCAAGCATTGTTAACAGAAACCTATGTGATCTCTGACGATGCAGAGCCGCGCGTCGCACCCGGTTGGTTTGCCTGCTTTGACGCAGCCCAGATTGGCGAAGACTTATCCACGGGCATCGCGTTTGGCTTTATGGGTCAAGAAAACATCCAATACGGGATCGATCGCGTTATCGCTGTGTACCCCGATGGCCGCGCGTATTCGTGGCACCAGATAAATTTCTGCGGCGAAGTCGTGTTTGACGGCAACCCTGTACCGCCCGAATGTCCCCCAGCACCGCAAGGACTGCAATAATGCCTGATCTTCTGATTGAACTTTTCTCCGAGGAAATTCCGGCGCGTATGCAGGGTAAAGCGGCGAGCGATCTGCAAAAGCTGATCACTGACGGGCTGGTCGAGGCTGGTTTGACCTATAAATCCGCCGCAGCGTTCTCAACGCCGCGCCGTTTGACATTGTCTGTGGAAGACTTGCTGGCTGAAAGCAAACCTGTGCGCGAAGAACGCAAAGGCCCCAAAGTTGGCGCGCCTGATCAGGCGATTAACGGCTTTTTGCGCGGCGCAGGCGTCACGCGTGACGATCTTGAAATCCGGGATGATAAAAAGGGTCAGGTGTATTTCGCCGTGATCCAGAAACCAGGCCGGATGGCTTCTGATGTGATTGCAGAGGTCCTTGAGGGGGCTGTCCGCAATTTCCCTTGGCCGAAATCCATGCGCTGGGGCACTGGCACATTGAAATGGGTCCGCCCATTGCATTCCATCGTTTGCATTCTGACTGACGAGGCGGGTACTGAAGTCGTGCCGCTTGATATCAACGGGATTAACTCGGGCAATACGACGCGCGGTCACCGTTTCCTAAGCCCAGATGCATTTTTGGTAACGAATTTCGAAGACTACGAGGCGAAACTGAAACGCGCCCACGTCATGCTGCGTGCGGATGAACGTGCCGATATGATCTGGAACGACGCGACCAATCAGGCGTTTGCGCTTGGTTTGGAAGTGGTCGAGGATCGCGGGCTTTTGACCGAGGTCGCAGGGCTGGTTGAATGGCCGGTTGTTTTGCTGGGCCAGATTGATCCGTCGTTCTATGAATTGCCAGACGAAGTTTTGCAGACATCGATGAAAGAGCATCAGAAATTCTTTTCCGTGCGCAATGCCAAGACGGGCCAGATCGAACGCTTTGTCACCGTCGCCAATACGGTGACGGCGGACAATGGTGCGACGATTTTAAAGGGCAACCAAAAGGTGCTTTTCGCGCGTTTGTCGGATGCAAAATTCTTTTGGGAAAACGATCTGCGCATTGCGCATGCTGGCATGCAGCCGTGGCTTGATAGCCTGTCGAACGTGACGTTCCACAACAAACTGGGCACGCAAAAAGACCGGATTGACCGCATCATCGCATTGGCGTCCGAAATCGCCCCGCTGGTTGGTGCTGATGTGGCTGAAGTGGCCGAGGCCGCGCGCGTGGCCAAGGCCGACCTGTCGTCCGAGATGGTCTATGAATTCCCCGAACTTCAAGGGCTTATGGGGCGAAAGTACGCATCCAAGGCTGGCTTGTCCGATGCCATCGCCGCCGCCGCCCAAGAGCATTACTCGCCGCTTGGCCCATCAGACGACGTGCCAACCGCGCCCGTGTCTGTTGCTGTGGCGCTTGCAGATAAGCTTGACACGCTGACAGGGTTTTGGGCGATTGGTGAGAAACCAACAGGGTCGAAAGACCCGTTTGCGCTGCGCCGAGCAGCGTTGGGTGTTATTCGGTTGATTTTGGATAACGATATCTCTGCTAAATTGGATGAACTGTGGGGTGCGGTTGTAACAATGCATCCCACCCATCTTAAGCTTAGCCTTCATTCAACTATTTCTGTCGACCTCCTCTCCTTCTTCCACGACCGCCTCAAGGTTTACCTCAAAGACCAAGGCATCCGCCACGATATCATCGATGCTTGCATCGCGATGGACCGCTCGGACGATCTGACGTTGTTGGTCAAACGCGCTAAGGCATTGGCGGCTACATTGGCCACGGATGACGGTGAAAACCTGATCCAAGGGTTCAAGCGCGCCAATAACATCTTGACCAAAGAAGAGGCCAAAGACGGCGTCGAGTATTCCTATGGTGCGGACCCGAAACATGCCCAGCATGACAGCGAGCGCGCGTTGTTTGTGGCATTGGACGAGGCCGATAAGGTGATCGCACCTGCAATGGTGGCCCAAGACTTTGGCACTGCCATGACCGCTATGGCTGCATTGCGCGGACCGATTGATGCGTTTTTCACAGATGTGCAGGTCAATGCGGACCAACAGGTCGTGCGGCGTAATCGGCTTAACCTATTGTCACGTATCAGAAAAACATGCCTTGGTGTGGCCGATCTGACGCGTATTGAAGGCTAGGGCGGCGCGGGCGAAGTTTCTTTGACGCCTTGGGAATCGCTCCCTATGCTGCGCCTACACAATGGATGGTGCTGCAGTGCAGAATGAGAAGAAATTTGAACTGGTCACGTTGATCACGCCGACCGCTGCAATGGCGGCTGACGTGCATGGTGGTCGTGCGAAATGCCTGCAACGCCTTGTGCGGCTGGACATGCCTGTGCCGCTGACAGTGGCACTTTCGTTCAAAGCCGTGCACGATATTGCGATTGGCCAGATGCCTGATATGGCCGCGTTGATAGCGCCTTTTGGTGCCAATCCGTTGATATCTGTACGCCCATCAAGCCAAGACCCCGATTGGGGCGGCCCAAGTGCCATTTTGAACGTTGGCATGAATGACGCCCGCCATGCCATGATGACAGGTGATCTGGGCGAAGCGGCTGCAACAGCGCTTTACCTGCGGTTCGTGCGGTCATTTGCGGTGCATGTATCGCGGCTTGACCCTGATGCGTTTGATATTCCTGACAATGCGGACAGCAATAC
>JBLHXF010000013.1:0-72478 GCA_047629435.1 Yoonia sp. | reverse complement strand
TGAAGTTTGACTTATACATACCAGTCAGCGCGTCGATCATCTGCTCGTCGTCGCCAGTGCCCAATGTCGTTACAACAAGACCCTGCGTTTCACCGCGTGTGAAAAGTGCAGAACCGTGTGTACGTGGTAGGATACCAGTCTCGGAAACGATTGGACGGATAGTGTCCAAAGCGCGGCCATCGATACGCTTGCCGTTTTTCACAACGTCGCCACGAAGAACTGCGGACTCTAAACCCTTAAGCGCTGGGCCAAGGTTTTTGTCTGCTTGCTGGTCTTCAGTCAATGACGCAACGATTGCGTCCTTGGCTGCGTTTACTGCACCAGTGCGTTCTTGCTTGTCAGTGATCGCATAAGCAGCGCGCATTTTGTCTTCGCCAGCTGTTTTCACAGCAGCGGACAGATCAGAGTAATCCTCTGGCTGGAAATCAAACGGCTCTTTTGCGCAATCTTCGGCCAGATCAATGATCAGGTCGATGACTGGCTGGATGCTGTCATGGGCGAATTTCACAGCGCCAAGCATTTCTTCTTCAGAAAGCTCATATGCTTCGGATTCAACCATCATCACGGCGTCTTTTGTGCCGGCAACAACAAGGTCAAGGCGCTGCTCTGGCTGAAGGCGCAGGTTGTGCATGTCGTCGATTTCCGGGTTCAGGATGTATTCACCCTCAACGAAACCAACGCGGCAAGCAGCGATTGGGCCACGGAACGGTGCGCCAGAGATTGTCAGAGCAGCAGATGCCGCGATCATGGCAACCATGTCTGGATCGTTGACCAGATCGTGGGACAGCACAGTACACATCACCAAAACTTCGTTCTTAAAGCCAGGGACGAACAATGGGCGAATTGGACGGTCGATCAGGCGGGATGTCAGCGTCTCTTTTTCAGTAGGACGTGCTTCGCGCTTGAAAAAGCCACCTGGTACTTTACCGGCAGCGTAATACTTTTCTTGGTAGTGCACTGTCAGGGGAAAGAAATCCTGACCAGGCTTTTGCTTACGTGCAAATGTCACGTTCGCCATAACGCTGGTTTCACCCAGCGTGGCAATCACGGAACCGTCTGCTTGACGGGCGACTTTGCCGGATTCGAGTGAAAGCGTTTCTTCGCCCCACTGCATAGATTTTTTCACGTGGTTAAACATGTTTGTTTTCCTTTGGGCCGCAGCCCTTCATTTTGCGTAGGGGGCGTATTCCCCCTCATTCCGATATCTTGTGTGGTGCTGGAATGCGGGCACCTGTCGGTTCAAGATTTTTGGGCCATACAGCAGATTTGGCCGTTTGGGAAGCGTTGTGGCGCAACGCCAAATTGTGCGGACTGGATTGCATTGCCGAAATTAGGTGTTAACGCCAACCCAGCTTGTGAAATCTGCCGTATGTTTAGGATACGATCGGCATAAGTTTTGGATTTGTCGTTTTGTCGGATTTTGGCGGGTTAAGGCGGCGCACGGTGGTGAGTTTGAAGCGGGGATTAATGGTGTTATTAAATTGATCCAAATGGCCTGCCATACGCAAGGCGAGTCTTTGGGCGCGCGACAGCAAAGGGTCTTCCTTATTCTCTAGAAATCAAATCTTCTTTCGCAAAGTCGATATTTTCAGCCCTGCTTCGGATGACGCAATCAATACGCCAAGTCTTCTTAATCTTGTTTCTTCTTTCTTGGCGCTCATGACCCACCAGATTGAATCACGTTTATAGGATGGTGCTAAGTTTGAAAGGAATAGCCAAGCCGGTTGGTTTGCCTTGATCTTCTCTTCAAACTCTATCGAAAGGGGCACATTTCTGTCGTCAGACGTATAGCCTTGTGCGTCGGACCTGTTGTTATAGACATGCATTCCTGCTGGTTTCATCATGCCAAGCGGTATGAGTTCTTTTATCTTCTTTACGTTCACCGCGCTCCACACACTTTTTATTTTGCGCGGGGTAAATCGGATTTTATAGCTTTGATCGTCAATCGTTTTGCGGATGCCATCGATCCATCCAAAACACAGAGCGACGTCAACTGATGCAGACCACGTAATGCTGGCCCGCGCCGTGCTTTTCCTAAAATAGCCGACCCAAAGCTCGCTTGCGTCAGGATGTTCTTCCAGCCAATCGCTAAACTCTTTTGGGGTGGTGAAAAAAATCACATCATCCATCTTTTGGTCTCCGTACGTTTCCGAACGGAGAGCCGTTCGTTGCCTTGGGCGTCTGTCGTCCAAGCCAGAGGGGATGCTTAGCCCTTAAACGCGTTGGGGACTAGGTGGCACCCAAGCGTTCCAGCCAATTTTGACTACTTCGACATTGAGCACGCGCTCTGTTAACTATGAAGACTGCAGTGCATTGCGCAGCGAAACCAAATTGGAGACCAAAGATGAAAGTCTTGCAGATCGTCATATTGGCCATACTGGTGTTCTTGGCCGTTTCTTCTGGGGTCACGAAGATCATGTTGATGCAACAGGACATGGTTTTCTTTGGTAAGTATGGGTTCACAAATCCGCTGCTTGTTATTTTCGGCGCGGTTCAAGTGATAGGCGGCCTGATGATGGTTTTCGCTAAGGTGCGCGTGATCGGTGCCGTTGTCGTGGCGGTCACATTTGTGATTTCAGCGGTGCTTTTGGCGATTGAGGGAAGCGTTCCCGCGACGATAACCACGCTTATTGCATTAGTGTTCCTTGGGTTTACGATCCAGCGGACCTTGGCAGCACAGCGATCCTAGGTTCTAGCGCAGCTTAAACGACGCGTTGTCGCCAGCCCCTTGGTCGGATGTGAACCGCATCTCATTGCCGCCGCGGACTTCGACGAGTTGGCAGTTGTACCCGACAGGGTCGCCACCCCACGCCATGTCCCTGCAGAAGAACCCGTTGTCCCATGTCCAGTTGCCTGTGATGTCGGAGCCCCAAGCGCCTCCTGCGATGCTTCCGTCTGGAGATACGTTCAAGCTGACGCCGTACAGCCGGTTTGATAGGGTTTTACCCGACACCAGCGTCACAAACGCTTGTTGGTCGTTGACCCGCTCATAGGCAAACGCCATGGCTGGGGTCAGGATCAGGGTAAGCGCTAGGATGAGGCGGTGCATCGGATGGCTCCTACTAAAAAGGTTACTCTTTTAACGCAGACCTCGCCCGTTTGGTTCACTTTTGGTTAAAGGCCGAGCACATCCATCATGTCGTATTCGCCGGGGGCTTTGTCTTGGCCCCAAAGCGCCGCCTTTAGCGCACCGCGTGCAAACACAGCCCGATCAGTGGCGCGGTGGCGCAGCGTGATCTGCTCACCCATCGCTGCAAATAGCACATCATGCTCGCCCACGATGTCGCCGCCGCGGATTGCTGCGAACCCGATATCGCCGCGCTTGCGGGCACCGGTGATACCGTCGCGTCCGCTGTCGCGCACATCATTTAGGGCAACTCCGCGACCGGCGGCGGCGGCTTCACCCAGCATCAAGGCAGTCCCAGACGGGGCGTCGATCTTTTGATTGTGATGGGCTTCGATCACCTCAATGTCGAAATCCGCGTCGAGTGCGGCTGCTACTTTTTCGGTCAGTTTGACCAAAAGGTTCACGCCAAGCGACATGTTCCCAGCACGCACAATAACCGCATGGCGGGATGCGGCATTGATTGCTTTGAGGTCGGCGTCTGATAGCCCCGTCGTGCCGATAACATGTACGGCGCGCGCTTGGGCGGCCAACCCAGCGAATGCGACTGTGGCTGCAGGGGCGGTAAAATCGATGATAGCCTGCGCCTTGGCGAACACCTCAAGTGCGTCGTCGGTGACGGTGACCCCGATTGCGGCGCCGCCCATCGCCTCGCCGACATCGCGGCCGACCCAAGGATGACCTGTCCGCTCCAACACGCCGACAAGATTGCAGTGGTCGGACTCCGAGACTTTATTGATCAACATCTGGCCCATACGGCCAGAGCCGCCAGTGATTACGATACCGGGTGTGTTGGTCATTAGGTCTCTCCTGCGTGTGCTTTTGCAGCGGTATAGGCGGTTTGGGGGAGGGGGGGAATAGGTGAGTATTTAGGAAAAAGCGAGGCAAGTGTGTTGTGAGCGTGTTGGTGCGATATCGATTGTGCGGACAAAGTGAGCTTTCGCTTCAGGGGGATAACCGTCAGTTTTGGGTAAGCTTTCAACAAACGGTCTTCTGTTGAGCAGAATTGTATGTAGTTTATCGTAAGGCAGTTGCCTCGTTGCAAAACCCGCATTTGCGGAAAGGAGCACGCCCATGATTGCCTACGTCACAGTTGGTGCTGATGACATCGCGCGCGCAAAACGATTTTATTCCGCGGTCCTATCAGCCCTTGATTACGAACTGGAGGAGGGTCCTGAGGGCTTAAGCTACACGCTGCCCAAACAACTTGGTCAGTCTGCTGTCTTGCCTGATTTCTATGTTAAACCAACCTTTGATGGACTTGCTGCCTCGGCAGGGAACGGCGCTATGATCGCATTCGAGGCGCGCAGTCAAAAACAGGTTCGTGATCTACACGCAGCTGCGCTTGATGCAGGCGGCTTGGACGAAGGCCAGCCGGGCTTCCGCTTGTCTTATGGACCTCATTTTTTTGTGGGTTACCTTCGCGACCCTCAGGGCAACAAGATCGCGCTGTTTTCCAACGATCCAAAAGAACTTGGACGAGACGGCTAACGCAGGACATTGCTGCCTTTGGTCCTTTCAGCAACATTGGTCGACATGGGCTCGAAGCAGACATTCGCGCTTCTGTAAAACCCCTGCTTGGCAAAATCTCCTGAACCCCTTACATGCACCTCATGGCTAAAAATACATCACGCGACGGGCGCGCGCCCACACAACGAATGCTCAAGGTTGGAGAGATGATCCGCCGTGATCTATCGTCGATCCTGCAACGCGGCGAGGTCCATGATCCTGATCTGGCCCGCTTTATGATTACCGTGGGTGAGGTGCGCATGTCGCCGGACCTGCGCATTGCGACGGCGTTCATCTTGCCGCTTGGTGGGAACCAAAAGGAAGAAGCGCTGCTGGCTGTCCGCCAAAACCGGCACGAGATCCGGCATTTGGTTGTCAAAGGCGGGTCAATGAAACACGCCCCTGAACTGCGGTTCGAGATTGACGGCACATTTGACCAGATGGATGCGACGGCCGCATTGCTGGCTGATGGTCATGTAAAGCAGGACTTGGAAGAGTGATCCGCTGGGCCGCTTTGGCCCTGCTTTGGGCTGCGCCGGCTGCGGCTGTGACATGTGAAGACATGGACAGCGCTGGTACCAGTTATACGGTTTGCACAGTTGATGTGGCGTCTGAGAATCTGCGCCTGTTTTTACGCGATGATGACGGGCATATCCTTGGCACATTCCGCAATGTTGCAGGTACGCTTGAAGGGGCCGACCTCGCGTTTGGTATGAACGCTGGCATGTACCACGATGACCGCGCCCCTGTCGGGCATTTTGTCCAAGACGGCACGCAGGTCATGCGGGTTGTACCCAACGCAGGCCCCGGTAACTTTGGCCTTTTGCCCAACGGGGTGCTTTGCATCAATGACGCGGACGCGCATGTTTACGAGACATTGCGCTTTGTGGATGAGGCGCCCGTTTGCCGCGATGCGACACAATCTGGGCCGATGTTGGTCATAGACGGCGATCTGCACCCGCGGTTTTTACCGGATGGCACATCCAAATTTATCCGCAACGGCGTCGGCACCAGCGCAGACAGGGCCACCGCCCAATTTGTAATTTCCAATGACGTTGTGAATTTTCACGATTTTGGTGTGTTCTTTCGCGATGTTTTGGGCACACCAAACGCGCTTTATTTCGACGGGAAGGTGTCGCGCTTGCACGCACCCGCGCTGGGCCGCTCTGACCCCGGTTTTCGCCTCGGCCCTATTGTGGGTGTCGTTGAAGAGTTGACGCAATAGTCTAGGCCCGTTAGCAGGCCAATCTGACATAAATTTCAAGGTGACACATGGGACGCAGACGCAAGGGACGCGACATTTCTGGCTGGGTAATCGTGGATAAGCCCGCGGGCATCACATCGACAGCTGTCGTCAATAAGGTCCGCTGGGCGTTGGACGCTAAGAAGGCGGGCCATGCGGGCACGCTTGATCCTGAAGCGACTGGTGTGTTGGCGATTGCGCTGGGAGAGGCAACTAAGACCGTTCCTTACATCACAGATGCCCTGAAATGTTACACGTTTACTGTTCGGCTCGGCCAAGCCACGAACACGGATGACGCCGAGGGTGAAGTGATTTCCACGTCTGATATTCGCCCAACGGATGATCAGATTAAAGAGGCGCTTAGCCCTTTTGTCGGCGATATCCGGCAGGTTCCCCCGCAGTTCTCCGCTGTCAAAGTTGATGGTGTCCGTGCCTATAAAAAGGCTCGTGATGGCGAAGAGATGGAACTGGCGGCTCGTGATCTTTGGGTCGAAGAGCTGCTGTTGATTGACCGCATCGACGATGATCACGTCGTGCTTGAGATGACATGCGGTAAGGGCGGCTATGTCCGTTCAATCGCCCGCGACTTGGGTGCTGCACTTGGCTGTTATGGCCATGTTCTGAAATTGCGCCGGACTTGGTCAGGGCCGTTTGATGTCACTGATGGGATCACGCTAGACCGGGTGGAAGAATTGGCCAGAACGCCACAGCTTGATACGCATATTCAGCCGTTGGAACTTGGATTGGTCGATCTGGAAAAAGTCAGCTGCCCCGCGTCGAGCCTTGTGAAGTTACGCAATGGTAATGCGGCACCGGTGATTGCCAGTGGGTTGGACTATGACCAAGAAGTCTGGGCGAGCCATGATGGCGAGGCTGTCGCTGTCGGCAACTACCGTAGTGGTGAATTGCATCCGTCCCGCGTGTTTGTACCTCCTCAGGTGGGTTAAAACCCATCCTACGGGTGGCCTCGTCGCTTGTCTGTGTAGGATGGGTTTTAACCCATCGTTCCTTTGCCTAGTATTCGCATATGATCACACGCCACCATGACACGCTTTTGTCCCGTTCCACCGCGATCTATTCTGATTGTGAACGCTACAGGTATTCGCTGACACGTGTCTGGGATGACACGGGCAAACGCGCTTTGTTTGTCATGCTTAACCCGTCCACAGCGACCGAGGTTCAGAATGACCCAACGGTTGAGCGGTGCGAGCGGCGATCTCGAGCGCTTGGGTTTGGCGCATTTCGGGTGACGAATATCTTTGCGTGGCGCGACACTGATCCGCGCGACATGCGTGCTGCCGCAGACCCCATTGGCCCAGAGAATGACGCAACGATACTTGAAGGTGCCGACTGGGCTGACACCGTTCTTGCTGCTTGGGGGACACATGGCGTGCACCGCGATCGCGGCCCGCAAGTTGAAGCGATGTTGCGCGACACCCTTAATCCATTGTTCACGCTTGGCATAACCAAACACGGTCACCCCAAGCACCCGCTTTATATCGCCTACACCCAGCAGCCAGCCCTATGGGAAGTTACATGATCCAAGGTTTCACCCAGTCGACCATCCAGTGTGGCGATGTCCGTTTATCTGTTCACCGCGCAGGCAAAGGCCATCCATTGATCCTGCTACATGGGTATCCGCAGAACCACCGTTGCTGGGCCTCTGTCGCCCCCACCTTGGCCGAACATTTCGATGTGATCATCCCTGATCTGCGTGGGTATGGCGACAGTGATGCTCCTGCGGATGACGCTGATCACACGACCTATAGCAAACGCCAGATGGCGGCGGATATCGTGGCCTTGATGGATGCGCTGGACGTGTCATCGGCGCATATTCTTGGCCATGATCGAGGGGGCCGTGTCGCGTATAGGTTTGCGCTGGATCACCCAGACAGGATCAACCGTCTTGGTATCATCGAGATTGTTCCCACAGGGGATTTCTGGGCCAATTGGGATGCCAATATTGCGATGAAAGCCTATCATTGGACGTTCCTTGCGCAACCGGCCCCACTGCCGGAGCGGATGATCGGGGCTGATCCTGTGGGGTATATTGATTGGACCCTGGGTGGGTGGACGCTTGCCCAATCGCTAGATGTTTTCGCGCCCGATGCCTTGGCGAGCTACCGGGTACAGGCCCAAGACCCTGCCCGATTGCACGCAATGTGCGCTGATTACCGCGCCGGTGCTACGTTTGATAAAGGCTTGGATGAAGCTGACCGCGCTGCTGGTCGAAAAATCGACGCGCCGCTATATTTCTTGTGGGCGAGATCGGGGTTTCCAGCCCAGACGGAAAAACCTGCTGAACTTTGGCAAGGCTGGTGTGATGATGTCAGCGATTCTAGCTGTGACAGCGGACATTTTGTGATGGAAGAAAACCCCACGAGCGTTCTGGATGCATTTGTCCCGCATTTTACTGGCCGTTAACTATCTGCTGCGAATTAACCCATTCATGGGGTCTTGCGTGCTATAGATGTGCCTTGGGTCGGGGTGACCTTTATTTGCGGAAAATACGCGATGTTTGCGATTCTTGGATTATTAAGCGTGGCACTGTCTGCTGTTATGTTGGCGGGTACGGATTTTGGCTTTGGTGACGACGCTGATGGCGATGATGACACCTCCAAATCCACCGATACTGAACAAGAACCCGAAATTGTAAGCTTGGATGCTATTCTAGATAGCAGCGCACAGGGTGTGTCTGATCAGACTGGCGATGACACTATCATATTTTCAGGCGACGCTGATGACGTCATTGTCACGGGTGATGGCGATGATTTGATCGATGCCGAGGGTGGCAATGATACCGTTGACGCTGGCAATGGCGACGACGAATTGCATGGCGGGCGCGGCGATGATGCTATCATTGGCGGCAATGGCGATGATACGCTTTTTGGCCACGTCGGTGATGATGTTATGTTCGGAGGAGCAGGCAATGACGCGATGATTGGCGGCGATGGCACCGATATTTTGGAAGGTGGCGATGGCGATGATGCGCTTCAGGGGTATCTGGGTGATGATACGCTGATCGGTGGCAATGGGGCTGATGTTCTGTTTGGTGGGTCGGGCGATGATCTGTTAGATGGTCGCGACGACGATGGTGGGACGGATTTCCTAAACGGTAGTGCGGGTGATGATGTTTTGCTTGCAGGTACGGGTGATCACATGAACGGCGGCACTGGTGCTGATCTGTTTGGGCTTAGCAATGACTCGAACGCATACGTCGACGACTTTGATCCTGATGAGGATTCGATAGAAGTGGCCTATGATGCCTTATCAACGACCCCGATCATGCGGTACGAAGATAACGATGATGGGGCCATGTTGTTTGCTGACGATGAAATTGTTGCCACCTTTGCGGGTCAAACTGCCTTGGACATGGCAAGTGTTCCTATATTGCTTACGGCAATGGAACCGGACGCCACAATCTGACAAAATCCTTTTCTTTTTGACGCAATTGTCCTAAACGCACCCATCCGCGCAGGGAATCCCCTTGAACTGATACTCCATGGGCCTTTTCTGGACGACATCCCGGATCGCGCCATCAACCCTTAGACTAGGAGACCCCGATGTCGATTACTGCCGAAGAAAAAGCACGCGTCATGAAAGAATTTGCAACGAAAGAAGGCGACACTGGTTCGCCCGAAGTTCAAGTTGCGATCCTGTCATCCCGCATCGCCACCCTGACAGAGCACTTCAAAACCCACAAAAAAGACAACCACGGTCGTCGTGGTCTTTTGAAAATGGTTGCTCTGCGTCGTAAGCTGCTCGACTACGCTCGCGCAAAAGATGAAGCCCGTTATCAGGCTTTGATCAAGCGTTTGGGCCTGCGCCGCTAACTGCCGCACACGTCATAATAATACGGAAACGCCCGCCAGTTTGGTGGGCGTTTTTGCGTTTAGGGGTAAAAATTAACTGGGAATGTTCAAGCTAACCCATCCTTGACCTGTGCCAAAAGACCATCAACGGCCCGTGCAAAGGCGGATGCATCAGTGCCTGTTGCAACGAATGTGAACCCAGTGTTTAACAAGTCCGCTGCAAATGCCGTGTCCAGAACAAGCGTACCGCAAGGCATACCCATCGCTTGTAGTTTGGCTGCCGCAGGTTTGATCAATGCCCAGACGTCATCGTGCATCGGATTGCCCAAATGTCCGATATCCGCCGCGATGTCCGCAGGGCCAAAGAATATACCGTCGACCCCGTCGAGGGCTGCGATGTCTTCTGCGCAAGCAATTGCGGCCGCAGTTTCCAATTGCAGGATCACGGTCAGCTCTGTGTCGATCTGTACATAATAATCAGTGATCCGTCCAAACTTGGTCGCCCGCGTACCGCCTGCAACGCCGCGAATGCCGTGGGGTGGGTACCGTGTTGCCGAGATGGCTTGTTTTGCTTCCTCAACCGATTGGATCATCGGGATCACAAGACCTTGCGCGCCAATGTCCAAGGCCCGTTTGATCAGGACGGCGTCGTTCCATGCGGGGCGCACAAGTGCGGTTGTGTTTGTTCCCGCAAAAGCTTGAAGCTGCGCCGCCGTATCCAAACCATCACCCGGTGAATGTTCGGTATCGACCACGACCCAATCGTAACCCGCGCCAGCAACGACTTCGGCCGCAAGTCCGTCTGCAAGGGTAACCCAAAGACCGATTTGTTTGGTGCCTGCTTTGATCGCGTGGGTGAATGGATTGATGTCGAGTTTCATGGTGCGGCCCTCTGATGCGTTTTCATCAGTTTTGCGCCACAGGCCGCGCTTGTCCACTATCGATTAAAAATCGATGGCGATGCCCTTTTTCTCCCAATCACCGTAACGCACGGCTTCGGGTCCATCGCGTCCACCAAGTTCCTTTGGCAGGTCAATATGGCCAGCTTTTTTACGGCGCGCGTCGGCTTCGGCTAAGGCGCGTTTTGCCGCATCGGGCATATCATCGGTCATTGGGCCTGCTCCTTGTGGGATCTGCATGTTTGATATACCTCGGGCGACAGTGAAAACAAGGGATGCCCCATGAGCAAAACAGGTCTGCCACCGCGCCGCGCCGCGCATTATCTGATGGATCAGATTTTTGAGGACGGCCGCCTGTTGTCAGAGCTGATCGGTGGTGGTGCCTTGGATCATCTGGAGCCAGCGGATCGTGCCCGCGCCCAGCGTTTGACCACGGATGCGTTGCGCGGTTTGGATCGTGCTGACCGGATGCTGAAACCATACCTGAAAAAAGCCCCACCCGAGAATGTCATGAACGCCTTGCGTCTTGGCGTGATTGAATTGACCGGTGGCGAGGCAGCACATGGTGTCGTGAACGCCTATGTCGAAATTACATCGCAGAATAAGAATACTCATTCGTTCAAAGGCATGGTGAATGCCGTGCTGCGCAAGATTGCCGATGAAGGTCCTGATGCATGGCACAAGCGCAAAGTTCCCCTGATGCCCGGTTGGCTGCGTCAGCCGTTGGTTGCTGCGTGGGGCCGTAAACCGATGGACGCGATGGACGTTGCCCACTTTGCAGGTGCGCCGCTTGATTTGACCCCAAAGGGTGATCCGGCTGCTTTGGCCGCTGCGGTGGACGGCATTGTTTTGCCGACAGGGTCCGTGCGTGTACCGAATGCTGGTCAGGTGAGCGGACTTGCTGGATTTGAGGCTGGTGAATGGTGGGTCCAGGACGCTGCTGCTGCCATTCCTGTACAGATGCTTGCCCCGACAAAAGGCATGACCGTTCTGGATATTTGCGCCGCTCCGGGCGGTAAAACGATGCAGTTGGCTGCGGCTGGTGCTGTTGTGACGGCTGTGGATATTTCCAAAACCCGCATGGGTCGCGTTGCCGAAAACTTGGCCCGTGTGAATGCCAAGGCCGATCTGATCGTGTCGGATGCGTTTGATCTGACGGGTCAATATGATGCTGTTTTGTTGGATGCGCCGTGTTCTGCAACAGGGACCATTCGCCGCCACCCTGATTTGCCTTACGCCAAAGACGGGTCTGAATTTGCCGATTTGATTGCGCAACAAGAGGCGATGATTGACCATTCTTTGACCTTACTGAAACCGGGTGGCAAGCTGGTGTTTTGTACATGTTCATTGTTGCCTGACGAGGGCGAAGTGCAGATCGAAGAAGCGTTGGAACGCCATCCAGATTTGATCGTTGATCGCACCGCAACCGACCGCGCTGGCATTGATCCTGATTGGACGACTTTCGAGGGTGGTTTGCGTTTGCGCCCTGATTATTGGCCTGAATTGGGTGGCATGGACGGTTTCTATATTGCGGTACTGACAAAGCCATCCTAGCCCCCTAAGATAACTGCAATAACACAGCGCATCAGCGCGAAGTCGAAGGCAGCAGTATATCGTGGCAAGACCGCAGACATGGCGCGCAGGCGCTACGCATTTCATGCACCGTGTTCACGCGCGCGCCGCGACCCGTGCGGGCCCTGCGACTGCGTTTGTGAGCCAGCCAGAGCCGCGCACAATCGGTCATTTCGCGCGTGGTCGACAGCTTGTTGCAGGTAATTTTTTGTTTTCTGGTGCGCTAACAGAGGCTAAGGACGCCTCAATTTGGGATATCGTACCGGGTAACCCCGTTGTTGCGGAAGAACTTCAAGGCTGTGCTTGGCTGGATGATTTGGCTGCTGTTGGCGATGCAAAGGCGCGGGCCTGTGCGCAGGCGTGGGTGGCTGATTGGATCGTGCGATATGGCCGTGGTCGCGGTGCGGGTTGGACCCCTGACTTGGTTGGTCGTCGCCTTATCCGCTGGATACAACACGGGTTTTTCCTGCTACGCGGTCAGGAAAAAGAGGCGAACGAGGCGTTTTACCGCTCACTTGCCCAGCAGACAATTTTCCTTTCACGTCGTTGGAAAACATCCCAACGTGGATTGCCCCGTTTCGAGGCGCTGACAGGGATGATTTATGCCGGTCTATCGTTAGAGGGCATGGAGGAGCACGTTGATCCGGCCGTCAAAGCATTGGCTCGTGATTGCGCCCGCGAGATTGACGACACAGGCGGCATTTTGACCCGTAACCCCGAAGAACTGCTTGAAGTGCTGACCCTTCTCACATGGGCCGTACAGACATTGACCGAAATGGGCCGTCTGCCACCTGCGCCGATCCTGACGGCGATTGCCCGCATTGCACCCACGTTGCGCGCGCTGCGTCATGCCGATGGCAGTTTGGCACGTTTCCATGGGGGTGGTCGTGGCCTTGATGGTCGCTTGGATCATGCCTTGGCCGCAAGTGGCGACAAAACCCGCGCAGGCGAGGGCCCCCATATGGGATACGCCCGCCTTAGCGCTGGACGCACGTCGATTGTGATTGATGCCGCCGCCCCGCCAACGGGCCCCGAATCTGTCAACGCGCATGCCAGTACGCTGGCACTAGAGGTTACATCTGGCCGCCGCCCTATGATTGTGAATTGCGGGTCTGGCAGGTCGTTTGGCGAGGAATGGCGCCGTGCTGGTCGTGCCACACCGTCACATAGCACCGTGTGTCTTGAGGGGTATTCATCATCACGTCTTGGCCCACCAAGTCGTTTAAGCACCGCACGACAAGAGCTGTTGGTTGACGTCCCCGAAATGGTGCAGGCGCAGTTTTCAAGCCTGCACGATGGTCGCCGATTAGAACTGGCGCATGACGGGTATCGGGGCACCCACGGTTTGACACATGCCCGCACGATTGATCTGGCCGTGGACGGTCGCGGTATGGTCGGCGAGGATTTGCTGACCACCCTGACCGATGCCGATAAAGCGAAATTTGAAACTGCGCTGGATCAGACAGCCCTGCAAGGCGTCCAATATGCGGTCCGGTTTCACATGCACCCTGATGTGGATGCCACGATCGATATGGGGGGTGCTGCGATTTCAATGGCGCTTAAATCTGGCGAGATTTGGATACTTCGGCACGATGGTCATGCCCAAATGTCGCTTGAACCATCAGTTTATTTGGAAAATGGCAGATTAAAGCCCCGTCCAAGCCAACAGGTGGTTTTATCTGGGCGCACGATGGCCTATGCGACACGCGTCCGCTGGTCGTTGGCCAAGGCGCAGGATACCCCTGATGGTATCCGCGATCTTGTGACTGATGACATGATGGACCCAACTGAAGATTGATTCTTGGGGGATCACATGACCAACCTTGCACCACTGCGCCGCGCCCTTCTTTCTGTATCTGACAAAGCTGGATTGCTTGATTTGGGCAAGGCATTGGCGGCCCGTGGGGTCGAGTTGTTGTCGACTGGTGGCTCCGCCAAGGCGCTCCGCGATGCGGGTTTGGATGTGAAAGATGTGGCTGATGTCACAGGCTTCCCCGAGATGATGGATGGGCGCGTTAAAACGCTGCACCCTGTTGTGCATGGCGGCCTATTGGCCCGTCGTGATTTGCCTGCGCATGTCGCCGCAATGGAAGAGCACAACATCGGTCCAATCGACCTGTTGGTTGTGAACCTTTATCCGTTTGAAGAAACTGTCGCCAAGGGCGCTGACTTTGATACTTGCATCGAGAACATCGACATCGGTGGCCCCGCGATGATCCGCTCTGCGGCGAAGAACCATGCGTTTGTGAACGTGATTACTGACGTTGAGGATTACGCCGCATTGCTGGCCGAGCTGGACGCGAATAATGGTCAGACCACATTGGCGTTCCGTCAAAAGCTGGCGCAAACCGCATATGGCCGCACTGCTGCCTATGACACGGCCGTCAGCACATGGATGGCAGGCGCGATTGCGCTGGACACGCCGCGCCGTCGGTCCATTGCTGGCACTTATAAGCAGACGATGCGTTACGGTGAAAACGCCCACCAGTCTGCCGCATTCTATACCGATGGCACAGACCGCCATGGCGTCGCGACTGCGACCCAGCATCAGGGCAAGGAATTGTCCTATAACAATATCAACGACACCGATGCAGCGTTCGAATTGGTCGCTGAATTTGATCCAGCGGACGGTCCAGCCGTCGCAATCATCAAGCATGCAAACCCAAGTGGCGTGGCCCGTGGCACGACATTGGTCGAGGCCTATACCAACGCATTTGATTGCGACCGCACATCTGCGTTTGGTGGCATTGTCGCCCTAAACACCGCGCTGGACGAGGCAACGGCAAAGGCAATCGTCGAGATCTTCACCGAAGTTGTGATTGCACCGGGTGCATCCGACGCAGCCCGCGCGATTTTCGCGACCAAAAAGAACCTGCGCTTGCTGACAACAGATGGCTTGCCTGATCCAAAGGCAGCCCAGATCACGATGAAGCAGGTTGCTGGCGGTATGCTGGTCCAAGACAAAGACGTGGGTCATGTGGCGATGGCCGACCTGAAGGTCGTGACCAAGGTTCAACCGACTGACGCGCAAATGGCCGATCTGCAATTCGCGTGGACCGTCGCCAAGCACGTTAAATCTAACGCGATTGTTTACGTCAAAGACGGCGCAACTGTCGGTGTCGGCGCTGGTCAAATGAGCCGCCTTGATAGCGCGCTAATTGCAGCACAAAAAGCCGAACGCATGGCAGGTGCGATGGGTCTGCCGCAGTCACTTGCGATTGGGTCTGCTGTTGCGTCTGACGCGTTCTTCCCGTTTGCTGATGGCCTATTAGAGGCCGCCGCCGCTGGTGCCACTTGCGTCATTCAACCCGGTGGATCAATGCGCGACGATGAAGTGATCGCCGCCGCAGATGACGCCGGTATCGCGATGGTGTTCACCGGCATGCGCCACTTTCGGCATTAAGGATTAATCGATGCGTTTGCTATTCTGGACAGGTTTTTGGGTGTTTCTGGCGGATCAAGCCAGCAAATATGTGATTGTTCATTACCTTGATTTGATTGCGAAACTGCGCATTGACGTATTCCCGCCGTTCCTGACGTTTCGAATGGCGTGGAACCGAGGTGTTAACTTTGGGTTGTTTGCAGATTTTGATATGCGCTGGGTGCTGATAGCCGTCGCATTTGTTATCTCTGGGGCAGTGCTCTTTTGGCTATGGCGCAGGCCTGCAACCAACAAATGGACCTATATCGCTGCTGGATTTCTGGTGGGTGGCGCGCTGGGCAATGTGGTTGATCGGGTCTTGTATGGTGCGGTTGCCGATTTCTTGAATATGTCGTGCTGCGGAATTGAAAATCCTTATGCGTTCAATATCGCGGATGTTGCCATTTTTGTGGGTGCCATTGGCATTGCATTTGCTGAACCGGACACGCCCAAAAAGAAACGGGCGTGACGAAGCCTGCGGGTTAGGCTAAACATGGCCAACAACGACCAAGGACGACGTGATGCATAAGGCGATTTTGGCGATACTCAGTGCACTTGTACTGGCGGCATGTTCCGCAGGGGAGCGTCCTTTGCATGATATGCGCAGCAGCACTGGCGGACCGGACGAATTTTCGGTGATGCCTGTGGCACCGTTGGAATTACCTGACACATTCACGCTTCCGACCCCGACCCCCGGTGCCAGCAACCGCACTGATGCGGACCCAAAGGGCGACGTTATTGTGGCGCTTGGCGGCAGCCGTGCGGCCCAATCTGCTGGTGGCATTCCCACAGCAGACGCTGCGTTGGTGGCCCGCGCTAGCCGCAACGGCGTGATTCCGAACATCCGCGAAACGCTGGCTGCGGAAGATGCGCAGTTCCGCAAAACCCGCAAACGGTTCTCGCTGTTTGGTGGTGCCTTTTCGCGCAATCGTTATTTTAAATCCTATTCAGCCCAAGCGCTTGACGCCTATGCCGAATTGCAGCGGTTCCGGACCCTTGGCATCGCGACCCCTACCGCGCCTCCGGCGCAATAGCGTATTCTCACATCCGCGTATGACCACTTGAATGCGCGGCGTTCCGTCGTAGGTTGATATCCAAGACAGACCTATGAAAAAGGACGCCTCATGCGCCGATTGCTTACCCTTGCCCTGATCGCCTTTAGCGCCCCCGCGCTAGCCGAAGAGGTCACGACCTATTCCCTTGATAACGGCATGGATGTCGTTGTGATCGAAGACCACCGCGCGCCCGTCGTGGTGCATATGGTTTGGTACAAAGTGGGGTCTGCCGATGAACCCGTTGGTGCATCCGGCGTCGCCCACTTCCTTGAACATTTGTTGTTTAAAGCCACTGACGTTTTGGAAAGTGGCGAATTTTCTGCGACCGTTGCCGCCAACGGTGGGTCCGATAATGCGTTCACCAGCTATGATTATACTGCGTATTTCCAACGCATCGCCGCTGACCGTCTGGAACTGATGATGCAGATGGAAAGCAACCGGATGAATAACCTCCGGATCACCGAGGCCGACATTGAGACCGAACGCAACGTGGTCTTGGAAGAGCGCAATCAGCGTACCGAGAATTCTGCAGGTGCGCTTGCCCGCGAACAATTTGTAGCGGCTCAATATCAAAACCACCGTTACGGTGTGCCGATCATTGGCTGGAAACACGAAATGGAACAGCTGTCGCTGCAAGACGCGCTTGATTTCTACGACCTTTATTATAGCCCGAACAACGCCATTTTGGTTGTTGCTGGTGATGTCGAACCCGACGAGGTTCTGGCCTTGGCCGAGCAATATTACGGCGTGATCCCATCTGAGCCAAACCTGCCCGAACGCATCCGCCCGGAAGAACCGCCACAGCGCGCCGAACGTCGGATCACATATACTGATCCACGTGTCAGTCAGCCGTACTTGACCCGATCCTATATCGCTCCTGAACGTGATTCTGGCGCGCAGAAAGAGGCTGCAGCCTTGGTTTACCTTGCGGATCTGTTGGGTGGTTCGCCGTTCTCGTCCGCGCTGGGTCAAGCATTGCAGTTTGAAACACAGACGGCTGTTTACACTGGTGCCAGCTATAACGGCGCATCACTGGACGACAGCACATTTGGTGTTTCAGTCGCCCCGTCCGAGGGTGTCAGCCTATCAGAGGCAGAGGCCGCGATGGACGCCGCAATCGCCGCGTTCCTTGAAGCCCCGATTGATCAAGAACAGATGGAAAGCCTGCGCACCCAGCTCCGTGCATCCGAGATTTTTGCAAAGGACAACGTGCAGGGTCTTGCGCGCCGTTATGGCCGCGCGCTGACTCAAGGGTTGACGATTGAAGACGTGCAGGCTTGGCCGCAAACCCTACAAGAGGTGACCGAGGCTGATATCAAAGCCGTTGCTGCAAAGGTTTTAGACCGCAATCAAGCTGTGACCGGATGGGTCGTAGCGTCCGAAGAGGAGGCACGCTGATGTTTCGATATATCCTAACAATCTGTGCCGTAGTGGCTGGGACCAGCTCCCAAGCCGAAGTGAACATTCAACAGATCACGTCAGACGGCGGGATTAATGCTTGGGTGGTTGAAGAGCCGTCCATTCCATTCACTGCGCTTGAAATTCGCATGCGCGGTGGTGCGTCTTTGGACGTTGCTGGTAAACGCGGTGCGGTGAACCTGATGACCGCGCTGATCGAAGAAGGCAGCGGCGATATGGATGCGCAAGCGTTCCAGAAACGTCTTGATGCATTGGCGGCCAGTCTTTCGTTCCGTGTGTCGGATGATATCATGTCGATCTCGGCGAAGTTCCTGACCGAAAATCAGGATGAGGTGCTTGCGCTATTGCGCCAAGCATTGACCCAACCGCGTTTCGACCAAGATGCGATTGACCGCGTGCGTGCACAGGTCATTTCGGGCATTGCAGGCGACGAGAAAAACCCGAACCGGATTGCGGGTGCTTTCTTTGACGATGCCGCGTTTGCAGGTCATCCCTATGCCACGTCCATTGATGGCACAGTCGAAAGTGTTGGTTCTCTGACCCAAGATGATATGTTTACGGCGCACCGCAACACGCTGACTCGTGACCAGATTTACGTGTCTGCCGTGGGCGACATTTCAGCAGATGAGATTGGCCCATTGCTTGACGATCTGCTTGGTGGTTTGCCTGCTGACGGCCCGTCCGCCATAACTGATGTTGATTTTGGTTTGGCTGGTGGCGTGACGGTTATTCCTTACGATACACCCCAATCGGTGGCGCTGTTTGGCCATGGTGGGATCGAACGGGATGACAAGGATTTTTTTGCAGCCTACATACTGAATGGTATTTTGGGTGGCTCTGGGTTCGAGTCCCGTTTGATGACTGAGGTTCGCGAAGAACGCGGTCTGACGTATGGCATCCGGTCCTATCTGGTTCCGAAATTCCACGCTGAAATGTGGATCGGGCAGGTCGCATCTGCGAACGCCACTATCGCAGAAGCTATCGAGGTCACCCGCAACGTCTGGTCCGACTTGGCAGCCAATGGCGTAACCGAAGAAGAGCTTGCAGTGACTAAGACCTATTTGACGGGCGAATATCCGTTGCGGTTTGATGGCAATGCAGAGATTGCTGGCATCATGGTTGGGATGCAAATGATCGGCTTGCCGCCTGAATATGTAATCAATCGGAATGATTATATCGAGGCCGTAACCCTAAGCGATATAAATCGCGTAGCCGCTGAATTTATGCGCCCAGACGATCTTCACTTTGTCGTTGTGGGTCAACCTGTTGGGCTAGAAAGCACCGATTAACCATTTTTCGCCTCTCGTAGAATCGCAATTGGCCGTGCTATCCCTTGTGGCATGGCCAATTCTGACCCCAACATAAAGCCCCAGCCTGTCATCAGACAGCTCGACGACGCCGCAATCAACCGGATTGCAGCGGGCGAAGTGTTGGAACGTCCGGCATCCGCTGTCAAAGAATTGGTCGAGAACGCAATTGATGCGGGCGCGCACCGAATAGAGGTCGTGATCGCCGATGGGGGCAAAACCCTGATCCGCGTGACAGACGATGGATGCGGGATAGCGGCGGCGGATCTGCCGTTGGCCTTATCCCGCCATGCGACCAGCAAAATTGACGGATCTGATCTTCTTAATATTCATTCATTCGGCTTTCGGGGCGAAGCCTTGGCCAGCCTTGGCGCAGTGGGGCGTCTGACGATGACCAGCCGTGTGGCGGGTGGCGAAGGTGCTTCTATTTCAGTCGCAGGCGGCATGATGGCAGATGTCCGTCCAGCGGCGTTGTCGGCTGGCACCGTCGTTGAATTGCGCGACATGTTTTATGCGACCCCAGCACGGCTCAAATTCCTGCGCACGGACCGATCAGAGTCTCAGGCAGTTGGTGATGTCGTCAAACGCCTTGCAATGGCAGAGCCATTTATCACGTTCATCCTGCGCGATTCTTCTGGGGGCGACAGCCGCACCACGTTCCGTGCCGATGCCGAAAGTGGCGATCTGTTTGATGCACTGCATGGGCGTTTGCGGTCTGTGATTGGTCGTGACTTTGCCGACAATGCGCTGGCAATTGATGCCGAACGCGAGGGGTTTCATCTGACAGGATATGCCGCCTTGCCGACCTATTCGCGCGGTGCTGCTGTGGCCCAGTTTGTGTTCGTGAATGGCCGCCCCGTGCGTGACAAAATGCTGCTTGGCGCATTGCGTGCGGGATACATGGATGTACTGTCGCGGGATCGTCATCCGGTCGCCGCTCTGTTTATCGACTGCGATCCAGTGATGGTGGATGTGAACGTGCATCCGGCCAAATCTGAGGTCCGATTTCGTGATCCGGGTACTGTGCGCGGTTTGATTGTATCAGGCCTTCGTCATGCGATGGCGAACGCAGGACACCGTGCGTCAACGACTGTGGCTGATGCCACGTTGGGCGCGATGCAACCGCAGCCAATGGAACCGCGCGTCTATCAGATGGACCGTCCGTCGTTTACAGCGCGGTCGATGTCATTTCAGGCCCAAGTACCCGGATTTCAAGAAGCCCCAAGCGCGCGGATCGAACCAGATGTTTTGGATGAACCGGATCATTTGCCATTGGGTGCTGCACGCGCACAGGTCCACGAGAACTACATTATTGCCCAGACAACAGATGGTATTGTCATCGTTGATGGACATGCAGCCCACGAGCGGTTGGTTTATGAAAAGCTAAAAACGCAAATGGCCGAAAACGGAGTCGCGGCCCAAGCCCTTTTGATCCCCGAGATTGTTGAATTGGCTGAAGGCGAGGCGGCGCAGTTGTTGGAAATATCCGATGATTTGGCCCGCTTTGGGTTGGGAATTGAACCGTTTGGTGGCAATGCCGTTGCTGTGCGGGAAACTCCTGCAATTTTAGGCGAAGTGAACGCAGGTGCGATGCTGCGCGATATATTGGACGAATTGGCCGACACAGGCGGGTCTGATCGCGTGCAATCCAAGATCGAAGCGATCTTGTCTCGTGTGGCTTGTCACGGTTCAATCCGCACAGGCCGCCGGATGCGCGGTGAGGAAATGAACGCTCTATTGCGCGAAATGGAAGCGACCCCAAGGTCGGGTCAATGCAACCATGGCCGCCCTACATATGTAGAGTTGAAGATGACAGACATTGAACGGTTGTTTGGTCGCACATGATTACGATCGGCGACTATACCTTTAGTCTAGCAGACCCGTTGTTTATCGCCGGGCTGATCGTTGCACTCATTCTCCTCGCAATGGTGGCCCTGTTGGTCGTCACGGTGCGCCGTGCCGGCAAGTCGGGTGAGATGGCGCAAGTGTTGGCGAGCCAAATGGGTGGGCTTGGTAGCCGCGTGGAGATGCTTTCAAACGGGCAGCAACAGCTGTTTGGTGGTTTGACATCGGTGACCGAAGCGCAGGCGCAACAGCAAGCCAAGACGTTACAGTTGATGGAGCAGCGATTGAGCCAAGTTACGGAATCGTTGAACGTAAATCTGTCATCATCTGCCCAGCGGACTGCCCAAAGTCTGGGTGAATTGCAGCAGCGGTTGTTGACCATTGATAAGGCGCAGGAAAATATCACCAAGCTTTCGGGCGATGTTTTGTCCCTGCAAGATATCTTGTCGAACAAACAAACACGCGGTGCGTTTGGAGAAATTCAGCTGAACGATATTGTCAGCAAGGCGCTGCCATCGGATGCGTATACGTTCCAACACACGCTGACGAACGGCAAGCGAGCTGATTGCCTGATCCACCTGCCGAACCCGCCAGGGCCAATTGTGATTGATAGCAAATTCCCGTTGGAAGCCTATGAAGCCCTGCGCAATGCCAAGACAGATTGGGAAGCCAACGAGGCCGCCAAGTTCATGCGCACATCGGTAAAGGCGCATATCAAGGCGATCTCTGAAAAGTATATCTTGGACGGTGAAACCGCCGATGGCGCGTTGATGTTCCTGCCGTCAGAGGCCGTTTACGCCGAGCTGCACGCCAACTTTCCGGAACTGGTGCGTGACGGGTTTACCGCCCGTGTTTGGATCGTGTCGCCGACGACCTGCATGGCCACGTTGAACACGATGCGTGCGATCTTAAAAGATGCGCGGATGCGTGAACAGGCGGGCGCAATTCGCACGACTTTGCGTCTGTTGCACCGCGATGTGGAATTGGTGGTTGAGCGTGTTGGCAAGCTGAACACCCATTTTGGGCAGGCCCGCAAGGACCTAGAAGACATCAACACGGCCGCTGAACGTGCAGGTAAACGCGCGACGCGACTGGATAACTTTGATTTTGAAGAGATTGCGCAAGAGGACGTAGCACCACCGCTGCCCCTTGCGCAAGATACACCCTAGGGGCATGCTTGCCAGTCGAAGCGCACTGGTTCTTCGCTGATAATTTCCAAGACCATCCGTTTGATACTGGCCCGATTACGGTGCTGTCAGAAGAGCATGGCGCGTTGCGCAGTTATACTTTGCGCCCGTGTGGAAATGATCATGTGTGCGGTGCTCGTAAGGGCCACGTCGTGCGTCAGTCCAAGGATTATTGGGTCGTCAAACGCGCCTATGCCGGACGCATATTTTATGTGTTTGCGAGGGGCGATGGATGGGTCACGCATGGAGGTGAAATGAGCCCCACCGCGTGGAATTAAATTCCCATAATCCGGCCCGCAATACGCGGCAATAGATCACGGAATGCCAATGGCGCATCGGTCGCCGATAAACAAATGCAGTCGTCGCCCATTTCCGCGACGGGTGTGTGGTGCAGGTCTTCATTTGCAATTTCAACATCACCCACGGCAAACCGATCATGCGCGTCGGTGAATGCACCCTGCAACACAAGCGTCAATTCCGTCCCACGGTGCCCGTGATCTGGCACGGCTGTTCCGGCTGGAATTTTCAGAAGGCGCACAGTTGCGCGGTCGCCTGTGTGCAGCAACATCTGGCTGACACCACCACCGATTTTACGCCACTTTGACTTATCCGTCATGTAGGCAGCCAAGGGCGCGGGGTAGGGGCCGTTACGCCGAGGTGTCACGATTTCTGCGTCGCCTTGCGCGATTTTCGCAAGGGTCGCGGTCAATGCATCATCCGACATAGCAACGGACCCCGCACCCATCATGGTTTCCCCGCCGATAGCGTCAAATTCGGCCAATGCAGCGCGGCAGTTATCGCAAAGCGAGATATGGGTAGCCACGACGAGGTTAAATGCCTCAGGCAAGGTGCCTGCAGAGTACCCCATCAAAAGTGGCGTCGTTAGGTGGTGTTTGATGTGTTTTGTCATGTCAGGCTCAATTTATTGCGTGGCGCAAGCGGTCAAGCGCCAGCCGGATACGGGATTTGATCGTGCCAAGGGGCAGACCAGTTTCTGCTGCAATCTCAGCGTGGGTAAGTTCGCCAAAATATGCACGTTCAATCAGTCGTCTTTGTTTTTCGGGAAGATCAGCAATCGCCCTTCCTAGGATTTCCGTCTCTTGCTGCATGACCAAAGTGTCCGCTGCCGACGGCGCGTCTTGGGGCCCCCACGGCAAATCTTCTGGCTCTGGACGGCGTTGTTTGCGGATCATGTCGATCCGCCGGTTCCGCGCGATGGTAAAGATCCACGTGGACACGCTGGCCTTTGATCCATCAAACAGATGGGCCTTATTCCAAACCGTCGCCATGACCTCTTGGGCACATTCTTCGGCCATCTCGGGCGCGCTGCCAGATTTCATAAGAAACGATTTCACGCGCGGTGCAAAGTAGCTAAATAGCTCACCAAAAGCCACACGGTCCTTGGTGTCACGGACCGCGTTAAGTTGGCTTATCCATGCCAGTCGTTTGTCTGTTGGCGCATCCGTCACGCGGTGAGCTCCTGAATTGAGTATCACCATAGCCATCGCCGCCGCCTTTGGCGATGTGCGATTTGATCTTGGACTGACCAGTATGTGTGTTTGCGTTTCCATGACCTTATTACGGTGATGCGCGGCACATGGATCACTGCTGACAAGAATTTTCTTTTTGAAACCAATCTGAATGTCAGCTTGTGACGTAACACTATAAACAAAGTAAAGACTTTTGGAGTTAAGACAAAGAATGCCATTTGAAACTGCGATCGCCGCCCCTCGTAAAATTGCCGTTATCGGCGCAGGTATTTCGGGGATGGGTGCTGCTCATATGCTGGCCGAAGATCACACCGTTGTCTTATTTGAAGCTGAGGCGCGCCTTGGCGGTCATGCCCGTACACGCATGGCTGGGCCGAACGCGGACACGCCCGTTGATACAGGGTTTATCGTGTTCAACTATGCAAATTACCCCAATCTAACGGCTCTATTCGATCATTTGGATGTCCCCGTTGTTAAATCCAACATGTCCTTTGGGGCGTCTTTTGATGGTGGACGTCTGGAATACGGCCTAGCTGGCCTTGACGCAATATTCGCCCAGAAACGCAATTTGGCGAACCCCAAGTTCCTGCGTATGGTCCGCGATATTTTGCATTTCAACAAACACGGACTTGCGGCCAGTGCCGAGGATGGCCTGACCATCGGCGGCCTTATGAACAAACTGAACCTGTCGGACTATTTTCGCGACCATTACCTGTTGCCATTTTCAGGTGCTATCTGGTCGACGCCCAAAGAAAAGATCATGGATTTCCCAGCCAACGCCATGATGCAGTTTTTCGACAACCATGCGCTGTTATCCGCAACGGGTCAGCACCAGTGGTACACCGTGCAGGGTGGCAGTCAGTCCTACGTTGGTCGCCTGCAGGCCGACATGATCAAACGTGGCGTTGATTTGCGCCTTGGTGTAGGTGTCGACAGCGTGCGCCGCGATCCTGATGGTGTCTGGGTCAAAACGTACGGCGCTGACTGGGAAAAATTCGACGAAGTCGTGTTCGCCACCCATTCGGACGATACGCTTAACATGCTTGCTGATCCATCCGCGTCAGAGGCAGCAACGCTGGGCGCTGTACGGTATCAGCCCAACCGCGTCGTCTTGCATTCTGATACGTCGATCATGCCCAAACGCCGGGCTGTTTGGTCGAGCTGGATTTATTCCGAGGAAGCAGGCAAGCAGACCGATCAGATTGATCTGACCTATTGGATGAATTCCCTGCAGCCATGGTTGACGGGACCCGACTATATGGTGACGCTGAACACTACGCGGCCAATCCGCGAAGAATTGATATGGGATGAGGTCATTTTGCGCCATCCAGTCTACGATACAGCAGCCATTGCCGCCCAAGGCCAAGCCGCGGCGATGAACGGGTCCAACCGAACGTGGCTCTGTGGTGCATGGATGAAAAACGGGTTCCACGAGGACGGATTATCGTCTGCTGTCGATGTGGTCACATCGTTGAATTCCGCGAGCCGCTTGGCTGTGGCAGCCGAGTGAGCATCGTCCATCATATTGCAGGACAAACGTACCATGGCAGGCGTGGCGCGGTTAAGAACGCGTTTCGTTATTCCATCGACTATGTTCTGCTTGATGCCGAAGCGGCGGTTGAAACGCCCAGGCTTTTTGCCCGTAATTCTGGTGCGCTCATGTCGCTGCATGACGGTGATCATGGGGGTGTTCCGCGTAAAGGGCGCGGTGCGGCATGGGCCCGCGATGTTTTGTCCGCCAATGGTGTGCCAGACCCCAGCAGGATCGAACTGCTCACGCAGCCGCGTATTCTGGGATATGTTTTTAACCCAGTTTCATTTTGGCTATGCTATGATGGTGCCGATCTGACGAGCGTGATTGCAGAGGTGTCCAATACCTTTGGCGACCGCCATTCGTATCTGTGCCGCAACGCAAATGGTGGGCCGATCACCAAAGAAGATACCATCGAAGCGGACAAGGTTTTTCATGTCTCCCCGTTCCAGCCGATTGAGGGTGGGTACACGTTCCGGTTCGATATTACTCCTGATCAGGTTGGCATTTGGATCGACTATAGCCGTGGCAAGGGCGGTTTGATCGCGACCTTACATGGTGCGCGCCAACCGTTGTCGAATAGCTCAATCATCCGTGCCGCAGTGCGTCGACCGTTCGGGTCGCGCCGTGTGCTGGCCTTGATCCACTGGCAAGCGATCAAACTGTGGTGGAAGGGCGCAACATTCCGTTCCCGACCAGAACCACCAAAAGACGAGGTAAGCCGGTGAGGGCGTGGTCAGACCGCTTGCCCGCCTATAGCGGGTTTGCCGCCGTGCTGTCTGCCGCTGGTCTGCCGATCTATATTTACGCACCCAAATACTATGCCGATACCTATGGTGTCAGCCTGACCGCATTGGGCGCAATCCTATTTGGTCTGCGCTTGTTTGACGTGATCCAAGACCCATTGTTGGGCTGGGTCAGTGAACGGCTGCGCGCAGGCAAGGCGATGATCATCAGTTTGGTCGCTGTGGTGTTGGCCATATCGATGATTGGCCTGTTTGCCGTTGCCCCACCGATTAACCCTGCCATTTGGTTCGCCCTGACAGTCACAGGCCTGTTCAGCGCGTTCAGCTTTCTAACAATCAATTTCTATGCACAGGGGATCGGCAAGGCGGGCACGGACCCCAAGGGGCATGTGAAACTGGCCGCTTGGCGCGAAACAGGCGCGTTGCTTGGCGTGTGCATCGCAGCGGCAACACCGACCCTTTTGATGGGCCTGTCTGATGCTCCGTTTGCAGTATTCGCCTATGGGTTCGCTGCGGCCACATTGGTCGCCACCCTGTTCATGTGGCCCGAATGGAAAGGGCGCACGACTGCTGAACCTTCCCAGATCAAAGAAATTCTTGCAGATAAATTAACACGCAGGCTTTTGATCCTCGCGCTGATCAACGCGACACCGCTGGCAGTGTCGTCGACACTTTTCCTGTTCTTCGTAGAATCAAGACTTGGTGCTGTCGGATGGGAAGGACCACTACTTGTGCTATTTTTCCTCGCTGCTGCAGTGTCTTCACCGCTGTGGTCCGCACTGGCTGCACGGTGGGGCGCGAAGCGCACATTGCTGCTTGCGATGGTTCTGGCGGTCATCTCATTCGGGTTTGCCCTGACGTTAGGCGTCGGAGATGTGAACCAATTTGCGATCATCTGCGTAATATCAGGAGCAACCATTGGTGCAGACCTCACATTGTTGCCCGCTATGTTCGCGCGGCGCATGGCGGTGGTGTCCCCGAACGGAGGGCAGGGGTTTGGCCTTTGGACGTTGGTTAGCAAATTCACGCTGGCCTTTGCGGCGGTGATATTGCTGCCGTTGCTGGAACAGGCGGGCTTTGTCGCAGGTGCATCTGATGTGCCGGCTTCGGCTCTGACGATGTTGACGCTGCTCTATGCGTTGGTACCGTCCGTATTGAAATTGGTGGCCATCGGTTTGTTGGTCATGACGGATTTGGAGACGACGTAATGGTTTGGTGGTATGTTCTTGCGGGTGTTCTGACCGCCTTGGTCGCGGTTTGGGTCAAGATTCGGTTTTTGTCTTTTGCCGCGCAAAAGCCGGATGATTACGCGTCGGGGCCTGAATTTGATATTCGCGAAGTTCTCAACGGTCCGATCGTTTGCGAAGGCGTGATCTTTGGCCCAATGGGGCGGGTGACATCCCGTTTTACCGCTAATTTTGCAGCGACTTGGGACGGTAATACCGGCAGCATGACCGAAGAATTCCATTACGATAGCGGCAATGTCCAAAAACGTTCTTGGGTCCTGACGCTGTCGGATGGTGGAGCGATCAAAGCAGAAGCGGATGATCTGATCGGCGAGGGTCGTGGTCACCAAACAGGAAGCGCCGTTTTCTTGGGATACAAGATTAAGCTGTCTGACGACGCGGGCGGTCATGCGTTGGACGTGCGCGATTGGATGTATCTGATGCCCAACGGAACCGTCATGAATCGTAGTCAATTCCGTAAGTTCGGTTTTAAAGTCGCCGAACTGGTCGCCACGATGCGCCCCGCGACACAAGCAGACATTTTGGAGAATGCACAATGAACTGGACTGGTAAACGGTATTGGATCGTTGGCGCAAGCGAGGGATTGGGCCGCGAGGTCGCCAAGAAAATTGCAGACGCAGGTGCCCATGTCATCGTGTCCGCGCGGTCCGAAGATCGGCTAATATCGCTAGTGTCGGAAATTGGCGATGCCGCGTCATTCGTGACCGTCGATGTTGGTGATCTAAAAGCCGTCGAGGCCGCCGCCGCCCAAGTCGGTCAGGTCGACGGCGTTGTTTATTTGGCTGGTGTCTACTGGCCGATGAAGGCGTCCGAATGGGACAATGAAAAGGCCGATCTGATGTGCCAGATCAACTATCTTGGCGGGTCCCGCGTTGTTGGTGCGGTCATTGGCCAAATGGTGGACCGCGACGCAGGGCATGTCGTGCTGACAGGATCGCTGTCCGGTTTTCGTGGCCTACCCGGTGCCATCGGGTATTGCGCATCAAAGGCGGGGTTGATGGCCTTGGCGGAATCCATGCAAGCCGATCTGCGCAAAACTGGCGTGCGTGTGCAGGTGATCAACCCGGGCTTCATCAAGACACGCTTAACCGAAAAGAACGATTTCCAAATGCCGTTTATCATGGAGCCCGAGGATGCAGCGCAGGTGTTCTTTGACCACATGGACAATGGCGGGTTCAAACGCAGCTTCCCCACCGTGTTCTCATGGGTTTTCCGGTTGTCGCAGTTTATGCCTGATTGGATGTACTACCGATTATTTGGTGCGAAATGACGTAGGATGGGTTTTAACCCATCTACCCTAAACCGCATCATCAAACACCTGTTTCGCCCGTCCCCAAACACCAGCGTCTATCCGGTCCAGCGTGCCAAGATGCGCCAACATCTGACCCGCAAAATCATCGCTGCTTTCAGCAGGTAACAACGACGGCAGGTTATCAATCGCCATCACATCAAGCGGTGGATCGTCGTGTACCCGCAGCGCAGGTGCGTCCCATGTTGTCTCTGACCCGTACACTTTGATCGGGGAAAAGTCGCTTTGTGGATCACATGCAATGTCACCGATGACGGACAATTTACGCAGATCTGTCGTGGCTGATGCAGGCACAAACACAGGCGTTCCATCACGAGCAAGAATGCAGTTCAGGAACACATCGTGGTCTAACACTTGGGGGAAGGGTCCACCTGACGCGGTCTCGGCCATATCCCATTTTGTGATGCTCAAACTCAGCACTTCGCACAGATCAGCACCGCCCGTCCCAACACGGCCCAATGCGCCAATGATCAATACTGTGGGTGTTGCGCCATTCAACTCGGCGCGGATGAAATTAACCATCGCAGGCGCGTTTTCAAAGGTATGAACGGGCCCGATCAACCGTCCCTGCCGCTGTGCGGCATAGGTCAACAAACTCACCGCTGCACCAGCATATCCAGCCCAATACCCAAACGCGGCAACACGCCGACCGTCTGTACCCACCAGATATTCCAGATCATACAGCGCGCCACCGCCCGCTTTGAACCGGTCCAACAAAACCCGCCCCGATGTTTGCCCCTTATAGGCATGCCCGAACATGATGTGGCGGTGCCGCAATGGGGTGCCATCCTCAGGCAATTCTTTTAGCCCAAAAATCACAGCATCATCTGGGGCATCAACCCACCCGCCTTGGTCCGCTATCGCACAACCAGCAGCGACATATCCGTCAATGGGAATGGCCCGCTGATCGCTCTGTTCCACGGTGACTTGGAACCCAGTTTCCAGCAGCGTTTTGGCCCCGTCCGGCGTCAACCCAACCCGTTCTTCATGTGCCCGTGTTTCGGCCCGAACCCAAAGATGCATCGGTATTTCCTTTAATAATGTGTGCGTGCTGCGATCCGGTCAGAGTGATCCAGATGCGGGGAACTGTTGAACGTGCCAAGGATATTCCCGTGATCAGTTACATGAATACGGTGCACGGACGTGTTTAAAATCGGTAAAGCAATCTGCGCCATCTGTGGAATATCTAGGTGCAAGATATGCGCCACCGCCCGAGCAATAATCCCACCAGAAGTCACGCATAGAATACGTTTACCTGGTTGGGCGGCCTCTTGGATGACGGCCTGAACACGGTCGCTATAGTTCAGGTAGGTTTCTGTTCCCGCGATTTTCTCGTCCCGCCAAGCGGTCAAAGTCGCTGGAAAGTGCGTCACAAAGTCCTCGGGGCCGGTCCGTGGCGGCATCAGCTTCAGGGCATCCATTTCAGCAGTCAGGTCGTAATAGGCAATCTCGTTAAGGCGTTCGTCGACGGTCACATTTGCGTAACCCATGCCTGCAACAGTTTCGCGCTGGCGGCGCAATGATCCAGAAAACACCGCATCAAAAGGCCCGTCATGTGCCTGTATCCAATCGCCCAACCATGCCGCTTGTTGATGCCCAAGCTCGGATAGCTTGTCATAATCCGCTTCATTCGTTGCTGCTGAATTTGCTTGGCCGTGCCGGACCAGAGTGATTTCGCCCATAAGATATCCTGTCTGTGTATCCGATATGGGTAAGCGGTTGCGCACTGCGATGCAACGGGGGGCGATGTGCTCTTGTTTGCCGATTCCGCATGTGGGATTGTCGGGCAACACTAGAAACCAAACCCCACAGGTCCCCCGTTTATGCCCGCAGATAAGCTGCTCAAGGATGTCTTTGGATTCGACGATTTTCGTGCGGGTCAGCGCGAGATTGTGGACGCTGTCATTGCGGGTGAAAACACGCTGGCGATTATGCCCACTGGTGGTGGTAAATCGCTGTGCTTTCAACTGCCCGCGCTGGTCCGAACGGGCGTCACTGTCGTCATTTCTCCATTGATTGCGTTGATGCGAGATCAGGTGCGTGGCCTCAAGGCAGTGGGTGTCGAGGCCGGCGCGCTGACATCCGGCAATACCGAAGAAGAAACTGACGCCGTTTGGGTGGGGCTAGAGGCGGGCACATTACGTCTGCTGTACATGGCCCCGGAACGGTTATCATCTGGTGGCACAATGCAAATGCTGCGCCGCGTGGGTGTCACCATGATCGCCGTCGACGAGGCGCATTGCGTCAGCGCATGGGGCCATGATTTCCGCCCCGATTATCTGCGTATCGGTGAATTGCGCCGCTTGCTGGATGTGCCTTTAGCGGCATTCACTGCAACCGCCGACGCCGAAACCCAAGTCGAGATTATCGAAAAACTGTTTGATGGCGTGCAGCCGTCCACGTTCCTTCGCGGCTTTGATCGCCCGAATATCCATCTTGCATTTGAGGTAAAAGTCGGCCCGCGCGCGCAGATTTTGAACTTTGCCGCCGCCCGCAAAGGCCAGTCAGGGATCGTCTATTGCGGCACCCGCGCTAAGACAGAAACACTTGCCAAGGCGCTGAATGATGCGGGCCACACCGCCTGTTCATATCACGGCGGAATGGAGGCCGAAAACAGGCGCATTGTCGAACGTCGTTTTCAACAAGAGGACGGCCTGATCGTTTGCGCCACGGTCGCCTTTGGCATGGGCATTGATAAGCCCGATATCCGATGGGTTGCCCACGCCGATCTGCCAAAAACGATTGAAAGTTATTACCAAGAAATCGGCCGCGCGGGCCGCGATGGCGCGCCCGCTGAAACACTCACGCTATTTGGCCCCGACGACATCCGCTATCGCCGCCAGCAGATCGACGAGGGGCTTGCCCCAGCAGACCGCCGCGCTGCCGATCATGGCCGTCTGAATGCGCTGCTTGGTTTGGCCGAGGCGCTCGTGTGTAGACGCCAAACGCTGCTGACCTATTTTGGCGAAGACCCAAGCCCCTGTGGCCACTGCGACCTTTGCGAAAAACCGCCCGAAACTTTTGACGCCACGACCCCCGTGCGCATGGCGCTATCCGCCGCTTTGCGCACAGACGAATGGTTCGGATCAGGGCATTTGATCGATATCTTGCTTGGGGCCAAAACTGATAAAATCGCCCAACGCGGCCATGACAGCTTGCCAACTTACGGCGTCGGCAAAGAATTCGATAAACGCCAATGGCAGGCAATTTTTCGGCAAATGATGGGGCACGATTTGATGCGGCCTGATCGGGACCGCTACGGCGCATTGCGCATGACGGACCACGCGCGACCTATTCTGCGCGGCGAGGCGTCGATCACATTGCGGCGCGATTCAATCCGCAATGCCAAAGGGTCTGGGCCCAAGGTTCGGCAGTTGGTGTCCGAAGAAGACGCGCCGCTGATGTCGGCGTTAAAAGCCAAGCGCCGGTTCTTGGCCGAACAGGCAGGCGGCCCTGCGTACATCATTTTCAACGACAAAACACTGATCGAGATGGCTGAAAAACGACCTTCTAACTTGGATGAGATGGCGGCAATTGGCGGCGTAGGTGCCAAGAAGCTGGAAAGCTACGGCAAGGCATTCCTAGAGGTGATCGCGGGCGCTGTTGAAGACGTGCATCCGGTGCGCCGCAAACTGGCTGGGCGCGACGAGGGGGCGGTATATGACCGTCTGCTTGCAGCACAAACGACCCTGCAACGCGGGCCAAACGGGGCGGATAAGCCGATGTCGTGCACTGCGTCCATGCTTGCCAAGGTCGCGCAGCTCCGTAATGCGGATCAAGCGGGGCTCACCCGCTTGATGGGTGACAAATATGTCGAACGCTTTGGCGATGCGTTTCTAGAAATCTTGCAAGACGGTTAACATGATTGCACAGCACGGCGCTTGTCCCTAGCGTGGTTGCCAGAATTGACCAATAAGGCTGTCGCTATGTTTGACCGTATTTTATCGCTTTTCTCTGGCAATGCAGGGTTTCACACTGAACTGCCTGCCGCTGATGCACGCACTGCATTGGGTGCGCTGATGGTCCGTGCTGCGAAGGCGGACAAAGCGTATCTGTTTGAAGAAGTCGAACAAATCGACGCGGTATTGACCAAGCTTTATGATCTGAACCCAGTACAGGCCGCCAAAATGCGCGCCCAATGCGAACTGCTAGAAGAAGAAATGCCCGACACTGAAGATCTCGCTGGTATCTTGCATGATGCGATCAGCGTGGACGACCGCGAGGCGGTTGTTGCCGCGCTTTGGTCTGTTGTGTTTGCGGATGGTGTTGAGCATGAGGAAGAAGACGAGCTGTTGCACGCGGTCGAGGCCGCTCTTGGCGTTTCGCCCGTAGACGCAAAGCGGCTTCATGATGTCGAAATGGCCAAACGTCCGGTCCGGCGCGGTTAACGGCCGCGCCCTGCGAACCATACTGACGATGCGCCCGCGATTGCAATAACTACAAGACCGATCAGTGTGGTGCCATCTGGCCAATCGCCGAATACGATGATTCCCAATGCGGTAGCCACGACCAGTTGGCTATAGATCAACGGAGCGATCACGTTGGCCGGCGTGGTGCGGTTGACGAGCACCAATAGCAGATTTCCCAATGCTGATCCCATCGCGCTGATCCCGATCAAGACAGCGGTGTTGCCCGTGATGGGCGGCAATGGACCGATGGCAAACGGTGCCAAGACGACGGCCCCGATCACCAGCTGTGACAACAACAAAAATCGTGGTCTGAACCCGCCTGCCAACCAACGTGTTGCGACCAAATACGACCCATGGAAACACCCCGCAAGAATGGCCAAACCCATGCCAGACGTCATGCCAAACCCGGGCCGGACGACGATCAGGACACCGACGAAACTGAGGCCAAGCAGCACGGTGCGTGCCAATGTGACCCGTTCGCCCAACAACATCGCGGACAACGCATAGGCCACGATTGGACCAACAAAGAACCCGCCAAACACGGTCGCCATATCTTCGGTCCGCAGGGCGGTCAGAATACAAACGATCCCGCCTACAATCAGCATGGCACGAAGCACCAGCCGCCAGTCCTTGGCCTGCGCCAAATCACTCCGCTGCAGCCCCGCAAATGGCGCAATAACCACTGCCGCCAAAGCAAACCGAGACCACGCGGTGAACACGGGATCAAACCCCTGGCCACCCAGCACCTTAGCCGCAGCATCGCCCGACACGATCAGGGTCATGGCCATAATAACCATGACGACAACGCGGGGTAGGGATGGAGGCATGGTCGGGGTCCCTTGATTGTATAGCAATAGTCAGCGAGTGTTTAACAAAGGCTCTTGCCACGTATCAATTTTGGTGACAAAAATTACCTATTAAAGGGTGACACACTATACCGAGGAGTGTGTCAAATGCCAAAAGATCCCCCCAATATTTTTTCTGAATTTTTTATCAACTGATTTTGGATGCCGATCTATCGTTCGGTTTTTTTAAGGGAAGTGGCCTAGGTGCAGTGCTGCTTGCATTCGTTACAGTTGTTCTGATTGTCAGCCCGTCGTTCAAGAAAGCTAGCTTGGTCTTATTGGTGAAGGCATGGCGAAAAAAGGGGTAAACATATCTCAACGCGTTGGCCGCCACCCCAAGGTTGAGGCTCGCCTACGTCTGTCAATGTAATTGCCCTTGCCATGCCCCCCCTCAACTTGGTCTAACGGCCCTAAGTTAAAGGAATAGTCTTATGACCGATATTGCCACCCGTGTTTGGAATCACAAATGGAAGATCGACCCGATTGTGCGGTCGCTTATCGATACGGATTTCTACAAACTTCTGATGTGTCAGTCCGTGTTCCACAACAACCGCGACGCCCAAGTCACGTTCAGCCTCATCAACCGGTCCAAGCATATCCTGCTTGCCGATCTGGTCGACGAAGGGGAGTTACGCGAACAACTCGATCACATTCGGTCATTGTCACTTACGCGCGGTGAATCCACATGGATGCGGGGCAACACGTTCTACGGCAAACGCCAAATGTTCACGCCCGAATTCATGGATTGGTTCGAAAAACTGCGGCTGCCACCCTACCACCTTGAAAAGGTCGACGGCCAATACGAGCTAACGTTCGAAGGCTCTTGGCCCGAAGTTATGCTGTGGGAAATTCCAGCGCTCGCGGTCCTGATGGAACTGCGCGGGCGGGCGGTCTTGGGGACCATGGGGCGGTTCGAGCTCGAGGTGCTTTATGCGCGCGCCAAAACCAAAGTCTGGGAAAAAGTCGAAACCCTGCGGGCCCTCCCCGATCTGGCCATCGCTGATTTCGGGACGCGGCGCAGGCACAGCCACCTGTGGCAAGACTGGTGCGTGCAGGCCATGTCAGAAGGGCTGGGCGATAACTTTGTCGGCACCTCCAACTGCCTGATCGCCAAAAACCGAGACCTGCCCGCTATCGGGACAAACGCGCACGAACTGCCGATGGTCTATGCGGCCTTGGCAAAGGACGACGCGGCGCTGCTGCAATCCCCCTACGACGTGCTGCAAGACTGGCAGGCGGAACACGATGGCAACCTGCGGATCATTCTGCCCGACACCTACGGGACGCAAGGGTTCCTTGACCGCGCGCCTGACTGGTTGGCTGGCTGGACGGGGATCAGGGTCGACAGCGGCGATCCGGCGACAGGGGCCGAAGTGGCGATCGACTGGTGGAAAGCTCGCGGCGAAGACCCGACCAAAAAGCTAGTCATCTTTTCTGACGGGCTGGACACTGATAAAATCGTGGAACTGCAAACGCAATTCGCAGGGCGCTGCCGCGTGTCATTCGG
Organism: Yoonia sp.; assembly: GCA_047629435.1. Classification (GTDB taxonomy): domain Bacteria; phylum Pseudomonadota; class Alphaproteobacteria; order Rhodobacterales; family Rhodobacteraceae; genus Yoonia. Next base: position 37,001 of record JBLHXF010000013.1, on the reverse strand, counting down.
GTGGGGCACCATGCTGACGAACGACTTCAAAGGGCTGACGGAAAACGACAGCCTCGCACCATTCAGCCTTGTGTGCAAAGCCATCGCGGCCAACGGCAACCCCACCGTGAAACTGTCCGACAACCCGAACAAAGCCATGGGGCCCGCCGAAGAAATAACTCGCTATAAACGTGTGTTCGGCGTAGGGGAGCAAGATAGGGTTGAGGTAACTGTTTGAATGCGGAGTTGAGTTTTGGGCAAAAGTATTACCAAGTCGGATCGACTCAAACTACTATTAGGAAACGGGTACTTCCCTGCTGAGCTTCCTCCACCATTTAATACTAGAGATTTGGCAAAATATCGCGCTGCTCTTGTGAAGGCGTGGCCTGCAGCAAGCGATCCAAAAAAGTCCATGCCTTGTCATTTCAGCATACCCAGAATCGGGTTTAAGAGGCGCAAGCTGGCCTTAGTGAATCCCATCTCACAGTTCCTTCTTTCAAAGCACATTGCTGATAACTGAATCGACATTTGGACTTTTGTTTTAGACTCGAAAGCTTCTTTAGAGCCTCCAGAGCTCACTGTGCGTTCGGAAAGAGCGATTCCAAAACCGGACTTCGCAAGGATTGAACTTAAGAAGTTGGAAACAAGTGCGGAATTTGACCACATTCTTTATACCGATATATCAAGGTTTTATGGTACAATTTATACACACACCATTCCATGGGCGCTGCATGGAAAGGCGTATTCTAAAGCCAATATGTACAACGCTTCGTTTAAGAATTCGGTTGGCAATCAATTGGATGTTTTGATCCGAAAAGGTCAAGATAATCAAACAATAGGAATTCCAATTGGACCTGATACGTCTCGTATTGCATCAGAAATAATCGCTGTGGCTATTGAAAAGAGATACTCCGAAATCGCACAGAATGATCTTTCTGGGGCGTTTCGCTACGTTGATGATTGGTTCATTGGTTACAATTCTGTGGACGATTCTGAACGGGCAATTTCGCATTTGGCACAAGTCTGCGGTGAATTTGAACTGGAATTGAATATCGAAAAGACTAGAATTGAGAACTCGAAGTCTCATGTCTATTCGGATTGGCCTGAGGAACTGAGTTCGCTAACTGTGAAGTCGAAAACAGCTGCAGGACAGGCAAAGGAAATTCGAAGGTTTTTCTCCACTGCAATCAAATTGTCTGAAGAGAACAGCAACGAAAACGTCCTCACTTATGCCCTTAAGATGAGTAGATCCTTTGCAGTATCTGATGCCAATTTTTTATTGTTTGAGAGCTTTGTTCTCAGGATCGCTAGGTTGGATAGGATAACAATTCCGGTCGTCGCTCAAATCTTGATTGTTCACTCGAAAAACGGAAAGATATTGAACAAAAACAGATGCGAAAAGTATATCAATGACACCATCAATGCTTCATTCCCGCTTGGCCACACTTCCGAGGTGGCTTGGTCGCTATTCTTAGCCAGAGAACTCTCGATCAAGCTATCGACTGAGTTGATACAGCCCCTAGTGGATTCAGAGAATTCTGTCTACGGACTGCTCTGTCTGGATCTAGAAAAGCGGGCGCTTGTGCGCGGTACATTAAATCATATGGTGTTGGATAGTCTAATGAATCCAGCTTCGCTTTGGGACGCTAATTGGTTAGTCGCGTATGAGGCGGACCTGAAAGGATGGTTGCCCAATAGTGTGGGAACCACGCACGTAGAAAACGATATTTGGTTTAAGGAAATGAAAGCAAAAAAGATCAGCTTTTATGACACCTCGCTCACTGTTCCAACTTTTGAGGCATCAGCAGAGATTCAAAAGGATAGGTGGAAGCACCGATCACATTATATTAGTGAATTCTTTGGTGAAAAATTCTCGATGTATGGCGGTGGAATTTTTTAGAACGGGTTTGACCAATTCACTCCTCAACCTTCCCCCGTAGCTTCTTCACTTCCCCGCGCTCTTTCTTCCCCGCCAGTCGCCTTTTCACCGACCCATAGGTCGGCTTGGTCGCGCGTCTGCGTTTGGGGACATGCGTCGCGGCTATGATCAGTTCGGCCAGCCGTTCGCGGGCGATTTCTCGGTTGCGGGCTTGGGAGCGGGTGTCTTGCACGAACAAAACAATAGCGCCCTCTTTCGTCCATTTTTGCCCTGCCAACCGCCGCAGCCGCACCTTTACAGGGGCCGTCAGGTTGGGCGACCGTTCGGCCTCGAACCGCAGTTCCACCGCCGTGGACACTTTGTTCACGTTCTGACCGCCGGGGCCGGATGAGCGCGCAAAGCTTTCTGTCAGCTCCCAATCGGCCAATGTGATATCGTCGTTAACTTTCATCCCATGAATATAGAGGGGCATGCAAAAAGGGCCACCCCAACGATGGGACGGCCCTGATCTGAATTACGGAGGTGGGGTCGGTTAGGAAACTCCACCTTGGTTTAAAAAACCCAAAGTTTGCCTTAGGTTAGTTTGCCCCAAGTTGTCCCGACTGCCTTCTCCAATACTTCATGACGCATTAGATCACCTCCTTTTCAAATGTTTCGATATAAAGATGTTCGCATATATCTGGTACAAGTCAAAAGGTTTTTAACTAGATGTCCGATTTAGGCGGCATATACCGCGTGACGATTATCCGGAACGGTACCAGCGCGATCAGCGCGATCCCGATTTTAACGCCCCAATCTGCCACAGCCAGCGACACCCAAAGCGGCACCAGCGGCCCCGCGTTCAAGAACGGCACAGCGTCCTGCGCCCACATCACCTGCTCTGCGGCCATGCCACTGAACCCATTGAAAAAAGCCGAAAACGCGATGCTGAAAAAGATCACAGTATCCACGATCGAGCTTACAAAAGTAGAGATCAAAGGCGCTTTCCACCAAGTCCCATTTCGTAACCGGTCAAAGATCGCGATATCAAGCAGTTGCGCCACAAGGAACGCGGTTGCCGATCCGATGGCCACGCGCAGTGCAACGGCAGGACCGTATTCCAGCATGATTTGGCTGCCGATAAGCGAACAGATGATCCCCACGATCACGCCGATGAAAACAACGCGGCGCGCAGCCGTAACGCCGTAAATCCGGTTCATGATGTCAGTCACAAGGAAGGCGAGGGGGTAGGTGAACGCCCCCCAAGTCAACAATCCGTCGAGGATCAGGAATTGCACGAGGATGTTTGAGGCCACCACAACGAGGGCCATGGCGAGTACGCCTGGAAGAATTTTAGTCATTTTATTACATTATCCGTTTTTGCAAGGGTGCGGCACTTGGCCCGCAGCCATTCTGCGGACTTGGGCGGGTTAGTCGCTTGCTCAAACGGGGTCAATTGCTGATCGTATATTCCACCAATTCAGTTCGTTGGAAGAACTTGAAATTATCGTCAGACACGAGTGTCATGCGCAATCCAGTGGGCGATGCCCAAACGCTGATCCCCTCGAGATTGTCATGGGTTCCGTTGGTCGTTTCCAGCAGTGTGATCTCTGATCCGCCGGACAAATCGAACCTGCGTACACGCGATTGGAATCCAAAGCCTGTGAAGTGACGTTCAAGGACATAAAGCCGCCCGTCGGGCCCGATATCTGCGCCTGCAATTAGGAAATTCCCACGTCTGGGGATGCTGAACGGAATATCCCATTTGTCGTCTTTGTACCGGTAGACCGGGAAGGGCCGTGTCGCTCGCCCTGATCGTTCAGGGATAGTGTAAAGCGCGCCGTCTGCATCGATTGCGAGTGCTTCAAGCGAGCTGTTCCCTTGCATTCCTACAAAGTCAGGATGCCGTGGCAATGCGCGGGGTCGCACGCCTAAATTATCGAACGCAAGGATGCGGTGCTTTGCCTCGACAGAGACATAGATGCCTCCGTTCTTACCAATCGCGATACCCTCACTATCGGGTGTACCAGATCCTTTTGGCGGTAGCAGGGGCTTAATCTGGGTGGTCGTGATATCGCGGATATTGCCGCCTGAGCCTCGGACGATTTGCCCCGTTACAAAGGTTCCGCGATCGCCAATAGCTGTAAAGCTGTTGCCGTCATTAGACATGTTCAATCCAGATAACCCACCAAAGCGAACGTCAGAATTGATCCATGTGAATTGCGAGAAATCGCTCGGCCCAGCCAACAACTGTCCGCAGCCCGCGAGCAGCGCAAAGATGAACGCGATCTGGCGCATTTAGTTGTTAAGGACGCTCACGCACTGCGCTGGCAGACGTGCCATTGTCAGTGGCCCACGCTTGGGGCTTGGTGTGGCGTTCGGATCTGGTGGCGGTGGGTTCAGGATACGGTCGACCCAACCTTGGGCATCATTGCACCCGTCGCCTGCCGGTGGTGGTGCTTGGTTCGTGCAACCCGTGGCCCCAGCAGGGCATTTTAGCCGTACGTGGAAATGATAATGATGCCCCCACCAAGGCCGGATTTTGTTCAGCCAGCTACGATCGCCCGTGGCGTTTTTACACATCTCGACCTTAGCGCCTGGAAAGACAAAAATCCTTGCGGTGCGTGGATCAGAGGCCGCTGCTTTTAGGATCGCCTCGTGCTGAGGTGTCCATTTACTGTTGGTAAATGCGCCCGATGCGCGACGCATGGAAATAGACGACAAGTCTTCGCGTTCTTGGCTGTTCAGGTTCAGCCGGTTGGGTGGCAACATCCAGACGTCGATATCAAGGCCAGTTTGATGGCTTGCGTGCCCCGTCAACATTGGCCCGCCGCGTGGTTGGCTCATGTCACCGACATAAAGCCCGTTCCAGCCCGATTGGGTTGCTGCAAAGCGTGACAAATCTTGGATGTAATCAACGGTTACCGGCTGTGCCCAATTGCGGTTGCGCGACAGACGCATAGCTTGCCATGTTGGGCCGGTCTCAGCCAACTGCACCGAACCTGCTTGGCAGCCCCGCGCGTAGCCGCCGAACGATTCAGGCCGTTGGGATGACCCAGTGGCTTTGTACCCAAACAAATCTTTGGCCACGCGGTTGTCACCTGCGTTTTGCGTGCTGACGCTGGCCTTGGCTGTTTGATCAGGCTCTTTGTCCCCGCCGCATGCGGCAAGGCTGGCGATAAGGGCGAGTGTTAGGCTTAAGCGGACCATTCTGCTCTGTCTCCGTCTTTGTTGACCCATCGTAGCAAGATCAGCCCAATAATAAAGAGGAAGATCACGGGGAGGAAACCAAACTGCGTATTTCCGCTAAGGACTGTGAACAGGGTGATCAATGCGGGTGCAAGGAATGCGGTGGCTTTGCCTGTTAGTGCGAAAAGGCCAAAGGCTTCGGTTGGGCGCTGCGGGTGTGCATGCCGGACCATCATGGACCGCGACGCTGCATAAAGCGCGCCACCCGCGCCGCCGATGCCGGCGCCGCACACAAAGAATATGATGTCTGGAATGTTTGAACCTGCAGCCAACGGAACCCCAAACAGCTGTTCGCGTGACATGCCAACAATGATTGTGGACACAGCAATGAGGACCCAAACACAAACGCGGATGACCGGTTTTGGACCGTACCGTTGGTCACAAAGCCCGCCAATCCATGTGGCGATCGCTGCTGCAATCGCCGCAATAATGCCGAAAACGCCAATCTGGATTGTTTGCCAGTCCAGCACCAATGCTGCGTAAACGCCACCAAATGCATACAGCGCATTCAGCGCGTCGCGATAGACCATTGAGCCAAGCAGAAAGTTAAACAAGCTTTTGCGTTTATAAACTGATTTCAAAGTCGTCCAAAGGTTCGCCAGCACGGTGCTTAGTGCCGGTGTGGCGTCTTTTGTGGTGGGCGTGTCGCGGACCCAAAGGAAAAACGGGATCATGAAAATAGCGAACCAAATGGCGATAAAGGGACCAACAGACCGTGTGCCTTCGCGCAGATCCGGGTCGAGGCCGAACAAAGGCGGGTTGCCCAATAGGGTCACGCCCGCTTCGTTTTCGGCCAATAGCAGGAGCATGGCGAACAGGGATACCACGCCACCCCAATATCCGAATGCCGCACCAGAGCCTGAAATGCGCCCAACCTCTTCGTTGGTGCCAAGCGATGGCAAAATAGCATTCACGAAATTCAACGCACTTTCGGCAGCAAAGAAGCCGACGTAAAAGATGAACAGCATCCACAGCAGGTTGGCGCCATCAGGTGTAAGGCCCCACAGCATGGCGGTAGCGATAACATAAACGATGGAAAAGAAGGCAATCCAAGGCATTTTACGCCCAGATGTATCTGCAAATGTCCCGAGAATAGGGGCGGATATGGCTATTAGAATGCCCGATACTGTTTGCCCAACGCCCCAGATTGATTGGGCCTGTGCGTCAGCCGCATCGGCGGTCATGCCAGTTCCAAGGTAATATTCAGCAGCGACAGCCGCGAAATATGGGCCAAAAATGAAGGTCAGGCCGAGCGTGTAAAAGGGCTGCGTGGCCCAATCAAAGGCCATCCAACCCCAAATGCGTTTGTTGTGCGTGATCGCCATGCGCCCGTCCCCTTATTCCCTAGTGGCAATAAGACACAGCATTTGGCAGCAGTGGCAAGCAAACGTTGCCACTGCTGTGTTAATCGCGCCCCAACTGTGGCGGCCAAGGGCGCGTTGCGTCTGCATCGATCCAATTTTGCACCCAGTCGGGCAAGGTCGGAGAGGTGATGTCTTGCCCCATTGCTGCGATAATGCGGCTTGGCTCCACGATTCCACTTTTGTCGGTGACGGCAGAGCGAAACAAAGCTTGGACCGCACATTCGCCACCAATCCAGATGGTGTGTTCAAGATACACGAACCTTGCGTCCCAGCCGACAGCGCGACTAACGAGCTTGAACCGGACAAACGGTCTGATCCTTTTGCGGTAGCGCACTGAATTGCCTGCCATTGTCAGGCCCCAGCCTTTGGTCTTCAGCGCGCCAAGCAAGCCAGCTCGCTGCGCCAAAACCGTGCGTCCCAGATCAAGGATCGTCAGAATTCGCCCGTTGTTCATTTCCATGAACGCATCAAGGTCCTGTGGCCAGCAGCGGTGATAGGACACATGCGTCCCCAAGATTGGCAATGCGGTTGCTTTGCGATGGATGAACATTTCTTTGGCGAGGCGGATGAAGGGATACATGTGATTACTTTGCTGATGTTTCGTTTTACATAATCTTACTGACGTTAACGTCAACTTGTGACCTGAGGGCAAGGTGTCTCTTGTCGGGATGGTCATCAACACTTAGGTACGCGTAAACCCGTTGAAAGGCCCAATTGATGCAATCCTTGTTTGAAATCCTGATGCTGCTGCTTGGTGTCGCCCGTACGCTCATTTTCGCCCACTTTATTATGAGCTGGCTGATCAGTTTTGATGTGCTGAATGTTCGCCAGCCGTTGGTTGGGCAAGTTTGGTATACTTTGCAGCGTATTCTAGAGCCGTTGTATGGTCCGATCCGTCGCATTCTGCCGAATATGGGTGGGATTGACCTGTCACCGATTGTTGCCTTGCTGGGTATCGAAGTGATCCGCATCGTTTTGATCAATAACGTCGCCCTGTTTTACTAGAAATTTACATTAACTGAACGCTTGTTCAAAAAATGATTTGACGTATGGCTTGCCCCCGCGACAGTATGGTTGTTGGGGCAGGTATCGTGTGGAGACGATTCAGGTTCCGACGTTGGTTTAGATCAACGAGGGAGGATCGTATCACATGACAGCAGATCAGCTGCATTCCATTCCGGCGCTTTTGGCGCGCAACGTGGCATCGTTTGGTGATAAACCTGCGTACCGCGAAAAAGAATTTGGCATCTGGCAAAGCTGGACGTGGGCGCAAGCCGCCGATCAGATCGACGCGCTTGCCGCAGGTTTGTTGACCCTTGGTGCTGTGCCTGATGATCATATCGCGATTGTTGGCCGGAATCGTCCTGCGCTTTATTGGGCGATGGTTGCAGCGCAACGTATCGGTTGCGTCCCTGTTCCGATGTATGCAGATGCTGCCGCAGAAGAAATGGCCTATGCGCTGGATCATTGCGGTGCCCGCTTTGCCGTGGTCAGCGACCAAGAGCAGGTTGATAAAATCGCGGATGTCCGCGAGGGGCTGTCTGTCTTAGAACATATTATTTATCTAGATGGTCGTGGTTTGCGCAAATATGACCATGTCGCCATGACCAGCTACGCAGATGTGCAAGCAGCTGGCCGTGCTGCCGGATTATCCGCGCGTCTGGATGAATTGTCTGCCGCGCGCGGTTATGACGATACGTGTGTGATGCTGTATACCTCGGGCACCACGGGTCGCCCCAAAGGTGTCGTGCTGTCCAACCGCAATGTCATTGAGACATCCAAGAATTCATCTGACTTTGACGGACTGCGCGTTGGCGAAGAAGTTTTAGCCTACTTGCCAATGGCATGGGTCGGCGATTTCATTTTCTCTATCGGGCAATCCATGTGGACAGGGTTCTGCGTCAATTGCCCCGAATCTGAGGCCACGATGATGACTGATCTGCGCGAGATTGGTCCAACGTATTATTTCGCTCCGCCGCGCGTGTTTGAAACCCAACTGACCCAAGTCATGATCCGCATGGAAGACGCAGGGCGCGTTAAGAAATGGTTGTTTGATCATTTCATGGGTGTCGCCCGCCGTGTTGGGCCAGACCTGTTGGACGGCAAACCAGTCGGGGGCTTGGACCGGCTTCGCTATGCGCTGGGCAATCTGTTTGTGTTTGGCCCGCTGAAGAATACGCTTGGCCTGAGCCGCGTGCGCGTTGGCTACACAGCAGGCGAGGCAATTGGACCAGAGATTTTCGATTTTTACCGCTCGCTTGGGATCAACCTCAAGCAGCTTTATGGTCAAACAGAGGCCACGGTGTTTATCACCCAGCAGCCTGATGGCGAGGTTCGATCCGATACTGTGGGCGTGCCAAGCCCCGGTGTCGAGCTAAAGATCGCAGACAATGGCGAGGTGTTTTACAGATCACCAGGTACGTTTGTGTCGTATTACAAGAACCCTGAAAGCACTGCGTCGACCAAGGATGCCGAGGGCTGGGTCGCGACAGGTGATGCTGGATTCATTGAAGAAGGCTCCGGTCATTTGCGGATCATTGATCGCGCAAAAGATGTGGGTCAGATGGCTGATGGGCGTTTGTTTGCGCCAAAATACGTCGAGAACAAGCTGAAGTTTTACCCCAATATCCTAGAGGTAGTTGTGTTTGGTGCAGGGCGTGAATTCTGCACCGCATTTATTAATATTGACCTGACTGCGGTGGGCAATTGGGCTGAGCGGAACAACATTGCTTATTCATCTTATCAGGAACTGTCGCAGCATCCGGAGGTTCTGGGCCAGATCGAGGCGCATGTGTCAGAAGTGAACGTGTCGATTGCGTCTGATCCGATGTTGGCGGGCTGCCAAATCCATAGGTTCCTTGTGCTCCACAAAGAACTGGATGCCGATGACGGTGAAATGACCCGCACGCGCAAAGTGCGCCGTGCAGTCATTGCCGATAAGTTTTCTGACCTTATTGCTGCACTTTATAGCGATGCGACTGACATCTATACCGAGACTGAAGTCACTTATGAGGATGGCCGTAAAGGCAAGATTACGGCGACGTTGGAATTACGTGATGCCGTGGTCGCAGCAGAGCAGGTGGCAGCATGACGGATAGTTATGTCACCCCAGACGGCCGCACGATTGGCGGGGTGTTGATGGATATGCGCGGCATCACCTTGCGATTTGGGGGTGTTGAGGCGATCAAGGACATCAGTTTTGACATTCGCGAGGGCGAAATTCGCGCGATAATCGGCCCGAACGGCGCTGGTAAATCGTCAATGCTCAACGTCATCTCGGGGTTCTATCACCCGCAAGATGGCGAGGTTTGGTTCCGTGGTGCCAAACGCCCAACAATGAAACCTTACGAGGTTGCACGCCAAGGCATTGCTCGCACGTTTCAGAACATCGCGCTGTTTGAAGGCATGTCTGTTCTGGACAACGTCATGTGTGGTCGTTTGACCCATATGAAGACGGGCGTTTTTTCGCAGGCAATTTGGCGAGGGGCCGCACAGCGCGAAGAATTCGAGAACCGAGAAGTCGTTGAGCGCATCATCGATTTTCTGGAAATCCAAGCCATTCGCAAAACTCCCGTGGGTCGCTTGCCTTATGGTTTGAAAAAACGCGTGGAACTTGCCCGTGCCTTGGCCGCAGAGCCAAAGTTGTTGCTGCTGGACGAGCCGATGGCTGGCATGAACGTCGAGGAAAAAGAGGACATGAGCCGCTTTATTCTGGATGTGAACGACGAATTTGGCACCACGATTGCGCTGATTGAACATGACATGGGCGTGGTCATGGACCTGTCTGACCGTGTGGTTGTGATGGATTATGGCCGCAAGATTGGCGATGGTACCCCCGACGAGGTGCGCGGCAATCAAGAGGTAATCGATGCTTATCTGGGTGTGTCCCATGATTAAGGGAGAAAACAATGTCGACTGATTTTCTATATGGCATCGAGGTTGTCCTGAACGGCCTCATGGCGGGCGTGCTTTATGCGCTGGTCGCTTTGGGGTTCGTGCTGATCTTTAAGGCGTCGGGTATTTTCAACTATGCCCAAGGCGTCATGGCTTTGTTCGCGGCGCTGACATTGGTCGGTATCATGGAAGGCCAAGTCCCGTTTGCCCATATGATCAACGCAATCTTTGGCACGCAGGTCCATCATTTTGGCTGGGAGGTGCCGGCGCTGCTGGCAATTTTGTTGACGCTGGTGGTCATGGTCGCCTTTGCGTGGGCCGTACAAAAGTTTGTTTTCCGGCATCTGGTTGGCCAAGAACCGATCATTTTGTTCATGGCAACCATTGGTCTCGCGTATTTCCTTGAAGGTATGGGTGACCTGATGTGGGGGTCGGACATCAAGACGTTGAACGTTGGTTTGCCGCAAGGCGGATCGCGCTGGATCGAGGATATGACATCCAGTCTGGGTAACGATGATTTCTACGGCTTCTTTATTGATAAGCTGGACATGGTGGCGACTGTTGTGGCGGCGATCCTTGTGATGTGCCTGATCGCTTTTGCCCAGTGTTCCAAGCAAGGTCGCGCGATGCGCGCTGTGGCCGATGACCATCAAGCGGCCCTGTCGGTTGGCATCTCCCTCAACTTTATCTGGGTGCTTGTGTGGTCACTGGCGGGGCTTGTTGCCCTTGTTGCTGGTGTGATGTGGGGCGCCAAATCAGGTGTGCAATTCTCACTGTCATTGATTGCGCTTAAGGCGCTGCCAGTGCTGATGCTGGGTGGGTTTACGTCCATTCCAGGGGCTATTGTTGGCGGTCTGATAATCGGTGTGGGTGAAAAGCTGTTTGAATATACCATCGGTGGCATGATCGGTGGCGCGACTGAAAACTGGTTCGCTTATGTGCTCGCACTGATCTTCCTCGTGTTCCGCCCGCAAGGCCTGTTTGGGGAGAAGATCATTGAACGTGTTTAATGCGCCAATGCTTTGGCTTCTGGTCGGTCTGCTATTTGCAAGCGTGACAATAGCTGTGTTCTTAGACGGATTTGCCTTTGGACTGACCGGTGGAAACGAACGTGGATACGCAGAGTCTCATCCTATTAGAAGCTTTGTCTTTCCACTGGTTGGGTTTGGCGCGGTTGGCTATATTATTATGGCTACTGGCATTTCTATTCTGAATTCTAGGAGGAGGTGACACATGTTTTATCGTGAAGCCGGAGATTTTAAGACCTCTTATGAGGCGGACAGTCAGACGTTCCCGATTAAGTTTGATCGGTATCGGTTCTGGGCAGTGCTTGCCGTTGCCTATTTGGTCATCCCGTTCATCATCAACGACTATTGGGCCAATGCGATTTTGGTGCCGTTTCTGATTTATACGATTGCCGCGATTGGGTTGAATATTCTGACGGGATATTGCGGGCAAGTGAGCCTTGGCACAGGTGGTTTCATGGCTGTGGGGGCGTATGCTTGTTACAAGCTGATGACGTCGTTCCCTGATGTCAGCATCGTTATCCACGTCATCTTGGCTGGTGGAATTACCGCCATTGTTGGGGCTGCATTTGGTCTACCCAGTTTGCGGATCAAAGGGTTCTATTTGGCGGTGGCGACACTTGCCGCGCAGTTTTTCCTTGTTTGGTTATTCAATAAGGTAAGCTGGTTTTACAACTATTCAGCATCTGGCCAGATCAACGCGCCGGAACGGTTTGTCGGTGGCATAGCGGTCACGGGGCCGAATACGGATGCATGGGCGAAATACATGATCTGTTTGGTTTTTGTGACCGTCTGCGCGATCATCGCGCGCAATCTGACGCGTGGTACTGTGGGCCGGAAATGGATGGCTATTCGGGATATGGATATCGCTGCCGAGATCATTGGGGTGAACCCGCTGCATGCGAAACTTAGCGCGTTTGCAGTATCATCATTCTTTATCGGAATCTCGGGCGCATTGTTCTTTGCCGTGTATCTTGGCGCTGTTGAAGTCGGTGAGGCCTTTGGCATTCAGAAATCGTTTCTGGTGCTGTTCATGGTGATCATTGGCGGGCTTGGGTCCATTTTCGGCAGCTTTGCCGGTGCTGGTTTCCTTGTGCTTTTACCAGTCGCACTTAAGGTGATTGGCGTCGATTTGTTGGGCTGGCCCACAGATATGGTCGCCCATCTTCAACTGGTGATTATCGGCGCGCTGATCATGTTTTTCCTGATCAAAGAACCGCATGGTTTGGCCCAGTTCTGGCGTCTTGCCAAAGAGAAATTACGCTTGTGGCCGTTTCCGTATTAACGGGCGCAGAAAAACCGACTGGGGCCAACCCCAGTGGATGAAACTATCGGAAACCTTGGGAGGATATACCGATGAAACTTAAGACACTTGCAGCGATGGCCCTTGCGGGCACGCTGGCCGCTGGCCCTGCTTTGGCCGAGCTGGTCATTCCTGATCTGTCATATCGCACTGGCCCGTATGCGGCTGGTGGTACGCCGTTCTCGGACGGGTATCAGGACTATTTTCACATGCTGAACGCCCGTGATGGCGGCGTCGGTGACGAGATGTTCCGCATCGTTGAATGCGAAACTGGTTACAACACCGAGAAGGGTGTTGAATGCTATGAGAGCACCAAAGCCGAGGGTGCGTTGGTCTATCAACCGCTGTCCACTGGTATCACATATCAGTTGATCCCGAAGGCAACTGCTGACGGCATTCCTATCCACACTATGGGTTACGGCCGCACGTCAGCTGCGAACGGCGAAGTGTTCAACTGGGTGTTCAACTATCCAGCCAACTATTGGGATGCTGCATCCGTGATGGTGAACTATCTGCTGGACGAAAACGGTGGATCGCTTGACGGCAAAAAGATCGCGCTTGTCTATCACAACTCTGCTTATGGCAAAGAACCTATCCGCACGCTTGAAAACCTATCGGTGATGCACGGATTTGAATTGACCCAACTGGCCGTTGACCACCCTGGTCAGGAACAGAAATCACAGTGGCTGCAAATCCGCCGTGAGCGTCCTGATTATGTCCTGATGTGGGGCTGGGGTGTGATGAACCAAGTGGCAGTGCAGGAAGCCGCCAACATCAGCTTCCCGATGGAAAACTTCATTGGTAACTGGTGGGCTGGTGCCGAGCATGACGTGACACCTGCGGGTGATGCGGCCAACGGATACAAGTCACTGAACATGAACCGGATTGACGCCAATCTGCCAGTGTTCGACGATATCCGCACACATGTGCATGACGCTGGCAACGCTGCTGGTGACGGATCCAACGTTGGCAGTGTGCTTTATACACGTGGCATGTACGCCGCGATGTTGGCTGCCGAAGCTGTTGCGACAGCGCAAAGTATCCACGGCACATCGGCTATCACACCTGCGATGATGCGCGACGGAATGGAAGCCCTGAATATTACAGCTGCCCGTATGGCAGAGCTGGGTATGGCTGATATCGGACCGGAGTTCTCGGTCTCTTGTCAGGATCATGGTGGGTCTGGTTTGGGCATCGTGCAGCAGTGGGATGCGTCCGCTGGTACATGGATTGCGTTGACTGATTACATCGCGCCTGATGATTCAGTTACGTTGCCATTGATCATGGAAGACTCCGCTGCGTTTGCTGCCGAGAACAACATCGAAGCTGGCTGCATGTAAGCCACAAATGCGGGCGGTACCAATTGGTGCCGCCCGCGTTTTTTGCGTATTTTTGAAAAAGCGAGGACGGGTGTGATCATGGCTGACGATAAAAAAGTTGAGACCCTACTAGAGGTCAACAATATCGAAGTGATCTATAATCATGTGATCCTTGTTCTAAAGGGCGTGTCCCTGTCTGTTCCCAAAGGCGGTATCACTGCCTTGCTGGGTGGAAACGGCGCGGGTAAAACCACGACGTTGAAGGCGATTTCTAACTTGCTACATTCTGAGCGCGGCGAGGTCACCAAAGGGACGATCCATTACCGTGGCGAGCGTGTGCAAGATTTGTCCCCGTCGGATTTGGTCAAAAAGGGTGTCATTCAAGTGATGGAAGGCCGTCATTGTTTCGAGCATTTGACGATCGAGGAAAACCTGCTGACCGGTGCCTATACCCGCACCCAAGGTGCTGCTGCCATCGCTGCCGATCTAGAGATGGTTTATAATTATTTCCCGCGTTTGCGCGAACGTCGCAAATCGCAGGCTGGATATACGTCCGGTGGTGAACAACAGATGTGTGCCATTGGCCGGGCGTTGATGTCTCGTCCTGAAACGATCCTGCTGGACGAACCATCAATGGGTTTAGCCCCGCAATTGGTCGAAGAAATTTTCGGCATTGTGAAAGATTTGAACGAACGCGAAGGCGTCTCGTTTCTATTGGCCGAGCAAAACACCAACGTTGCCCTTCGGTTTGCCCATCACGGGTATATTTTGGAAAGCGGACGTGTCGTCATGGAGGGCCCCGCCGCAGAGCTGCGCGAGAACCCGGATGTAAAAGAATTCTATCTGGGTGTATCCGATGAGGGCCGCAAATCGTTCCGCGATGTCCGGTCGTATCGCCGCCGTAAGCGGTGGTTGGCTTAAACACTATCCAATAACTATTCATAAAATGCGATTGCCCGCGATGCGCTATTGGATAGCGCCCTGCATTGGGCCTAGTCTTAGGCTGTCACGGCGCAATTGCCTGACAGGAGAGATTGATGACCCATTTTGATGATCTAGAAACACGTACCCCCGCCGACCGTGGCGCTGCTCAATTGGCTATGTTGAACGGCCTATTGGGCGGGCCATTGGCGTCGCTTTCGGATTTGGCGAGCCAACCTGTGCTACGCAAATCTGACCTTAGTGCTGCCCAGAAAGCCAAGCCACCGTTTGGTGGGCTGACAGTCAAAAACGCGACCCATGTTTTCCAATCCCCCGGCCCGATCTACGAGCCAGGTGGATCCAGCCATGACTGGTGGCGATTTGGTCGGTTTTTGGCGGCATGCGAAATTGGCACTGATGATATCGTGCAGAACTGTTTTGGCTATCACCTAACCCCAGCTGGCACGATGTTTGAAAACGGTGCTCGCGCAGTGGGGGCCACTGTGCTGCCTGCTGGTACTGGTCAGACAGAACTGCAAGCCCGTGCTGCCTATGACATTGGATCGACTGCTTATGCGGGCACGCCAGATTATCTGAAGGTGATTTTGGAAAAGGCCGACGAGATGGGCTTGCCGCTTAAGATCACAAAGGCCGCTGTGTCGGGTGGGGCGCTGTTTCCGCAATTGCGCCAGTTTTATACAGACCGCGGCATTGCCTGTTTGCAATGTTATGCGACGGCCGACTTGGGTCAGGTCGCCTATGAAACAGCAGAGGGTCAAGGTATGATCGTCGACGAAGGTGTGATCGTTGAGATCGTTACCCCAGGCACGGGTACTCCTGTACCTGAGGGCGAAGTGGGCGAGGTTTTGGTTACGTCGTTGAACCCTGACTATCCGCTGATCCGTTTTGCGACGGGTGATCTTAGCGCAGTTCTAGCGGGGCAGTCGCCTTGTGGCCGCACGAATATGCGGATCAAGGGCTGGATGGGCCGCGCGGATCAAACTGCCAAGATCAAAGGTATGTTTGTGCGACCTGAACAAGTGGCCGATCTGGTTGAGCGTTTGGATAACGTGGACCGTGCCCGCGTTGTGGTTGACCGCGACGGAGATGCAGACCGGATGACCGTTCTCGTCGAAGGTACAGGATTGGACTCAGACAGCATTGGGCACGCAGTTCAGGAAATTTTGAAACTGAAAGCGCGGATCACGTGCTGCGCATTGGGCGATATTCCCCGTGATGGGATCGTGATTGAAGACCAACGTGACTACGACACCTAACGTCCTAAAATCGAGATTGGAGAAACCTTTGCGTCGATTGCTTATGACGACCATTTTGGCCCTGATGGCTTTGCCTGCATTTGCCGAAGATGCGGCGATCGTGCTTGGCGTTGAGAGGTACAGTAATTTGGACCGATTCCGCGGTGCGACATCCGTGGTGCAAACCAAAGATGACTTTGAGGGCGCGGGGTACAAGGTTGATGCCTTGGCCAACCAATCGGCTGATGCAATGCGGAGCGCATTGTTGCGGTTCTTTGTGCGCACCAGCGATGCAGAGCGGCTGGTTGTTGTAATGTCTGGGCGGTTTGTATCGGACAATAAACGCACATGGTTGATTGCGCCGGAGGCCGTAAAACCGTCGCTGTTCGATGTCGAGAAATCAGCGATTTCTGTAGAAAGCGTTTTGCGGGTTTTGGCCCAAGTCCCGGGTAAGTCGGTTCTGATGTTGGGGTATGATTAATCGGATGACGATCGGTATGGCCTGACATTGCGTGAAGGCGTTGGCCCGTTGGATATTCCACAAGGGGTCACGGTCGTGCGTGGATTGCCGCGCGATATTACCCGTACGATTACCGACACGGTTCTGCAGCTTGGGGTGAATATAATTGATGCCGTAAGGTCGAACGATGCGACGTCTGTGTCTGGATTTCGCCCCGAAACGCTGGTTCTGCAGCCCGCGCGTCGTGGGGCAGAAAACCCGCGTCCGTATATTGTGGATCGCGTTGCAGAAACGCTTTTGTGGTCGCAAACACAGTCCCAAGATACTGTAACCGCGTATCGCAATTACATTGGACGATACCCACGCGGTGTCTTTGTCCAAGATGCGCGCGATGCCATTCAGGCTATCCAATCTGAACCGAACCGTGCTGCACGGATGACCGAAGAAAGGTTGCAGCTGAGCCGCCAACAGCGTCGCGCGATACAGCGCAATCTGTCCTTATTAGACCATAACACACGCGGTATTGATGGTGTATTCGGGACAGCGACCCGCGCAGCAATCAAAAAATGGCAAGGTGCCAACAGTTTCCGCCAATCAGGCTACTTAGGGACTGTTCAGATCGGGCGGATCAAAACACAAGCTGATCGCCGTTCAACGGAGTTAGAAGCCGAAGCTGCCCGTGAACGCCAAGCACAACTTCGTCGTGACCGTGCGTTTTGGCAAGACACTGGTGCGTCGGGGCGTGAAGGCGGTTTGCGCCAGTATCTTGAGCGGTTCCCAGATGGCATTCGTGCAGACGAAGCCCGCGATGCGCTGAAACGTATCGAGGATAACAAGCTTGGTCAGGCGGTCCAGCAAGACCGCAATGCATGGCGCGCTGTGCGCACGCGCAATACGCTTGATGCCTACAGGGTCTATTTGCGCGATTATCCAAAAGGGGCGTTTCGAGCTGAGGCGCAAGCTCGCGTTCAGGCGATCACTGCCGACCGAAATGCAGAACCCTCGCGTGACCGGGCGGCTGCCGCAGAAGCTGCGTTGGGATTGAATGCGATCACAATGCGCCTTGTTCAAAACCAGCTGCGTCAGTTGGGGTATAACGTGGGCCGTGTTGATGGGCGCTTTGATAATGCGACGCGCCGCGCAATCAGAGAGTTCCAGCGCAGCCGCAATCTTGATGTGACTGGCTATGTGGATCAACGCGCGCTTGTGATGCTGTTGATACAAAAATAACGGGTGTTTTGGCCAGCTTGCACCTATCGAATGGTGCGAGCTGGCCGCCGCGTTTATTTGGCGGGCACATACCGTTCCAGCACCAACCGCACAAAGCCTTGCACGTTGTCGCCGACTTGCTTGGTGCCGATGACGTATTTTCCTGTTTGAACCCGTGCCGCGATCATGCTGTTCAAGCTATCGCCTGAATCGTCATTGACCGCGACTTGTCTCCCAAGATCATCAAAGATCACCAGCCACGGATCGCTGTCGTCCCCCGCTGCAATTGCTTCGATCAACAACAAGCTGCTTTCTGGAACATCAATTGTGAACCATGAGGTGTCGGGTCCCAATTGCAGATCTTGGCGCATCCGTGCTTGAAGCGGGCCCAAATCGGTTACGTCGACAGATCCGTCCAAAGGTGGTGATGCCTCGCCACGCGCGTAAAGCGCCGCTAGTGCCGCAACGGGGTCGTAGGCGGCGATAGTTAGGTCGATTGGTAGGCTGCTGTCATTGATAGCCCCTACGCTGATACAATAGTCGCCCGCAGGCAGTGGGCTGGATTGTTCAATCCGTGCGTTCAGCCCGTCGTGGTCATCGTTTGTGGCGATCTCGGCGTTATCAGGACCCAAAAGCGTAAGGGTCGGGTCAGCATCATCGTTGGTGGCGGTAATCGTCAGGGCCGTGGGGGCGTCCAATGCGAGCGACCAGAACCCATTTTCATCCACGGGAACAGATTGGGTTGTACCCAGATCCCCAAATGGGCGGGCCTCAGCGCAACTGCCTGTCGCGGGCGATGTTTGGTTTTCCGAACTGCCGGGGGTCAGCGCATCTTGGTCTTGTCTGCCGATCCGCATGAACGCGCTCATTGGGGCGTCTTCATAGCTTTTCATTGATACGCAATAGGTTCCAGCGGGCAAATCCAGTTCGGACCGTGCGGCGCCATTACCACCTGAATCGTCGTCTGATGCGACGATGCCACCATCTGCGTCAAAGATTTCGATCAACGGGTCACCGGCCCCACGGCCTGCGGCCTCGATCCGGACCGGCGTTGCCGCAGAAAGCGAAAACAAACCCACATAGGGCGTTTCGCCCAAAACCAACGCAAGCTGTTCGCGGTGGGTGTCCGCGGTGCTGATGTCTGACGCATATTCGGTGCCGCCAATCCACTGGCCACCTGTACCCGACCCTCCACATAGGTCTTGGGCCAAGGCAGGCGATGCAATCATCAGGGCGGCGATACATGTCAGGGGCAGTTTCATGGGGTGGCTCCACTGTGGTTATTATTTCAGTCAGCCTAGCGGTCATTGGGCGGGTATGGCCAGTGCGCACAATGAAAAAAGGCCGCGCCCGATTGGGTGCGACCTTTTTAATCGTTCAATGCTTTGCAGCGGTTTAGCCTTGACGGGCTTTAAACCGTGGCTGCGTCTTGTTGATTACATAGACGCGGCCCTTACGGCGCACAATCCGGCAATCGCGGTGACGCTGCTTGAGCGAACGGAGGGAGTTACGAACTTTCATGGCTCGATCCTTCATTGTCACGGCGCGGCGATTGCGCCTTGGGTTGCATTAACAGCGTCAAAAACGCTGGCGAATTCATGGTGGACGATACTGGGATCGAACCAGTGACCCCTTCGATGTCAACGAAGTGCTCTACCGCTGAGCTAATCATCCTTTGTCCAACTTGGCTAGTGTCCTGTGCCCTATAAAGAAATAGGAAGCAGGGTTTCTCCGCGTCAGTCGTGCGGTCTATAAAAGGAGTCGGACAGAGGATCAAGGGCTTTTGATAATTACCTAAACTAGGCTATCATTTAGGTCGAAGGAGCCGCGATGTCCCACCCTGCTTATGATTTAGCACAACCAGAAACGCGCACAACCAGCGTTATTTTCGCTTCGCCGCACAGTGGGCGCGATTATACGGATGCGTTTTTGCGACTTGCGGTGTTGGATGCGGCGACAATTCGCTCGTCCGAGGATGCGTTTGTTGATTTGCTTTATGCGGATGCGCCGAAATTTGGTGCCCCACTACTGACTGCAAATGCGCCCCGCGCCTATCTGGATTTGAACCGTGGTCCTGATGAAATGGATGCAGCGCTGATCGCCGGGGTCCACCGCGTGTCGCAAAACCCACGTGTCGCAAGCGGGCTTGGTATTGTCCCGCGTGTTGTGGCAAATGGTCGACCGATTTACGCGGGCAAGCTGACGTTAGAAGAGGCGCACACACGTGTTGCCAACTATTGGCGTCCGTATCACGACACGCTGCAGACGTTGATTGATCAAAGTCATGGCTCTTTTGGTGAGGCGATTTTGATCGACTGCCATTCCATGCCACACGAGGCCATGGATAACATCAATGCACCCGGTATCGGACGGCCAGAGGTCGTGTTGGGGGATCGGTTTGGTGCGGCTGCCAGCCCAGCTGTTGTGGAGCGTGTCGAGGCAGCATTTGCCGCTGCTGGTTTTCGTGTCGCGCGCAACATGCCGTTTGCAGGTGCGTATATCGCCCAGCACTATGGCCGCCCATCGCGCCGCCAACATGCCGTCCAGATCGAGATTGATCGTGCTTTGTATATGGATGAGACGACGTTGGAATTGAGCTCAGGTTTTGATGATCTGCGCGCCGCCTTGAACGGTGTCATGAAAGAGATCGCCGATATTGGACGCGGCACGCAGGCATCGCTCGCTGCTGAGTAGGATGGGTTTTAATCCATCCTACTTGTGATCGGACCCTAACAATTGCCCCGCAAAGAAATCATCGGGGCTGTCAATCTCAACCAACCGCCGCCTGTCAATCCACCAAAATCGATTACCCACGTTGCGCACAAAGCTGCGGTCGTGGCTGACCAATAGACATGCTGCCTCGTGCCGCGCCAGTTCTTCTTCTAGCGCTTCTTGGCCTTCGATATCCAAATGGTTTGTTGGCTCGTCCAGCAGGTAGAAATTCGGGTGCTGAAGACGCAGGACTAGCATCGCTAGCCGTGCTTTTTGCCCACCTGACAGTTTTTGAAGTGGCGTATCTTGCATCTGAATGTTGACCCCAGCCCCAGCCAGCAATCCGCGTGCGCGTTGGTCCCCGATGTGGAATTGTCCGGCGGTTGCCTGCATCGGCGTGTCCGCATCGTTCAACTGACTAAGGTGCTGATCAGAATACCCCAGCGAGACCGAGGGCGCAGCCCGTACGGGGCTATCTGAACCCATGAGTGCGCGGTGTACCATTTGCACAAGTTGCGTTTTGCCGGTGCCATTCGCGCCAAGCAGAACGATCCGATCCCCAGGGGTGATCCATTTCTCGCCTGTGTTATAAAGCGCTCGTCCATCAGGTGTTCCCACTGCAACATTGTCAAAAGTGACAAGCGCCTTGGCGTGTGTGCCTGCGTTACCAAGCTTGATATCGCCTGCGCCCTTTTCACGGTGTGCGGGTTTTGCCGCCGCTTCGATCTTGGCTGCGCGTTCGGTCAATTGCTTGGTCTTGGTGATCAACAGGTCAGAACCAGAGTTGATGCCGATGTTTTTCAGCTTAGCTGCTTGTTTGCGCAGCTGGCTGGCCTTGTTGAGATCATTGGCGAAACGGCGTTCATCGGCGGCGTCTGTTTCATCAAGTGCGTTGCGGGCAGGCGTAAACGGCAGTGCAAAGTCGCGACTGCTTTCTGCGCGCAGAAACAGCGTGTGGGTGCAGACTGCATCAAGGAATGCGCGGTCGTGACTGGTGATAATAACCGCAACATCGCGGGGCAGGGCGCGCAGCCAGTTTTCCAGCAATCCGATCCGGTGTAGATCAAGGTGGTTGGTGGGCTCATCCAGCAACAACACGTCCGGTTCGGTAATCCACGCGGCTGCCAACATTGCGGTCCGCTGCCAGCCACCAGATAGTTCGCGCAACTGTGTGTGCTGAAGATCGTATGGAACAGCAAGATCGCCCAAAACGACATCCACGCGCCAGCTTTCGAAATCTACCTGTTCGGCAGGTAATGCGCCAAGAACCAGATCGTAAAGCGTTTGATCAAGATCTGCGTTCGGGACGTATTGCGCGACATGGCCAACACGCAAACCGCGTGCGCGCGTGATATCGCCAGTTGTCGGTTCAGTTTCGCCTGTCATGCACTGCATTAATGTCGTTTTGCCGCGCCCGTTGGCGGCAACAAGACCCAGCCTGTCCCCTTTATTCAAGGTGAGTGTGAGGTCGGAAAACAGCGGGTCGCCCAGCGTAATGCTGAGGTTTTGGACGGTCAGAAGGCTCATGTGTTGGTCTTTCAATCACAAATGGATGCGCCAATGCGGGCGCAGTCGAGGCGGACCGTTTTGTGGTCAGCCCTGTAAAACGAATTTACAGGGCGTCGCGGGGACCATGCTGAAGTCGGCGTGTGATGCGGGTGGTCAGCATGTGTCCTCCTGTTGTGATTGGTTTCCGTTGCGTGCAGGGTATCTGTGGGGGATACGATGGGTCAAGACCCATCCTACATCGCTGCGCGTCACCGTAAGGCGCGGCCTTTTATGATGGCATCGGTTCCGAATTTTTCACGGATTTTATCAGCGGCTTCTTCGGCTTTCGCCCTTTTACCTGCATCTGGGTCTAACAGATCACCCGTCTTGTCGGCGTCATTTGCATCCGTCAATTGGCTGATCCCCACACCCAACAGCCGGAATGGGCCCATGTCGCCCGCTTGATCAAATAACCCGCGCGCTGTGCGGTATATCGTGTCGGCCAGTTGTGTCGGGGTGTGCAGGGACAATCGCCGCGTGATGCTTTTGTGCGCCGATGTTTTCAGCTTTAACGTGACAACGCGGCCTGCGATGTCCTTGGCTTTGGCGCGGGCGCTAACCTTTTCTGCCATGCGCCAGATGTGCCCATCAAGGATATCAGGATCGTTAGTGTCATCATTGAACGTTGTTTCGTTTGAAATGCCTTTGACGGGTGTATGTGATGATACCCGCCGCGCATCTTCACCGCGTGCGAGACTATAAAGCCGTTCACCCATGTCACCAAATCGGTCGTGCAGATCACGCCTGTCCCAACGCAGCAGATCATCGAACGTCCTGATGCCGGCCTTGCCAAGGCTTTCTTGCGCCACAGGGCCAATCCCCCAGATAAGGCGCACGGGCTTGGGGCGTAGGAATTCGGTCGTCTCTGCCTTGCCGATGACTGAAAAACCGCGCGGTTTATCCAGATCAGAGGCAACCTTGGCGAGAAATTTGTTGTGACTTAGTCCGATGGACCCGCTTAGCCCGACTTCGTCTTTCATCCGTTTTATCAACCGCGCCAGCATGACCGCAGGCGGTGCGCCGTGCATGCGGGCGGTGCCTGTCATGTCCATGAATGCCTCGTCTAATGACAAGGGTTCCACGTTTGGTGTGAGGTCGTCCATCATAGCGCGGATCGCTTTTGAGGCTTCGGCGTAGGCGTCCATACGCGGGCTGACGACAACGGCGTCTGGGCATAGCTTGAGCGCCTGAAACATAGGCATCGCAGATTTCACGCCTTTGATCCGCGCCACATAGCAGGCGGTTGATACGACCCCGCGCCTGCCACCGCCGATGATCACTGGTTTATCAGCGAGATCAGGATTGTCGCGTTTTTCGACGCTCGCATAAAACGCATCGCAGTCCATGTGAGCGATGGTCAGGTCGAACAGTTCGGGGTGGGCGATTTTGCGCGGACTGCGACAGGCCGTACAGCGGGTGCCGGCGTCATAGGTCGTTAAACAGTCGCGGCAAAGAATGGGCATAAGGGGTAAGATAAAGGGCGCGTGCCCTGCCCACAACGGTTAAGGTGACCGTATGGATGATGCAGATTTTCTTGGGGCGCATGTGGCGCTGTTTTTGGGTGACGCATTGGTCGTGATCTTGCGCGATGATTTTGCCCATATCCCAAGCCCGAATTGCTGGGATCTTCCGGGTGGGACACGTGACGCGGGCGAAACGCCGCTGCAGACATTAACCCGCGAGGTCCGTGAAGAAGTAGGTTTGGAATTACCGAAAAGTGCGATTTGTCATGCCGTGCGGTATCAGTCATTGAATGATCCCGGTTATATGAATTGGTTTTATGTGGCCCGTCTTGATGCTGTGGCGGTTGATCACGTGGTGTTGGGCGACGAAGGGCAGCGTTGGATGATGATGACCCCAGATACATTCTTGAACACGCCAAATGTTGTTCCGTCATTTCCGCCGCAATTAATTGTATGGATGGACCAACAGTCCACTTGATCCGTTTGTAAAACGCGGTATAGGTTTCCGATAGGAAACGCATCAACCGGGAGAGTCGGTTTGGTCCGCGCCGAAGGAGCAACCGCCCCGGTCACTCTCAGGCAAATGGACCGGTTGAAGCGCAAAACGCCGAAGAGAGACCTTTGATGGTCCGCCGAAGGAGCAAGCCCGCAGTGGGCGAATCTCTCAGGTTCAAAGACGGCGGGGGCGAAAGGTGCGGACGCATCATATTGGTTAGGAAAATACCATGACCCACGTTGCTGTTATCGGCGCCGGAATTACTGGCGTAACCACTGCCTATGCGCTTCATGTGCGCGGCTTTGATGTGACGGTTTATGACCGTCAGCGTTATGCTGGCATGGAAACCAGTTTCGCAAATGGCGGTCAGTTGTCTGCGTCCAACGCGGAAACTTGGAACCAATGGTCCACGGTCCTAAAAGGTATCAAGTGGATGATGCAAAGCAATGCGCCATTGTCCGTGAACCCGCGCCCCGGATGGCACAAGATTAGCTGGATGGCTGAATTTCTGGCGAATATCCCGCGCTATAAGAAGAACACAGTTATGACGGCTGGTTTGGCTGTTGCTGCCCGCGCAGGTCTGGCGGAAATGGCAGACAGGTCTGGTGTGGACTTTGATTTCAGCCCCGCAGGCATTTTGCATTTTTACAAGACTGAGGCCGATTTCAAACATGCGCGCATGATTGATAAATTGCTGACCGAGGGTGGGGTGCACCGTCAGGAATTGACCGCTGCCGAAGTCGCAGCCAAAGAACCAATGCTGCGCGGCGACATCATTGGTGGGTACTGGACCGAAAGCGATAGCACGGGCGACATTCACAAATTCACACATGGGTTGGCGAAATGGTTGATGACCCAAGGGGTGACGTTCCGCCTTGGCAATCCTGTGACCAATCTTCAAAAAACTAATGATGGCGTGACCGTTGTGACGACGGACGAGGTCCGGTTTGATGCTGTTGTCGTGTCGGCAGGTGTTGCTTCTCGCAAATTCGCGTCGATGTTGGGCGACCGTGTGAACGTGTATCCTGTAAAGGGCTATTCCATCACGGTGAACTTGGATGACGCTGAAAGCCAAGCGGCGGCTCCGTATGTGTCGCTGTTGGATGACAAGGCCAAGATCGTCACATCGCGGTTGGGCAAGGGGCGGTTCCGCGTCGCGGGTACTGCAGAATTTAACGGTGAAAACCGTGATATCCGCGCTGATCGTGTGGATCCGTTGATCAAATGGGTTGAGACGCATTTTCCGGGCGTTTCTACCGAGAACTGTGTGCCTTGGGCTGGTTTGCGCCCCATGATGCCCAATATGGTACCGCGTGTTGGGCAAGGCAAACATGACCGCGTGTTTTATAACACGGGCCACGGGCATCTTGGTTGGACATTAAGCCCCGCAACCGCAGATGCGATTGGCACGACGATCGCGGATCGATTTGCGGGAACTATTGCGCTGCCTTCTGCGGGTATTGCGTTGAAAAAAGCCTAAAAGACGCTTAGCTGTCCTTTATTGAAACATTAGGGACAGCGCCGCACATGGAACAAATCGCCACTGAATTTTTAGGTCGGAACATACCGCTTTTGTTGTTGGCGTTGTTTATCATCGTTTGCATTTATGCCGGTGTGCGCATCGTGCCGCAAAGTGAAAAACATGTAGTCGAACGGTTTGGCCGTCTGCGGGTAGTGCTTGGACCTGGTATTAATTTTATTGTGCCGTTTCTGGACAAAATCCGCCATAAAGTTAGCGTGCTGGAACGCCAATTGCCGTCGATGACCCAAGATGCGATTACGTCTGATAACGTGCTGGTGCAGGTTGAAACGTCGGTGTTTTACCGCATCATTGAACCTGAAAAGACAGTTTACCGTATTCGCGACGTGGATGCTGCGATTTCCACCACTGTGGCTGGCATTGTCCGGTCTGAAATTGGCCGGATGGAGCTGGATCAAGTTCAGGCAAACCGGTCAACTTTGATTGACGCTGTCCGTACGCAAGTTGCCCAACAGGTTGATGATTGGGGTATCGAAGTCACCCGCGCTGAAATCCTTGATGTGAACCTAGATGCCGCCACGCGGTCCGCGATGTTGCAGCAGTTGAACGCCGAACGTGCGCGCCGTGCGCAAGTGACAGAGGCTGAGGGTAGCAAACGCGCCGTCGAATTGCAGGCCGATGCTGATTTATACGCCGCCGAGCAAGAGGCCAAAGCCCGCCGTGTGCTGGCTGATGCCGAAGCTTATGCGACCAAGGTTGTGGCTGCTGTGATCTCTGAAAACGGGTTGGAAGCCGCGCAATATCAGGTTGCATTGAAGCAAGTCGAGGCTTTGAACAATCTGGGTTCCGGCGCTGGTAAGCAGACCATCATTCTACCCGCCAACGCGGTTGAGGCGTTTGGCGACGCATTCAAAATGTTGAAAGGGAAGTAAAATGATGCTTTGGGAACTATCTTGGGTTTGGTTTTCGGCCGCATTGGTTCTTGCCACTGCCGAGGTGTTAGTGCCGGGCTTTGTGTTCTTGGGCTTTGCGCTGGGCGCATTGGCGCTTGGGCTGGTGTTGACAGTGATCCAGCTGGGCGGTCTTGCGATAACGCTTGTGGTTTTTGCGGTGCTTTCACTTGTTGCGTATTTAGCGATGCGCCGCGTGTTTGGATTGAAAACCGGATCAGTCAAAATCTGGGATCGCGATATCAACGACAACTAAAGAAACAAGCCCGCTGCGCAGTGCAGCGGGCTTGTTCTGGTCTTAAAAATTTCCGGTCACGCGGTCAAATGTTAGCCGACGGCAGCATCTGACATATGCAACGCGCGGGCAGCAAGCCCAGCCGTGACAGACGCAGGGTCCATCGTTTGCGGCGCGTGCAATTCACATGGATAGCGAAATGTCCGTCCTTCACGCATAATATCAACCGATGCCTCAAATGCGCCAGCGCGCGCGTTGTAACGTAGGTTATTGATACGCATGATTGTGTTCCTTTGGCTGTCTCAACTTGAGATAGGAACACGTATCTAAGATAGAAGTTTCATTTCTATTGATACACGCAGTTGTGAATCCAAATGTATCAGCGTTTTGTCAGGCCGATGCCATTTCTGCTGTGATTGCCAATGCGGCTGCACGTGGATCAGCAGCTTGCCAGATTGGACGACCAATAACGATATGATCCACACCGTCTGCTATGGCTTGCGCAGGGGTCGCGACCCGTTTTTGATCACCCAAGGCTGCACCCGCAGGTCGCACACCTGGTGTCACGATTAATTTGCCAACTGATTCTGGTAATGCGCGGATCAAGGCAGCCTCTTGCGGCGATGCGATCACCCCGTCAGCCCCGGCGTCAAAAGCGCGGCCAGCGCGTTCTTGAACAAGGTCGGCGATATTTCCAGCCTTAATACAGGACGCATCCAGATCGTCGCGGTCCAATGATGTTAGGATCGTTACAGCCATGATTTTCATTTTGGACCCAGCCGCGCCCTGTTTGGCGGCGGTCACAACATGCGGGTCACCGTGTACGGTCAGCAGGTCCAAATCGAATTGCGCCATGCCGCGCACCGCGGCTTCGACCGTGGCGCCGATATCAAAGAACTTCATGTCCATGAAAATACGTTTACCGTGATCAGATTTAAGCTCGTTGGCCAATGCCATACCACCACCGGTCAACATGCCGAGGCCAATTTTATAATAATTTACGGCGTCGCCAAGCTTTGTGGCTAAGGCCAATCCATCAAGGACATTGGGAACGTCGAGGGCAACGATCAGGCGGTCGTCGGACATGGTGAGCTCTCCTTGCTACATTTAAGGGGGCATATCCTGCGGTTGGATGCTGTGCAACTCGGCCCAGAATGCCAAAAGACGCGGCTGTATTGGGGACAACCACGTCTTAAGGTTCACGGTGACGACACCACCGGAACATCCCTGCGACAAACTGGGGTAGAAAATCGCTGGAATTTGGAAATGCAAAATACTCGTTAAGTGTCCTTGGTGTCTGTCTTGGGTTTCACGTCATCTGACGATGTTGATCGCACCGTTGCATCATGCGCTTTGAGGCGCATTACAATGGAATCGCGCAAGCCTTGGGACTTGTAGGTCACTTTTCCGTCTGGTGTCTTCTCATTCGCCATCAGCATTGATGCCCCTTTTCCATACTCCAATTATGTCGTCGTCAAAGTTGAAATTCTTGGGGAACTTATCGGACTGGTTCCCCCCCCCCTTTAACCTTTGGGCGACGTCAATTTTTGTAATCTGCCTTGAACCCAGAGCGGTTGCATCCCACATATAAGAAGAGGCTCAAGAAGGGCGTATGCCGCGAATGCGGGTGCGTCACGGTAGGGTGCTTATTATAAAGGAGAGACCCATGAACTTAGATAAGTTCACAGAGCGGTCGCGCGGTTTCGTACAAGCCGCCCAGACGATCGCAATGCGCGAAAGCCATCAACGGCTAGCGCCTGAACACCTGCTAAAAGCGCTGATGGACGATGACCAAGGGCTTGCTGCCAATTTGATCACGCGCGGTGGAGGTGATGCACCTGCTGTGCGTGTGGCCGTTGATGCGGCTGTCGCCAAAATTGCTGTCGTATCTGGTGATGTTGGACAGGTATATCTGGACAGCACGACCGGCAAGATTGTGGCTGAAGCTGAAGACTTGGCCAAGAAGGCAGGCGACAGCTTTGTCCCTGTGGAGCGTCTTTTGATGGCGCTCGCATTGGTGAAATCCAAAGCCAAGGATGCGCTGGATGCAGGTGGCGTGACGGCCAAAGGCCTGAACACTGCGATCAATGAAATTCGCAAGGGCCGAACTGCCGATAGTGCAAGCGCCGAAGATGGTTATGATGCGCTGGCCAAATATGCCCGCGATCTGACAGAGGCGGCTGAGCAAGGCAAGATTGACCCTATCATAGGACGTGACGAAGAAATTCGTCGCGCGATGCAGGTATTGTCGCGCCGGACCAAGAATAACCCTGTGCTGATCGGTGAACCCGGTGTCGGTAAAACCGCCATTGCTGAAGGTTTGGCGCTGCGCATTGTGAATGGCGATGTCCCTGAAAGCCTGAAGAATAAAAAGCTAATGGCGCTCGACATGGGTGCCTTGATTGCTGGTGCGAAATATCGCGGTGAATTTGAGGAACGTCTTAAATCCGTTCTGAAGGAGATCGAGGACGCCGCTGGCGAAATCATTCTTTTCATCGACGAAATGCATACTCTTGTTGGCGCTGGTGCGTCCGAGGGCGCGATGGATGCGGCCAACCTGATCAAGCCTGCGTTGGCGCGTGGCGAGCTGCATTGCATCGGTGCGACAACACTAAACGAATACCGCAAGTATGTGGAAAAAGACGCCGCATTGGCCCGTCGTTTCCAACCGCTTTTGGTTGAAGAACCGACTGTGACAGACACGGTAAGTATCTTGCGTGGGATCAAAGAAAAATACGAACTGCACCACGGTGTTCGCATTGCAGATGCGGCGTTGGTTGCTGCTGCGACTTTGTCTCATCGCTATATTACGGACCGATTTTTGCCCGACAAAGCCATCGATTTGATGGACGAAGCGGCGAGCCGTTTGCGCATGGAAGTCGACAGTAAACCAGAAGAGCTGGATGCGCTGGATCGGTCGATCATGCAGTTGCAGATCGAATCCATGGCGCTTGGTAAAGAAGACGATGCCGCATCCAAGGATCGGCTTGCGAAGCTTGAAAAAGAGCTGGCCGATTTGCAGGACCGTGCGTCTGAAATGACCGCCAAATGGCAAGCGGAGCGGGACAAGTTGGAGGGATCGCGAGAGCTGAAAGAAAAGCTGGATCGTGCGCGCGCCGAATTGGATATCGCTAAACGCGAAGGCGATTTGGCCAAGGCTGGCGAGATGTCGTATGGTGTGATCCCTGAATTGGAACGTAAATTAGGCGAAGCAGAGCAAGCCGATGACTTAATGGTTGAAGACGCCGTGCGTCCAGAACAGATCGCTCAGGTCGTAGAGCGTTGGACAGGGATCCCGATGTCCAAGATGCTTGAAGGCGAGCGCGAAAAACTATTGCGCATGGAAGAAGAGCTTGGTCGTCGTGTGATCGGCCAGCGCACTGCTGTTACCGCCGTGTCTAATGCGGTTCGCCGTGCCCGTGCCGGTTTGAACGACGAAAACCGTCCGCTTGGATCGTTCTTGTTCCTTGGGCCAACGGGTGTCGGTAAGACTGAATTGACCAAGGCCGTGGCCGAGTATTTGTTTGACGATGACAATGCGATGGTCCGTATTGATATGTCCGAATTCATGGAAAAACATGCTGTAAGCCGCCTAATTGGTGCGCCTCCTGGCTATGTTGGTTATGACGAGGGCGGTGTGCTGACCGAAGCTGTGCGGCGCAGGCCATATCAGGTTGTGCTGTTCGACGAGGTCGAAAAGGCGCATCCAGATGTGTTCAACGTGTTGTTGCAGGTTCTGGATGACGGGGTGCTGACTGACGGTCAGGGCCGCAAGGTTGATTTTAAGCAAACGCTGATCATCCTGACGTCAAACCTTGGGGCGCAAGCGCTAAGCCAACTGCCTGATGGGGCGGATGCTGCTGCGGCGAAAGATGATGTGATGGAAGCAGTGCGCGGTCATTTCCGGCCCGAGTTTCTGAACCGTCTGGACGAGACAGTCATCTTTGACCGTCTGGCCCGAGAAGACATGGCTGGCATTGTAGAAATCCAGCTGCGTCTTTTGTCCAAGCGTTTGGCTGGGCGCAACATGACGCTTGATTTGTCCGAGGCTGCGCTGAAATGGCTGGCTGACGAAGGCTATGATCCGGTGTTCGGTGCGCGTCCGCTGAAACGTGTGATCCAGCGCGCAATCCAAGACCCGTTGGCCGAAATGATCTTGGCAGGCGATGTCATGGATGGGGCCGAGGTATCGGTTGATGTGGGCCCTGACGGGCTGCTTGTGGGTGACCGCGTGGCTGGATCGACCCGACCGCGACCAGATGATGCAGTTGTGCATTAAGACGTGCAATTGGCCAAAGCCATGGATACGAATAAGGGGCCACGCAAATTTGCGTGGCCCCTTATTTTCGCCTAAGGCCAATTTTTAACCAAGAACGTCAGGCACGAAGAAATCATCCGGCAACACGAAGTTGTCGACGCTCAGATCAGCGAGCGTCGTATTCGACAGTGTCAGGACGTCGCCTGTTCCAAAGTTGAAGACAAGGTTGCCGTTTGTTTCACGAACTGCATCGGGATTAACCCAAAAAGGTAAGTTGAGGGCATCACCGACGTCTGGAATCAGGAAATCTGAACCAAAATCGTCGGGCAGAAGGAAAGCGAAATCCGTGATATCTATCTGGTCTTCTGTGGCGTCAAAATCGCGAACGACAGTCCGGAAGTCACCGAATTCGAAAACAAAGATATCGCTGCCTTCGCCACCAAACATGTGGTCGCGTCCAGATCCGCCAGTGAGCCTATCATCGCCACCATCGCCGTAAATCCGGTCGTTGCCTTCTCCGCCCGAGATGACATCGGCATCGTCGCCGCCGCGCGCGGTGTCGTTACCGCCACCAAGGATCATTGTGTCTTCGCCGCGGAAGCCAAAGACGCGGTCGTTGCCTTCGCCACCAAACATCTGGTCGTTACCAACACCACCAACCATACGGTCAAAGCCAGCGCCACCGAACATGACGTCGTTTTGGTTGCCGCCGTTCATGACGTCGTTGCCTTCACCACCGTACATGTAGTCGATGCCGTTTTGGCCCAGCATGACGTCGCGTGCGCCTCCGCCGTACATTTCATCGTCGCCGTTTCCGCCGAGCATAACGTCGGCATCATCGCCGCCGTCCAAATAATCGTTGCCCGCGTCACCATAGATACGGTCTTCGCCCGCGCCACCATAGATTTCGTCATCATCGTCGTTTCCGCGCGCACGGTCATCGCCGTCGCCCTGATCAATCAGGTCGTTGCCGCGACCTCCGTTTGCGTAGTCGTCGCCAATGCCACCGAACAGTTCATCGTTGCCCGCATCGCCGCGCACGTCGTCATTGCCGTCGCCACCATAGATTTCATCGTCGCCATTGCCGCCATCAACGCGGTCATCGCCGGCATATGCGTAATACAAATCGTCACCGTTGATCAGGCGGATCGTGTCCGCCTCTGACGTTCCGACGCCGATGTCGTCATCCTGCGATGGTGCGAATGGGACAGCTACTTCGAACGAGAAAGTGTAGTTGTTTGGAACGGTGTTTGTTTCTAGATCTCTGAGGATCGAAATATCGACCGTTCCTGTGGTTTCTTCGGGACTGCCAAAAAACGTTACGCTACTTACGCCGTCATTAAGTTCAAAGATGCCATATGTTGGGAAAACGACAGTGATATCGTCTGATCCGTTGATAGAATACGAAAAGTTATATGATAGGCCTGCAACAACATGAAGCGAGAGCGTGTCTGCGGTGTCGCCTTCTGCGCCGATTGTGCCGGTCACGGTGTCACCAGGTGCGAGTGTCGGTAATGCGACGAAAGGCAGCTCGTTAATTGCTGAGAGCTCAACGTCGTTTTCAATTGTTTCAATAAAATTTGTCATATTAGTAGTCCCCCCAGGACCTAGGTTGTTGATACCGTTGCATCAGAATCAATTCGAATGCACCACTCGGCAAGAATTCGCCAACATCTTTAACAGCTTACGTAATTTGTGGCCAAACTATGGCGAATACATAGGAAATTTAATTTTCAAATCAACTACTTAAGTCATCCGTGCCACATTTTCTATTTTGATTGTAATTGGTATTGGCGTTAATGAATGTGTCGTTAGGTACATTGTTTCCGTTATTAACCTAATATTAACTCGATTGTGGAGAAGGTAATGCTGCCATCAAAGATACATTGAAAAATCACATTCATGAGCAACACAATGCCCCCGACAGCACGAACTGTCGGGGGCATTGTGTTGCTTGCAATGTTGGTCGATTGTCGGTTTCAAATTTTGAACGGCTTAGTCCAGAACCTCTTTTGCCTACTAGAAGAAATCCCCATGAACGAAGTTTGCGGCGCCAAGGTCAGAAAGCGAAATGTCATTTAAGGTCAAGATGTCGCCGTTGCCGAAATCAATCACGACGTTGCCGTCTATCTCTGACGCGTAGTCCGCGTAGGGGTAGCCATAAAGAAGTGCACCATCGAGCGGGTTATTGATGTCGAACGGGAGGCCACCGAACGGAACCAGTATATCGGTTATGTCCAATTGATCTTCGGCCGCATTAAAGTCGTCGATGGTGGTAGTCTGGTCGCCTGCCTCAAAGACAAAAACGTCAGCACCCGCACCGCCGTGCAAATAGTCATTGCCGGACCCACCATACAATATGTCGTCGCCTGCATCACCAAAGATGCGGTCATCGTCTGCGCCGCCATAGATAATGTCTGCGCCGTCGCCACCGCGCGCACGGTCATCGCCGTCGCCCAGAACGATCGTGTCGTCACCACGGAAACCTTGTGCCCAATCATCACCCGTTCCAGCATCAAGCAGATCATTGCCTTCACCGCCACGCAAGCTGTCGCTGCCAGCGCCGCCAAACAACATGTCGTCTTGGTTGCCGCCGTTCAGGCTGTCGTCACCGTCGTCGCCATACATTTCGTCGGACCCGTTTTCGCCCAGCATGTCGTCGTTTCCGGTGCCACCATAAATAAGATCGTCATCGTTGCCGCCGTTGATGTAATCGTCGCCGTCGTCGCCATACAGTTCGTCTGATCCGGCGTCCCCGCGCAAGTCATCGTTTCCGATGCCGCCGTAGGCAAGATCGTCGCCCGTGCCACCGTTAATTTTGTCGCCGCCTGCATCGCCGTGCAGTTCGTCATTTTGGTTGCCGCCGTTAATTTTGTCGTCACCATCGCCGCCAAACATCTCATCGGATCCATTGTCTCCACTAAGGCTGTCGTTGCCGGCATCCCCATTGATCAGGTCGTCGCCGGTACCGCCAAAGATGGTATCAACATCATCGCCACCATTTAGGGTGTCATTGCCCGCATCGCCAAAGAAGCGGTCATTGCCTGTGCCACCGTTGATCGTGTCATCGCCGTCGTGACCACGTCCACGGTCATTGCCCGCACCAAGGAAGATGATGTCGTTGCCGCGTCCGCCATTGGCATAGTCGTTGCCATCGCCGCCGAACAAGACATCTTCTCCGGCGTCGCCGCGCACATCGTCATTGCCTGCGCCGCCAAAGATTTGGTCAACGCCATTGCCGCCATCAACGCGGTCATCGCCATCAAGCGCAAAATACACGTCGTCGCCATTGATCAATCGTACAACATCGCGGTCATTGGTCCCGACGCCGTAATCGTTACCCTGCGTTGGCATGAAAAGGCCGTCCGACGCATTCAACGCTATGGTGTAATCATTCGGGGATAAATCGCCGTCGTCG
Organism: Yoonia sp.; assembly: GCA_047629435.1. Lineage (GTDB taxonomy): Bacteria > Pseudomonadota > Alphaproteobacteria > Rhodobacterales > Rhodobacteraceae > Yoonia. Next base: position 2,604 of record JBLHXF010000013.1, on the reverse strand, counting down.
AAAAGCCTAAAATCCGTTGACGTCTGTGTCGCGGTGAAGGTGTAATAATACGAGAGTGTATCGGGATTATACGCATTTTCGATTAGCGCGCCTTCGACGAAAAGACAGTACCCGGCGTCATATGGGTCCGTCACAACGACAGTGTAGGTTTCGCCAATTTCAGTCCTAAGGGTGAAATCGTCAAACTGATCTACAATTGTTCCACGCCGTGAACTCGTCGTGGCTCCAAGGGAGCCTGTAACCGTGTTTCCAGCCGTAATAACTGGGGGGATAGGCGCTGCACCTGTGATGATGACAGGTTGCTGCACGTCATTTGCGGGGTCTTGATAATTGGTCACAACGATAATCCTTTGGGTCGGGTCCCTTAACTTGGCGAAGGGAAGGTAATTCAAAATTCGGAACACAACGGTGAAATAGTTAACGCTTTTAATATGTTACCCCGTTTATGGTGAAACTATGACAAATTTTAAGGATCATTTTGTATTTATATCAATGTGTTAGGTGGTGAATTGCCACATTTGGCATCGAATTGTGCTTGGTTTCGCCATTAATGCGCATTCTGATCTACGCATTGTTTCCAGTATCCGGCTGAAATGTGGCGTTTCGGCTGTTCGGTTCAAAACGTTTCATCCGGCTGGCGGCATCGTGAGAAACCTTTCATAGGTTTTGTGCGTATAACCCCCCAAGTAAGACGTAATGCTTTTTAATGGAGGTGCCTTTATGGCCTATCGCTGGACCAACGACCTGACTGCTGCTGACGTAACCCCAAAGTCGATGGTGATGAACCGCCGCCAGATCATGGCCGGTGCTGTCGGGCTGGGCGCAATCGGGTTTAGTGCAACCCAAGCAGCTGCCCAAGACACGCTTGAGCCAAACAGTCTTGAGGACATCACGACATACAACAACTATTACGAGTTCGGCACTGGCAAGTCTGATCCCGCCGAGAACGCCCATAAACTTGTGACGTCGCCGTGGTCGATCAAAGTCGATGGTCTTGTTGATAATCCGGGTGAGTATAGTGTCGCTGACCTGATTGATGGTCTTGATATCGAAGAACGCATCTATCGGTTCCGCTGCGTAGAGGCGTGGGCGATGGTCGTGCCATGGAATGGTGTCGAGCTTGCGGACGTTTTGAAAAAGGCTGGCGTGCAGGCAAGCGGCAAATACGTTGCCTTTGAAACCGTTGTCCAAGAAGAGAACATGATCGGCGTTCAACGCCGCGTGCTGGATTTCCCGTATGTAGAAGGACTGCGTATAGACGAAGCGATGCATCCGCTAACGTTGCTGGCGACGGGTATTTATGGCGAACCGCTTGCGAACCAGTCTGGCGCGCCGATCCGCGTCGTTGTTCCGTGGAAGTATGGTTTTAAATCAATCAAGTCGATTGTTCGCATTACGGTCTCGGATGAAGAGCCGCCAACCAGCTGGAACAACGCCAACGCCCGCGAATACGGTTTCTATAGTAACGTAAATCCAGAGGTGGATCACCCGCGGTGGTCCCAAGCAACTCACCGCGAGATTGGTGGCGGTCTGTTCGCCAAACGTCAACCAACGTTGATGTTTAACGGGTATGAAGACGAAGTTGCCAGCCTTTACGAAGGCATGGATCTGTCCGTCGACATTTAACCCCTATGGCGGCCCGGCAAGTTGTCGGGCCGCTCACTATATACAAGTAGAGAATATCCTCCATGACAATTGCAAACACGATAAATGGCGCCCTGCGCAAAATTCCCGCTTGGCCGATCTACTGGATTGTCGCGGCTTGGACGGGCTGGATGTTCTATCTGGCTGCAACAGGGAAGGGTGGTGGCCCAGAGCCAATCAACTGGCTTGAACGTGAATACGGAGAGCTTGGGCTTAAGCTGCTGATTGCAGGATTGCTGATCACGCCGCTACGTACATGGACGGGGATTAACTTGATTAAGTTCCGCCGCGCCATTGGGGTGACAACCTTCTTCCTGATACTTGCTCATTTTCTGGTTTGGGCAGTTCTCGATGTACAAACGTTTGAGCGGGTCTGGATGGAAGTCGTGAAACGTAAATACGTGACGGTTGGTATGTTGGCCTTTGTGCTTATGACCCCATTGGCGATCACGTCTAACAATCGGTCCTTGCGCAAGATGGGGCCGTTGGTTTGGCGTAAGCTACATAAACTGACATATCCAATCGCTGTCCTTGCAGGCGTCCATTATCTTTGGCTGGTAAAAGGCTTTCAGATTGAGCCGATTGCCTACATGGCCGTGATTCTTGGCCTGCTGGCTGTACGTTTCAAGTGGGCGCGGTCGAAAACAGCGTGAATCACCTAAAGTTCACATGGGATTTTCACAGCCTCTTGTGGGTAAGTCTGTGGATAACCCAAGATGTAGGGATTGGTTGAAATCAGCAGGGTTATAAAGTTGCGATATGACCCCACGTAGGCGAAACTTCCCGCTGCTAACCTCCTTAAAACATGGCTAAATCGCGGAAATTCAAAGAATTTCATCTTTTCTGTAAATAGGGGTTGCGGGAGTACACGGCTAACTCTAGAACCCCCCTTACCGGACGAGCGGCGACGCTGAGATGGTGCGATGGAGGTGAAGATGCGGAGACGCGGATTTGCTGAAG
>JBLHXF010000012.1:0-84003 GCA_047629435.1 Yoonia sp. | reverse complement strand
AGCTGACCTTCAACGCGTACAAACTGGCGCATTGGTGATTATCGCCTTTGCGGTCGTCCTATTTTTGCTTGTGCAAGCGCGGTTTATGCTCATTTCTCTGGCAACAGCGATCATTCTGTTCAGTCTGACATCCGATGTCATTAACTTCATCGCTCGCTTGCGGATTGGGCCAGCGCGCATCCCTAGCTTTGTGGCAACGGTTGCCGCCATGATCCTAATTGCAACGGCACTGCTGACGCTGACATCAATCTTGTTGGCCCAAGTGAATACGGTCCTCGTGACAACGCTTAGCTATGCAGAGCGCGCACCATCCGCCGTCGCGTCTTTGTTCAGCTTTATGGGTCCCGCCACCCAAGAGGCGATATTCAATTCGATGCGATCCGTCGACGCATCCAGCTATTTGCGCACCGCCGCAGGGCAAGCGGGCAATATCACCCAAGGTACAGTCCTTGTGATCTTATTCGTTGGTTTTTTGTTTGGGGAACGCATCTGGTTTGGGACTAAACTAAATAACTTTGTCGGCGATCCAACTCAAGCAGACCGGATCGGTCGGATCATCAACTCAATCATTCACCGTGTGAACTATTACTTATTGGTCAAAACCGTCATTTCAGCGATCACTGGGGCGATGGTCTATGTACTGGCCAAAATGTTTGGGCTCGAACTTGCGACGGCTTTGGGTGTGATCACCTTTGTACTTAACTATATCCCGAACGTCGGATCCATTATCGCGACTGCATTGATCACTCTGGTCGCGCATGTGCAGGCGGGCGATGCCACAATGACTGGCATCATTTTCGTGATTGCAGGGAGCATTCAATTCCTGAATGGTAACATCATCGATCCGCTTTTGATGGGGCGTGCGCTGCGGTTGTCGGCTTTTGGGATCATTCTATCATTGGCGTTCTGGGGGGCAGTATGGGGCATTCCTGGCATGTTCCTGTCAGTGCCAATCATGGTTATGCTACTGGTGGTTTGCAGCCACGTGCCAGCCCTGCGGCCCTTTGCTATTTTGCTTTCACGCGAAGGATTGCCAGAAAGCGAACATATGCTGGATCATTCGGTACAAAAAGACTTGTCGAGCTAGGCTTTTGTCGCACGCAAAAATAGCGCCGCAATCAATAGTTCACCGGTCGCCGCCGCTAAAATAACCGCATTGGCCACACCGCGCATATATTCAAACATGCCAGTCAAAGCCACACCAGTAAATGCCACAGCAATCCCCCAACACAACGCATCACGCACGCGCGACTGGCCAGCGTCACGGGCAAACCAAAGCATCACAGCGAAACCCAAAAACATTGGCGCTGCGCGGCGCACCATAAACACAGCCCCAGCGTCATCGGTCACACCATATGTTCCGACATAACTTTCCGGTGACAAAAGCAGCAGTGCAAACAACACCGCGCAGACAATGACAGTTAAAATCGAAACGGTGCGGAACATCCGTTATCCTTCAAGGTGCAAATAGACGCGGCGGTTTTGCTTGCCCTTTTTTTCCACCTTGCCAATGCGGACACGCCCGATCTCGGATGTGTTTGCAACATGGGTGCCACCGCAAGGTTGCAAATCGGCAGTGTCATCACCCTGCCCGATCCGAACCAATCTAATCTGGCCAGACCCACGTGGCGGCTGCACTGACATGGTTTTGACCAGCCCCGGATTGGCATCCAATGCGGTCTCGGTTATCCATTCATCTGTGACGGCGAAATTACACGCAATCAACTTGTTCAGCGTTGCGTCAAGCGCGGCTTTGTCCTGAGGGGCTTCGGGCATATCAAAATCCAAACGACCCTTTTCAGCAGCGATCGAACCACCAGACACAGGTAACGGGATCACCACAGACAGTAGATGCAACGCGGTGTGCACACGCATCAAACGGTGGCGGCGGTCCCATGTGATCGACTGCGTCAGGGTCGTTCCAACAGCCGGCAACGCAAGTGGTTCCGATGGCACAAGAACAATGGCGTCACCCTCGCCCTTGATCGCTGTTGCAATCTCGATACGTCCGCCGTCCCAAATCAGCACACCGCTGTCGCCCGGCTGCCCGCCAGACGTTGGATAGAACACAGTTTGATCCAAGATGATCCCGCCCTCTGACGTGATCTGGGTCACGGTGCCAGTTGTTTCGCGCAAATAGGCGTCTTGACGGAAAAGTGGGGTCGTCATTAGACCTCTCCCTTTGGATGAAGCGCTTCGGGGTTTCTGAGCCAAAGATCACGCTGTGCAAATGGTATCTCTATGCCAGCTGCGTCAAAGCGGGCGACAATGGCATGGAACATCTCGGATTTGGCGACCAAAACAAAGTTCACATCACGAATAATCGCACGGATTTCAAAGTCGATGCTATCGGCACCAAACCCAGTCAGCAAAACGGCGGGTGGCGGGTTCAAAAGAACCAAAGGATGCGCCTCGGCCACCTCGCGGAGAATTTGTGTGACTTGTTCCGTGTCGGTGCCGTAGGCTACACCAACAGGCACAATCGCGCGCCCCACCAGATTGCCGCGTGTCCAATTCGTTACCTGATTGCTGACAAGGTCCGCATTGGGAATGATCACATCAGTTCGGTCAAATGTCTCAATTCGGGTAGAGCGCACGGATATGTCGCGGACATAGCCCATCTGGCCACCAACTTCGATCATGTCACCTTCAACCACAGGACGCTCGATCAACAAAATGATCCCGGATACAAAATTCGACACGATGTTTTGCAAACCAAAACCGATACCAACCGACAAGGCGCCAGCAACAATCGCAAGCGATGATAAATCAATGCCCGCCACGCCAAATGCAACCACTGCCGACAGGAATATTCCGACATATCCAAAGCCCGCAACAACGGCATTTTGACCGCCCAGATCAAATCTTGTCCGTGGCATCACCGTGATTTTCAGCGTCGTTTTGATAAAGCGGGTGATCAAGACGCCTAACATGAATATCACAATGAACATCAGGAAATTGGACGGGGAAATTTGGGTTTCACCCACGCTAAATCCGGTCAGGAAGCGGGTCCAAATCTCAACCAATTCGGCCACACTTACCCCCCAAACTAAAGCAAGCAATGGCAGGCTTAGCATTGCGAGTACAAAGTTAATTGTGACAGGCAATAGGCCCGTTGGATCGGGGTTGTTGTTTTCATCAACCAGCTTTGGGCCGTCAGGCGTGGCGATGGCATAGCTTAATCGTTGTAACACGACGACCATCGCCACGATTGCCAGCGACACAACCGACGGAATTGTAATCGCAATTGCAGCAGCGCCATACCCAAGTACGGACGCAAAGGGCCCTGCCACGGCTAACACTTGGGCCGTACGGCCAATAAAGACACGCAGACGGCTCCGCTTGAAAATGGCGGTCGTGTCCGGACGCGCATGTTGTACAATCAAACCACCAAGCTGCCAAAGAAGGATGCCAACGATCAGTTGAAACGGCAAGTTGATCACATCTAGCGATACTGCCGCAGCCTCGGTTGTGTCCATCAGCGCATCGAGCATAACAGATACGGCCATCATCCAGCCCAAACCGCTGGTCAATCGGCGGGCCCTAATGCGAACGTCAACCTCGTACCCCAAAATTCCATCATCTTCACGCCTGATTGGGAAATAGTAGTCTGCCAACCATTTTGCGAAGAAAATCAATGCACCAGCAAGTGGTAAAACAGCCAATATATCTAAGGCATTTATGCCAAATAAGCCTGATAAGCTTAGGATCACGGTGACCAGCACCAACCCCAAAATGGGCATCACAATACTTGCGAGCGAAATCACAAACCGCAATGCAGACGCAGCGCGGGCCGATGTCGGCAATGGCCTGGCCACAAACGACGCAATCCAAGCCCGCGCACGTGTCAAAACAATGCCCGCACCGATCAACGCGACCACAACCAACAATAGCCGACGAGCGAGGCCGTCCGTGCTGAGGTGTGCGGCTGAGATGTTCCAAAACTCAACCCCTAGATTAGACAAACCAGCCTGAACTTTGCCCAAGGCCGTGGGCCAATGAGTTGGGTTAACGGGGGATACACCGCGCGTCGTTAGCCGCAGGGTCTCAATTGCACGCTGCTGACGGTCAATTTCGGTAACCAAGCCGTTGGCACGTGCAAAAGCCTCTTGGGCCAACAACTGGGGTTGTAATAACCGGCTCTGCAACGTCGTAAGCGTGGCCTGACGCGCACCAATGACGCCATCAACACCTGCGACATCCGCAGTTGGCCCCAAGGCATCAATTTGACCCTGTACAGTGATCAAACGATGAGCATTTATTCCCAGAGCATTGGAAAACTGGTTGCGCCAATCGACAAGCTCTGCGCGGATACGGCCCAAGGCAAACCGCGACGCAGACCCCGTTTCAGCGATACTTTCGGCGCGGCTGGCCAGAGTCTCCCAGTCCAACAGATCAATATCCGCGATCTGAACTGGCTGGGCTATGTCACCTGCCTCCACGATAACTTGCTGAATTCCATTCTCAGCAAGCGATTGCGCCTGCACTGATCCTGCGCAAAGAAAACACGCAAGAACACACAGTTTGACCCAAGGCGACATCATTCGGCGATCATGACATCGGGAATTATAGTTTTGCCATCGTCCATCCACGCAGGAACTGGCAGGCCCTTTTCGCGCAGGAATGCAGGGTTATACAGTTTGGATTGATACCGCGTGCCATAATCGCAAAGGATGGTAACAATCGTATGCCCCGGTCCCATGTCGCGGGCCATACGAATGGCGCCAGCGATGTTGACACCGGATGACCCGCCCATGCACAATCCTTCATTTTCAAGCAGGTCAAACACAATCGGCAACGCTTCGGTATCTGGAATGTTATAGCTAAAATCAGGCGTGAACCCTTCAAGGTTGGCCGTAATGCGCACCTGACCGATGCCTTCGGCAATAGAGCCTCCCGACATCGCAATTTCGCCAGTGGTGTAAAAGCTATGCAGACCTGCGCCATCAGGATCGGCAAGACCCATTTTGACGCCCTTTGGCTGCAACGCCATGCCAACACCGGCCAGCGTTCCACCGGACCCCACAGCACAAATAAACCCGTCGACCTTGCCGCCGGTTTGTTCCCAAATCTCTGGGCCTGTGCCCTCAATATGGGCCTGACGGTTGGCGATGTTGTCAAACTGATTGGCCCAAACAACACCTTCATTGGTTTCACGCGCCATTGCCTCGGCCAAGCGACCAGAATACCGGACAAAGTTGTTGGGGTTTCTGTAGGGCGCCGCTGGAACCTCGATCAACGTGGCACCCGCAAGGCGAAGCATATCTTTCTTTTCTTGCGACTGGGTTTCAGGAATGACGATGACCGTCTTGAACCCCATAGATGCACCAACCAACGCCAGTCCAATGCCCGTATTGCCAGCGGTGCCTTCGACAATAGTACCACCTGGTTTCAGGGTGCCTTTGGCGATGGCATCACGGATGATGAACAAAGCGGCGCGGTCTTTGACAGATTGACCGGGGTTCATAAACTCGGCCTTGCCCAAAATAGTGCAGCCCGTCGCCTCCGATGCTGCGCGCAGTTTAATCAACGGAGTATTGCCCACAGCGGCAGCCAGATCTGATTTAATATGCATCATACGCCCTTTGATATCGTGTTGTTTATATGTAAGTCGTCAGCCGCCGCTGCGCAATGCATCCCGCTGCATACCAAGCATACAAAGCATCATCACCAAGGGGCCTGCATTGATCTCGCCGCTGGCAACCAATTTCATAGCGCGATCAAACGATAAGATATGCAGGCGCAAATCTTCGGCCTCGGTGTCTAATCCACCAAATTTGGCATGATCATCGGGCAGATCACAAAGCCCTAGATAGGCGTGGAAATAATCGGTCGATGATCCGGGGGACGGATAGAAAGACGACAAGTGACGCAGGTCCATATCCGACAATCCGGCCTCTTCCACGCTTTCGCGCAGGGCAGATTGATCGGGGGTTTCGGTTGCATCAATCATCCCTGCGATAGGTTCCAATACCCATGGATTGGGGTCTTGGCGAACGATAGGCCCCATACGGATCTGCTCGATCAGTAAAATGCGGTCACGCTTTGGATCGTATGGCAACACGAGCGCGGCATCGATGCCGACAAACACCTCGCGGGGCACCACATCGCTTTGGGTCCCGTCAAATTGACGATACTGCACGTTCATCTGCTGAATACGAAAAAAATCGCCCTTTGGTGGGGCTTCACTTATCACTATAAAATCATCGGCCACAGCATCGTGACGCAAACTGGCAAGGGTGCCCTGCCCGCGCGCAGCCTGCTTGGCCCATGCGCGTTTTTCGATCATTGGCCAATTGCGGGCAATCTGATCACGGTTCAATGGTGGTTTATGCGCAAACAGCTCTGTCGCGGCCAGCACGGCCATCGGTTCATATTTCGCGATCCATTGGGATAAAGACCAATCACCGTCGCCCACCGCAATGTCGTTTGGTGGAAGATACATCTTAACTGTCGCAGGCCCCCCATCGGTCTGGACAGTCACATCTATCAACGCATACCCAAACGCGCCTTCATAAGTATCTAACCTATGAAGCTGCTCTGGGGTCACACCTAACAAGATCGCACCTGACGTCACAGCACCCACTTTGGCGCGGATAAGCGGAACCACGTTCTGCGCGACAGGCAAAATTCCGTAATCAGCCAGCGTGGCCGGAACTTGCGTGATATGCCCACCGCCCGCAACCGCATGGCAAAGGGCAGACGACTGCAACGTCCCGTAAACGAAAATTTGCATCAATGAGGGAACCGACGGGCAGCTAAACCTGTCAATGCACCGCCGACAAAGCCACCAATCAAAACAATCATACCGATTTCAGGTGTCGCAAACTTAAACGCATTCTCAGACACAAGCGTAAACGTATCTGTCATAGCATCCATTGGGCCATCGTACCTGCTCCGCAAGGATCGCTGCAGCATCGTCATAAACGACATGAAAAATAGGATAATAAACACTTGGGCGACAATCGCAGTATAACCCGTTCCGATCCCAGACTTGAGGCCATGTGCATTCTTTCCACACAGCACCCAACCAACGATCAATCCGGACCCACAACATAGCGGCAACAAGTAACCTGGGATTCTGTCGTCCGCGAAGACAATGACCATGGACACGAAAATCACGTATCCAATGACGGCAAAGGCGAGTGCGGCTATAAGTTTTGCGGCGGTAGGCATAGGTCTGCTCCTTAAAATCGGTGCAGACCTCGCGCGTCTCAGGGTGCGCGCGTTATCGTAATCTGCGTTACGTCACAGTTTCCGCTATGAAACGTGCCAGCGCAAGAGGTCAGGTAAAAGTTCCACATCCGGCGGAACCGATCATCAAATCCCATTAAGGCGACATCATCCCACTTAGCGTTAAACGTCTCATGCCATTGGCGCAGGGTTTGGGAATAACTTTCGCCAAACTCGATCGAATGGGCGACGGTCAAGCCAGCCTTTTCAACTTCTTCGCGCAACACGACTGGGCTTGGCAACATACCACCTGGAAAAATATATTTCTGAATGAAATCAACACCACGTTTGTAAATTTCCCAACGACGATGTTCGACAGTAATGATCTGCAAAGTCGCGTTTTTACCCGGTTTAAGGCGATCACGCACGGCTTCAAAATATACCGGCCAGTATTTTTCGCCGACAGCCTCGAACATCTCGATGCTGGCAATGCCGTCATATTGACCCGTCTCGTCGCGGTAATCTTGCATCTTGATCGTGACCATGTCGGACAGGCCCAAACGGTCCATGCGCGCGACGGCATAGTCATGCTGCTCTTGCGAAATCGTCAAGCCAGTTACTTTGATGCCACGATCCTTGGCAGCATATTCAGCGAACCCGCCCCAGCCGCAGCCGATCTCTAGCACGTGATCGCCCGATTGGACGCCCATTTGGTCGATCATAGATTTGTATTTGGCAGTCTGCGCGGCCTCAAGCGATTGCGCGCCCTCATCAAACTTAGCTGATGAATACGTCATCGTATCATCCAACCAAAGACCATAAAATTCATTGCCGAGATCATAATGATAAGAGATATTCTTGCGCGCCTGCTTTTTGGAATTACCCTGCATCCAAAACCGCATCTGTTCGTAAAATCGGACCAGAAATTGACCCGGAAACCCGTCATACATTTCCTCGGCGTCATCATGGATCAAGTCCATAAACGCCATCAGGTCAGGCGTGGACCACCAGCCGTCCATATAGGCTTCACAAAACCCCAGATCGCCTTCGCGGATGATGCGGGAAAACAGATCAACGTTATGCACCTGCAATGTCGCGACATAGCCGTCATCGGGCCCTTTGGCGCGAAACGTCCGACCATCGGGCAAAACCACATCAATCTGACCACGCTTCATGGTTTTCATCACATCGAAAACCGCCGCAAAATAGCGGGGCAGATTGTCTTGGCCTTTGGTGGTCGTCAACGTCATTAAATTGTCCTGTCGTGGTAGTTTACTGATTTTGTGGCGAAACGTTAACATATACTAATGCGCGAAGCGTCTAAGTCACGCATTGCGCTACGGAAAGTTACTGGAACTTGGTTAAAATGCACGATTTTGATAGGCACTCAATGCACGGTTGCGCCCCGCGGCCAGTTCAACGATCGGATCAGGATAAGGCATATTCGCAGACAGGCCCCAAGCCTTTGGAATAGCATCAAAATACGACATCGCTGTTGGTGATGGATTTTTGCGACCTTCGGCAATCCAGCGGGCAGCATAACCGCCCATTTTATCGAATTTGTCCAATTGGGTCACGGGATTGAATACACGAAAATAAGGTGTCGCGTCTGGGCCAGATCCTGCCGACCATTGCCACCCCATCGCGTTACTTGCTGGGTCCCAATCAATCAGACAGTCATCAAACCAAGCTTTGCCAATCTTCCAATCTGTCATCAGATGCTTGGTCAAATAGGAAGCGACGATCATGCGGCCACGATTGTGCATAGTTCCCGTGACGTACATTTCACGCATGGCCGCATCGACAAATGGAATGCCTGTGCGGCCCTGTTTCCAAGCTATTACCTCGGGATGGTTTGCGTCCGTATTCCACGGAAAATTGTCCCAATCAGGTTTCCAATTTTGGTCAATAATGCGCGGCGTATGATGCGCCAAATGGTATGCAAACTCGCGCCAAACTAATTCCTTCAAAAATATCTCTGAATCAGCCTTGCCGCTGTGCAAGGCCGCCCAGCCTGCGTGCCAACATGTCAGTGGAGAGATCTCTCCATAGGTCAGATTCTCCGACAGCCGCGATGTGCCATCAACGCTCGGAAGATCACGGTTCAACTGATAACCTGCGACACGGTCTTTGATAAAGGCATCTAACCGGTGCTGTGCCGCAGCCTCTCCAACTGTGCAATATGGGCGCATCACGTCTGCGCCGCGGCGCATATCATTGCCCATCTGCCAGTCAGCCAAGGTATCAGATGCAATCCACTGTTCCGGTGCCAAAATACGCGCAGGACGCGGCAATGTCGCTGGCAATTCACGCCCACGGACCATTTTCCACATCGGCGTGAACACCTTATAGAACCCGCCTGTTTTGGTCTCGACCGTCCAAGGCTCAAACAGCAAATGTCCCGCAAACGATTGGGCCTCAATGCCGTCTTCCTTTAACGCAGCCTTCACCGCAACATCGCGGTCCTTAGACACGGGATCATACAAGCGGGACCAATATACAGCCCCCGCCCCCGATTGGGCAATCACATCGCGCAACACATCCAGCGCAGTTCCCTTGCGCAAAATCAAAGCGGACCCGACAGCCACCAAATCATCTGCCAACGCACCCACCGACATGCCCAGCCGGAACCGTGGCGCAGCCCCCTGCCCAGCCACAAGATCGTCGTTAATAAACAGCGGAATAATTGGGCGACCGGTCGCGCAAGCTGCAGTGAGCGCGGCATGGTCAGCCAACCGTAAATCACGGCGAAACCATAAAATAATGGGGGATGTATTTGTCATGACTTGAACCTAATGCTGTGCAACGCAAAACAAGGGCATCCCCTGTCTTGCTTTTTTCTAAATACTCAAACGGCTGCTAGATCACTTGATCAAGCGCTGCAATCAATCGGTCGACTTCGGCTTTTTGCGTGTAGTGTACAAAGCTGACGCGCAAAACGCCGCGATCCATATCAACACCCATCGCCCCCAACGGGCGACCAGCATAAAAATCGCCACCACCAGCCATAATGCCAAGCGGAGCAAGTGCGACAGCGGCATCCTCAGCCGACGTATTTAACGCCATAGCAACCGTCGGGGCGCGTCCTGCAGCACCAGTCGGACCAATCAACCGGACGGAATTCTTGGCACTGACATAATCCAACAACGGTTGCAGCAACGCCACCTCATGTGACCGCATCATATCATGGGTAAAACGCGCCGCCTCCGCGCCTGTTCCACCGCCATGATGAGTAGAAAAATCATCCATGTAATCGGCCATACCCGCACAAGCAGCGACCTGCGCATGATCCGGCCCCGCAGGTGTAAACCGATAATACAGCGTATCGCCGTTAAAATGGTGCCCCTGATTAGGTAGATCAAAACCGAAATCTTCCCGAATAACCATGACACCCTGATGTGGACCATATGTCTTATATGAACTGAACATATACACATCACAGCCAAGCGCGCCAACATCGGGAAATCCATGCGGGGCATAGCTGACACCGTCCACAACAACGCGGGCACCCGCGGCCTTTGCTATGGCGGTAATCGCAGGCACATCATTGATGGCACCCACAACGTTGGAACAATGCGGGAAACAAACCAGCTTCACCTTGTCATCCAGCATATTGGCTAGATCTTCAGGGTTCAAAAGGCCAGTAACCTGATTAATCTGCCACTCACGAACATCAATCCCCTCCTCAGCCAAACGACGCCAAGGACCAGAGTTTGCCTCGTGATCCTGATTGGTGACAATGATCGCATCACCCGGCTTCAACCAACGACGCACCGCATTTGCCAATACATAAACGTTCTGCGTGGTCGATGGACCAAACGACAGCTCGTGCGTAGCAACGCCCAACATGGCAGCCAAACGGACGCGGGCCTCGTCCATTTCTTCGCCACCCAAACGGGACGCATCATAAGGCGCATAAGGCTGCACCTTTCGTTCTGTGTAGAACCGGTGCAATCGATCCACGACCTGACGGCAGGTATAGGACCCACCTGCATTTTCAAAGAAAGCCTGACCGTCTAACGACGGCACCTCAAACGCGGGGAATTGGGACCGCACCCATGCAATATCCATCATCGGGACAGCGAAACAAAAAAGGGCCCGATGCGCAAGCATCAGGCCCCTTCTTTTTTGCGAATTCAGACGTTTACTGTTTGGCGCGACGAGCGTCATTCCAAAGCGCCTTGATCAACGAGATCCCCATCAATGCCATCACGACAGAGAACGGAAGCGCGCCAATGATCATGGCCGTGTTAATCGCACCCAAGCCGCCCGCAAGCAGCAGACCACCAATCACCAGCGTCAGGATAACACCCCAAACGATGATGTGGATACGGCCCTTTGGGCTCTCGTCACCAGCAGCCGCGATTGTGTTGATGATCAACACAGCAGAGTCAGCCGAGGTCACAAGATACGTCAGCAGCAGCACAACAATGACACAAGACATTGCCGTCGCCAGAGCAGGTGACAACATAAAGTTGATCATTGCGAACAACTGGCTTTCTTGACCAGCACCCGTAATCGCATCACCAGCACCACCATTAAGTGAAAGGTCAATCGCAGTGCCACCGGCAAATGCAAACCAAACGAAACACATAATGGATGGCACGATCATCGCACCCAACACATATTCACGGACCGTACGACCCTTGGAAATACGTGCAAGAAACAGGCCAACAAACGGTGCAAACGCAATCCACCAAGCCCAGTAGAACGTGGTCCAACCACCCTGCCAACCGGCAAGCTGTGTGGCGACACTGTCTTCAACGCCGTCACCGGTAAATACGGTCAGCGACATTGCAGGCAATGCAATGACGTAATCCCACATGCCCAAGAACAACGACTTGAATGCGAACATAGTGGAGCCAAACACCAAGAAGAACGCAAGGATGAAGAACGACAGCCCCATGTTGATGTTGGACAACCACTTGATGCCCTTACCAACGCCAGAAAGTGCGGACAGTGTGGATAGGATCATCACGATCACAAGACAGATAATCATCGCAGCTGCGGTTGGCGACCCTTCAAGGTTCATCAACCAGCCCATGCCTGTGATGTTAAACAAGCCAGCAGCGAACTGTGACACACCAAAGCCAAGCGTCACTGATACACCCAAGATTGTCGCAATCACCGATACGATATCAATGACGTGGCCCAATGGACCCTCGAGCGCGCGACCAAACAATGGTGTCAAACCAGAGCGGATGGTAAGTGGCAAACCGCGGCTATAACTAAAGAACGCCAGTGAAAGACCTACAATCGCATAGCTTCCCCAAGCTGAGAAACCCCAGTGTAGGAATGACCACTTCATCGCAGCGCGGACATTGTCAGCGCTTGATCCGGCTGCATCACCGACAATAACGTCTGGGTTTGTGCCAAAGTGATACAGTGGTTCGGCGGTAGCAAAGGTCAACATGCCGATACCAATACCAGCACCAAACATCATCGAGAACCAGGAAAAGCTGGAAAACTCTGGCCGGCTATCGTCGCCGCCCAAACGAATGCTGCCTGTCGACGGAATCAGCGCAAGAATAAGACAGACGATGATATAGAATGACACGACATACATATACCAAGGTCCGGTATTTGCGTCGATGACACCACGGATGGATGACAACACGGCGCCCGCGCCCTCTGGAAATGCAATCGCCCAAACGATCAACGCGCCAATTGACACCTTTGATCCGATCGACACGAATTTTGAAAACCCTTCATAATACCCGCTACCTGCGGTCGTAATATCTAGGTCAGTTAGTGCTGGCTTTAGTGCCATTTTATAGTCCCCTCGTTGGCTTTTATACCTGCGACACTACGCCACAACACGGAGGACACAAACCCGTTACACGCATTTCATCGCACAAAAACGACACTTTTTTCGGCAACTGTTTGTTAACAGACCATAAAAAAGGGGCGCTAGATGTACTAACGCCCCTGAATACTACCACAAAATGTGGGATTTATGCGTTTACGTCGACAACAACGCGGCCTTTGACCTGACCTTTCAGGATGTCGCGGCCCAGCTGCGGCAGATCAGCCAGCGTTGCCGGATGTACCATCGCCTCTAACTTATCCATTGGCAGGTCGGATGCGATCCGGTCCCATGCGCGCACACGGTTGGCATAAGGCTGCATCACACTGTCGATCCCTAACAGGTTCACACCGCGCAACAAGAATGGAATAACCGTCGCAGGCAAGGTCATGCCGCCAGCCAAACCAACAGCTGAAACAGACGCGCCATATTTCATCTGGCCCAATACCCGTGCCAACATCTCGCCACCAACGGCATCGATACAGCCGGCCCAAGTCTCAGCCTCAAGCGGACGCTTCACTGTCTCGTTGATCTCGGTCCGGGCCACGATCTGTGTCGCGCCAAGCGATGTCAGATAGTCAGCCGTTTCAGGACGCCCCGTAACCGCAGCAACCTCGTAACCTAGGTTGGCCAAGATCGCCGTCGCAACCGACCCAACGCCGCCAGCAGCACCTGTGACAAGCACAGGACCGTTGCCAGGTGTCAGACCATGGTCTTCCAACGCCATCACGGCCAACATCGCGGTGAAACCAGCGGTGCCAACAGCCATCGCTTGACGGGTATCAATACCGGCAGGCAGTGGGACCAACCAATCGGCCTTGACCCGTGCCTTTTGGGAATAACCGCCCCAATACGCTTCGCCAACGCGCCAACCGGTCAACACAACCTTATCGCCGGCCTTATAGCGATCGTCATCGGACGCCTCGACAGTACCAG
Organism: Yoonia sp.; assembly: GCA_047629435.1. Lineage (GTDB taxonomy): Bacteria > Pseudomonadota > Alphaproteobacteria > Rhodobacterales > Rhodobacteraceae > Yoonia. The sequence goes on along the minus strand of JBLHXF010000012.1, from coordinate 70,088 downwards.
CAAAATCAATACCCGGAATATGCGGGTAATTGCGGACCAAACCGCCACCAGGACCAACACAAAGACCGTCTTTGTAGTTCACCGTAGAATAATCGACTGCAACCGTCACGTCACCAGCAGGCAACTGGTCCAAGGACATGTCCTGCACCTCCGCACTTGTTTTACCTTCGTCATTTTTCTCAACAACCAGCGCTTTGAACATGCACTCATCTCCTCTTTGGTTTTTAGACAACCACACCAGCCTATCCGGCGCGATTTTTTGAAATTAAATCCAGAAATTTTCCAGCACAGTCGCTTCACGCGGACCATCAGGGGTCTCAACACGCAGTTCTGTGCCCTCATCCCAATGGGTCATCTTGACCATGCCAATCGCAACGCCTGTACCATAATCAGGCGACGCCGCAGCAGAGGTCACCTGTCCCACCTTTTTCTTACCAGCCATTATCGGCCACACTCGGTCGCAAGGCGGAATATCACCTGCAATAGAAATTGGGCGCACTTGTTGGTTTGGTCCCTCTTTGGCGACGCGCAACAGCGCATCACGGCCCACACACCCAATCGCAGTCTGGGTCGAACAGAAACGACCAAGGCCAGCCTCGTGGGGTGTATTCGCGCGGGTCATGTCATTGCCGTATGACAACAATCCAGCCTCGATCCGCTCTATTCCGTTTGGACAACCGGCATGAACATCTAAATCCTTGCCTGCTTCCATCAACGCATTCCACAGCGGCATACCGTTGTCAGTGCCATCGACGTAAATCTCGAAACCACCTTGCTTGGAATAACCAGACCGCGCCACAGCCATGCTGGTGCCCTGAAAATCGAACCAACCAAAGCGGAAGAATTTGATGTTGCGCACAGCATCGCCAAATACGCGGGCCATCAGATCGTCAGCCTTTGGACCTTGAATAGCCAACGGCGACACATCAGGCTCATCTACCAACACGTCCAACCGATATCCGTAGGCTAAACCCTTGACCCACAACAACATATCGCTGTCAGCAATTGAAATCCACCAACGATCTTCTGCCAGTTTCAATGCAACAGGATCGTTAATCATGCCGCCTGTTTCATCCACAATCGGGATATAGAAACACTGACCTAACTGCATGCCCCGTAAATCGCGTGGCGTCAGCATCTGCATCAAACGGGCGGCATCGGGGCCGCGCAATTCGATCTGCCGTTCTGCTGACACATCCCAGATTTGCACAGCATTTTTAAGGTGGTGATAATCTTCGACCACGGACCTGAACACTGTTGGCAACAGCATCCGGTTATAAACGGTATACCCTTTTACCCCAGCGGCTTCGACGCCATCGGAAAACGGGGTGCGACGCAAGCGCCGCGATTGCGAAATGATAGCCATGACTTAATCCTTAGGCATGAAGACAAGATCAGTGGCGTCAGGCGTTTGGCCCGCCGCCGTCAACATCGCGTGCAACTGACCACGATGATGGGTTTGATGGTTAAAAAAGTGGATGATGCAAGTGGACTTGGGCTTTGCAACCTCGGCATTCAGAGACCCTGAAAACCAGGTGAGATCGCCAGACAGATCAGACGCCGAAACGCCCGCTGCCCATTTGGTAATGCGTGTATCAGCGGCAACGCGTTGGTCCGCCCAGTCCGTAACAGAGGCAGTAAATGCCGCACTGTCAGCAATGACCGGACTTTGCGCAAGACCACCGTCAAAGCGGGACATCCACAAAAGATCGCCCCACAACAGGTGGTTCAACGTGCCAAAGATTGACCCAAAGAACGCACCGCGATCCGCCCGCACATCCACATCATCCATCCCCAGAACAACACGGCGCAAGCCATTGTTTTGCCATGCATTATACGCAGCCATTTCAATGATGTATGCGGGCGTAATCATTACTTTGGACCGTGCCAATCAATAGGGCATACTTCAGCAGATTTTCCACCGAAATCCCAAACACGACCATAATCGCGCACCTTGGACCGTAGGCCCTTGGCGGCAATAATATCAGGGCCCATCCAATACTTGGAATTAGTGATCATAACCGGATGATCCTTGGACTTACCGTCGATCATTTCAATCTCGCCTTGGATCTTACGGCCAATCATGATGCTGCGCTTATTGCCATCACGCACGATATCAACCTTTTCACGCTCGGCACCGATGATCTCGGACACGAGGAACGTAAACAAACCAGTTGTGCCGCCAGCAGCACCGCTGAAAATCTTCAAGATTCCATTGTATGCCTTTTGCGTGGACCGTTCGTCGACATAAGCCGCAACGCGCCAGTTACCTTCGCCCATACGGCCAGGAATATCGACCAACAGACCAATGTTTAGGCCAGACAGGTCTTCGCCCTCAAAGTGGCCCTCATCAATGGCAATCGCCATCCATGCATGGCAGTGGCCTTCTGTCGGAGGATGCGCGCCAAGCGACACAACGCACGGACAGAACAGGTCACATGAACAGTTCAAAAACAGCTCGCCTTTGATCGCCCAATCGGTTGGGTTCATCTTGCGGCGCAGCGGGTGGCTTTCCATGCGCGCGTCGATGCGCTGCGAAACTGGCAGCTTATCGGCGGGTGCGCGTGTCTCTTTATCGGCCATGTGATAGTCCCTTTCTTTTACAGTGATGCAACAGCCACGATCAGGCCCGCTGTAATCAGCAGGACACCCATCGGTTTCGTCACTTTATGCCCAATCTGGGGCAGTTTTTCCAAAATCATAAACAGTGTGGCAACGCCCATCCAAGCAAGGCTCATGATGCCGCCAACAAACCCCAAGGCCATAAAACCCCAGCAGCAGCCCACGCAAAATGCACCTAGCCCAAGCCCCATCCGCAGCCCACCAGTGAACCCAGTTTTCCAATGCCCGACGAAATACATCATCGGGCTGTGGCAAACACCGTGGCAAACTTCTTTGACGCGGCTAAACTGGAACAATCCGACAAGGATCAGCAATGCAGCCGCGAACCAACCGCTTCCGGCAATGCCAAGATCGTTAATCAACCCAACAGTCAGCAATGCAACTTGCGCCACAGCAATCAGCGCGGCAAATCCGGCCCAAACGATGAAATACCCAAGCAACACACCAAACCACCCTGCCCGCGAGCCATCCGCGCTGCGCATCAGGTCTTCATAGCTGGTCAAGGTTGGTACCATCGTCGGCAACATCATCGCGGCCATCATAATCGCCCACATTGGGAACAACGCGCCAAACGTGATCATCGGCATCATGTTCATGCCAACAGGACGTCCGATCACATCAAGACCAGACATCCGCGCCATCATGAACATCACAGCCCATGCGGCAAGGATTGCGGCAAAAAACGCAAGCCAAGCAACAGTGCGCACTGAAAAAGTAGATCTGATGTTCATCATTGCGCATCACCTCCCAGCATTTGCGACTCATCCTCTTGCTAATCATATGTCAGACGTTTAATTGTCTGACAAATGAAAATTGATCCCAACAGTCCCGCCGACCTCTCTGCACAAATAGCAAAAGCAATCCGTGATGCCATTATGTCCGGTGATTTGTTGGTGGATGAGCGACTTCCGTCCGAGGCAGAATTGTCCGAACAATTTGACGTGTCCCGCCCGACCGTGCGCGAAGCGTTGAAACGATTGGGCGCGCAATCTCTAATCCGGACCCAGCGTGGTGCAACTGGCGGGGCATTCGTAAACCGACTGCGTTTTGAGGATGCTTACGGCCAACAGATCACCACATCTACGCTGCTTTTGTCGATGAATGACGTCAGTTTTGGGACCGCCTGCGAGGCGCGCTATGCGCTGGAACGGTCCTGCGCAGCTTTGGCATCGGAGCGACGGACGGCTGATCATTTGGCAACAATGCGGGCAGAAACGCACCGTCAATCACAACCGGGACTGACTGATGAAGCGTTCTGCGCATCCGATGTGGCATTCCACCGTGCATTGGTCGACGCCGCTGGCAATCCAGTAATATCTTATCAACTCGCTGGTGCGGTTGAGGCGATGCAGCCGCTAATGAACATGATCACGTTCAGCGCACGGTCCCGCGAAACGATTGTCGGGCTTCATAGCCAGATTGCAGATGCGCTTGAACAACGCGACGGTGCGGCTGTCGATCAGCACCTTTCGGCGCTTGCCGACTATACCAATACCTTGGCGCAAAGCGTCATTGATGCGCGGCAGGCCGCAAAAGCAAACAATTGACCCTTGCAGGTGTGAATGACGCGGCCTAATCTGTTTGCTAGCACGCTAATCGGGAGAACTTAGCATGAAATTCACAACCCTTCTGGGCGCCGTATCTGTTGTTGCACTCAGCACAGCAGTTTCAGCACAAGACACTGACCTGTTGGTTTTTGACTATTCCGGCTTTGAAGAAGAGCAGCACCATACAACCTATATCGCGCAGCACGGCCAAGCGCCGGCGTTTGCATTCTTCGGTGACGAAGATGAAGCGTTCCAGAAAATCCGCGCTGGTTTTCAAGCTGACGTTGCACACATTTGTGCGGGTTCTGTGACCAAATGGACAGAAAGTGGCATCATTGAGCCTTGGGATACATCCAAGATCCGATATTTTGACGATCTGGACGGAAACTTGAAGGGCAACGATATTGCCAACGGCGAAGCCTATTTCATTCCAACCGATTTTGGGTCCACGGCTGTGGCCTATAACCCAGAAGAAGTGACCGCAGACGAAGTTGCCTCGCTGGATGTGTTCTTGAACCCCAAATTTGCGGGCCGGATGACATTGCCTGACAACGTGGACGATGCTTACGCACTGGCCTATTTGGCGACTGGCGTGGACGATTGGTCCACTGCAACAGACGCACAATTTGAGGCGGCATCTGATTGGCTGCGCCAAGTACACGGCAATTTGCGGACATATTGGACAGATGCAGCAGAGTTGGCGCAACTGATGGCAACTGGCGAGATTTTGGTCAGCTGGGCATGGAACGAAACCTACCCAACAATGCTTGAAGAGGGACGCCCAATCGGTTTCCAACGCGAAGCCACTGAAGGGTCATCACTTTGGCTTTGCGGTTACGTGAACCTGAAAGACGGCCCCGGTGTTGAGGAAAAAGCGTATGATTACCTCAATTCGTTCCTATCACCTGACAACGTGATTCCACTGCTGAATTCCGGTTACGGTTCTGCAAACAAAACAGCACTAAACGAGCTTGTCGGTCCAGATGATCTTGTGGTCGCAGGGCTAGAGCCGGTCATGGCACCATTGCTCGCGCAACAGCCAATGTCGAACGACGCGCGCGAACGTCAGGTTGAAACGTTTGAATTGATCAAAGCTGGTTTCTAAAGCCAGTTTGCGATCTAAATTTATGGGGGCGGTATCTAAGAAGGTGCCGCCCTTTTTCATTGATGATGGGGTAAAACCCATCCTACGCACGTCAGGATCACATATATGGATTTCCTCAACATTGTCTTTGCGCTGCTCTCCATCGGGCTTGGGGTGTTTGGCTGGCTTTTGCCAAAATACACAATGGAAACGCTCAACTTAACGGGCCACACCGATACGATGGGCATGTCGGAAATTAGCGCCTCTGCGGGGGCGCTATTCGTCGGCATGGGCGTTGGTGCGCTGATCCTTGGGACTACAGCCGCATTTGCGATGATCGGGTTTTGTTGGATGGGGGCCGCGATCGGGCGACTGACATCTTTACTTCGCGATGGTGCAACACCAAAGAAATGGGGGTTCTTCATCGTTGAGGGCGCCGTGGGTTTTGGCGCGTTGATCTATAATTTGTAAAAACGGATTATCTAGACCTTAACCAGATTTCCTTTGCTGGCCCTTGCGCCGCTGGCCGCCGCGGCCTATCTATGAAGTGTCCTTCGGGACTATGAACATAAACGCGCTTGTAATAAGCGGATCGGACCCGGGGGCGGTACCCGGCGACTCCACCAACTATCTGCTCATTTGGCAGCTGTGGGGTCGAAATAGGATCGACGAACGTCTAAAGAGGTTAGCTTTGTTTCGGTGAGTTACCACCGTTATCGGTACAAACTGTATAGTTGCAAATGACAACCGTGCTCCGGCAATGGCGGTGGCTGCGTAAGCAGTCTTCGTCGCCGAAACTTAACTCCTTGGGTTTAGCGACCTAAGGCGGGGTTCGCAGGTACCTGGCAACAGAAACCTGCACTTTCCCCACTCTTAGAATTGTCTTGCTTGGCAAGTGTATCCTGCTGCACTATGGATTATGTTTCGAACACTGATCAAAGCCGCCACAATTGCTATTATTCCAAACCTATCAATGGCTTGTGATACGGCACTTATCCTGACAATTGATGTGTCAAACTCTGTTGATCCGGGGGAATACAGACTGCAAGTCGATGGATTGGCAGCTGCACTCCGCGACCCAGAAATCGCAGAGGCGATGGTCCGGCAAAACGCAGCCATAGCTGTCGTCCAATGGTCGGGCCAAGACCGCCAAGAATTGACATTACCGTGGACACGCATCCGCACGAGCCTTGATGCAGCTCGCCTTGCAGATACGTCCCAATTGATGCCGCGCGCGTTTGTATTGTCAGATACGGCCCCTGCCGAGGCCATTCGTTTCGCCTTGCCCCTATTTTCACAAGTCCCTGATTGTAAAAACAAAGTCATCGATATTTCCGGTGATGGAACACCAAATTCTGGATCAAGTACGCGCGATGCCCGTACCATGGCGGAACAAATGGGCGTCACCATCAACGGTATTGCGATTGAAAGCATGGGGTTGGCGATTAGCAATTTTTACAAAGGCGCTGTCGTCACGCGCAATGGTTTTGTCATCACCGCGCGCACCCACCGCGAATACCCTGACGCGATACGCCGCAAAATTCTGCGCGAGCTGAGCATGGTGCTGGGTTGACCCAAGCCAAACTGCCGCCTATCAATTGGCTATGGGGTTCCGCGACCACCCCGTGAGGCCACGGCCAAAGGATCGCATCCGCTGAAACTTTCAGAAAGGATGCCACATGACCGGCCCCAATATAATTACACCTTTAAATTTGATGCGCCAAATAGGCTTGCCTGACAGTCCCACAATCGTGGACGTCCGCATTGCCGACGATATTTCACCTGATGACCTGACGATCCCGACAGCCATCTTTCACGATTTTCGCGATATCAACGGGCTGTTAGACCGTCTTTCAGGCAGCAAGGCCGTCATTGTCTGTCATAAAGGCCTAAAATTAAGCCAAGGCATCGCGTCATTAGTCCGTGCAAACGGCGGCACAGCAGAGGTGCTAATGGCTGGTTTTGTCGGATGGGTTGAGGCAAAATTGCCCACCTTACCGATTGGGCTTATCCCCCAGAATGGTCGTTGGGTGACCCGTCAACGGCCTAAAATTGACCGGATTGCCTGCCCTTGGCTGATCAAACGTTTTATTGATCGCGATGCTAAGGTCATGTTTGTGCCTCGTGCCGATGTGTCCGCGGTCGCAGACCGGTTTGATGCTGTGCCGTTTGATACGCCTGATGCTCTCTATAATCACTGTGGCGAAAACTGCAGCTTTGATGCCTTTTTGGACGCTTTTGGACTGCATACTGATGCCTTAAACCGCATGGCGGATGTCATTCGCGCGGCGGACACAAACCATCACAACAATGCCCCACAAGCCGCTGGTTTACTTGCACTTTCTGTGGGTTTGTCGAAAATATACCGTGACGATAACGCCATGCTGGATGCGGGCCTTACACTTTATGATGCGCTTTACCGTTGGGCCCGCGACGGGTTTGATGAAGGGCACGCAGAATGATGATAACGACGACCGAGATGGTCCGTGTTTTTGGACGGATCGGGTTGTTATCTTTCGGCGGTCCCGCTGCACAGATTGCATTGATGCACCGCGAACTTGTTGAGGATCGGACCTGGTTGACCGAGGCGCAGTTTCTGCGCGCGCTGTCGTTCTGCATGTTGTTGCCAGGCCCCGAAGCAATGCAGCTTGCGACCTATGCGGGTTGGAAGCAGCGTGGGATCGTCGGCGGTTTAATCGGCGGTGGGCTTTTCGTTATCCCCGGCGCGATTGTGATCGCGATCTTGGCGCTGGCCTACGGCGCATATGGATCATTGCCTTGGATGCAGGCGGTTTTCCTTGGGGTCAAGGCAACGGTAGTCATCATCGTCATTGAGGCGTTGATCAAGGTATCAAAGCGCGCGCTTAAATCTTTAAAGCACCTCGTTATCGCAGCATTGGCATTTGTGGCGCTGTTCGCGTTTGCGGTCCCGTTCCCGCTTGTCATTGCGGTTGCGGCCGTTTTTGGCGCTTTGGGCAGTCACGCAACCAATACGGCATCGTCCGTCACGCTTCCTTGGCGGCAAAGCATGGTTATTGTCGCGGTTGGTGGCATTCTTTGGGCCATCCCAATTGGAATCGTCGCCATGCTCGATCTGCCGCTATTACGCGACATAGGGCTATTTTTCTCGACCCTGGCTGTCGTTACGTTCGGCGGCGCATACGCTGTCTTGGCGTATATGACCCAAGAGGTTGTCTCAGGGTTTGGCTGGTTGACCACACCGCAAATGATGGACGCGCTTGGCTTGGCAGAAACCACACCGGGGCCGCTCATTCTTGTGACGCAGTTCGTGGGCATGATGGCGGGCTACCTGAACGGCGGCGTTTGGACCGCTATTTTGGCGGGATTAATCACACTTTGGGTAACTTTTGTGCCGTGTTTCATCTGGATTTTTGCAGGCGCGCCTTTGATTGACTGGCTCGACGGGCGACCACGGCTGACGGGCGCGCTCTCAGCGATCACTGCGGCAGTCGTTGGAGTCATTGCCAATCTGTCACTTTGGTTTGCGCTGCACGTATTTTTTGGCACCTTAACGCCTATAACCGCCGGTCCGCTTCAGCTGATCCTGCCAGTCGTGTCAACATTACAGATCATGCCTATTTTAATTGCTGCACTTGCTGCTTTTCTACTCTTGGCGCGTCACTGGGGACTTCCTTTGGTTCTGCTCGTTTGTGCAATTGTTGGGCTTTTGACCGCGAGCATTGGACTCCCCCTTTAATCCCGCATCGAATCTTATATGGTGGGGGCGTGGATAGCGGAGAATAATGCAGTGGCTGGTACCATCGACTACGGAAATCTGATGCATCGCGCGATGCGCGGCTTAATCCAAGAGGTGCTGAACGGCATCGCAAAAGATGGGCTGCCTGGCGACCACCATTTTTTTATCACCTTTGATACAATGCATGCCGACGTTGAAATCGCGGACTGGTTGTCTGATCGGTATCCAGGCGAAATGACGGTCGTGATCCAACATTGGTTCGACAACCTGAATGTGACCAACGAAGGGTTTACCATCACCCTGAACTTTGGCGACAATCCAGAAACGCTTTATATCCCGTATGATGCGATCCAGACTTTTGTTGATCCGTCGGTTGAATTTGGTCTGAGATTTGAGGCCCCAGACGGGGCGGATGAGACCAAGGATGTGGCCGAAGCCCCCATGGACGTCATGGTCGAACCACAAGATGACCCTGCGGAGCAGCGGCAAGAGGCTGAAGTCGTCAGCCTAGACCAATTTCGCAAGTAAACGCTGGGCCATTGCCGTTTGGCAACGCCCCCATTAAACGGCATAAATTGCATACGAAGGTTAGTTCCATGACAAACACACGCATAGAATCCGACAGCTTTGGCCCACTTGAGGTCCCTTCCGATCGGTATTGGGGTGCGCAAACACAGCGCAGCTTAATCAACTTTCCCATCGGCTGGGAAAAGCAGCCAATTGCGATTGTGCGTGGTCTTGGCGTCATCAAACAAGCCTGCGCAATTGCAAACAAAGAACGCGGCAAGTTGGACACGACACTGGCAGACGCTATAATTGCGGCGGCAAATGAAGTCGTCACAGGCAAGCTTGATGATCATTTTCCGCTGGTTGTCTGGCAGACAGGGTCCGGTACCCAATCGAACATGAACGCCAACGAGGTTATCTCGAACCGTGCGATTGAAATGCTTGGTGGCACGATTGGATCCAAAGATCCGGTTCATCCGAACGACCATTGCAATATGGGTCAGTCATCCAACGACACGTTCCCGACCGCAATGCACATCGCTGTAGCCACAACGGCCCATGATGTATTGATCCCTGGATTGGAAAAACTGCATGCAGCCCTTGCTGTAAAACAAGACGAATTCAAAGACATTATCAAAATTGGCCGCACCCACACAATGGATGCAACGCCACTGACATTGGGTCAGGAGTTTTCTGGTTATGTGCACCAAGTTGCTATGGGCATCCGCCGCGTCAAAGCCGCCTTGCCCGCGATTTACGAGCTTGCCCAAGGCGGCACTGCCGTGGGTACTGGCTTGAACACACCTATTGGCTGGGGCGAAACTGTTGCCGCCCATATGGCGGACATTACAGGTCTGCCGTTTGTGACCGCACCCAACAAATTCGAAGCATTAGCTGCCCATGACGCCTTGGTCGAAATGTCCGGCGCGCTGAAAACCGCGGCAGCCAGCCTTTACAAAATATCTTGTGACATCCGTTTTCTAGGGTCGGGTCCACGCTGTGGTTTGGGCGAATTGATCTTGCCTGAAAATGAACCAGGCTCATCAATCATGCCCGGTAAAGTGAACCCAACACAGGTCGAGGCGATTACGCAGGTTTGTGCCCATGTTATGGGCAACGATGCCGCCGTCGGTTTTGCCGGATCGCAGGGGCATTTTGAACTCAACGTGATGAAGCCAATGATGGCCTATAACGTCTTGCAATCTATGCAGTTAATTGGTGACGCTTGTGGTGCATTCACGGACAACTGCGTTGTTGGCATTAAGGCCGACAAAGTGCGGATCGAAAAACTGATGCGTGAAAGCCTGATGTTGGTGACTGCGTTGGCACCTACCATTGGCTATGACAACGCGACAACCGTGGCGAAGACGGCTCATAAAAATGGGACGACGCTTAAGGAAGAAGCCATAAAATTGGGCTTCGTGGACGCTGAAACATTCGACAACGTTGTGCGTCCAGAAGACATGATCGGCCCTAAATGAGCGTCGTAAACCTGAACAAGGTACGCAAAGCCAAATCTAAGGCCGAAGGCAAAGCGTTGGCGGATGAAAATGCCGCCCGCTTTGGCCAAACAAAGGCGGCGCGAGTTTTGGATGCAACATCGGTCGCACAGGCCAAAGCCCGTCTTGATCAATTGAAATTTGAAGACGAATGACTGAGCGGCCGATCAAACGGTCACTTACATTGCGCGGGCACCGCACAAGCGTTTCATTGGAAAACCCGTTCTGGCGGGCCTATTGCGATATTGCCGCGTCACAGGGCAAAACCATCAATGGGTGTGCGGCCGAAATTGATGCCGCACGCGGGGATATTGGTCTCGCGTCAGCGATGAGGCTCTTTGTACTTGAACATGTCCAAGCACAAGCCAGCGATCAATCGTGAAGAATTCCGCGGAGCGTGAACATCGTGTCGCGTTCAAACTGTTCATGTTTGCTCAATTCTGCGCCGTCTGTTTGCGTCAATTTGACTGCAAAAATATCGGATAGCTCGCTGCGCTGAAGCGGCTCGCGCTCATAGGGGTCAAACCCAACATCAGTTTGCGTATCGCCGTTGATTGCGCCCCAAATAGCAGAAATTGCATTTTTTGCGTGTGATAAACCAAGTACTTGCATAAAATCGTTCCGTTTTACTGGGCCCCCACCCATGGTTTGAAATAACACATTTGGGCCCCAGTGTAGCCCCAATGAGGCTTAACCTTACGCCATCACAAGCGCAAAATACGCTTAACATATTGTAAATATTATCTAAAACTACTTGAAATAATTGTGACGACTTTAAGGCAGCGCGTCTACACTGTTTCCGATCTTCAGATAGGTCTGCCAAAAATTTAGTTTCTGTCGCGTATTCTTGAACAATTACTTTTTGCGCGGGACGAATCGCAGCCAAATTCCGTCCTTTGCCCGCACCGTCAAATGAGCGACAGGTTCGGGGACCCGCCCCTCGACGATCTCGAACTTAAAAGCACGCACAAGCATAGATACCAACAACACCCCTTCAATCATGGCAAAGCCCGCACCGGTACACACACGTGGCCCGCTTGAAAACGGCATGTAGGCATCGCGTGCACAGGTTTTTCCATTCTCGGTCCCCCACCGCGCCGGATCAAACCCATCTGGATTGTCCCAAAGCCGTTCTTGACGGTGCAAATGCCAAGGCGACAAAACAACTTGCGCACCAGGCTTAACGGGACGGTCGCGAAATACCTCTGGGCAGGTTGTTTCACGCACCATCATCGGCACAGGCGGATACAAGCGCAACGCTTCACGAAACACGTCACGGGTTTGCCGCAGCTTTGGCACAGATCCAAAATCAGGTGTCAGATTTTCTGCCTCAACTGCCAGTTTATCCTGCCATTCCGGGTACATTGCCAGCAAATACAACGTCCATGCTAGGGCTGATGCACTTGTCTCGTGGCCTGCCAGAAAGAAGATCGCCACCTGATCGACCATTTCATCCACGCTAAACGTCTCCCCTGTTTTTGGGTCAGGCGTCGTCATGATTTTGGTCGCTAGATCGTCGGGCGCGCTGTCAGCCTTAATCTGATTCAGCCGCTGCACTGTCAAATCCGTAATCAATGACCTAATCGCGGCTGCGGTCTTTTTAGTCTCGGATTTAAAGAACTGCGGCATCCACTTTGGGCCCGGAATAAACGCTGCAAGGTTCAAGATTGGCTGGGTGCGTTGATAGCTGCGGAATTCATCAAACACACGTGTCGCGACGTGATCCTCAATCGGGATCGAAAACAGGGTCCGGAAAATGACATCGGCGGCAGCGTGGCTTGTTTCTGCCTCTATCTCTTGTGGGGTGCCATCTGCCAGCTTGGTCATCCGCGCAACAGACGCCTCACCCGCCGCCCACATCGCAGGAAATGTGTCACGCAGACGCCCCCCTTCAAATGCAGGATCGATGATCCGGCGCTGTTTTTTCCACGTCTCGCCGTTGGTCAGAAATACGCTGTTACCTAACAGAGGGCGCAGGCCCGCACCGATCCGGTCAGATTTGGGGAAATCATCTGGCCGTTCATGCAAAACCCGTTTGATTAGGCTTGGATCATTGATCATGTAGCTCCGGAAAAACGGCGTTTTGAATTCCGCCATCCATGCGCGGTACAGCTTGGCTGGTTGGGCTGATAAAATATCCGCGCGGAACAACTGCATGTACCGCCACAACGACACCTTTTCAGGACGCGATGGCGGCTTGGGCGGCATCATGGCGCGGTGCTTGTGTATTTGGACGCGGTCACATCAATGCGCGATCTTGATGGTGCGCGGTCACGATACCGGTCGGCCAATGTAACAGGACCTGCAGTAATCTGAAAATAGTCATAGTCTTTGGGCCGATCAAACGCGCAAAGGTACTGAAAATGAAGCCGGAAAAACCGCCAACGCAGTGCATTCCATGTCTCCGGTTGCAATGACTGGGTGAAGGCGGCAGATATCACCAAGGGCCATTTTTTATCATCAATGACCTCGCACGACACGGCAACCGGATCACAAAGCGCAAAGGCACATCCATCTCCTGGCGCAGTTACATCGATCCACGTAATGCCATCCTGGACGCTAAGATAGGCAAGATCAGCACGCAATTTATATGCCTTAGGCAAGAACGACATCATTGGAACGACTTGACCAAGCGATAAGAACCCAATTGACGGACCGTCCCTTGGCACGCGCCCTGCGCGGAAAAGGTCAGCCAAGATTGAGACGGCCAAATGTGCGCCCGATGAATGACCAACGATCAAAACCTCGTCCACATCATCCGCCATGGCATCTGCGATGGTCGTCGCAAACTCTGCCATGCGGTCTTCTAACGCTGGCGGGTTTGCACCACGCCACCGCGCCGAAAACGCATAGTCATGCATCAGGTAATAAACGAAGAACCTATTGTCCTTCTTACGAAACCAATCCAGTACAGCGCCGAAAAGAACCAGCCCCGCAATGAGGGAGATCATATGCCCAAAGGTGCCTAGATACGGCATCAATATGGATTTACCCAAACCTGTCAACGTCGTCCCCAATACAATCGCCAACAACAATTGCAGCAATAGCATGCCAACGGGATACAACGCCGCAATCACCGGCCCTTTGCGCATCCACATTAACCGCCGCAGCGTGCCTGTAGTGATGTATGTCCAAGTCGTGCGCACCAGTTGCCAATACGTGGCTGGCACAGATGTGTTCATACTATCGCGCACGATATCGGACCACAGCAACACGTCGACGTCCGCAGTTACCTTTGCTCCATCAATCGTCGCAGCGACATGCCATCCGTAAGGACCGCTTGCCGTCTTGGGGGTCTGGGCAATGCTGTATCCACTAATGTCGGCTTGTTTGACGCTTTCCGTACGGTAAAGTTCACGGTAACGGCGCGGGTGAATAGGGTCATAACCCGGAATGTAAAACACCCGACGCTTGCGCACTTGAATGGGATCGGTGACTGACATGAATGGCCTGCATCTGCTTTTCACCAATCCTAACCGATAAATCCGGCGGAAATAAGCCCTAGCCGAGCGCTGCCAGTGCAGGGAACCGTTCCAGCAACCACCAGCTAAATGCAGTGAATTGACCCGTCAGCATCATCAGCCCGACGGTCCACAATAACAGACCCGAAATCCGTTCAATCCGGTCCATGTGCCGCTTCATCCAAGCCATTGGTCCTTTGAGGCGCGGAAAGAATGCAGCGACCAACAAAAACGGCAGACCTAACCCCAATGCATAGGCAGCCAACAGGACTGTTCCGCGCGTCAAAGATGCCTCTGATGCAGCGAGGCCCAAGATAGTGCCAAGGATCGGCCCCAAGCAAGGTGTCCAGCCAAATGCAAACGCAAGCCCAAGGACGTAAGCCCCAAACGCTGATCCACCGCGATCACCTGTTTCCATGCGCGCCTCGCGGTCCAGAAAGCCAATCCGGTAGATGCCGATGAAATGTGCGCCGAAGATCATGACGACAATACCCGCCACGATGGTGAACCAGTCTTGGAACTGCAAAAACATGCGTCCAAGTGCTGAAAACGCGAATCCCAGCAATAGGAATACAGTGGAAAGCCCGAGCACAAAGAACGCTGCCGCTAGCAGCACACGCCGGCGCGATGCGGCCTCGTCTTCCATGTCAGATACCGAAACCCCGCCCATGTAAGCCAGATACGGCGGCACGATCGGCAGCACGCAAGGTGAGAGGAACGACAGCAATCCAGCCAGCGCCGCGATGACCATCGCAGGTAACAGAGATGCGTCCAAAATCTGGGTGGCTTCTAGCATGATGGCTCCTTCTTAGATGCTACTTATGCCAGCTTAGGCGCGGCGTCACGCCACAGATTGTCACAGCTGTGTTTACGCACTGTAATATCTGGGATAGCGAAGGCACATGTCACATGAACTTGATGCCACCGGGCTGCTGTGCCCCCTACCCGTCCTAAAAGCCCGCAAGCGATTGCAGGCCTTGTCCAGCGGTGACGAATTACGTGTGATGGCCGATGATCCTGCCGCCGTTGTCGACATCCCGCATTTTTGCGCCGAAGCCGGTCACACGCTTGTTGATATTTCAGATCAGGGTGAAACCCAGCTTTATGTGATCCGTAAAGGCTAAATTGATAGCGCGCAGCACCGTTTATGCCTGCACAGATCGCCCATGTTTTGTTCAATAAAAAAAGGCCACGTCGGGGTGCGACGCGGCCTTTGATAATTTAGCGACCCAAAGACCACCAGCCTTTGCGTTTCGGCTTATCAGCCTTTGCAGGTTCTGGCGCTGTTACTGCGGCCTTCACCTCTGGTGCGGGTTCTGGTGCAGCAACCGGTTCAGGTGCAGCAACCGGCTCTGGCACGACAATCGGTTCTGGTTGAACCGGCTCTTGTGCGACCTCAAGCGGAGCCGAAGCCATAACGTCAGGCTTTGGCTTTGCGCGGCTTTTACGCTTTGGTTTTGGTTTTTCAACAACCTCAGGTGCCGCATCTGCAGGGGTTGCATCTGTAACCTCAACAGGTGTTGCGTCCTTTGGTACTGCCTTTTTACGGGTCCGCGGTGCGCGCTTTGGCTTTTCAGCGACAGGTGCAGCAACGTCTTCGATGATCGCATCAGCAGGTGCAGCCTCGGCAACAACCTCTGGCGCCGCTTCAACCGTAGTCTCTGCTGGTGCTTCTTCAACCTTTTTGCGGCTACGGCTACGTGAACGCTTTGGCTTTTCAGCTACTGCGGCTTCAGAAACCTCAACTGGAGCCGCCTGTTCGCTTGCATCATCAGACAATGGTGCAGCTTCGCCTTCAGCTTGTCCTTCGACAGCCTCTTGGCTTTGCTCACCGTTGCCACCCCGACGACGACGACGACGGCGACGCTTTTTGCGTGGACGATCTTCGGCATCTGAACCGTCTACTGTTTCGACCGCCTCAATGGTCTCGGCAGTTGTCTGCGCTTCTATCTCGTCTTCGTCATCATCCGCGCTGTCCAACAATACATCAGTATCGTCGTCATCCATCATGGCCGCAGTGGCCACAACAACTGGGGCTGCATCCGGCACAACACGGGTGGCCGTCTTGAACTTTTCAATCGCAAAGTCAGGCGACACAAGGCTTGGATCACATTCGATCCGCACGGACATGCCATGGCGGGCCTCGATATCGGCGATATGTTCACGCTTGCCGTTCATCAAGAAGTTGGCGATCGAAATAGGTGACCGAACAAGAACCTCTTTTGAACGACCGCGCACGCCTTCTTCGTCCAAGGCACGCAGGATCGACAAAGCAACGTTGTCGTCAGAGCGTAGCAAACCAGTGCCGTGGCAATGGCCACACATCTGTGTTGTGCCCTCAAGCATACCAGGGCGCAAACGCTGACGAGACATTTCCATCAGGCCAAAGCCAGAGATGCGACCAACTTGAATGCGGGCACGGTCTGTTTTTAACGCATCTTTCATCCGCTTTTCAACGGCGATGTTGTTGCGACGCTCGTCCATATCGATAAAATCAATGACGATCAAACCAGCCAAGTCACGCAGGCGGGCCTGACGGGCGACCTCATCAGCAGCCTCCAGGTTTGTCTTGGTCGCGGTCTGTTCAATAGATGCTTCTTTTGTTGCACGACCAGAGTTCACGTCAACCGCAACAAGCGCTTCCGTGATACCAATCACGATATAACCACCAGACGGCAACTGAACCGTCGGGTTGAACATACCGTTCAAGTAACCTTCAACCTGATAGCGCGCGAAAAGCGGCATCTGTTCGGTATAGCGTTTCACGTTCTTGGAATGAGACGGCATGATCATTTTCATGAAGTCCTTGGCGGTGCGGTAACCGCCCTCGCCTGCAACGATCACTTCGTCGATGTCTTTGTTATAAAGATCGCGTATCGAACGCTTGATCAGGTCGCCTTCCTCGTAAATCTTCGCAGGTGCGATAGATTTCAGCGTCAGCTCGCGGATTTGTTCCCACAAACGCTGCAGGTATTCATAATCGCGCTTGATCTCAGACTTGGTACGCTGCGATCCGGCGGTCCGAATGATCAGGCCAGCACCCTCAGGCACCTCCATCCCATTCGCGATTTCTTTCAGCTTCTTACGGTCAGGCGCGTTGGTGATCTTGCGGCTAATACCGCCACCACGGGCCGTATTTGGCATCAGGACGCAATACCGTCCCGCAAGCGACAGGTATGTGGTTAGGGCAGCGCCCTTGTTGCCACGTTCTTCTTTGACAACTTGGATCAGCAGGATCTGACGAACCTTAACGACCTCTTGGATTTTGTACCGCTTAGGACGCGGCTTGCGCACTGGACGTACATCTTCACTATCGTCTTCGGTCGTGACGCTCTCAATACGGTCGTCTTTGTCTTTTGCGTCTGCTTTGGCGTCATCATCAGCTTCGGCTTCGGCAGCAACTTGATCATCAGGCACGGCCTCGGCTTCGTCATCAGATGACGCAGCCTCAACAACGTCTGGTTCTTCGCCTGCTGCTGGTGTCTCGACGGGTGTCTCGGACACCAACTCCATCGGAGAGCTGCCCTCTTCATCATCATCAAGATCGATGGTTTCCATACCAGCGATTTCAGCCGTGTCGCCGGCAACATCAGCAGTGGCTACCGCATCGCCCGACGTTGCATCCGCAGCTTTGGAACGGCTGCGCGAACGGCGACGTTTCTTGGGCTTTTCTTCCTCTTCATCGTCAGCCTTTAGGCTTTCGGCATAGGCTTTTTCTTCGGCGATCAGCGCTTCGCGATCGGCGACAGGGATTTGGTAATAATCGGGGTGAATTTCCGAGAACGCGAGGAAGCCATGGCGATTTCCACCATAGTCCACAAACGCAGCCTGCAACGACGGTTCAACCCGTGTCACTTTGGCAAGATAGATATTCCCAGCAAGCTGACGCTTGAACTGGCTTTCAAAATCAAATTCTTCGACTTTGTTCCCGTCGACCACAACAACGCGGGTTTCTTCCGCGTGTGTGGCATCGATTAACATTTTCTTTGGCATTGTATCCGTTCACTCGCGCACAACCACACCTCCCCGGAGGGGCGGCATGGTCTGTGGCGATTTCAATTAAGGCGATGGGCGCAAAGGCATACGGTGTGACCCAAGGGGCCACCGTATTCTTGCCTATATTTTGCGCGCTTTGCATCGCGTTGCTTCTCCTGGCTCCCCATAAAATGGGCAACCTATTCATATCCCGGCGCATCGGCGAAACCCGCGCGACCTGGGCGTTCCTGAGGTCATTTTCAGACCACATCAGCTGCTATTTTCGGGGAGGCCGTAGCCCAGACGTCAAATCAACAGAGAATTCTACCGGACAACACCACACACCAACGCATGGACATCCGTATCCCATACATAGGTCACGCAGGTGTCATAAAACAAGTGCTATCGTCACAACCAGAAATTGAGGCCGGTGAAAGGCCTAAAGATACTCTGATCGTTGCAACCCATATTTGGCCATTTTCTCGTTTAATGTCCGGCGCGGCAAGCAAAGTTCGTCCATGACCGAAACGATACTACCCTTGTGGCGGCGCATGGTGTTGTCGATCAACATCCGCTCAAACGCTTCCACAAATTCCTTCAGCGGCTTGCCTTCGGTCGTCATCGCAGGCTTCATTTCTTCGTCCGTGTCGGCCATCAAAAGTGAAGCAATCGTGCCTGTGCCACGACGATTTTGCAGAACAGCGCGTTCGGCCACATTGAACAGCTGACGCACATTACCGGGCCACGGAGCTTGCAAAAGTTGGGCCGCCTCTTGGGCCGACACATCGGGTGCATCACAACCATATTCTTCTGCAAACTGTTCAGAAAGGCGTGTAAATAACGTCAGAATGTCCTCACCTCGCTGGCGCAATGGCGGGACAGTAATGCGCAAGGCCGCGAGACGGTAAAACAGATCTGGTCGCAAGACGCTTTCACAGGTCTTATCTTGTTCCTGCAAATTACAGATCGCAATGATCCGCGTTTCCGCGGGTGTGCCTTGATCATTGATCGCAGTCAAAAGACGCGATTGCAGCGGCTGCGTCAGCGCTTCAATGTCTTCAAGCACAAGCGTGCCACCGCGGGCCTCTTCAATCGCAGGGATCGGTTCGTCGTCTTGTGCGGGGCCAAAGATGCGACGCGACAGGCTATCTTCGTCAAATGCGGAACACGACAGCAGGACGAATTTTTTGCTGGCACGCGCACCAACGGCATGCAGCGCGTGGGCGACAAGCGTCTTGCCGGTGCCTGTTTCACCTTCAACAAGGACATGACCGTCGGCCTGCCCCAGATCAAGAATGTCTTCTTTCAGACGCTCCATTGGCGGCGATTGACCAATCAGTTTCTTGATCAATGCGGATCCGTCCGACAGTTCCCGCCGCAACGCGCGGTTATCAAGCGTCAGTCGACGCGCCTGCGTGGCCTTTTTGGCCAACTCGGTCATGCGGTCAGGGTTAAACGGCTTTTCCAGAAAATCAAACGCACCCATGCGCATCGCTTCAACCGCCATTGGCACATCACCATGGCCAGTGATCATGATAACCGGCAACGAGCTGTCGACGCCCTTAAGTTTCCGCAGGAATTGCATACCATCCATGCCAGGCATTTTGATGTCAGATACAACAATACCGGGGAAATCATTGCCAAGACCTTTCAGCGCGTCTTCGGCACTGGCGAATGTCTCGGTGTCAAAACCGGATAGAGCCAACCACTGGCTGATCGACTGACGCATATCTTTTTCGTCATCTACAATCGCAATTTTCATAGCTTTGCTCATTTGGTCAAATCCTTATTCCGCTGCTTCAACTTCGGCACTTAAAATAGGTAGCTGAACTTCAAATACAGCCCCCCCGCCCACAGCATTTCGCGCTGTAAGCCGTCCGCCCAAGTCGTTGACGATACCAGACGAGATGGCAAGCCCAAGCCCGACACCATCACCTGGCTGTTTGGTAGTGTAGAACGGCTCAAATAGTTCATCGAGATCTTCGATCCCGTCTCCGTTGTCACGGACTGTCAGGCTAACGGTGTCACCCGTCGCAAGAATAATTTCAATCGACGGATTGCGGACAGTCTTGGTGGCATCCAGCGCGTTGCGCAACAAGTTGATGATCACCTGTTCCAGTCGCAACCGATCGCCCAAAATCATCACCGGATCTTCGGGCAATGTGCGGGTGATCGTAATGTCACGGGTTTTCAACTGTGGCTCCATCATGGACAGGGCTGATGACACGGCAGCCCTTGTATCTACTGGACTAAACGTATCTGCACCTTTGCGTGCGTATGATTTCAATTGCTTGGTAATCGCCCCCATACGTTCGATCAAATCATCAATGCGCTGGAACGAAGACAATGCTTCTTCTGGACGTTTGCGCTGTAGTAAAAGACGGGCACCAGCCAGATAGGTTTTCATTGCGGCCAATGGCTGGTTCAATTCGTGGCTGACAGCCGCTGACATCTCGCCCAAGGCGGCCAATTTTGATGATTGCGCAAGGGTTTGTTCAGCGACCTCAAGCGTCTTTTCAACCTTCTGACGCTCGGCGATTTCCCGCTGCAAACGGATGTTCAATGCACGCAGATCGGCGGACTCGCGCTGAAATAACACGATCCGCGATGCCGCTTTGCGGGACCATAGCCAAAACATCATCGCCAAGATGATCGCGAATCCCATGACTTCAAGCGCAAGCACGCCATTCACGCGTTCGCGGATCGACGAATAGGTTGTAAAACTGACGATCCGCCACCCTTGGAATGGAATACGGGCCTCACGGCGCAAAACTGCCTCGCCTTGCAAATAAGCATCTGCAGGCAGCGCGGCCCAATCTTGCGTGGCACGCACGGCACGTTCAATCGCAGATGGGGCTGACTGTCGGGTTAAGGCGCCAGCCTCGTCTAAGCCCCGCCAGCGGGGTTCCGTCGACATCACAATCGTGCCTTGATTGTCGGCCACGTAAACCGCGTCAGATACCCCTGCCCAACCACGTTCGAGTTTCTGTAGATCAACTTCTACTACGATCACACCAGCCGTGGATCCGTCCACCTCGACGCGGCGCGAATAAAGGAACGCGTACGATCCGTTCTCTTGGTCAACTGTGGTGAAAATCGTTGCGTTGCTGCGCTGCGCATTCAAAAAATGTGGCGATGTTTTGTGCATCTCGCCCAAACGGTTACGGTCTGTTGCCGCAACAGTGCGACCATCTGCGTCCAACAGAATTAACGATGCGGCACCAATTTCGTCAACGAATGACAAAAGCCGCGCAGTCGACAATGAGTAATTTTTGTAATCAAGCGCCGCGATCAGTTGCGGATCACGTGCCAAAAGCTGGGGCACAATCGAGTTGCGCTGCAGCTCACTCATCAGATTGGCCACATAAAGCGTCAGTCGGACTTCTGACCTGTTGCGTGTCGTCTCGGTAAACCGTTGCGTAAGATACTGATTGCTAAAGTAGATAACGATTGCGCCAAGCGCACAAACGGCAAGCACCGAAAAACGCAAATACCAGCGGTTCTGGTCACGACGTTTAGAGCGGGCGGCAGGTGTCATCATTCGAACAGCATAAACCCTGCCCCGCAGCCCCACAAGTTAAGCGTTTGTCAGTTGACCCAGCAACCCGCGGAAAAGCGCCTGTCCGTCGGTGCCACCATGGCCCGTGTCCACAGCCCGTTCAGGATGCGGCATCATGCCAAGAACACGGCGGTTTTCTGATAGAATTCCCGCAATGTCATCAACAGATCCGTTCGGGTTATCGCCATAGGTGAACGCAACACGGTCTTCACCGTGCAAACGCGCCAAGCCATCAGGAGCAATCGTGTAATTGCCATCGTGGTGCGCAATCGGAAAATCAACCGTGTCGCCCGCGCTGTACCCTTCGGTGAAAGCACTATCGGATGTGGCGACATTCAGACTGACAGTTTTGCAGATAAACTTGAGCCCCGCATTGCGCATTAGCGCACCGGGCAAAAGACCTGTTTCGGCCAGAACCTGAAATCCGTTACAAACGCCAAGTGCATAACCGCCGCGCTCAACATGGGCGACAAGGCCTTTGCAAACAGGCGATTGGGCAGCAATGGCACCGCACCGCAAGTAATCACCAAACGAAAAACCGCCCGGTACGGCGACAAGATCAACATCAGGCAATACTGCATCTTTGTGCCAAACCATCGTAACATCAGCGCCAGCAGCGCGAAGCGCTACAGCCATGTCACGGTCGCAATTTGACCCTGGAAAAACAATAACAGCAGCGCGCATCACAGCACCTCGACGCGGTAGCTTTCGATGACCGTATTCGCGAGCAGCTTTTCACACATCAGCGCGATTGTATCCTCGGACGTGCCATCAGCCAAATCAAGTTCGATCACCTTGCCTTGACGGACGCTTTGCACGCCATCAAACCCAAGCGACCCAAGCGCGTGTTGAATAGCAGCACCCTGTGGATCAAGAACACCGGTCTTTAACATCACATGAACTTTGGCTTTCATATCACTGATATCCTTTAGTTAATCAAGGTTGGCTTGGTTGGATTATGGGTCACATTTGTAGGCAATACGCCCAAACGCTTGGCCACTTCGGTGTAGGCATCGGCCAAATCACCAAGATCGCGGCGGAACACATCTTTGTCGAGCTTGCGGCCCGTTTCAATATCCCAAAGGCGACAACTGTCCGGGCTAATCTCGTCCGCCAAGATCAAACGCGGAAATTCATTATCCCACACGCGTCCGACTTCGATTTTGAAATCAACAAGCTTAATACCAACGCCGTACATCACACCGGACATGAAATCATTCACACGCAACGCAAGGCTGACAATGTCGTCCATTTCTTGCTGTGTGGCCCAACCGAAAGCCGCAATATATTCCTCAGGGACCAATGGATCGCCAAGGCTGTCGTCTTTATACGAAAATTCAACAATCGGACGGGGCAGCGGAGTGCCCTCCTCCATGCCCAAACGCTTGGCCATGGTTCCCGCTGCATAATTGCGCACGATGACCTCGAGCGGGACTATCTCAACCTGCCGGATCAACTGCTCACGCATGTTAAGACGTTTGATGAAATGCGTCGGGATACCAATCGCTTGAAGGCCAACCATAAAATATTCGGACAAGCGGTTGTTCAACACGCCTTTACCTTCAATCACGGCCTTCTTTTCAGCATTAAATGCAGTGGCGTCATCTTTGAAGTACTGGATCAATGTACCCGGCTCTGTGCCTTCGTACAGGATCTTTGCTTTACCTTCATAGACCAATTTACGGCGTGCCATCCTAGATCCCTTGCGTGCGTCGGGCCCCACCCTTGGGGCACGTGTTAAAATGGGTCTTACGCCAACACCCTCTTGCGAGCAAGTCACCCAGACACCATATATGGTAGGACAGACATAAAAACCAAAAGGATGCCCAAATGAGCAGCATGAAAGACCGTGAAAACGCTTTTGAAACCAAATTTGCCCATGACGCAGAGATGCAATTCAAGGCAGAAGCTCGCCGCAATAAGCTGCTGGGTCTTTGGGCAGCCGATCTGATGGGCAAAACAGGTGACGATGCGCAGGCCTATGCCCGCGAAGTGATCAAATCTGATCTCGAAGAAGCCGGTGAAGAGGACGTATACCGTAAAGTATCCGGTGATCTGGCTGGCCGCGCCGATGAGGCAACAATCCGTACGCAAATGATCAACCTGATGGTCGAGGCAAAAACACAGCTAATGTCCGAAGTCTAAACCTAACACGCAACTCGACCCAAAGGGCGCGCCATGTCGGTGCGCCCTATCGCGTTGCACCCCTTGCACCGTCGTGTAAAAAGCAACGCTTCATATGAATAAGGACGATCCCCATGGCAAATGCCCTGACCACACTGCTTGAAACACGTGACTGGCTGCTCGCGGATGGGGCCACAGGGACTAATTTGTTCAACCTCGGGCTTGAGGCCGGCGATGCGCCAGAAATGTGGAACATCGAGAAACCTGAAAATATTCGCACCTTGTACAAAGGTGCCGTTGATGCGGGCAGCGATTTGTTTCTAACCAACACATTTGGTGGCAACGCGTCGCGCCTGAAACTGCACAATGCCGTTGATCAGGTGCACGAACTGAACCGCGTTGGTGCCGCCATTGGTCGCGACATCGCCGATGCATCAGGGCGCACCGTGATCGTCGCAGGGTCTGTCGGTCCAACTGGCGACATCATGGCCCCTATGGGCACCCTGACCCACGAAATCGCAGTCGAGATGTTTCACGAACAAGCGGAAGGCCTAAAAGCAGGTGGCGCAGATGTGTTGTGGGTCGAAACTATTTCAGCCCCCGAAGAATTCCGCGCCGCAGCCGAAGCATTTGCGCTGGCGGGCATGGACTGGTGTGGCACCATGAGCTTTGACACCGCGGGCCGTACGATGATGGGCCTGACATCTGCGGACATGGCCAAGATGGTTGGCAAACTTGACCACCAACCCATCGGGTACGGTGCCAACTGCGGTGTCGGTGCGTCAGATCTTTTGCGCACAATCCTTGGGATCGCAGAACACTCCGGGGATGCCACCCTGATTTCCAAAGGCAACGCAGGCATACCCAAATACCACGACGGCCACATTCATTATGACGGCACTCCTAGCCTGATGGGTGATTATGCGGTGCTGGCGCGCAATTGCGGCGCGCGGATTATTGGTGGCTGCTGTGGGACCACACCAGAGCATCTGGTTGCAATGCGCGCTGCGTTAGAAAATACGCCAAAAGGGCCAAAACCAAGCGCCGAGGATATCACAACAGCGCTTGGCGGGTTTTCATCCGTATCAGACGGAACTGACGGCGAAGGCCCAGTGCGTGCCCCACGCCGTGGCCGCAGAAAATCCTAAAGCAAAGGCTAAAACAGCGACATCTGATCACCGGCTTGCGGAGGCACCTGAAATAGGTCCGTCCGCAACGGTGGCAAATCACGTGTAAGTCCCAGCTTGCGGGTAGTAAGTTGTACGCGCTGACGGATCAAATCGGCCCACTTGCCTTGGCCGCGCATCCGGGTGCCAAATTCAGGATCATAATCCTTACCACCATGCAATTCGCGCACACGGCCCATCACGCGAGCCGCGCGGTCAGGGAACGCATCTCCAAGCCAGTCCTGAAACAAACCCGACACTTCGCGCGGAAGCCGCAACACGATGCAGGACGCAGCAATGGCGCCCGCATCATGGGACGCGGTCAAAATCGATTCTAATTCGTGATCAGTTAGCGCAGGCACGACGGGAGACACCATCACACGCACCGGAATACCTACATCTGACAGCCGGCGAATGGTCTGCAAACGTCGCGCAGGTAACGGGACACGCGGTTCCATCGCGCGGGATGTCTTATTATCCAGCGTCGTGATCGAAATACCAACGCGCACAAGGCCCTTGGCCGCCATCGGGGCCAGAATATCAATGTCGCGCTCAATCATCGTGCCTTTGGTCACAATACCAACGGGGTGATTGAAATTTGCGAGCACCTTTAAGAGACCGCGCATGATTTCGTGTTCTTTCTCAATCGGTTGGTATGGGTCTGTATTCGTGCCAATCGCAATCATCGCGGGCTTATATCGTGGATTACGCAGCTCTTTTTCCAAAATCGCAGGCGCATCAGGACGCGCGATCAGCTTTGTTTCAAAGTCCAACCCCGGAGACAGGCCCAAATACGCATGGCTCGGGCGGGCAAAGCAGTAAATGCAACCATGTTCACAACCACGGTAAGGATTGATCGAGCGATCAAAAGACAAATCAGGTGACGTGTTTTTACTAATCACACGGCGCGGGATTTCTATGCTGACCGTGGTCCGCAAAACAGGCAATTCTTCAACACGACCCCAGCCATCATCCACATGCTCGGACCGCACAGAATCGAACCTCACGGCGGGGTTTGTCAGTGCGGCGCGGCCGCGTAATTGAACTTGGCGATGATCAATGATTTTTGTCATGATTAAATGTGGAACAAAAAGTGAACAAGCGCAAGCCTTGGTCGGTGTCGATTGCATAAATGTCGCGATTGTCTGCGTGCGCTCTGGCAATACGGCGCACAACTTGTAAAACAACTGTGCACATACAACGCACCTACGGAGGTTTCCCCTATGTCTGACGAAGATGACATCATCCTGTCCGAACTGAACGACGAAGATCTTGTCGCGCAAATGTTCGACGACCTTTATGACGGTATGAGGGAAGAAATCGAAGAAGGTGTGAACATCTTGATCGCACGCGGCTGGATGCCCTACCGCGTCCTGACCGAAGCGCTTGTCGGTGGCATGACCATCGTTGGGGCCGATTTCCGTGACGGTATCTTGTTTGTCCCAGAAGTTCTGCTGGCTGCCAACGCGATGAAGGGTGGCATGGCTATCCTTAAGCCGCTGCTGGCCGAAACAGGTGCCCCACGCGTGGGTAAGATGATTATCGGGACTGTCAAAGGCGATATCCACGATATCGGCAAGAACCTTGTTGGTATGATGATGGAAGGCGCAGGCTTTGAAGTTGTCGACATGGGCATCAACAACGCAGTTGAAGCCTATCTTGAAGCCATTGAAACCGAAGGCCCTGACATTCTTGGCATGTCCGCTCTGCTAACAACCACGATGCCTTATATGAAGGTCGTGATTGATACGCTGATCGAAAAAGGCATGCGCGACGATTACATCGTACTTGTTGGCGGCGCGCCTTTGAACGAAGAATTCGGCAAAGCCATCGGCGCAGACGCCTATTGCCGTGACGCGGCTGTTGCGGTTGAAACCGCCAAAACATTCATGGCCCGCAAGCATAACCAAGCTGCGATGGCCTAATATCAACGCAGTTGATTGATGAAAGGCCTCGCAGCTCAGCTGCGAGGCCTTTTGTTTTTCCAGCTTAACCCCACATGTTATATAAAGGAGATACAATGCCCCTATCTTACATGTTGATTATCATCGCCGTGGTTATCGTAGCTGCCGGCATTACAGTCGCTGTGATGCAAGGCTTTGGACTTTGGATTATCATCCCAACAATGGCCGCGGGCTTGGGCCTACGCGCATTGATGGCACGCAAGTGATTGACGACCAAACCCTGACGACCGACGGGTTGGCCCAATTGGGCAAAGGCCGCGTGCTCTTACTGGCTTGCGGTGCTTTGGCCCATGAGATTATCGCACTTAAGAAAATGAACGGCTGGGATCATCTTGATCTGCAATGCCTGCCCGCGATTTTTCACAACCATCCCGAAAAGATCACGCCCGCGATTACGGATGCCGTCACAAAACATCGCGATGACTATGACACTATATTTGTGGTCTATGCAGATTGTGGCACCGGCGGCCAATTGCTTGAAAAGTGTAAAGAACTTGGCGTATTTATGATAAAAGGTCCGCACTGTTATTCGTTTTTTGAAACCAATGCCGTGTTTGAGGCCCGTGACGAAATGACAGCATTCTACCTGACAGACTTCCTTGTTCGCCAATTCGACGCGTTTGTCTGGGACCCACTTGGCCTTGGACGACACCCTGCCTTGCGGGATATGTATTTCGGGAATTACACCAAATTGGTCTATCAGGCCCAGACGGAAAACGCTGACCTACAGGCAAAGGCGCAGGTCTACGCTGACCGGCTTGGGTTGGCATATGAATACCGGTTCACAGGCTATGGTGATTTAGAAACCAGCCTTGCGGCCCTTTAAACAGCTGTCAGCTTAATCCGCTCAATCATAGCGCGCACACCGTTCGACCGCTGAGCGGACAAATGATCGTTCAGACCTAGACGACCCAATTCTGCATTGGCATCCACGGCCTGCACATCAGCAACTGGCAGATCGTCATAAAGCGCATGTAATACGGCGATCAGGCCGCGCACGATCATCGCGTCGCTGTCACCTTTGAATGTAAACACACCATCACGGACCTGTGGCACGATCCAGACTTGGGATGCGCAGCCATCAACCTTCGTCGCAGGCACGCGGAAAGCATCCTCAAGCGGATCCATTGCCTTGCCCATATCGATCACATGGCGATAGCGATCTTCCCAATCGTCCAAAAAGTCAAAGTCTTCTGCAATCTCTTCAAATCGGGCCGTGGCCATGGTGCAAACTCCTGTTGTTGCCTATGATCTAGGTCGGAATGGGTGCATCGTCCAGAGGGTGCTTTTCAACTGACCTATCATCCGTTACGCAAGACCCAATGATTTGACGAAAGGCCACCAAAATGCGTGTATCCCTGCCCTTAATGCTATGTGCAACGATTGCTGTAACAGGCTGTGCCCGTGTAGCGGACTCGCGGTTGAACCCATTAAATTGGTTTGGATCCTCGACATCGGCCCCCTTAACCGCGGCAGGTGAATTGCGCCCACTTGTTCCAGCCAATCGCGCAACCCGTGTGGTCGATGGGCGCGGCACCATTCAAAGCGTGACAGCAATGGCCATTGAGAAAGCACCCAACGGCGCCATCGTGCGCGCAACGGGCGTCGCTAGCAAACAAGGTCAGTTTAACGCACAGCTTGTGCCCGTCAGCAATGAGGGCGGCATTCTAACGCTCGCTTTCCGGATTGAAGGCGTGGCAAATGCGGCCACTAACAACGCATTTTCACGCCAAGTCACTGTGGCGCGGGTTCTGACGTTTGCTGATCTGGCAGGCGTACGCACAATTCGTGTGCAATCAGCCACGAACCAACGGTCTGCATCCCGTTAAAGCGGAACAGTCACGACTTTCTGACCATCAACGGCCAAGCCCACCTTACCGTCACACAGTAGAATGGCATCGTTGCCAAATACTTCTTTGCGCCAACCACGCATGGCTTTCATGTCGCGTTCTCCTGCGGCCAATGCATCTAATTCGGCCGATGACGCAATAAGTTTGGCTGCTACATCTTCGTTATCAGACTTGGATTTCAGCAAAACGCGCAACAGATCTGCAAGTGCGGGATTAACCTGCAACTTAACGCCGTTTTGATCCACTTTCGGAAGCTTATCATTCGGCACAGCCAAACCAGCTGTCACCGCAACCATAATACCAGCCGCGATGTCACCACGACGGGCTTCGCGCAAAAGCAATCGGGACCGACCGAGGTCCTGTTCGGACTGCGGCTTGGTTGATGCAAGCTCGATCAATGCATCATCCTTATAGACGCGGCTGCGCGGGATATTTCGGTCGCGGGCATATGTTTCGCGGAAACGCGCAAGCTCGCGGACAATGGCAAGGAAACGACCAGAATTCGTACGGGTTTTTACACGGCGCCATGCCTCATCTGGGTCAGCCTTATATGTCGCTGGGTCATTCAGCACAGCCATTTCTTCGGCGACCCATTTCTTGCGGCCAGATTTTTCTAAGCGGTCCGACAGATATTCGTAAATATCACGCAAAAATGTCACGTCACCCACGGCATAAGTCGCCTGTGCGTCCGTCAACGGACGGCGAGTCCAGTCGGTAAAGCGGGACGATTTATCCAGGTCAGACTTACAAATCTTGCGCACAAGCGTCTCGTATCCAGCCTGTTCGCCAAACCCGCAAACCATTGCAGCCACTTGCGTATCAAACAACGGCGCAGGAATAATGCCTTTGTCGACAAAGAAAATTTCAAGATCTTGACGGGCAGCATGGAAAACTTTGACCACACCAGCATCCGCAAACAGATCATATAGCGGAGCCAACGACAGGCCTGCTGCCAACGGGTCAACAAGACAGGCGTCGTCGCCATCATCATCTTGGTACGCGAGTTGGACCAAACACAGTTTTGAATAATAGGTCCGCTCTCGCAAAAACTCTGTATCGACAGTCACATAGGCCCGTTTGGCCGCCTCAGCGCAGAACGCGGCAAGCGCGTCGGTCGTTGTGATCGTCTTCATGGAATACCCGTTTTTTGCGTCATATACATTTGTGCGTAATGACTACGCGATCACGCCCGCAAAGAAAAGCTAAACGCCCAAAACAACTAGGTCGCGTTGACTTGTTGCAAAACGGCGCAGCACCAACGGGTAAAGCGCGTGCTCGAACGGCAGGACCTTGGCGGCCAAATCACCCGCCGTATCTGCGAGCGCAATCGCAATCCGCGCCTGCCCCAAAATCGGCCCACCATCCAGTTCAGCGGTGACTTCATGCACTGTACAGCCATGAAAATCGTCGCCTGCATCAATTGCACGTTGGTGCGTATGCAACCCACGGTACTTTGGTAAAAGCGATGGGTGAATATTCAACATCCGCCCATCCCACTTTGCCATGAACGCGGGCGATAATATCCGCATAAAACCGGCAAGACAGACGATATCAGGCGTCACAGCCACCAATGCATCATGCAGCGCATCTTCAAACGCGGCGCGATCTTTGCCAAACTGTTTATGGTCAATCACAAGGGTCGCAATGCCTGCAGATGCAGCCTTAGCCAGCCCGCCCGCGTCCGGTACGTTTGAAATCACAACACATGGTCTGCACGGATGGTCACCATTCATATCTTGGACGAGCGACATCATATTTGAGCCGCCCCCCGAGATCAAAATAGCAACCCGTTTGGTCACAAAAGCGACCCAGTATAAGACACGCCTTCGCCCGCTTTCACGGTACCGATTTGCACGACATTTTCACCAGCGGCGGACAGAATTGCGGTCACTGCATCAGCCTCAGACGCGGCAACAGACAAAACCATGCCAATACCAGAGTTAAATGTCTTCAACATCTCAGATTCGATAATGCCACCTGTTGCAGCCAACCATTTAAACACAGGCGGCAATTCCCATGCATTGAGGTCGATCTGAGCACCCAATCCTTCGGGCAGAACCCGTGGCAAGTTTTCGGTCAGACCGCCGCCCGTGATATGCGCTAAGGCGTGCACACCGCCATGTTTCACGGCAGCCAGCGTCGATTTCACGTAAAGACGGGTTGGCGTCAGCAACGCGGCCCCCAGCGGCCCATCTGCAAATGGCGCATCATCGGACCAAGCAAGGCCAGACACGTCAACAATGCGGCGCACTAGTGAATATCCGTTGGAGTGCACACCATCAGACGCAAGGCCTAGCAAAACGTCGCCTTCGACAACGCCCGCAGGCAGATCAGCACCACGTTCCATCGCGCCAACCGCAAATCCAGCCAGGTCAAAATCGCCGTCATGATACATGCCCGGCATTTCCGCCGTCTCACCACCGATCAGCGCACAACCTGATAATTCGCAACCTTTGGCGATCCCATTAATGATACGCGTTGCGTCATCTAGGTCCAGCTTACCCGTCGCAAAATAGTCGAGGAAAAACAGTGGCTCAGCGCCTTGGCACACAAGATCATTGACGCACATGGCCACCAGATCGATGCCGATTGTATCAACGTTACCAGTATCAATCGCGATACGCAGCTTGGTCCCGACACCATCCGTGGCAGCAACCAAAATCGGGTCGTTGTAACCCGCACCTTTGAGGTCGAACAAAGCACCAAAGCCGCCAAGCCCTGCCATCACGCCGGGCCGCACAGTGCGCTTAGCCGCAGGCTTAATCCGTTCAATAAGCGAATTGCCCGCGTCAATATCAACGCCAGCGTCGGCATATGTCAGGCCAGTCTTGGTCCCATCATTGGTCATTGTGCATCCCCCAAAGAGCCAAATTTAGCAATCAGGTACCCCAAGGGGATACGCCGCGCAACGGTGTCGGGCCACGTCTGCACAAAAAATCCACAAACTGCGACGAAAGCCTTAACACTTTGGGCGATAGAATACCTTGAACACGCTTTTAAAGGACCAATTTCATGCGCCTCCTCATTATATGTGCCTTACTCGCCGCGCCAATGATCACGAGGGCAGAAACAACGGTCGAAGATGGGCCATGGATAGCGATCCCAACCGATGCAGCGTTCCTGCCAACCACGATGACATTGGGCGACGTGATCGCATTGGCGGACCTTGACGGTGACCCGCTGACGATTTCAGCAGACGAAAAAGAGATGATTGCAGTGCTGATCCAAATTTTTGGTACGCAACCAGTGCAGAACTGATCTTGACCACCCCGCACGGACTGTTATCCACGCACTTACTGGGGGCCTGTAGCTCAACTGGTTAGAGCAGAGCGCTCATAACGCTTTGGTTGCGGGTTCAAGTCCTGCCGGGCCTACCAATTTCTCTCTAGTATACTGAAATTCGATTTTTTATTGATTTTTCGGCGCTCTTTTCGCATGCCAACCTATAGAATGATGTTTTACCAAAATAAAAATGCCCCATCTGATTAATCAGACAGGACACTATGAAAAGCAACGATACGCTGTCTGATTAGGCTTTCATTTTCAAAACTTCTTCGTACAAGCGCAAATCAAATTCGTTGCGGGCAACCACCTCTGCGCGCACCGCAGCGGACATGTCTTCGGTGTATTTCCCCTTATTCACATGAGGCAAATCGGGGTTGAGCGTTGGAAATATTTCGCCAAGCTGATCGACTGACGCATGCAAATCTTCAAAAATACCAATAAAAACGAAATACTTTTTGAGGTTTTCGACTGCAAGCTCTAGCGCGCTTTCATCAAGCTTATCATATCCAACATCGCGACCGATGCCAGACAGCATACGTGTCTGAAGATTGTCCATGTCCATAGACTTCGTGTTTTGCAAAAACACATCAATCGTTTGATGTTCACGAGCACGATCGCCCACTGGAATTTTGGCAACATTCTTTAGATGATGAAAATGGGATACTGTGCGCGCTATTGGTTCACGCACAAAGCAGCCATATTTAGGTTCTGATTTCATAAGCTGATGAGCACCAAAACGGTAGTGACCGTATACGACGGGACAATCATCAGGATATGCAAAACCTGCAGAAAAATTATCCTCACCGGGGTAATGAAACTGGGCACCTATATCAGCTTCGCGCAAAAGCCGCTTAATTGTACCACCAGCCGTTTTCGTAATGTGCATGAAGAAAAGTGACATGTCGCGTTCCATGTTTTTAGTAGATTACTTAGGATTTCCCATAAGTATTCACGAAAGTAAAATCAACGCAGCGAAATGACAAAGCAGATTGGTACGCGATGCCTTGCTGTCAGGACGGTGTAGTCACGATTGTTTCTTCAGCGCGTAAACCTGCAGACACAGGCGTGCTTTGCTGCAACTGGCGCGAAAGGCCTGCCCGTCCAACGCTTCATGCATTTCATCCGAAACATGTCCCTGATTAGGGGAGGCAAGATGGCTCTGACACTTATTTATCAATACGGACGCTTGTTCGCATTGCTGATTGCAGCATCGACCAATGGTGCAATCGCCGTCATTCTACGCCGTATCGTTGGCACTGCCGGACGAAAAGAATTTCTTTTATATCAATCTCCGAATGGAGCTGACCTCGTCACATCCTTTTTCCATTACGCATTGCAGAACAGTATTTATTGTAATCCCATTATGTTAACTGAAACGCAGGGTTGCTTAAACATTAGGGCATCAACGCGCTTAGCTGACAATCACAGCAAACAGTTACAGCAAACAGTTACAGCAGACAAAGGTATACAGCCTTTTCGTGGTACACTTAATGCGCTATGGACCGCACAAATAATTAACCGGAGACGAACAATGTCTAAGATTAAGGTCGCCAACCCCATCGTCGAACTCGACGGTGATGAAATGACACGCATCATGTGGGATTTCATCAAGCAAAAGCTGATCCTACCCTATCTGGACCTTGATCTGAAATATTACGATCTTGCCATGGAAGTCCGTGACGAGACCAATGACCAAATCACAATCGATGCGGCGCATGCTATCCAGAAATACGGTGTTGGCGTCAAATGCGCGACGATCACGCCTGACGAACAGCGCGTCGAAGAATTCGGCCTGAAAGAGATGTGGCGTTCGCCAAACGGCACGATCCGTAACA
This sequence comes from Yoonia sp., assembly GCA_047629435.1. GTDB lineage: Bacteria > Pseudomonadota > Alphaproteobacteria > Rhodobacterales > Rhodobacteraceae > Yoonia. Next base: position 35,892 of record JBLHXF010000012.1, on the reverse strand, counting down.
TTCTTGGGGGCGTCGTGTTCCGTGCGCCAATCATTTGTAAAAACGTACCGCGGCTTGTGCCCGGCTGGACCAACCCGATTGTAATTGGCCGCCATGCGTTTGGTGACCAATATAAAGCCACGGATTTTTTAATGCCCGGCCCCGGTAAGCTGACGATGAAATTTGTTGGCGAAGATGGAACTGTCATTGAAAAAGAAGTCTATGATGCCCCGTCATCCGGTGTGGCGATGGGCATGTACAACCTTGACGCATCAATCATCGACTTTGCGCGTGCATCGCTGAACTACGGATTAAACATTGGCTGGCCTGTCTACTTATCCACCAAGAACACCATCCTCAAAGCCTATGATGGTCGTTTTAAGGACCTGTTCCAAAAGGTGTACGACGAAGAGTTCGCCGACAAATTCAAAAAGGCGGGTATTTATTACGAACACCGTCTGATTGACGACATGGTTGCGTCGGCAATGAAATGGTCCGGCAAATTCGTTTGGGCCTGTAAAAACTATGACGGCGATGTGCAGTCCGATACTGTGGCCCAAGGGTTTGGGTCGCTCGGCCTGATGACATCTGCATTGATGACACCTGATGGTAAAATCGTTGAGGCAGAGGCTGCCCACGGCACCGTGACGCGTCACTACCGCCAACACCAAGCGGGCCAAGCGACGTCGACCAACTCCATCGCATCGATATTTGCGTGGACTGGCGGGCTTAAACACCGCGCCAAACTCGATGAAAACAAGCAACTGATGGACTTTGCCGAAACCTTGGAAAAAGTCATCGTGGATACAGTCGAAAGCGGATCCATGACGAAAGATCTCGCGCTGCTGGTTGGCCCAGATCAATCATGGCTGACAACAGAAGGTTTCCTTGAGAAAATCGACGCGAACCTTAACGCCGCAATGTAATAGCGACCAATGCGAATTTTGAAGGGGCCGCCTGCGTGGCCCCTTTTTCTATGAAATACAGGAAAATAGGCCAAATATGTCTGACACACCAAAACCAACCCAGCATAGCTTGCTAGAGGACATTCAAGGCTTGTCCATGGGCGTCTTCTTTTGTGGAATTGCGCTGCATATGCTGACCAACTTGGGCCTGTTGACCGGCCAAACAGCGGGGCTGGCGGTCATCATATCCTACATGACCGGTTGGTCGTTTGGAGTTACGTTTTTCGTAATCAACATTCCGTTCTATATACTTGCATGGTTTCGGATGGGGCCGACGTTCACATTTAGATCGATTATATCGGTTACCCTCCTATCGATTGTGACGACGCTTTTACCATTAGGCTGGACGCCTGGCGACATACATCTTGGGCTTGGCGCCGTAATATGCGGAAGCCTTGTTGGGGCTGGCCTCCTGATCTTGTTTCGCCATAATGGCAGCATGGGCGGTTTCGGGGTTTTAGCGCTTTACGTTCAAGACAAGACAGGTTTTCGGGCGGGCTATCTCCAGCTTTTGGCTGACGTGGTCATTTTTGGGGCTGCACTCTTTATTTTTCCTTTCGAAATTGTTGCATGGTCTCTCTTGGGCGCAATCGTGCTAAACTTAACTATCGCTGTAAACCACAGGCGCGACCGGTACGTCGCAACGTAGACTTCACAAAGGATGATCACGGATGCCACCACATTATATTGTATTATTTTTTGCGATTGTCACCGAAACGATCGGCACGACAGCTTTGCAAGCAAGCCAACAATTCACAAAATTCTGGCCTGCTACATTATGCGTGATTTCATATGCAGCATCTTTTTACCTCATGGCGCTCGCGCTTAAGGTCATTCCGGTCGGTATCGCTTATGCGATTTGGTCAGGTGTCGGGATTGTCTTAATTGCAATCATCGGCTTTGCAGTATTCGGACAAAAGCTCGATATTGCTGCTGTTTTTGGGATGGGTCTAATTCTTGTGGGGATTTTGGTAATCCACCTGTTTTCTGCCAGCGCGACACACTAACTAAGATGGGTTGAAACCCATCCTACGGATTTGCCCTTCCCTTTCAGCGCGCGCCGCGTTATCCGCGCGCAACTGCCGCAGTCCGGCATCCGCTCCAACCGCTAGAAAGCATGTCCTATGGAAATCCGTAACGTCGCCATTATCGCCCACGTTGACCACGGCAAAACAACGCTCGTCGATGAACTCCTGAAGCAATCTGGTGTGTACCGTGAAAATGAGACCACGCAAGAACGCGCGATGGACAGCAACGATATTGAGCGTGAACGTGGCATCACCATTCTTGCCAAGAACACATCTGTGGAGTGGAAGGGTATACGCATTAACATCGTCGACACACCTGGTCACGCCGACTTTGGTGGCGAAGTAGAGCGCATTCTGTCCATGGTTGACGGTGTTGTTCTGTTGGTTGACGCCGCTGAAGGTGCGATGCCACAGACCAAGTTTGTAACATCCAAAGCACTGGCTCTTGGCCTGCGCCCAATCGTTGTTGTGAACAAAGTCGACAAAGCCGACGGCGACCCTGACAACGCAGTTGACGAAGTGTTCGACCTTTTTGCAGCCCTCGAGGCAGACGACGACCAGCTTGATTTCCCGACAATGTTTGCTTCTGGTCGCTCTGGCTGGTGTGACAATGAATTGGACGGCCCACGCAAGAACCTCGACGCTTTGTTCGACATGATCGTTAAGCACGTCCCTGCGCCCGCGCAGTTGTCGCGTCGCGACGAGAAATTCCAGATGTTGGCCACAACATTGTCCGCCGATCCATTCATCGGTCGTATTTTGACAGGCCGCGTTGAAGCAGGCACTTTGCGCGCTGGCGACACCATCAAATCTATGACCCGCGACGGCGAGAAGCTTGAGCAGTTCCGCGTCTCCAAAATCCTTGCGTTCCGTGGGCTTAGCCAAACAGGTATCGACGTCGCAGAAGCTGGCGACATTGTCACAATCGCTGGCATGACCAAAGCAACGGTTGCCGACACATTGTGCGATCCGTCCATCGACGTCGCCCTGCCCGCGCAACCGATTGATCCGCCAACAATTACGGTGACATTCGGCATCAACGACAGCCCATTGGCTGGTAAAGATGGTAAAAAAGTTCAGTCACGCGTCATTCGTGACCGTCTGGCAAAAGAATGTGAAGTTAACGTCGCGATCAAAATCGCAGATACGCCTGGTGGCGATGCGTTCGAGGTGTCTGGCCGCGGTGAATTGCAAATGGGTGTTTTGATTGAAAACATGCGCCGCGAAGGGTTCGAGCTTTCGATCTCACGTCCGCAGGTTATTTTCACCGAAGTTGACGGCGTACGCCACGAGCCCGTTGAAGAAGTCACCATCGATGTGGATGACGAATACACTGGGTCCGTTGTTGAAAAAATCACTGGCCCACGTAAAGGCGAGCTGATGGAAATGAAGCCTGCTGGTGCTGGCAAAACCCGCATCATCGCGCTGGTCCCGTCTCGTGGCCTTATCGGTTATCATGGCGAGTTTTTGACAGACACCCGCGGTTCTGGCGTTTTGAACCGTCTTTTCCACGGAACAGTCCCTTACAAAGGCCCGATCCAAGGTCGCCGTCAGGGTGTTCTGATATCGATGGGTAGCGGTATCGCTGTTTCCTTCGCGCTGTGGAAGCTCGAAGATCGTGGCAAAATGTTCATTGGTGCTCAAACACCAGTCTACGAAGGTATGATCATCGGCGAACATAGCCGTGAAAACGATCTTGATGTGAACCCTTTGAAGGGCAAGCAGCTGACCAACGTACGTGCCTCCGGTACAGACGAAGCGGTGCGTTTGACAACACCAGTGACCATGTCGTTGGAACAGGCGATTGCCTATATTGACGACGACGAGCTGGTTGAAGTCACGCCAAACTCCATCCGTCTGCGCAAGCGCTACCTCGACCCACACGAGCGTAAGCGGAACTCACGGACTGCAAAATAAATAAAAAAATAAGGCGCGACCCAGAACATGGGTCGCGCCTTATTCTTATCTACCGAACCCAACAGGCCATTCCATAAGAATGACCAGTCGTGGTTTAAATTTCTTCGACAATTACCAATTCCCGTTGACTGGCACCTTTGGCAAAGCCAAGTGCCTCTTGGTAAGCTGGCGAATTATAGCAGTCATGCGCAACGCTTAGGCTTGGAAAACGAGCCACGACATTGCGTGGACGCTCCTGCCCTTCCAACTGTTCAAACGCACCACCACGGGCCAAAAAAACCCCACCGTGATCTGCAATCGCAACAGTCGCGCGTTTCGCGTACTCGCCGTAAGCCACCTCGTCACTTACCGTGACATGGGCAATCCAAAGTGCAGTCATTATAAACCTTCCAAATAAGTTTTCGCATCAACAATCGCTTGATCAGCGCCATCAGCAGACGCACCGCCGCCTTGCGCCATATCAGCACGGCCACCACCGCCTTTGCCACCCAACGCAGGAACCGCAGCGCGCAGCAGATCAACCGCAGACACCTTGTCTGTCAAATCGGCTGTGACGCCGGTCGCAATAGCCGCCTTACCGCCCGTATCCGCGATCAACAACACAGCACCACTCCCCATCTGGGATTTCATCTCGTCAATCAGCGCAGGCAAATCCTTGCCCGTCACGCCTTGCAAAACCTGCGCTTGGAAGGGCACACCGTTGACAGTCTGCACTGCAGTTTCGGCCTTGGTACCACCCGACATCGCAAGTTCACGGCGCAGTTGTGCGACATCATTTGTCAACGCTTTGCGTTCATCCATTAAGGTTTTTACACGATCCGCGACCTCGGTCACTGGAGCCTTTAAGACACCCGCGACCTCAGCCAATCGCTGACTTTGATCTGACATATGATCCAATGCGGCCTTACCAGTCAGTGCCTCAATCCGGCGCACGCCAGCGCTGGACGCGCTGTCACCCATAAGAACAAACGCACCAATCTCACCCAAACGGGCAACATGGGTACCGCCGCAAAGCTCTAGACTGTAGGTCGACCCATCAGATCCTTTGCCAGACCCAGCAAGTTGGCCCATAGACACGACGCGCACCTCGTCGCCATACTTCTCACCGAACAACGCCTGCGCACCCATCGCGCGGGCATCATCTGGGGTCATTATACGGGTCTCAACAATGTCATTCTGCCGGATCATTGCATTCACTTCGTCCTGCACTGCGGTCAATTCACCAGTGCTAACAGGTTTGCCATGACTAAAATCGAAACGGAGCCGATCAGGCGCATTCAACGATCCACGTTGCGCAATATGATCGCCCAATGCATTGCGCAGCGCCTCGTTCAACAAATGCGTGACCGAGTGATTTGCTTGCACATTTGCACGGCGCACAGCATCAACCCGCAGTTCAGCACCCTGCCCTTTGGCAATCTCACCTTCGGTGACCGTGCCAATATGGATGAACAAACCTTCAACTTTTTTGGTGTCTGTAATTGTCACGACAGCACCATCTGTCCGCAGAATACCTGCATCACCAACTTGGCCGCCCGACTCTGCATAAAACGGAGTCTGGTTCAAAATGATCGACACGTCACCAGTGGCGGAATCAACCGATTTGCCATCCTGCACGATCGCTGCAATCTGCCCTTCGGCATTCAACGTGTCATACCCCAAGAAATCAGTCACACCAGCGGCATCCGCAATCTCAAACCAAACGCTCGCATCCGCTGACGCACCAGTGCCAGACCACGCTGCCCGCGCCTTCGCTTTTTGCGCAGCCATGGCTGTGTCAAATCCGTCAGTGTCGACTTCACGGCCTTTTTCACGCAACGCGTCTTGGGTCAGATCAAGCGGGAAACCGAATGTATCATACAACTTAAATGCTGCCGCACCAGGCAAGGCAGCACCGTCAGCAAGGTTAGATACTTCGTCATCCAAAAGCTTGAGGCCACGATCAAGGGTCTGCTTAAAACGGACTTCTTCGTTCAATAATGTCTCTTCGATCAGACGCTGGCCTTGTCCCAATTCAGGATAAGCAGCGCCCATCTGTTGAACCAATGCGCCGACCAAACGGTGCATGACAGGATCTTTCGCACCTAGCAAATGGGCGTGACGCATAGCACGACGCATAATACGGCGCAGCACATAACCACGACCTTCATTGGACGGCAGCACGCCTTCGGCAATCAGAAACGATGTGGACCGTAAATGGTCTGAAATCACACGGTGATGCACGTTTTGATCACCAAACGGATCAGTGGACGTTGCATGACCGGACGCTTCCATCAACGCACGGAACAGATCAGTATCATAGTTATCATGGCTGCCTTGCAACAAGGCAGCCACCCGTTCCAGCCCCATGCCTGTATCAATCGACTGCATATCAAGCGCGATCATCGATCCGTCTTCATATTGCTGGTTTTGCATGAACACGACGTTCCAGATTTCAATGAAACGATCACCATCTTCATCTGGTGTGCCCGGACGATCGCCCGGAATATGCGCACCATGATCATAGAAAATTTCGGTACACGGACCGCACGGCCCCGTTGGGCCCATCTGCCAGAAGTTATCAGACGTCGCAATCCGAACGATCCGATCTTCTGGGACGCCAATCTTTTTCCAAATATTAAACGCTTCGTCATCGGTATGGTAAACCGTTACCAGCAAACGATCCTTATTGATGCCAAACTCTTTGGTAACCATGTCCCATGCAAAAGTAATCGCTTCTTCTTTGAAGTAATCACCAAAGCTAAAGTTGCCCATCATTTCAAAGAATGTGTGGTGGCGGGCAGTATAGCCGACATTATCTAGATCGTTGTGCTTACCACCAGCGCGGACACATTTCTGGGCCGACGTCGCTCGCTTATAGTCGCGTGTTTCAACACCCGTAAATAGGTTCTTAAACTGGACCATACCCGAGTTTGTGAACATCAATGTGGGATCGTTACGCGGCACAAGCGGGCTCGACGGCACCACCTCGTGTCCATTGCGTTTGTAAAAATCAAGAAACGTTGAGCGGATGTCAGAAAGACTTGTCATGGCGGACTTTCGGGTTCAAAAAACTGTTGGTTCAGAAATACCCGCACCACCCCGCAGTGTCCACAGATCATAAAAAAAGGCGCCGTGCTTGTGCAGGGCGCCCTTTGAAAATTCAAATGCTGTGGATCAATCCTCGAGCATGTTCGGGTCTTCTTTGTCAGGCGTGTTGTCCAGATCAAAATCCAACCCGTGCGACGCACGGATTTTATCTTCGATTTCAGCCGCAACTGCAGGGTTTTCTTTCAAAAACGTCTTAGAGTTTTCACGCCCTTGGCCAATACGTTCGTCGCCGTAGCTGTACCAAGATCCTGACTTTTCAACGATGCCGCCTTTAACACCCATATCCAAAAGTTCGCCATTCTTTGAAATGCCTTCGCCATACATGATGTCGAACTCAACCTGCTTGAACGGTGGCGCGACTTTGTTTTTCACAACCTTCACGCGGGTCGCATTACCAACGACTTCATCGCGGTCCTTAAGCGACCCAATACGGCGAATGTCCAAACGAACAGACGCATAAAACTTCAACGCGTTACCGCCAGTTGTTGTTTCAGGTGATCCAAACATGACGCCAATTTTCATCCGGATTTGGTTGATGAAAATAACCATGCAGCCAGAGCGGTTGATCGAGCCTGTCAGTTTACGCATCGCTTGGGACATCAGACGGGCATGAACACCAACTGAATAATCGCCCATGTCGCCTTCAAGCTCAGACTTTGGCGTCAATGCAGCCACGGAGTCGACCACGACCAATGACACGGCACCAGACCGTACCAGCGTATCAACAATCTCAAGGCCCTGCTCACCTGTGTCAGGCTGCGAAATCAGCAGCTCGTCTAGGTTCACACCGAGTTTCTTTGCATAAGTCGGATCAAGCGCATGCTCGGCATCTACAAAGGCACAAACGCCACCCTTTTTCTGCTCTTCTGCGATGACGTGCAACGTTAAGGTCGTCTTACCCGACGATTCTGGTCCGTAAATCTCAATGACGCGGCCCTTTGGCAAACCACCAATACCAAGCGCAATATCAAGACCAATCGACCCAGTCGACGTCGCCTCAATTGCTGGCATCTGGTTTTGACCACCGAGCTTCATAATAGAGCCCTTGCCAAATTGGCGCTCGATTTGCGCCAACGCGCTTTCAAGTGCTTTTTCTTTGTCCGCTGTTTTTTTGTCAGTCATTTTCAAGAGCTCTGCCGTTGCCATTATTTATGTCCTTATTCCACACACCGCGAGGGGCGACAATTACTGCTTTGTTCCGCTTATGTTCCCGTTAACCAATGAGACCAAAAGAAGAACATTGCAACTAAAATCTTGTTCAATCACCATCAGTCAACAGTGGTTAATAATCTGTTTATCGGTTAGATATACCTTGTAAGAACATCAACGGAGCCTGCCAAATGCTTGTTTTCTGGAAGGAAAATCTTGTTTTCCTCGCTGTTCCTAAAACAGGAACAACAGCCATTGAAGGTGCGTTAGCGCCGCGTGCCGCGATGGTTCTTCGCGATCCGCCGCAGATCAAACATGCGCCACTTTACCGCTACGGACGATTCTTACAGCCCATGTTCGAAAAGGCTGGCGGTAAGAATCCAGAGACAATTGCCGTCATTCGCAACCCTGTAGACTGGTTGTCGAGTTGGTACCGCTACAGAAACCGTCATTCTCTTGTTGGCCAAGAGAACAGTACTCGGAACATAAAATTCAATGAATTTGTTTTGGAATATTGCAAAGACGACCCTGCCCCCTTTGCAAAAGTGGGATCGCAGGCATCGTATGTATTTGATCAAAATGGCAAGCGGGAGACGACCCACCTATTTGCTTATGAACATCAACCTGATTTGATTGCTTTCCTTGAAAAACGGTTAGATACAACGATTGAGCTTAAACAGCTGAACGTGTCCCCAACTATACCGGCTATCATTGCCCCCGACATCGAGGCGCACCTGCGCGCCACCAAACCGCAGGAATTTGCAGCCTACGCAGAGGCTATGTCAGCGTCCGCTTAACCGCGTCTTTCCAACCAGCATAGCGGCGTTCGCGTGTAGTATCATCCATCTTAGGTTCAAACCTGCGATCAAGCGCCCATTGCGCGGCAAAGCCTTCTTGATCAGGGTATAAACCCGCGCGCATGCCAGCCAGCCAAGCAGCCCCAAGCGCCGTTGTCTCTAATACCTTGGGCCGATCAACAGGCGCACCGATAATGTCAGATAAAAACTGCATCGACCAATCAGATGCAGACATACCGCCATCCACACGCAGCACGCCCTTGTCTGCGGCATCGTGCCAATCAGATTTCATCGCTTCCAGTAAATCACGGGTCTGAAAACCCACGCTTTCTAACGCAGCACGCGCAAATTCTGCAGGCCCGGAATTACGGGTCAGACCGTAGATAGCACCGCGTGCTTCTGCATCCCAATACGGCGCACCAAGTCCAGTAAACGCAGGCACCATATACAATTCTTGACCAAGATCGGCCTGTTCTGCCAATGGCTGGGTTTCTGACGCTTCTCGGATTATCTTAAGCCCATCACGCAGCCACTGCACCACAGCGCCCGCAATAAAGATCGACCCTTCAAGCGCATAAGTCGGCTTGCCATCGAACTGATACGCAATCGTGCCCAACAATCGGCTTTGGGACCGGACCAGCGTATCGCCAGTGTTCAACAAGGCAAAACAGCCTGTTCCATAGGTTGATTTCAACATGCCAGGTGCAAAACACGCTTGCCCAATTGTTGCGGCCTGCTGATCGCCCGCAACACCCAAAATAGGCAGCGGCGCACCAAATAGATCGGGGCGCGTAGTGCCAAAATCAGACGCGCAATCGCGAACTTCGGGCAACATCGACATTGGGATATCAAAGCGGGCGCATATCTCGGCGTCCCACCGCCCTTCACGGATGTTATATAGCATCGTGCGGGCGGCGTTCGTGGCATCGGTGACATGCGACACGCCACCCGTCAATTTCCAGATAAGATAACTATCGACAGTGCCAAACATCAGCTTGCCAGCCTTGGCCTTTGTCCGAGCACCTTCAACGTTATCAAGTAACCACTTCAGCTTGGTTCCTGAAAAATATGGATCAAGCAAAAGGCCTGTTTTTTCCGTAACTTCTGGCTCGAAACCATCAGCCTTTAATGCAGCACACATGTCCGACGTCCGGCGATCTTGCCACACAATGGCATTGTGAATGGGCGCACCTGTTTCGCGGTCCCAAACCAATGTCGTCTCGCGTTGATTGGTAATGCCTATTGCGGCAATGTCCTTGGCAGTGATCCCCGCCTTTTCAATCGCACCACGGCAGGTCGATGCGGTCGATGCCCAGATATCGGACACCTCATGTTCCACCCAACCGGATTTTGGGAAATGCTGTGTGAATTCCTCTTGAGCAGATGCCGTCACGCGCATCGCACTATCAAAAATGATCGCACGGCTTGATGTAGTGCCTTGATCAATCGCTAGAATATACGTCATCAATTACCCCCAATCCTAAAATCTTAAGCGGATTTCATATAGTCATCAATCGCCGCGATCTGCTCAGGCTTTAGACGCAGCCCTAGCTTAGACCGGCGCCAGACGACATCCTCAGCAGTCATCGCAAACTCTTGATCCATCAACCAATCCAACTCTCTGGCAGTGAGAGAGGCACAAAAATCAGCGCCCAAATCGGCTTGCGCCTTAGCATCACCCAACATCACTGCCGCATTTGTCCCATACGCACGGATCAAACGACGCGCCCAGCTTTCGGCAACAAATGGATAGGCCGACATCAGATCACGGTGCAACTTGTCAACATCAGCAACTCCAAAATCTCCACCCGGCAGTGGCACGCCAGCTGTCCAAGCATCGTCGTGGCCAAGCTTTTTCAACGCGTTCTCAGACAGTTTGCGATAGGTCGTGATTTTTCCGCCAAAGATGTTCAGCAACGGGGCACCGTCATCATTTAGGGTTAGAACATAGTCACGGGTCGCCGCAGTCGCGGACTTTGCGCCATCGTCGTACAGCGGACGGACACCAGAATATGTCCAAACGATATCCGCGCGGGTGATTGGTGCCTCAAAATATTGATTGATAAAGGCCACAAGATAATCTTGTTCTTCATCAGAGGCCACAGGTTTCACATTCACATCAGTATGTTCTGCGTCCGTGGTGCCGATCAACGTAAAATCTGTTTCATAGGGAATGGCGAAAATAATCCGGCCATCTTCACCTTGAAAAAAATAGGCTTTGTCGTGATCAAACAACCGCTTAGTCACAATATGCGAGCCACGCACAAGACGAACGCCCTCTGTGGCATTCACATGCAGCTTGCCACGAATGATGTCCTCAACCCAAGGGCCGCCTGCATTCACCAAACCCGCAGAGGTCACCGTCTTTGGGCCGTCGGGGCCTTCTAGCTTAATCTCCCAAAAGTCATCGACACGGCGCGCGTCCACAACCTTTGTGCGGGTCATAATTTGCGCGCCACGGTCGACCGCATCACGCGCGTTCAACACAACCAGCCGCGAATCCTCAATCCAACAATCCGAATATTCATAAGCCTGCTTAAACTTGCCCTTAAGTGGCTTACCAACCGGACTTGTGGTCAAATCTACTGTCTTGGTACCCGGCAAAATCTGACGCCCACCAAGAGTATCATATAAAAACAGGCCAAAACGGACGAGCCAAGCAGGACGACGGCCTTTCATCCACGGCATAAAGAACGTCATCAATTTGGACGCAGGCGTATCGCCTTCAAACCGCATATCCTTATGATAAGGCAGGACAAACCGCATCGGCCAACTGATATGCGGCATGGCTTTCAAAAGAACCTCTCGTTCTACAAGCGCCTTGCGGACCAGCCCAAATTCGAAAAATTCAAGATACCGTAAACCGCCATGAAACAGCTTCGTTGATGCAGATGACGTGGCCGCACCAAGGTCCGACATTTCCGCCAAGCCAACTTGAAGTCCGCGACCCTGTGCATCACGCGCAATGCCGACCCCGTTGATCCCGCCGCCAATAATAAAAAGATCGAAATCCGTCGCCATTTGCCTAAAGCCCTTCACAGTGTTGATCTGATATTAGTCTGACACGCAAAAGGCGCAAGGCAAACCAGACGAAATGTTCGGTTAGACACAGACCGAACATGCATTACTTTGTACGCATTACAATTATCGATTATTGTGCGTTAATCCCTCAAAACGAACGCATAAATATAGCTGATCGTCGGAGTAGCATTCTTGCGGTTACGCGCCGTGATGGGACCGCAAGCGCAACAGACCTTGTTGATACGCTTGGCTTTGCAGTTCCGACAATTTGGCGCAATCGTTACCGCAACGAGCGGCTGGAACTGGGGCACAGCGCAGCGGTTTTAGCTAGCGGCATGCTCAATATCGATTATGATAACAGGCGGACGCTTGGACGAGATGCTAAATTACAGATCGGCGCGCGGACAACTGTCTTAATGACCGACAATACGTCATTTTCCTTTATATCGGTACAACAACAGGGCCAATCGCCAATGCCCATTGCGCGCACCGTGAAACGATCGTGTGACCAATAACCTTAATGTTGCCAACAGCTTAACACGCAACCCTTCATGTGTTGTCATTATCGCTGGGGAACATGGTTCGCTATTTAGGCGCACTTACCATTGCAAGGTTCATGGTCGACATCCCAATAATTGGGGCATCCAAATTTGACGCCTCCGGCAACTTGTAGGATTTTGACCAGAAGAGGAGCGTTTCAGCCGCCAAATCTTTTACGCGGCGCGCGCGAAAATCCTCGTTGTTTACAAGTCAAAATGCACACCTCAGGCACCGATACGCATTGGGTCTATAGCCGAAGGCAGTGATTTTGTAACCAATGACGTTCCCTCAAAACGGTTCATAAACGCCTATGCCCATTGGCACCCCCCCCTTACATCTCGTCCGAAGAACGCCCCTTAAACCCTGTCGCTACAATGAATTTTTCGGAACTGTCAGACCGAGAAGACGGCGGCTTCACGTAAGACACCTTCTTGAAATTAATCTTAAGCAATCGGTTCAGTTCAGCTTCTGCGCCACCAGCTAAGACCTTGGCTACAAACGTGCCGCCTTCACTCAGCACATCAAAGGCGAAATATGCAGCCGCTTCGCACAATGCCATAACGCGCAAGTGGTCGGTCTGCTTGTGGCCGCAACTGGACGCCGCCATGTCAGACATCACAACATCCGCCTCGCCGCCAAGCCATTCCTTGGTCTGCAAATCAGCGTCATCAGCCATAAAATCAAGCTGATACATGATTGCACCTGGTATAGCTTCCATCTCTTGCAGATCGACGCCCAAGATCATGCCAACATCTTTGCGCTTGTTTTCACCAAGCGAATTGATCCGTGGCACAGCCACCTGCATCCACCCACCTGGCGCACAGCCAAGGTCAACCACGCGTGCACCCGGGATAAGGAATCGAAATTTATCGTCCAATTCCATAATCTTATAGGCCGCACGACCGCGCATGCCCTCGGCCTTGGCTCGGGTTACATAAGGATCGTTCAACTGGCGTTGCAGCCAAAGGGTCGACGAATTGGTCCGGCCACGCGCCGTTTTGACTTTAACAGTCAGATCGCGCAGGCCACGGCCCGATGAATTCTTGGTTGGTTTTTGTGCCATTCCGATCATCTATGCCTAATAGGGCGCATCTTCAAGCACGCCGTCCGCAGACATTTGCGCATAAAGCAGTCCTTCGCGTAGGCCGCGATCAGCAACCGACAAACGATCTGTTGGCCAAAGCCGCATCAAAGCCTGCAAAATCGCAGCCCCCGACATAATCAACGCCTGCCTGTCCTTGCCAATACGCGGATCAGCACGGCGGCCTGTTGGCCCAAGTGTTAGATAATTGCGGATCACTGTATCAATCTGATCTGTTGTCATGCGCAGCCCGTCCACCTTGGTACGGTCATACCGTTTCAGGCCCAAATGGCTGGCGGCAACAGTGGTCACCGTCCCGCTGGTCCCCACAATCTGAAACCCTTCACGGGCTTGGGCCGCCGCGTACGGCGAGAAATCCTCAAGGTTTTCCTCAAAAAACCACGACATCAACGCAAACCGCGCCGCGTCATCCTCAACATCTGCAAATTGATCGCGCAGCGTGGCCACACCAAGCGGCACAGAAATCCAATCCACAACTTTGGCCGCCGCAAACGGACCGGGATCGGACTTAAACCCTGCATGAAGCCGCATTATCGCGCGTGGGCGTTCACGTTGCGGCACATTGGTCAGGTCAATCCACACCAATTCGGTAGATCCGCCGCCGATATCAACAACCAACAACTGATCTGTTTTGGTGCTGACCAGCGGCGCACAAGAAATGACGGCAAGCCGCGCTTCTTCTTCAGGCTGGATAATCTCGAGCGTTAAACCAGTCTCGCGGCGAACTTGGGCCACGAAATTCTGACCATTGCGGGCACGACGACAGGCTTCTGTCGCCACCAAACGCATGTTTTTCACGCCATGCCGGTCCAGTTTCTGGCGGCAAATGCGAATTGCGTTTATCGTCCGGTTCATCGACGCGCGCGACAGCTTTCCAGTACTCTCAAGTCCGTGCCCAAGCTGGACCGACTTAGAAAAGCTATCAACCACGTGAAATTGGCTGCCCTTGGGTTGGGCAATCAACATACGACAACTGTTCGTTCCCAGATCAAGCGCAGCATAAAGCCCCGCCGGATCGGGTTGGTTTGGCGCGGGGGTCTCAACCGCTTTTGGGTACGCGCCCGCACCGTTAGGACGCTTGGGCGTCATGTTGTTACGCCCTTCATTTTCGAGTTGTCCCTACGGTACGGTGCATCGTGATGCCGCGCAAGTATAGCGTAACGGCAAATTGAATAGACCTCACACAGATGATGAAAAGAATGACGCAGCCAACATCTGGCCACGACACGCCAGCCCGTTCATACCAACACCGTCGCTGGATGCGCACACGATGTCGAAATTCGACATCAGCTGGCGAAATCCTGTCGTAGAAATGAACCAACACAGGTTCGGGAGGAATCATACATGGCTGATGTCACAATCGTTTACTGGCGCGACATGCCAGCACAGGTCATCGTTGGCAAAGGACGGCGTGGCACCAAACTGCCCCTGCCCGAACGGTTCGAGCAAGCCATCGACCGCGCTGCGATGAAATCTGGAGCGGCTGAATCTGATGCGTATCTGGAAGGGTTCCGCAAGGCACCACCCTACCCAGTTGACGGAGCAGACGCAGATGTGGCCGCCGCCGAAGTGGCCCGTGTTGATGCTGAGTATGATCTAGAAAAGATCAAAACCCTGATTGCAAACGACGGCTGGGATACACCCACCGCATAGCTGAAAGCGACGCCTATGTCCTTGCTCCCGTTTTTGAAGAAAAAAGATACACCTGTCCAAGTCGACCCAAACGTCGAATCCTTGTTGCAGGATTATTCCATCGAAGTAATGCCGCGCACTGCTGAAAAGGTTGAAAAATTTCGTGACCTGCTGCCCGCTGGCACCCGCGTATATGTGGCTCATATTGAAGGCACCCCTATTGAGGACATGGTCGCGACAGCAAAACGCCTTGCGACTGACGGTTACAATGTCATGCCGCACTTTCCTGCGCGCATTATCAAAGACAAAGCAATGCTTGCCGATTGGATCGCGCGCTATCAAGGCGAAGCTGGCGTTGATCAGGCACTGCTGCTGGCTGGCGGTGTCGCGAAACCGCATGGCGACTTTGAGAGTTCAATGCAATTGCTAGAAAGCGGTCTATTTGGTGAAGCAGGTTTCAAACACCTGCACGTCGCGGGCCACCCAGAGGGCAACAAAGACATCGACGCTGATGGGTCAATGACCAACGTGGACAGCGCATTGCGTTGGAAACAAGCGTTTTCAGACACATCAGACGCACAAATGGCGATTGCCACACAGTTCGCATTTGAAGCAGGGCCAATCATAGACTGGGCCAATGACATCAAGGCGGCTGGGATCGATATTCCAATTCACATTGGCATCGCGGGCCCTGCCAAATTGCAAACACTCATCAAGTTCGCAATCGCCTGCGGCGTCGGCGCATCCCTGAAAGTTCTACAAAAACGGGCCATGGATGTGACCAAGCTGTTGTTGCCATATGAGCCAACAGAAATTTTGGAACAGCTTGCGGCCCACAAGGAGGCCAACCCCGACTTTAACATCTCACACGTGCATTTCTTCCCGCTCGGCGGAATCAAAACGAATGCCAACTGGGCTATCAATCACGGCGGCGCTTCTGCCGTTCCTGCCAATCAATCCTAAGGGACTGCAAATGACACGCACGATCGTCGAATCCAAAACTCGCACCACTATTATCGGCTTTGATCAGCCATTTGCCGTCATCGGTGAACGGATCAACCCGACGGGTCGCAAAATCCTGAACGAGGAACTAGAGCGCGGCGATTTTTCCCGCGTTGAGGCCGATGCGTTGGCGCAAGTCGCCGCAGGCGCGAACATCCTCGACATTAACTCTGGCGCTGTGTTCTCCAACAAAATGGCCGAAGACCCACGTTACGCCGACAACAACTTTGTCGAACCAACATTGATGATGGAATTGATCCGCCACGTTCAAGCGGTCACCGACTGCCCGCTTTGCATCGACAGCTCTGTCCCTGGCGCACTTGAAAACGGCCTTGCTGCCGCCGAAGGGCGCCCGCTGCTGAACTCGGTCACTGGTGAAGAAGATCGCATGGAGTTGGTTCTGCCATTGGTTAAGAAATACAACGTCCCTGTCGTGGCCATTTCCAACGATGACACGGGCATTTCCGAGGATCCAGATGTACGGTTCGCCGTCGCTAAAAAGATCGTCGAACGCGCCGCTGATTTCGGGATTCCGGCCCACGACATCGTCGTCGACCCGCTGGTCATGCCAATCGGCGCGATGGGCACGGCTGGCTTGCAGGTTTTCGCACTTGTGCGTCGCTTGCGCGAAGAATTGGGTGTGAACACGACCTGTGGCGCATCCAACATCTCGTTCGGCCTGCCAAACCGTCATGGCATCAACAATGCGTTCCTGCCAATGGCGATGGCTGCGGGCATGACCTCTGCAATCATGAACCCCGTCGCCCTGCCCGTTGGTCCTAAAAAACTGGCTGAAAAGCGCGCTGAGATTGAAGCCGCTGGCATCATCATACCGCCCGGCATGGATGACGAAGCTATTGTGCAGATGTTTGGTATGGGATCGACCCTGCCGCGCGCAGGTAAGGAAATGGAGGCCATTCGCGCCGCCAACTTCCTGACAAACAATGACCCAGCTGGTGGCGAATGGATCGGCTTTAACCGTCCACCTATCAAAGCAGGCGAAGGCCGCGCGCGCACAGGTCGCCGCACACGCAAGTAATAAGCCGCACTTTGAGAACAAAATAAGGGACTAGCATCGCTGCTGGTCCCTTATTTATGTGCAAGACAATCCGCTTAACGGTAATGCAGCGATTGCCCGTCATGGAAAATCTGCACCTTTGATGGATCGGCCTTCATACGCACGGATGTGCCGCGCAGGTCCATATGAATGCCGGGCAGCTTGCCAATAACACTGTCGTTATCTCCGACCTTATCGAAATATAGCAATGTCACTTCACCCAAGGCCTCGGTGAATTTGACCGTACCGTCGAACACATAGTCCTTGCCCTTGGTCTCGATCAGATCCTCAGGGCGAACCCCGATATTAACCCGCAAGCCCTTATCTGCAGCCTGTGTTTTCACAACCGATTTGGCAGTGCCACCACCATCAAGTTCTACTGTTGTCACAGCACCCGTGCCAGTAATTTTACCCGACAACAGGTTCATCGCAGGTGAGCCAATAAACTGCGCGACAAATTCGTTTTCTGGGCGCTCATACAATTCAAGCGGCGTGCCAACTTGGGCGATCCCCTTGTTGGCCAAAACCACAATCCGAGTCGCAAGCGTCATCGCCTCAACCTGATCATGGGTTACATAGATCATTGTGCTTTCAGGCATCGATTCCTTAAGCTGGGCAATCTCAATCCGAGTGGCGACGCGCAAGGCGGCATCCAAGTTCGATAGTGGTTCGTCGAACAGATAAACTTTGGGATCGCGGACAATGGACCGACCGATGGCAACTCGCTGACGCTGTCCACCGGACAGTGCTTTGGGCAAACGGTCAAGGTATTCATCGAGTTGCAAAATCTTGGCGGCATTGCTGACTGCGGCCTCAATTTCAGCGGGCGTTTTCTTAGCCAGCTTAAGCGCAAACGACATGTTATCGCGCACCGTCATATGCGGATAAAGAGCGTAAGATTGGAACACCATCGCGATACCGCGCTGTGCGGGCGGCACGTCATTGACGACCTGCCCGTCGATCTGCAGCTCACCACCAGTGATTTTTTCCAGACCTGCGATCATACGCAGCAACGTGGATTTCCCACACCCAGATGGGCCAACAAACACGATGAGTTCGCCCTGTTTAATATCAAGGTTGATGTCTTTTAAAACATCCACCGCGCCGCCATATGTTTTAGCAACATTCGTGAGTTTCAGATCAGCCATTGTCGCGTCCTCCCCTAAATCTTAATTCGCCGGCTTGGTGAGTAAACACACCTGCCATGGCCCTAAATGCATACGCCCATCCGCCGACACATGTGCGGCCCCCAGATCATCACCGATGGGGGTCCAAACCCCAGCAGGCAAATCCAAGTCAGATGGTGTATCGCTTATGTTAAATGCGCAGAAAATCTGCACGCCCTCATGGGCCCGCGTAAAGTGAACAACATCACCCGTCGCTGACACCTTGTCATGTGACCCGACCGACAATGCTGCATGGGCCTGACGAAATGCAACAGCACGGCGGTAATGGTGCAGCAAAGCACTTGGATCTTCTTCTTGCGCGGCAACTGATAGGTTCAGATGCTCGGACGCGACAGGTAACCACGGACGGCCCACGGTAAACGCCCCGTTTTGATTGGACGGTTCCCAGACCATCGGGGTCCGGCAGCCATCACGACCCTTAAACTCTGGCCAAAACTCGATACCATACGGATCTTGCAAGTCTTCAAAGGCGACATCTGCCTCTGGCAAACCCAGCTCTTCGCCTTGGTACAAACATACAGACCCACGCAGACACATCAGCATCGTGACGAACATACGCTGTGCGGCTGGGGGTAAATCCCAGCGGCTCGCATGGCGTTTCACATCATGGTTCGAGAATGCCCAACAGGCCCAGCCGTCGGCGGCAACCGTATCAACACGGTCCATGACCTCGACAATGCGCGTCGCTGTTGGCTGTTCTGGGGACAAGAACTCGAACGCATAACACATCTGCATCAGATCATCGCCAGCGGTATATTCGCCCATAATCTCGAGACCACGCTGGGCATCGCCGACTTCACCGACGGCGGCCGCACCAAATGGTTCCATAACAGCACGTAGCTTGCGCAGAAAATCCAAATTTTCAGGGCGGTTCTTGGAATAGATATGTTCTTGGTGATTGTACGGGTTCACCGCAGGCGCTGTATCAGCGTTGCGACGTTCAGGCGACAGCGCAGGGTTATCGCGCAGTTCGGCATCATGGGTGTAAAAGTTGATCGTATCCAAACGAAAGCCATCGACCCCGCGGTTCAACCAGAACGTGGCCACATCCAACAGCGCGTCCTGCACATCCATATTATGGAAATTCAAGTCCGGCTGGGACACAAGGAAGTTGTGTAAATAATATTGCTCGCGGCGGGTATCCCACTGCCAAGCGGATCCACCAAATATCGACAACCAATTATTTGGCGGGGTACCGTCTGGTTTTGGTTCTGACCACACATACCAATCTTGACGCGCGTTATCGCGGTTGGCACGGCTTTCCACAAACCATGGATGCACGTCAGACGTATGCGACAGCACCAGATCAATCATCACGCGGATGCCCAAACGGTGGGCTGTCTCAACCACAGCGTCAAAGTCGGCTAACGTGCCAAACATCGGGTCGACATCGCAGTAATCAGACACGTCGTACCCAAAATCTTTCATCGGCGACGTAAAGAACGGCGAAATCCAGATCGCATCCACACCCAGCGTTGCGATATACGGCAAACGCTGCACGATACCGGCCAAATCGCCGACACCGTCACCATTGCTGTCTTGGTAACTGCGCGGATAAATCTGATAGATCACCGCACCGCGCCACCAATCCTTGTCCACAGCGCCCATCGCAAGCGGGGCTTTCACTGCCACATTCATCATGTCTTCCTTATTTCACAGAGCCGGCAAGCAGGCCGCGCACGAGGTATTTTTGCATTGAAAAGAACACAATCAACGGGACCACAATTGATACAAACGCTGCCGTCGATAAAATCTCCCAATTGCCGCCACGGGTGCCAAGCAATTCAACAATCTGGTTGGTCATCACGGTCGTCTGCCCAGTGGCGTCGATCAAGAACACTTTGGCCACCAGCAAGTCATTCCATGTCCACAAGAACTGGAAAATCGCGAATGACGCCAATGCGGGAAACGACAGCGGTAGAATAATCTTGGTAAAGATCTGAAAATCTGTCGCGCCGTCAACTTTGGCGTTTTCAATGATATCGCGGGGCAGCCCGACCATATAATTTCGTAATAGATATATCGCCAGCGGCATCCCAAATCCGGTATGCGCAAGCCATACCCCCAGATAGCCTTTGCCAATGCCAATGCCCAAATGCAGCCGTAACAGCGGTATCAGCGCCAATTGTAACGGCACCACAAGCATCGCGACAACAAACGCCACTAACAACGCGCGACCTGGGAAATCCATCCACGCCAATGCGTAGGCCGCGAATGCGGCAATCACGATTGGGATGATTGTTGCGGGAATAGTCACTGTCAGCGTGTTGAAAAACGCCTTGGACATGCCTTCTGTTGAATTACTGGTAAACAAAACGTTGGTATAGTTTTTCAGGGTAAATTCTGGCGGGGTTGTTGATGTGGCAAACACGCGTTGGCCCCTGCCCGACATCTCTGTTGTACCCGTCCAAACATAATCGCCGTTGACCTGCACGGTGATGGTTTCACCGTCTTTAAGCTCCGCGGTATCACCGGGGACATAGGTATCAATCTCACGGCTTGAGGTACCCCAAACGCTAATCGTGGCATCAACACCATCGCGAAACAGATTGCCTTCAACGACATAAACACCGTCCGCAAACGTCTGCACGCCCTCGTCATCAGGATCGGCAGACCGCAATGTCAGGTTCTGTTCAGCCGGGAAAAGCGATGTCCACCAGCCGCCTGTGCTGATCTGATCCGCTGTCCGGAATGACGATACAAACAAGCCTACGGTCGGGAACAGCCACAGCATGACCAGAAATGCGACTGAAATATGGACCACCCACTGGAGGGATGATTTGCTTCCTGCAATATTAGACATCAGCGCATCTCCTTGCGGACGTTATAGACGTTCCAAACCAAAATTGGCGTGACGAGCAGCATGATGACGATGGCAGCAGCCGACCCGACACCCCAGTCATTGCCGCGAAATAATTTATCAAACATGTAATTCGCAAGAACCTGCGTTTCCCACTGACCGTTGGTCATGGCGAACACGATATCGAACACCTTTAAAACGGTTAGCGTGATCGTGGTCCAAACCACAACAATTGTGCCTGCAATTTGGGGCATCTTTATCTTGAAAAACACCTGAAATGGGTTTGCGCCATCAACGATTGCGGCCTCCACGGTTTCCTCTGGAATGCCGCGCAATGCAGCAGACAGGATCACCATGGCAAAACCGGTCTGAATCCAGATCAACACGATCATCAGTAGGATCGAATTCCAAAACGGCATTGTCAGCCATGTTTGCGGCTTGCCGTAAGGCAAGGTTGCTGTGAACAGCCCGTAAATGGACCCAATGCTGGCAACAGCCAACCCGACCAGTACAATACCAAACACGCTGCGTAAGATCTCCGCAAACGATGCATATCCCTTGATCATTATTGTGGCCAACCACAGCGATCCAACAGTCAGGAATGCGAGGAATGCTGCGGGCAAGGCACGTAATAAAATGAACGACCCAACGCCGCCAGTAAATTGCATCCAAACGGCATTCAGCACACCAATTTGGTTCGCATCCGCGGGGCGCGTGTCATAAATCAGCTTAAAGATAACGGCAGCCCCAACAAATGAGATCGCCATCGGCATAAAGATCATAGATTTGGCAATACTGCCCCAACCAATGCGGTCAGTCAGTTGGGCGGCCAACAGGCCAATCGCAGTCGCAGCAGCAGGCACAATAATCAGCCACAACATATTGTTTTTCAACGCTTCCCAGAACTTGGGATCGTCCATCATCTGATAATAATTAGCGAGACCGACAAACGCATTGCCCTTGTCACGGTCCGTCAGCGAATACCAAAGCGTCGCAAAAACCGGATACGCAAGATACAGCGTTAGCGCAAGCAAAGCAGGCGCCAAAAACAACCAAGGACGCACCATATTGGCGCGGTTGATATTTCGACCAGCGTTCACACCCTTTGCGGGGAACAGCACCTTGTCGATAAACTGGTTGGAAAAATAGAAGTAGGCCAGGCAGCCGCCCACGCCTAGAATTATTGTGGCAATGCCCTGTAGTGCAGGATGCATGATGTCCTCCCCCCGAAGAAATCTGTTTGATGTGGGCTGCCCGATCTTGCCGGACAGCCCTTATATTTAAGTTAGCTGAATTACTTCAGTGCGTCCCAAGAATCTTGGATGGCTTGTGCAACTTCTGCAGCGTCCTTGCCGCCAGTATAGTCAACCATGCCGGTCCAGAAAGACCCAGCACCAACACCGCCTGGCATCAGGTCAGACCCGTCAAAGCGGAATGTTGTCGCAGCAAGAAGAACGTCGTTCATCTTCTTTGTCGCTTCGTCAACAAACTTGGACGTATCAACGCCTTTGTGTGGTGTCAGGAAGCCGCCTTTGGCCATCCAGATTTCATTCGCTTCTGTTGTCTGGATGTACGTGATCAGATCATGCGCTTCTTCACTATCGTTTGTGATTGTCCAAACAGTACCCGCACCCAAAACAGGGGAGCCGAAGTCTTTTTCAGCATATGCTGGGAAGTAGAAGAAATCAGCATCTTCGCCAACAACTGTGCCTTCAGGGAAGAACGCAGGAATGAACGATGCCTGCTTGTGCATGTAGCACTGCGCAGGAGAGCTAAACAAACCCTTTGGGCTATCGCGGAAGTCTGTTGATGCAACGGCACCGGACCCACCAGCAACATATGCGTCAACGCGTGCAAACGCGCCAAATTCTTCGATCGCGCCAATAACTGCTGGATCGTTGAATGGCATCTCGTTGGAAACCCACTGGTCGTAAACAGCAGGCGCCTGTGTGCGCAGCATCATGTCTTCGACCCAATCAGTCGCAGGCCAACCTGTGGCTGCACCCGATCCCAGACCGATACACCAAGGTGTGCCGCCGTCTGCAACAATCTGGTCTGTCAAAGCCTTCAGCTCTTCCATGGACTCTGGAATGTCGTAACCAGAATCTTCAAAGTTTTCTGGCGAATACCAAACAAGCGACTTTACGTCGGCCTTAAAGAAAAAGCCGTACAAGCTGTCGCCGCCGTCTTTGCCAGCATATGTTCCCAGATCAACCCATGACTGACCAGCAGCATAGTTATCGCGAATCCAATCTGATGTGCCGTCTGCAAGTGGCGTCAGAAAACCACCAGATGCAAAGTCAGCAGCCAAACCAGGCTGCGGGAATACGGCGATGTTTGGCGCGGAGCCGGCTTCAGCGTCGATGCGGATCTGCTGCTCAAAGCTGTCGGATCCAACATAGCTAACTTCATGGCCAGTGGCCGCAGTAAAACCAGCCAAAACGGCTTCAACAGCTTCTTGGTCTGGACCAAGCCATGTGCCAAATACTGTCAGTGGACCGTGGCCGTCAGCGGATGCCGCCGTGCTCAATGCCATCACTGCAGCGCTCATTAAAAATGTAGATTTCAAGTGTCTTCCTCCCTAGTGCGGACGCAGTGCCCGCGAGTTCGTTGCTTGACAACGCCATAGATTCGCACCCAAAGCGCTTTGAAGCTGACGAGAACATCGGCGAAATAGTACGATCTGTCAACTTCATTTCAAAATGCAACAATTGCTTGAAAACTTGCGGAAAACCATATACGAAATCGTTTACGCTATTTTGCAATACAAACTATAGCGCCCACTTAAAGCGCTTTGGATACCTTTGGCATGAACCTCAAACAGCTCTCTCTGGAACTTGGCCTTAGCCAAACCACTGTCAGCCGTGCGCTCAATGGTTTTCCCGAAGTTTCAGAAGCGACGCGCAACCGCGTTCAGCTTGCAGCAGACCGGCATCAATACCGACCAAACACCCGTGCCAAAGGGTTGGCGACGGGCAAAGCGCTGGCCATTGGACATGTCATTCCCGTTTCAACAAAACATGAAACGATGAACCCCATTTTTGGGGATTTTATTGCTGGTGCGGGGGAAACTTATTCGCGCAACGGTTATGAGATGATCCTTTCTATTGTTGATGACCAATCCGAATATGACATCTACCGCGGCCTTAAAGCGCGCCGTTCAGTCGACGGCGTTGTGGTTCACGGCCCCCGTATGGATGATCAGCGCATTGCACTTTTAAACGAAATCGGCCTGCCATTTGTTGTGCATGGTCGCGCGTCCGGCGTGACGGCCCCTTATTCATGGGTCGACGTGAACAACAGGCGTGCCTTCAACCGTGCAGCCGATTTCCTAATTGATTTGGGCCACCGACGCATCGGTTTGATTAACGGGTTAGAGGGTATGGATTTTGCCCACAGGCGGCGCAACGGGTATATGGACACTCTGACCGCCAACGGCATTGCCGCTGACCCCGACCTTATGCGTTCCGGTGAAATGACCGAAGAATTAGGCTATACTGCAACGCGCGATATGCTTGCTCTAAAAAACAGGCCCACCGCCATAATGTCGTCATCCATGATCCTTGCACTTGGGGCGCGACGGGCCATCGAAGAAGCCGGATTGACTATTGGGCGCGATGTTTCGGTCATCACGCATGACGATGAACTCTCATATCTGCGCAATGGCGGCGACATACCCATTTTCACTGCCACGCGGTCATCAGTGCGTGATGCAGGTCGGCGTTTGGCCGAAATGCTACTTGCCGATATCGCCAATCCATTTACGCAACCACAAACCGAGCTGCTTGAAGCTGAACTGATGGTTGGACAATCAACTGGGCCCGCGCCCAATCTTTAAGGACAGACCATGCAATTCAAACGTTCCGATTTTCCTGATGGCTTTCTTTTTGGCGCAGCAACAGCGGCCTACCAGATCGAAGGACACAAATTCGGCGGCGCTGGCCTGACCCATTGGGACACATTCGCAGCCACACCCGGTAATGTGATCCGTGCTGAAAACGGTGCGTTGGCCTGTGACCACTACCACCGTTTCGGCGAGGACTTGGACCTACTAAAAGACGCAGGCATGGACGCTTACCGCTTTTCCACAAGCTGGGCGCGTGTGATGCCAGACGGCAAAACGCCTAACCCCGAAGGTTTGGATTTCTACGACCGCTTGACCGATGCGATCCTAAAGCGCGGTTTGAAGCCGTTTCAAACACTGTATCATTGGGAACTACCATCGGCGCTTGCGGATCAAGGCGGCTGGACCAATCGCGACACAGTCCACAGGTTTGGCGACTTCGTTGATGTCATTACTGATAAAATCGGCGACCGAATGGAGTCAATTGCAACGATCAACGAACCATGGTGCGTCTCGTTCCTGTCGCATTTCCTCGGTCATCACGCCCCTGGCCTGCGCGACATCCGTGCCACGGCGCGCGCAATGCATCACATCAACCTGGCCCATGGAGAGGCGATGACACGCCTGCGCGGCAAAGGCATGAAAAATTGTGGTATCGTGCTGAATTTTGATCATGCAACGCCGCTTGACGACACACCCGAAAGTGCGGCTGCATCGAACCTTCAGGATGCGATCTTTAACCGTTGGTTCGTTGAGGCGATCACCAAAGGCACCTACCCTGCCGAAGTTCTTGACGGTTTTGCACCGCACATGCCTGATGGCTGGCAAGACGACATGGCACAAATAAGTCAGCCCATCGATTTCCTTGGCGTGAATTACTATACGCGTCACCGCGTTACAGCCGACCCCCACGCACCATGGCCCGGTCTGCGAGATGTGCCAGGCGACTTGCCCGTTACGCAAATGGACTGGGAGATATACCCAGACGGTTTGTATGATTTCCTTACAAGGCTCTCGCGTGAATACGTTAGCGACTTGCCACTTTACGTCACCGAAAATGGCATGGCATGGGACGACACAGTGGAAAACGGCGCGGTCTACGACCCGGAACGCACCCAATTCGTGTCTGATCATATCATGGCCGCCAAACGCGCCATTGATGACGGGGCAAACGTGCGAGGGTTTTTCTATTGGTCACTTTTAGACAACTATGAATGGGCGTTCGGGTATGAAAAACGGTTCGGGATGATACACGTCGACTTCGATACGCTTCAACGCACACCAAAAGCATCCTATCACGCTCTCAAAGCCGCAATCGCGCGCGGATAAAGGCCACCTTCATGACCCACCCTAAAAACAAATACGCGCTTGTCGCGGATATCGGCGGCACAAACACTCGGGTGGCCTTAGCCGACGGACGCCAAGTCCTTGGTGAAACGATCCGGCGTTATTCAAATGCGGATTATCCTGGATTAGAGACAGTTTTGCGACGCTATATCGATGATGAAGGCGGTGTAGATCCGGTTGCTGCCTGTGTCGCTGTCGCGGGGCCCGTGCGCGACGGGCGCGCGACGATGACAAACCTTGATTGGACTATCGACAAAGACACCATTGCTCGCGCGACAAGGGCAGACACTGTTGCCATTTTGAATGACCTGCAGGCCCAAGGTCACGCGCTCGGTCATCTTGACGATGCAAACATCCGGACCATCATTGACGGGCCAACGGGGTTACCGAATGCAGCCCGACTGGTTGTTGGCGTTGGAACAGGCTTTAACGCTGCGCCTGTTTTTGACACTGAACAAGGCCGGCTCGTCACGCCATCCGAAAGCGGGCACGCGAATTTGCCGATCCGCACCGAACGTGAATTACGGTTATGTCAATTTGTGTCAAACGCCCATGGATTCCCAGCTGTTGAGGATGTATTATCAGGCCGTGGTCTAGAACGGGTTTATGCATTCTTGGGTGAAGAAGCAGGCACATCTGCTGAAGCAAAAGCCAAAGACATCATGGCCGCCTGTGCTGATGGAACTGACCCGCGTGCTACAGAAGCAGCTCATATGTTCACCCGAATTCTAGGAACTGTTTGCGGAAACCTATCACTTATTCAATTACCGTTCGGTGGTGTTTACCTCGTAGGCGGCGTCGCCCGCGCTTTTGCCCCGTATTTAACAGAATTTGGATTTGGCGATGCATTTCGTGACAAAGGTCGCTTTGCAGGTTTCATGGGAAATTTCCGGGTCAGCGTGATCGAAGATGATTACGCCGCATTAACCGGATCAGCAGCGCATCTCGTCGCGCTCTCTGACAACTAAGGTTATTTGTCACGCGCCCTGAAGCTGCCCGCGCACTGTGACCGTCAAGTCATTCAACGAAAACGGCTTTGGTAAAAAGATAGAGTTGGGAATTTGGTTACCTTCGTCACCAAATGCGTCTTCGGCATAACCAGACACAAAAACTACTTTGGTATTTGGGCGTTCTGCCAAAGCTTCGCGTACCCAAGTTGGACCGTCCATTCCCGGCATTATAACATCAGTCACGAAAATATCGACGCTTAGGTCGGGGTCCGCCAACATGGACAATGCTGTTTCTGCGCAATCCGCCTCAAGAACTGTATAGCCACGCAAACGCAATGCGCGCGATGCAAAGGCGCGCACAGGCGCCTCGTCTTCAACCAACAAAACAACGCCTTCATCGGATCCAGTCAGCGGCTTTGGCAAAATAGGCGCAGGCGTGGCGGCTGGTGCGACAGTGACTTCATGGACAGGAAACAGCAGTGAAAACTCTGTGCCGTGGTCAACTTCACTTTCGGCAAATATGAAACCACCAGTCTGTTTCACAATGCCATAAGCAGTGGAAAGACCTAAACCAGTCCCCTCGCCCGTACGTTTGGTCGTGTAGAAAGGCTCAAATATCTTAGGCAGCCTCTCTGGCGGAATTCCATGACCTACATCAATAACTTTGACCAAGACATAGTCACCCGGCGGAACGACGGCGCGGTCACGCTCTATCTGTTCAGCGTAAGTCACATTTTGGGTCACGACCCGAATTTCGCCACCTGCAGGCATCGCGTCACGCGCATTAACAACAAGGTTCATCAGCACTTGCTCAAGTTGCCGCTTGTCCGCCTTGATCTGCTCAAGGTCTTGGGCATGCAACAATGTCAAAATGACCTTTTCACCAACCAATCTATTGAGAAGGTGAGTAAGGTCCGACAAGGTGTCACGCAGATCGATAACCTCTGGCTGCAGGTTCTGCTTGCGCGAAAAAGCTAGTAACTGACCAACAAGGCTTGCTGCGCGATTTGCATTTTCGTGGATTTGAATCAGATCGCCATAGTTTTGATCACCTTGATCATGGCGGAGCAATAGCAGGTCACAATGCCCTGATATTGCGGTCAAAAGATTGTTGAAATCATGTGCAACGCCACCGGCCAGCTGTCCAATAGCTTGCATTTTCTGGCTTTGAACAAATTGCGCCTCGAGCGTCTTCAATTCAGTGACATCGTTTAGGACCGCAATTAGATGAGGGTCACGTGTCCCGCCTGCTGTGTTTAAAGTCACTTGAACAAACGTGTCGTGGTGATCGCCACGTCCCCGCAAAAATTGCGAAACATAGCCGCCCCGCCCGTCAATGGCTTCGCGCAACCAATCAGCAATTGGGCGGCCTAATCCATCAAGCATATCACCGACACGTTTACCATCGGTCGTAGCAATCCCCAACAAATTACGCGCCTCGCGATTTGACGCAAGGACAGCGCCGTCAGACGAAATCTTAAGCAACGGAACTGGAAGGTCTTCTATCGCATCCCACTCGGCGGATAATTCACGGGGGCCAAAATCTGCTTCACTCGGTATTAAATACACCTCTTTGCGACCTGCTACGCCCTCAACAACAGCCGCCGTTACATGCACATCGCCTGATGACGCAGTAACAGCACGCACTTGACCGCTACGAACAATCGCTTCACCAAACACATCATCAATGGATTTTGGCCTATAACCCAAAAATGCACGGCAAGCTTCATTTACAAACAACACAGCGCCACGCGATCCAATCGTCAGCAGCGGAATCGATAAAGAGTCGCTATCGCGCAAACCAGGCTTCGTGATCTTACCCGTTTCCTCTAACCGCCAGAGATAAGTATCCCCATCAATCTTCGTAAGGACCAGTCGATAGTGACCACCTCGCGTGACGACGTCTTCCTTACCATAACCAGATATGTCAGCCCGTTCTAACAGACGGAACAACACGGCGTCTGGATTGGCAAGGATCGTGGTAAACACCGCTCCAATGCTTTTCCCTTCGACATCACCAAATTTGTCTGATGCCAGCTTGTTCCAGGAAACGATATTGCCTTCCGCATCCGTCAAAAATGCGTGGTCAGGGTCATGTTCTAAGACCTGTAAGAGCGCAGCACGCCCAATAGTTCTTCGCCTAAGAGCTGCGTTTTCGATCCCAAAACGGCCCACAGAAAAGCATACAATTGCAACACCTACTGCTACAAAGAGCGCTTGCAATGACGCCAAAGGTGACAGGAAAAATCCCGCCACACTTATAGCTACTGCCGCGAGAATTATCACGATCATTAACCAAGGCCACATATTTTCGCGGGCTAGGTCGCCACGATCTTCAGCATTATGCACTTCGAGGTTCCCTGTGAGTTGGCATTCACTATGGTGTCAAAGCAGTTAATTTTAGATGAACACACCCACAATCAACAGTTCACTCACCCACACACTACACCCACAGGTTGCTTTATGTCTTGTGTAAAACGGCATAAAAGAATCCATCGCCTTGTAGATCAGGAAGTCGCTGAGAATCTGTCACGCAAACCCAAGATGGATGCCGAACCAAAAACGCATCAATTACGTCATTATTCTCAGCCCGCAGAACCGAACAAGTTGCATAGACCAAGTTCCCACCAGCAACCACAAAGCTTGCCGCTTTGCTGATAACATCGGCCTGTAACGAACTGAAATTATTAAGCTTACCACCCGTAAGTGCCCACTTCGATTCTGGGGTGCGGCGCCATGTTCCGCTGCCGCTGCATGGGGCGTCACAAAACACGACGTCAAACGGCGCGTGAGATGTTAAATCTTCAGTCCGGATGACATCGATTTTTACGCCTGCGCGATCTGCGCGCGGCAAGATATCGACGGTACGTTCGGGGGCCACATCATGTGCTGTTATGGTTGCATCATGCATATCGGCAAGCGCCAACGCCTTACCGCCACCACCTGCACAATAGTCCAAAACACGCGCACCATTAGGAATAGACAACCCAGCTACGGCCTCCTGTGATGACACATCTTGTAGATCAAAAAGGCCATCTGTAAATGCTTTTGAAAGACGCAACCGGCGCGCATTTTGGGTGACAAACAGCGCGGTTGAAACAGCATCAATCGTTTGGGTTTCAATGTCATCCCCGGCCAATGCAGCCTGAACCGCAGCAACGGAGCCCCGACGCAGGTTCACGCGCAACGCTATCGGCGCACGCGACTGCAAACAACGCGCTGACGCTGCGGCGTCGCAGCCAAGATCCGTCGCCCAAATGGGCCATAACCAATCCGGCAAATCCAATGCAACAGCCTCATCCATCGAACCGGTGGCCAGCTGCGCTTCATCACTTGAAAGCGCATCAGGACTATACCCTCCAATGCCAAAAATATCCCCCGGATCAATGTTTTGGGAGCGTAGTAAACCAAGCACCAACGCGCGTGCAGACGTCCCGCCGCCAAGATACCCAAGCGACCGTTTTTGCCGCAATACATCATAGACATGATCACGCACAGCAGCCCTATCCTTGGACCCTGCATAGCGGTTTGATCGCCCCCAAGCCGTCAATGCTTTTTCGGCCGACAGACCATCCTGCGCGCGATCAAGCACATCAATCGCCGCCGCATATCTGGCTGCGGGGGTCAATTCATCACCTTAGTTATACACCACAACACATTCATAACATTAGCCAATTCTGTAATTCGGGCTTTCGCGCGTGATCTGAACGTCATGCACATGGCTTTCTTTCAGACCTGCCCCTGTGATTTTCACAAAGCTGCAATTTTTCCGCATATCTGGTATTGTCGCATTCCCAGTATACCCCATTGCTGCCCTCAGGCCGCCAACTAACTGATGCACAACTGCGCCAGCAGAGCCCTTATAAGGCACCTGCCCTTCAATACCTTCGGGCACCAATTTGTCGCTGGCTGCGTCTTTTTGGAAATACCGATCCGCAGATCCACGCGCCATCGCGCCAAGACTGCCCATCCCACGGTAAGATTTGAACGTCCGTCCTTGATACAAGATCACCTCACCCGGGCTTTCGTCCGTGCCTGCAATCATCGAGCCAACCATCGCACAGGACGCTCCTGCAGCAATCGCCTTGGCGAAATCGCCGGAAAATTTAATACCACCGTCCGCAATTACAGGAATATCGCCCGCCGCAGTGGCACAATCTATGATGGCCGTCAGCTGTGGAACTCCAACACCAGCGACCATACGTGTCGTACAAATCGACCCCGGCCCGATGCCAACCTTCACGGCGTCCGCACCAGAATCTATCAGCGACTTGGCAGCAGCACCCGTAGCGATGTTACCCGCGACGACTTGCAATGTGCTCGACAGCTTCTTGGCTCGCTCGACGGCCAGTGCCACGCCTTCAGAATGGCCGTGCGCGGTATCGATGACAATCATATCAACACCTGCATCAACAAGCGCTTCGGTGCGAGCAAAACCTGAATCGCCAACACCCGTTGCCGCAGCAACGCGCAAGCGACCCAACTCGTCCATACAAGCCATCGGGTTCAGGACCGCCTGCTCACTGTCTTTCAGTGTTAGCAATCCCGTCAGCTTACCATCAGCGTCTGTAATCAGCAGTTTTTCAATCCGGCGGGCCTGCATCAAGGATCGGGCCTCGTCCAGATCTGCGGGTTCACGCAACATCGCAAGGTTCCGCGTGGACATCATCACGCTAACGGGCGTCGCATCATCAGTGGCAAAGCGCATATCGCGGTTAGTCACAATACCGACGACCAATCCGTCAGGACCAACAACAGGGAACCCGGTGACACGATAGCGTTCCATCAGCACCTTGGCATCTGCCAGCGTCTGATTAGGCGTCAATGTAATCGGGTTATAAACCGTTCCAGATACAAACCGCTTTACCTGCCGGATTTCCAAGGCCTGTGCTGCGATGTCCAAATTTTTATGAACGACACCAATGCCACCTGCCTGCGCCATGGCAATCGCCATCTTGCCTTCGGTCACGGTATCCATCGCACTGGATAGCAGCGGAATGTTCATGGCAATTGATTTTGTCACATGGGTGCGTGTATCCGCGGTCGACGGTAAAACCGACGATGCGGCAGGCACCAAAAGAACGTCATCAAAGGTAAGTGCTTCGCGAATTTCCATCAACCTAACTCCTTGGGATGTGTGATCGTGTTGCCGATGTGATCTCGCATGGATAAGCCCGCGACACTAGCCCCAAAATGCCGCTGTTAGGCGCGCTTATGACGGGTTCGCGCTTTCACCCTGCTACCAATCCGGTAAGATCGCGGTAACTCAATTGATAGGGCTTAAAATGAGCAACGATCCACTTGTGATTTTCACACCCTCTGGCAAACGCGGCAACTTCCCTGTTGGCACCCCAATCCTCACTGCAGCGCGGCAGCTCGGCGTTGACCTCGACAGCGTTTGTGGTGGGCGTGGTATCTGCTCAAAATGCCAAATCACACCGTCTTATGGTGAGTTTTCCAAACACGGCGTGACTGTGCATGAAGATGCCCTTTCTGCTTGGAACAGCGTCGAAGAACGCTATGACACGATCCGCGGTCTGCCCAAAGGCCGCCGTTTGGGCTGCCAAGCCACCGTTCAAAACGACATCGTCATTGATGTGCCGCCAGAAAGCCAAGTGCACAAACAGGTCGTCCGCAAACGCGCCGAAGCCCGCGACATCACGATGAACCCGTCTACGCGGTTGTATTACGTCGAAGTCCAAGAACCGGACATGCACGAGCCGTCAGGTGATCTGGAGCGGTTGATCATGGCGCTGCGCAAGGAATGGGATCTTCCGGCGTTAGAGGCTGACCTTGGTGTGCTAAAACTCCTACAACCCGCCCTGCGCAAAGGCGACTGGAAAGTCACTTGCGCCATCCACTTAGGCGATGACACATTCAGCCCACGTATCATGCAAGTCTGGCCCGGATATTACGAAGGCACCATCTACGGGCTTGCCGTCGATCTTGGGTCCACCACAATCGCGGCCCACCTGTGTGACCTGCAAACTGGCGATGTTGTTGCATCATCAGGCATCATGAACCCGCAAATCCGGTTTGGTGAAGACCTGATGAGCCGCGTCAGCTATGGCATGATGAACCCATCAGGCGCAGATGAGATGACGACAGCTGTGCGTGAGGGCATGAACGCGCTGTTCGTGCAAATCGCCTCGGAGGCCGAGATCGACCGCAACCTGATTGTGGACGCGGTGTTCGTGTGCAACCCCGTCATGCACCATCTATTCCTTGGGATCGACCCGTTCGAACTGGGGCAAGCACCGTTTGCGCTGGCCACATCAGAATCCCTGTCCCTGCGCGCAATCGAGCTTGACCTAAACCTGCACCCCTCTGCGCGCGTCTACCTGCTACCTTGCATCGCAGGTCATGTCGGCGCTGATGCAGCGGCTGTGGCCTTGTCCGAAGCCCCCGATAAATCCGAAGACCTTGTTCTGGTCGTTGACGTGGGCACCAACGCGGAAATCCTGCTTGGGAACAAACAAAAGGTACTCGCCTGCTCGTCCCCCACTGGCCCCGCATTTGAGGGCGCACAGATCAGCAGCGGCCAACGCGCCGCCCCCGGTGCGATTGAGCGCGTGGAAATCGACACCATCACGAAGCTGCCGCGCTTTAAGGTGATCGGTTGCGATCTGTGGAATACAGACGCAGGTTTTGCAAAAGAAACAGCCACCACTGGCGTGACTGGCATCTGCGGATCAGGCATCATAGAAATCGTCGCGGAAATGCGCATGGCAGGTATTGTTGATGCACCGGGTTTAATCGGATCAGCGGAACAAACAGGGTCGCCCAACTGCTTCCCTGAAGGGCGAACAAACTCCTATCTTGTTTATGATGGCACCGCTGACGGCGGACCACTGATCACAGTGACCAACGTGGACATCCGGCAAATCCAAATGGCCAAGGCGGCGCTCTATTCTGGCGCGCGGCTTTTGATGGACAAATTCGAAGTCGATAGCGTTGACCGTGTCGTGCTCGCGGGTGCATTCGGCGCACACATCAGCCCAAAACACGCGATGGTGTTAGGCATGATCCCCGATGCTCCACTCGATAAGGTCACGTCGGCAGGCAACGCGGCAGGCACAGGTGCGCGCATCGCTCTTTTGAACCGCGATGCACGGACCGAGATCGAAGAAACCGTGCACAACATTCACAAGATTGAAACAGCGTTAGAGCCGCGTTTTCAAGAACACTTTGTGAATGCGTCCGCGATACCAAACGCAGTGGAGCCGTTCCCGATCCTCAACTCAATCGTGACCTTGCCAGATGTGAATCACAACACAGGCGGCGGTGGCGCAGGTGGCGGTCGCAGACGACGGCGGACCTAAGTCCGCGCGCCTATTCTGGGTCTATCGGCGCGTCTGTCCAAAAACAGCAGCCATTGACAGGCGCCGACAAATTGGTGCCAGCACCTTGCTGGCCCAACGCTGAAATCAGGATGCTGAACGGGTTCTGATCAGTGCGCATGCCGTCTGAACACAGGTTTGGCGCAGTCATCGGCGTCACGACGCCCTGTAAACCATTGTCTAATAAAAACGCTGTGGGCGCATTCTGCTGGAACGGTGGCGACGATGAAAGTTGCGTAATCGCATAGCTTTCTTCAATGATAGGGCCGCCGTCAAAATTCGGCTCAGACCAATTAGCAGCGTCCGCCGTGGCAAAATCCAGCGCCCAAAACGGCTCGGTGCCATAACACGATAAACCACGGCTCACCAAAGGTGGGGTTGCCGCGACGCAACTCGCCAAACCAAGACATAACGCAACAACACAGGCAGACTTGGTATTTTTTGGAACAAAAAGCATCGTCTTCTCCTTATGAAATTAAGTGGAATTCTAATGGCCATTATCCCAAATAACATATCTTTGGGTGGTGTGCGTCAAGTCAGGTAAACCCGACCAGATTTCAGCACGCAAAACCGCCGCAAAACTCTTCGATGCTTGACGGCACCTCCGCGCACAATTAGTCACAACCCAAGACGCGGGTATGGTGAAAAGGTATCACGAAAGCTTCCCAAGCTTCAGTTACGAGTTCGATTCTCGTTACCCGCTCCAATAATTCTCTCAAGCGGTTGTTTTTAAACGAATTGTATCTAATGCTGTATACCATTCTGCCCTTAAACCCTCCCTTAAATTACCGCCTTTTATGTTACGAAAAAGACGTCCAGAGCTTTGACAGGGCCCAGTTTTGGTGCGTTATACCAGCGCTGTTGGCTGTAAAAGATCGGCTTGTAAGAGCTATGCTGCGCCACGCACATTTCTACATGAAGGGCGGAAACCGGACATTCGCTGCACCGGCAAACTGAATTGGACAACTTGAAGAAAGCGGACGCTCGGGGCTGCGACCCTGTCTCTCCGATTTGCAAACGCCGCGTCGGGAGGTCTCTTTTTCGACGTCCTCATGTGGTCCAGACATCAAATCATCATGCTGATGCTGCTGGACCCCTTTGTTCAGTGTCAAAAGACCAACACCCAAATCTGACGAAAGCTGAGG
>JBLHXF010000011.1:0-84201 GCA_047629435.1 Yoonia sp. | reverse complement strand
GTGAAGCTGATGCGATACGGGCGGAAGCCGCCAAGTTGAATTGGGACATCTCAGCCTTTGCCATCCACAACACCAATGGCGAGCTTGAAGCAGGCCAAACCGCCGCCGCCCTTTGTGGATCTGGCGACGCTGACGTGCTGATGAAAGGCAATTTGCACACCGATGTCTTCATGAAATCTGCCGTGTCCCGCGATGCCGGATTGCGCACAGGCAAACGGTTTGTGCACATCTTCCACATCAGCCACCCTGATGGCGGTAAGCCGATCCTGATCTCGGA
Organism: Yoonia sp.; assembly: GCA_047629435.1. Taxonomy (GTDB): domain Bacteria; phylum Pseudomonadota; class Alphaproteobacteria; order Rhodobacterales; family Rhodobacteraceae; genus Yoonia. The sequence goes on along the minus strand of JBLHXF010000011.1, from coordinate 83,924 downwards.
TGCTGCCGTGAACGTGACACCTAATCTCGAGACCCGCCAAGACTGTATTAATGAATGTGTGGCCCTGCTTCACCGCTTGGGCAACGACCGCCCCAAGATTGCTATCCTGTCTGCAACAGAAAGCGCAATTCCATCTGTGCCATCATCGATGGATGGTGCTGCTTTGGCCGAATGGGCAAAAGACAATGTTGCAAACGCTGACGTCTCCGGCCCTTTGGCGTTTGATCTGATTATGTCGCCGACTGCGGTCGCGACCAAAGGTCTGTCTGCCGACCCTGTCGCGGGTCACGCCGATGCTATCATCGTACCAGATATCGTGGCGGGCAACGCGCTATTTAAGGCATTCGTCTACCTAAAAGGAGGCTGTGCCGCGGGCATCGTAACAGGCGCAAAAGTGCCAATCCTGCTCACCTCTCGCGCAGACCCTGCCGCCGCCCGCATGGCATCTGCCGCCCTTGCAGCAATCAGTTGCGGCCTGCCAAAATGATACTCGTGCTCAATGCAGGATCGTCGTCTTTAAAGGTCGAGGTATTTACCTCTGATCTGACATCGGTATTGAGCGGGGCAGTGACATCCATTGGCACCGACGGCACAATCAGGTTGGGCGACGAAACTGCCGGCACCAAAACTGCGCATCATGCCGATGCACTGACTCAGATGCTGGATGCATTGGCACATGCAGGTATCACACTAAATACGCTCACTGCCGCAGCCCACCGCGTGGTACATGGCGGCACGATCCTGACACAACCCGCCCGCGTGACCCCCCAAGTGATCGCCGCGATAAAAAGCGTCGTTCCACTAGCCCCGTTGCATAACCCAAACAATCTCGCGGCGATGCTAGCCTTGCAAGCCGCTGCTCCTGACTTGCCGCAATACGCCAGCTTTGGAACCGCGTTTCATGCGTCCAATCCGGCTGTCGCCACGCGCTATGCCATCCCGCAAACCCATCATGATGCGGGCATCCGGCGGTATGGATTTCACGGATTGTCTTATGCTGGCATGGTTGCCGGTTTTGGCACGGCACTTCCGTCCCGCTTGCTCGCTTTGCATCTGGGAAACGGTGCATCGCTTTGCGCAATTAAAGATGGGCAATCTATCGCGACATCTATGGGCTACTCGCCGCTGTCTGGCCTGACGATGGGCACACGGTCCGGCGATATAGACGGGGCGGCGGTGCTGCGCATCTCAGCAGCCTTGGGAGAAGACGAAGCTGACCGTATGCTCAACACAAACTCCGGCCTTAAGGCGTTGGGCGGCGACAACGACATGCGCAACTTGTTGAACCGCCATGACCCAGAGGCCGCGTTTGCAGTTGACCACTTCTGCTATTGGGCGGCACGCCATGCAGGAAGCGCCATCGTGGCCATGAGTGGCCTAGATGCAGTGGCATTCACGGGTGGTATCGGTGAAAATTCGGCGGCAATCCGCGACAACATCATGGCCCGCTTGGCCTGCTTTGGTGACGTTCCCGTACATGTCATTGCCGCCGACGAAGAAAAACAAATCGCACGTGATGCGTTGCAGTTGATGGAGGCCGCATGACCGACCTTCTGATTTGGACAGACCTGACCGTCACACAATTTTGGTTACTACTGGCGATCACGATCTGTGCGGGCATTGTGCGCGGGTTTTCTGGTTTTGCCCTTTCGGCCATCGTCATGGCATCGGCAGCCACGTTCATTCCACCGGTTCAACTGATCCCGATCTGTTTCTGGCTAGAGCTTTGTGCAAGCGTCCTGATGGCGCGCGGTGGTTGGCAAGAAGCGGATCGCGGTGTGGTTTTGGGCCTTGTGATTGGGTCAGCCGTCGGCACCCCAATTGGACTGGCGCTGACCGTCAGTATGCCTGTCGAAACATCCAAATTGATCGTCCTGGTTTTGGTGATTGTCCTCGCTATGGTTCAGCTCGCCAAGGTGCGCTTTGCATTTTTGGCCACAAAATCGGGCCTGTATACATCGGGCCTTGCTGCTGGAATTGTCACTGGCCTTGCGTCAGTTGGCGGCATGGTCGTCGCCCTTTACGTCCTATCCCAAGATGCACCTGCGCGCAAAATGCGGGCTGCTTTGGTGCTATTTCTGTTCGTTTCCTCGGCCACATCGATGGTCTATTTGTTGTACTTCGGGGTCATGACAATGACCGCCGTACAACGTGCATCCGTGTTTGCGCTCCCAACTTTTATCGGCGTGATCATCGGCCAACGCATGTTCATCCCGAAATTTGAACCATTTTACAGGCCATTTTGCCTGACCCTCTTGACCGGACTTGCTGTGGCAGGTCTGATCCGAACGTCGCTCACCTGAAAGGAACGCCTATGTCCCTCGACCAACCTGATCTTGATCTCTCTCCGAAGGTGTCCGACGAGATCCGCAAAACGACATGTTATATGTGCGCCTGCCGCTGCGGCATTGATGTGCACATGAAGGACGGCAAAGTTGCCTATATCGAAGGCAATAAAGACCACCCTGTGAACAAAGGTGTGCTTTGCGCTAAAGGCTCTGCTGGTATCATGCAGCACAATGCGCCGTCGCGTTTGCGTGCCCCGCTAAAGCGTGTTGGCCCGCGCGGGTCTGGCGAATTTGAGGAAATTACTTGGGAAGAGGCGCTGACAATCGCGACCAATACCCTTGGCCCGATCCGTGAGAAATCCCCTGAAAAGCTGGCATTCTTTACGGGCCGGGACCAATCGCAGTCGTTCACGTCCTTCTGGGCCCAAGGGTTTGGTACGCCAAACTATGCAGCCCACGGCGGGTTTTGTTCCGTGAACATGGCCGCTGCTGGCATCTATACGATGGGCGGCGCGTTCTGGGAGTTTGGTCAGCCTGACTGGGACCACACCAAGCTGTTCATGTTGTTTGGCGTTGCCGAAGACCACGACAGTAACCCCATCAAGATGGGCATCGGCAAGATCAAAGAACGCGGCGCGCGCATGATTGGCGTGAACCCGATCCGTACTGGCTATAACGCTGTGGCTGACGATTGGGTTGGTATCACGCCAGGCACGGACGGTTTGTTCATCCTCGCGATGGTGCACTGCCTGATGAAGGCAGGCAAAATCGATCTGGAATATCTGGGCCGTTTCACCAACGCGTCCGTGCTGGTAAATGAAGACCCAAAGTCCGAACAATTTGGCCTGTTCCTGCGTGATGCAGACGGCCAACCGCAGGTTATTGACCGCAACACTGGCGAATTGGCTGCCTGGAATGGCAAAGGCATCGAGCCTGATCTTGCGGCAACCTACCGCCACAAAGGTGTTACGCACCGGCCCGTTTTCCACCAGATGGCCGACCGCTATATGTCGGACTCATATTCCCCAGAAGCCGTCGAAGACCGTTGCGGCATTTCCGCCAAGCGCATCCGCGCCATCGCCGCCGATCTGGCCCGCGTCGCATTTGACGAGGCGATCGAGCTGGATCGTCCCTGGACAGATTTCCGCGGCAAAAAGCACGATAAAATGGTAGGCCGTCCTGTGTCATTCCACGCGATGCGCGGGATTTCAGCGCACTCCAACGGGTTCCAAACCTGCCGCGCTTTGCATGTTCTGCAAATCTTGCTCGGCTCGGTCGAGACCCCCGGTGGTATGCGGTTCAAACCGCCTTATCCTAAGCCTGCGACAGCCCACCCAAAACCACACGGCAAGGTCACACCCGGTGCCGCACTTGATGGTCCACACCTTGGGTATGTCCAAGGCCCAGAGGATTTGTTGTTGGCCGAAGATGGCACTCCAACCCGTATCGACAAAGCATATACTTGGGAAAATCCGATGTCGGCCCATGGTCTGATGCATATGGTCATCTCAAACGCGCATGCGGGCGATCCGTATAAAATAGACACGCTGTTCATGTATATGGCCAACATGTCGTGGAATTCGTCGATGAACACCGGCGGCGTGATGAACATGTTGACCGACACAAATGAAGATGGCTCATATGTGATCCCGAACATCATCTATTCCGATGCTTATTCTTCTGAAATGGTGGCCTATGCCGATCTGGTACTGCCGGACACGACCTATCTGGAACGGCACGACTGTATCTCGCTTCTTGACCGTCCGATTTCTGAGGCTGACGGTGTGGCCGATGCGATCCGCTGGCCTGTTGTTGAACCTGATCGCGATGTACGCGGGTTCCAGTCTGTGCTGTGCGAACTTGGCGCGCGCCTGAACTTGCCGGGTTTCGTAAACGAGGACGGCAGCCAGAAATACAAAGACTACGCCGACTATATTACGAACCACATTCGCCGCCCGGGCATTGGCCCGCTTGCTGGCTTCCGGACAGGTGAAGATGGCCTGCAAGGTGGACGTGGCGCATCAAACGAAAGCCAGATCGATAATTATATCGCCAATGGCGGGTTTTGGGTGGAACACGTTCCGACCAACGCCGCCTACTACAAACCGTTCTCGATGGATTATCAGAACTGGGCCGTAAAGATGGGCTTCTTTGATGCAGTCCAACCTTACATCTTCCAACTGTACGTCGAACCAATGCGGAAATTCCAATTGGCCGCGATGGGCATCGGGACGCGTCAGCCGCCAGAGCATTTGCGCAAGCAGGTTCTTGAAACGATGGACCCGCTGCCTATCTGGTATCCACCGTTTGAGGACGCGCAGGTTGACCCTGTTGAATACCCGATCCACGCACTGACCCAGCGCCCAATGGCGATGTACCATTCTTGGGGCACGCAAAACGCGTGGCTGCGCCAAATCCACGGGCACAACCCGCTATATGTCCCAACAGGCATTTGGGAAGCCAACGGGTTTGAAGACGGCGATTGGGCACAGGTCACATCGACCCACGGGTCCATCACGGTCCCCGTCGCGCATCAAGCGTCGTTGAACAAAGACACCGTCTGGACATGGAACGCGATCGGCAAACGTAAAGGGGCTTGGGCGTTGGATGAAAATGCGTCCGAGGCCACCAAAGGGTTCTTGCTCAACCATTTGATACACGAGCTACTGCCACCCAAAGGCGACGGCATGCGGTGGGCCAACTCTGACCCAATCACAGGCCAAGCCGCGTGGTTCGACCTGCGCGTCAAGATCGAGAAAACAACTGCCCCAGCGGAGGCACAACCAGTGATGCCAGCGATCAAATCGCCCGTCGGAAAAGGACCAAAAGACATCGCATGGAAGGTGGGCAAATGACCAACCTTCAAGTGCTCATGTTGATTGGCGCATTCATTGCGCTGACGTTTGGGTCGTTCCTTTGGTTCATCTTTACATGGAATGCTGACGCAGAAGAATCGATTGGCAGCCTGCCCATATCTCCAACCATCATTTTGGTTCAAATGCTCCCGCAAGACGCATTCCACGCTCATACAAGGGTTACGCTATGACAACTCTCCCACCACCATCCGCCAAAAAGCTTGGTCTGGTTATCGACCTTGATACTTGCGTCGGCTGCCATGCTTGCGTGATCTCGTGCAAAGGCTGGAACACCGAAAATTATGGTGCGCCATTGTCGGACCAAAACGCATATTCAAATGCGGGGTCCGGCACGTTCCTGAACCGCGTGCATTCGTATGAAGTCCAGCCCCCGATCCTAAAGGATCAGCCAGCTGCACCAGCGCAGTTAATCCACTTTCCAAAATCTTGTTTGCACTGCGATGACGCGCCCTGCGTGACCGTTTGCCCAACTGGGGCCAGCTATAAACGGTCCGAGGACGGCATCGTTTTGGTCAATGAAAAAGACTGCATTGGCTGCGGTTTGTGTGCTTGGGCATGCCCGTACGGTGCGCGTGAACTGGACGCAAAAGAAGGGGTCATGAAGAAATGCACCCTTTGCGTCGACCGCATCTATAACGAAAACCTGCCAGAAGAAGACCGCCAACCCGCCTGTGTGCGTAGTTGCCCAGCAGGTGCGCGTCACTTTGGCGATTTGGGCGATGAGACATCGGATGTATCGATCCTTGTGGCAGAACGCGGCGGTTTTGATCTGATGCCAGAACAAGGCACCAAGCCGACCAACAAATACCTGCCCCCACGCCCCAAAGATGTGGAGCCTGAATATGACATTCTAGCGCCGTATCTGGAACCAATCGCCGAAGACGGCAAAGGATTTGTTAGTTGGCTTGATAAGGCCCTGTCTGCCCTACCCGGAGGAGCGAAATAATGCATCCCGCACCATCAGTTATCGTCTTTACGACGTTTTCCGGCTTTGGCTTTGGCCTGTTGTTCTGGCTTGGCATCGGCATGCCAGCACCCACCGGTTGGGTCGCATTCGTGTTTTTTGCGATTGCCTACATCATGGCCGTTGGCGGCCTTTTGGCGTCCACATTCCACCTTGGCCGTCCCGAGCGGGCGATCAAGGCATTTAGCCAATGGCGATCAAGCTGGCTGTCGCGCGAAGGTATTTGCGCCGTGGCAACCCTATTGGTCATGGCCGTTTATGGCGCTGGTTTGGTATTCTTTGGCGCAGAATGGACCGTCTTGGGCTGGCTTGGTGCAATCGGTGCATTGTTGACCGTGTTCACCACATCGATGATTTATGCACAGCTGAAAACCGTGCCTCGCTGGAAACATTGGACGACGCCTGCGTTATTCCTGATCCTGTCTATCGGCGGCGGCGCGTTGTTTTCAGGCAATGTCAAAATCGCTATTCCGCTGTTTATCATTGCAGGTGCACTGCAAGCCTTTGCGTGGTTCCATGGTGACGGGCGTTTTAATGCGTCTGGCACCACAATTGAATCTGCGACTGGCCTTGGTCACATCGGTAAGGTCCGGGCGTTTGAACCACCGCACACTGGCACCAACTATTTGATGCGCGAGTTTATCCATGTGGTTGGCCGCAAACATGCCACGCAGCTGCGTATCGTGGCGTTGGTTCTGGGCTTTGTCATCCCAGTCATCTTGTTGCTGCTCGGCGCGAAACACGTGCTTGGCCTGCTGGCCGTTGTCAGCCACGTCGCGGGCATCTTGGCGCTGCGCTGGTTGTTCTTTGCCCAGGCCGAACATGTGGTCGGTTTGTATTACGGCAAACGCTAAACGAAAAAGGGGCCGATCAGCAATGATCGGCCCCTTTTCTATTTCACTGTATGTTGGCCTTAGCCTCGAATGCGGGCTTCGGTTTCGCCATCAAACAGATAGATCCGCGATTTGTCGATTGTGAGACCAACACGGTCCCCTTCAGAAGACCGGTCATCACCGCGTTCTTCGATCACGATCCGCTCGCCAGTTTCACCAACCAGATAAACAAATGACACACCGCCAAGGCTTTCGGCCATTTCAACTGTATGCGTGTCGCCGTTCGGATCGACCATCAAGTGTTCAGCGCGCATACCGACGGTAACCTTTTTGCCTGAATAGGCAGGCGCAATTACACCGTCAAAGCTGGTCTGCATACCCGGGACAGATACGGCCCCATCATTTGCCACGCCTTCAAGAAAGTTCATCGCTGGGGAGCCGATAAAGCCTGCGACGAATTTGTTGTCAGGATCACGGTATAGTTCCATCGGGGACCCAACCTGTTCGATAATACCCATACGCAGCACAACAATCTTATCGGCCAACGTCATTGCCTCGACCTGATCGTGCGTCACATAGATCATCGTTGCGCCGATTTCTTTGTGCAGACGCGCAATTTCGACCCGCATCTCGACGCGCAATTCAGCATCGAGATTGGACAGAGGCTCATCGAACAAGAACACCTCTGGACCACGCACAATCGCACGGCCAATAGATACACGCTGACGCTGGCCACCAGATAAGGCAGCTGGCTTACGGTCCAGATATGGTTCAAGCTTTAATATCCGCGTGGCTTCTGCAACCTTTTCAGTGATGACAGCCTTGGGATGGCCGTTCATCTTAAGGCCAAAGCCCATGTTATCGCGCACGGTCATATGCGGATAAAGCGCGTATGTCTGAAACACCATCGCCACGCCGCGCTGGCTTGGGTCCATTGTGGTCACGTCACGATCGCCGATATGCATCGATCCGCCGGTCGTTTCCTCGAGCCCAGCCACCATACGCAACAATGTCGATTTACCGCAACCAGACGGGCCAACAAACACACAAAATTCGCCGTGTTCGATCGTAAGATCGATTCCGTGGATCACTTGCACGTCACCGTATTTCTTGATGACTTCTTTCAGCTCTACGCCTGCCATAGTGTTGGCTCCTCGTGTTGGGTCAAACAGTTGTGGGTGATTGCCATGATCGGGCTTCAGACCCAATTTTGGCAGCGGTATCGAGTAATGTCTTCCGAAAGGCATCAAGCCCTTCAATCGTATGGCGTTGGGTGGTTGTGGCAATAGACAACGCACCGATCACGCGGTTTTCGTGGGTAAGGATGGGGGCGGCGATGCTGATGATTCCCGCCTCGTGCTCTTCACGGTCAAAGGCAACGCCAGCGGCGCGAATCGTCACAAGTTCACCCTCAAGCGCAGGTGCATTCGAATGGGTAGCGCCAGTATACGCGAGGAACGCTTGCTGTTGCATGGCGCGCGCGCGGCGCTCGTCCCCCATATAGGCCAGAATGACTTTGCCAACACCGGTACAATAAGCTGGGGCCACTTGGCCTGCTTGGGCCAGCGTATCATAGCCCGCTTTGGCTTTGCGTTTGTCGATGAACAGAACCTGACCGTTATCGATTTGGGCAAGATGAACCGCTTCACCAACTTCGACTGCCAATTTATCAAGGAACGGGCGCGCGATGGGCGCAAGCGATGACTGCTCCCATGCTGAATGTGCCAAACGCAGTAAACGTAGGCCCGGCGCATAGGTTTGCCTGTCAGGATCATAAGACAGCATGTTCTGGTTGGTCAGGCTTTGAATGAAACGGTACAATGTGGGCTTGGGCAAATCGGACTGTGCGAGGACCTCTGAGAACCGTACTGGGCGCCCAAAAGACGCCACATGATCAAGCACGCCAAGCGCCTTGCCTACTGTCCCATCGCCAGTCTCGTATCCCATCGTTTCCTCCCTATCAGGGCCCCTCATTTATGAGGTTGATCACGTCGTGATCCGCACCAAACTGTTGACAAGGCTAACTGAGATGCGATTTAGTATCAATATCCAAAACCAAGTTTCAAATAATGAGACCTGTTTTTGATTTGGAGCACTAGGGAGGAAACCATGCATTCCATTATTAAAACGTCGTTCGCGGCGATAGTCGCTGCTGGCATCACAGCAACAGCAGCCCACGCAGACGCACACGCGCTGTCGGGCGATCTCGTTATCTTCTCTGACATGTCCAACCCTGCGCCACGCGCAGTGATGGAAGGCATGGTAGAGCGTTTTGGTGCGATGCATCCTGACATGAACATCGAGCTGACAGTCATCGACCGCGAAGCTTACAAAACACAAATCCGCAACTTCCTGACTGCTGACGCACCTGACGTCGCAAACTGGTACGCTGCGAACCGCATGTTGCCTTATGTTAATGCCGGTCTGTTCGACGACGTGTCCGACATCTGGGAAGGTCAGTTGTCCGATGAGCTGGCGTCCACCAAAGGCGCGATGACAATCGACGGCAAGCAGTACGGCGTGCCTTACACATATTACCAGTGGGGCGTTTACTACCGTAAAGACCTGATGGAACAGTATGGTCTTTCCGAGCCAACAACGTGGGCCGAAGAAAAAGCAAACTGCCAGACGTATCTGGACAACGGTATCAAATGCTACACAATTGGAACCAAGTTCCTTTGGACTGCTGGCGGTTGGTTTGACTACCTCAACATGCGTACCAACGGTTACGACTACCACGCAGCTTTGACTGGCGGCACTGAGAAGTGGGACAGCGAAGCAACACGCGCGACATTCGCAAACTGGCGTGAGCTGATCGACATGGGTGCGTTCATCGACAACCACCAGACATACAGCTGGCAGGAAGCCCTACCATTCATGACCAACGGTGAAGCTGCTTCTTACCTCATGGGTAACTTCGCAGTTGCATCTTTCCGCGAAGGCGGCTTGGACGACAGCAAGCTAGATTTCTACCAGTTCCCAGAAATCACTGCTGGCATTCCCAAGGGTGAAGATGCACCAACAGACACGTTCCACATCCCATCGGGTGCGACAAACAAAGAAAACGCCCGTGCGTTCTTGAAGTTTGTTGTTTCTGCGGACAATCAGACATTGATCAACAACGGTGAAAACCTTGGCCAGTTGCCTGTGAACTCGCTGTCTTCTGTTGATGATGATAAGTTCCTGAACGAAGGTTTTGCGATGTTGTCTAACGACGCTCCTGGTGGCGTGGCACAGTTCTTTGACCGTGACGCACCTGCTGAAATGGCCGCTGTTGCCATGGAAGGTTTCCAAGAGTTCATGCTGTTCCCAGACAACTTGGATGACATCCTTGCGCGTCTTGATGAAGCAGCTGTAGATATCTACGCTGAATAAAATAATAGGGTGGGCAGCGATGCCCACCCATCTCCATCTGGCTTATCTGCAAACGCCCTCGGCTTTTTCACATGCGCCCCACTGGATAAAGGGAACGACAATGAGCAACACAGCGATGCCCGCATCCGAATATGAGCAGCCCAAGCGCAGCTGGTACAAACGCAACGAAATTGCCGTCACGCCGATTTTATTCTTGTTGCCGGGTGTGTTTTTCTTTGCTGTTTATGTGATCTATCCCGTATTTCAATCGTTCAACATCTCACTTTATAAGTGGGACGGCTTGGGCGAAGCGGAATTCATTGGCCTAACAAATTATCAAAAACTGTTTGAAGACCGTGCGTTTGAAACATCGCTATGGAACAACCTTAAATGGTTGGTGTTGTACCTGCTGGCGATCCCTGTGGGCCTATTCATCTCGCTGTTTCTGAATCAAAAAGTGACAGGTATTCGGCTCTATAAGTCGCTATTCTTCTTCCCGTTTGTGATTTCACAGATCGTCGTTGGTCTTGTATTTTCATGGTTCTACGACCCGACATTTGGAATTTTCACTAAGATGATCGGCCTTGTAGGTCTTGAGATTAAAGGCGGCGTTTTGGGTAACCCAACAGCTGTGACCTACGGCATCATTGCCGCTGGCCTGTGGCCGCAAACCGCGTACTGCATGATCTTGTATCTTACTGGTCTGAACTCCGTGGACCCAGAACAGGTTGAAGCCGCGCGCCTTGACGGTGCCAAGGGCTGGAAAATGCTTTGGTATGTGATCATCCCACAGCTAAAGCCTGCAACGTTCATCGCGTTTGTTGTGACCATCGTGGGTGCGCTGCGGTCGTTCGATCTGATCTCGATAATGACCCGCGGTGGCCCGTTCGGCCAAAGCCGCGTGCTGTCATATTATATGTTCGAAAAGGCGCTATCCGAATACGGGTTCCGCATGGGGTACGGCGCCGCCATTGCGGTTGTCCTGTTCATGATCATGCTCGTGTTTATCGCCTACTTCCTCTGGTCGATGTACCAAGAAGAAAAAGGAGCGCACTGATGTTTCCGACCCCAATTGAGAAACGTACACGTGGCTGGCAAATCGGCTATCAAGCGATGATCCCTGTCGTGCTGATCATGTGGCTTTTGCCGCTTCTTGCTGTGATGCTATTTTCGATCAAGCCAGAGGCGGACTTTGTCGCTGGTGACTATTGGTCCCTGCCGTCGTCGCTTGAAGGGTTCAAGAACTACGGCAAAGTCTTCTTTGAAAGCGATATGCCGAGATATATGTGGAACTCGATCCGCATAACGGTGCCCACTGTGATTGGCTGCATGATCTTGTCGTCTTTGACGGGTTTTGCATTGGGTGTTTATAAATTCAAAGCGAACTTGTGGATTTTCTTTATGTTCGTTGCGGGCAACTTCGTCCCGTTTCAGATTTTGATGATCCCTGTCCGTGACCTAACGCTGGATATCGGTTTGTATAACACCGTCACCGGTCTGGTGCTGTTCCACGTTGCGTTCCAAACTGGGTTCTGCACCCTGTTCATGCGTAACTTTATCCGCGCCCTACCGTTTGAATTGATCGAGGCTGCCCGCGTGGAAGGTATCGCAGAATGGCGCATCTTTTGGTACGTTGTCCTGCCGCTGATGAAACCCGCGCTGGCTGCTATGGCAGTGCTGATCTTTACGTTTATCTGGAACGATTACTTTTGGGCCGTCGTCTTGACCCAAGGGTCTGAAACCCAACCTGTGACTGCTGGTATTACCAGCTTTAACGCGCAATACCGCGCCGCGTACCATCTAATGAGCGCCGGTTCGATTGTTGCCGCCCTCCCCCCCGTTGCGATGTTCTTTTTGATGCAAAAACACTTCATCGCAGGTCTAACCCTCGGGGCCGTTAAGTAAGAAAACTATGAACAGATCCTATCGCCTTGATGATGGCCGCCAGACACTTGTGCTGGCGGCGCATACCGACCGTTTGCCCGTCGTTACCTATTGGGGTCCGACCCTGCCAGACACAGATGTCCCAGAAGATTTGCACGCCGCCGCCATCATTGACGTGACCGGTGGTATGCTGGACGACAACATCGATCTGTCGATCTGCCCAGAAGCGTCGCGCAGCTTTCCAGGTCAACCCGGTCTCATTGTGCGCGATACTGACGGCACGCCGTTGCTGCCTAAATTCCGGTTTGCATCCGAGGATCATAAGGGCGGTTTGTCCCTGTCCTATGATGACGCGGAAAACGGCCTGACCCTGACGGTCACGTTTGCAGTCGATCCTGAAACCCACATCATCACCTGCCAAACGACTTTGGACGCGACCCGCCCTGTGCATTTGCATTGGTTGGCCGCCCCCGTTTTGCCCGCCCCACAACTGTCAGACGATATGATCGACGTGTCCGGTCGCTGGTGCGGTGAATTCCAGCTGTCCCGTACGGCATGGTCGCCGGGCATGCGTTACCGCGAAAATCGGACAGGTCGGACAGGGCACGAACATTTCCCCGGTTTGATTGTCCCCTGCCGCGGTGCCACAAACACCCAAGGTGAGGCATACGCATTCCATTACGGCTGGTCCGGTGGTCACCGGATGCTTGCCGAAGAGTTGCCAGATGGGCGCCGTCAGATCCAATGGGGTCACGCGGCCCGCATGGAAACCAACGCGCAGACGCAGTTTAAGACCGCGCCGCTGTACATCACCTATTCCAACACTGGCCTGAATGGCTGCGCGGTTGCATTCCAACGCCACCTGCGCGACCGGATTGTCACATGGCCAAAGCCTAACGCGCCGCGCCCTGTGCATTATAACTGCTGGGAAGCCGTGTATTTTGACCATAAGCTCCCGGTTCTCAAAGACATCGCAGAACGCGCGGCTAAACTGGGGGCAGAACGTTTTGTGCTTGATGACGGCTGGTTCGGTCAACGCGACGACGACACGCGCAGCCTGTCTGATTGGACGATTGATCAGCGCAAGTATCCCGATGGGCTGACGCCACTGATCAAACATATCCACGAGCTTGGCATGACATTTGGTCTTTGGTTTGAGCCTGAAATGATCAACCCCGACAGTGACATCCACCGCGCCAATCCGCATTGGGCACTGGGGTCTGAGGATCAAACATTGGGCCGCCAACAAAAGGCGCTGAACATGGCCCTGCCAGAGGTCCGTGATTTCTTGTACGACCGCATGTCTTCGATCATGCGCGACAACGACATCGACTATATCAAATGGGATCATAACCGCGTCTTGCCAATGCCAGATGCGGCGCAAACCCGCGGGTCATATGCGCTGATTGATCGCCTCCGCGCTGATTTCCCATTGGTTGAAATTGAAAGCTGCGCGTCTGGTGGTGGCAGGATTGATTTCGGGATTATGGAACGTACCCAGCGTGTCTGGCTGTCTGACAGCAACGACGCGCTCGAACGGCTGCGCATCCAACACGACGCCGCATTGTTCCTGCCTTTGGCCGTGACAGGTAGCCACGTTGGCCCACGTCATTGCCACACGTCGGGCCGTACGCTTGATATCGGGTTTCGTGCATGGGTCGCCGCCCAGCGCCACATGGGGTTCGAAATGGACCCGCGCGAGCTGGATGATCATGAAACCGCAGTCCTGACCGAAGTGACCGCATGGTGGAAACACAACCGCCATTGGATGCAAACTGCAGATATCCTGCGCCTTGATAGCGCTGATCCCGCTGTGATCGCGGAACAACAAATGGCTGCAGACAAAAATCGTTTCGTCGTCTTCGCGGGTAAAGCCACAACAAGCATGCAAATTTCGCCGCGCCCTTTGCGCCTGACAGGTCTCGACCCTGCCGCGATGTACCGGATTGATTTGATCAACCGCACCTCTGCGCCCGCGTTGTCGCGCGGGACGCCTGCGTTGAAATCGCAGGTCATGAACCTATCCGGCGCGTACCTGATGCACCGCGGTGTCACATTGCCTTGGTCGTTCCCCGAACGTATGTGGGTTGTTGAAGGCACCAAGCTGTAGAAAGGCGCGCACCATGCAAACACCTGATTGGATCGCTGTCGACTGGGGCACTAGCAACATGCGCGCATGGGCAATGTCCGCGTCTGGGTCCGTGCTGGCCGAAGTTCGGTCTGACAAGGGCATGGGCGGGCTGGCCCCAGATCAGTTCGAACCCGCGTTGCGCGACGCCACGACCGATTGGAACATCGAAGGCATACCCATCATCGCCTGTGGTATGGTCGGCGCGCGTCAGGGATGGATTGAGGCGCAATATGCCGCCGTTCCTTGCCCCGCCACGCCCGACGGGTTCACGCAACCCGACAGCGACCTCGACGTGCACATCATCGCGGGTCTAATGCAAGCAGCCCCAGCCGATGTCATGCGCGGTGAAGAAACCCAGATCGCTGGTTTCTTATCGATGAACAAAAACTGGGATGGCGTCATCTGCCTGCCCGGCACCCACACAAAATGGGCGCATGTCAGCGCGAACGAAGTCGTCAGCTTTCAGACCTATATGACAGGTGATCTGTTTTCCGCGATTGAGGGCCACACTGTTCTGCGCCATTCAGTCCAGTCCGATGATTGGGACAATGCCGCGTTTGACGCAGGCGTAGCTGATGCAATTTCCCGCCCTGAACGGATCGCAGCACGGCTGTTTTCGCTACGCGCCGAAGGGTTGGTGAACAACATGCCAAACGACACTGCGCGTGCGCGCCTTTCTGGCCTTCTTATCGGCGCCGAACTTGCCGGCGCGAAACCCTACTGGCTTGGCCAGCAAATCGCGGTGATCGGTGCAGGCAATCTGACGTCCCTTTACGTCCGCGCGCTTGCGCTTCAATCGGCCCCAGCCACCCAAGTCAAAGGCGACGCGATTACACTCGCAGGCCTCACTGCGGCCTACCGCCGCCTAAAAGGATAAATCATGGATCACCTTCCCCTGATCGCCATTTTGCGCGGCGTGACACCTTCCGAGGCAGCCCCAATTGCGCAAGCCCTGATCGACGCAGGCATCACGCAAATCGAAGTTCCATTGAACTCGCCCGATCCATTCGACAGCATCAAGGCGATGGCTGATGCATTCGGTGATCACGCGCTGATCGGCGCAGGCACAGTTCTGTCGGTCGAAGACGTCGGTCGCGTTGCCCAAATGGGTGGTAAGCTGATCGTGTCCCCCAACGTGGACCAGCGCGTGATCGTTGCCACCAAAGCCGCCGGCATGGCCAGCTGGCCGGGTGTGATGACACCCACCGAATGCTTTACAGCGTTGAAAGCCGGAGCAGATGGCCTGAAGGTATTCCCTGCATCTTTGATTGGCCCTGACGGGATCAAAGCGATCCGCGCCATCCTGCCTGTCGGCACCAAAGTCTATGCCGTTGGCGGCGCAGGCGCTGACAACTTCCGCCTTTGGATGGATGCCAGTGCAGACGGGTTCGGCATCGGATCAGCCCTTTATAAACCCGGAATGTCCGTCGCAGACGTCAAATCTCGCGCTGTCGATATGGTCTCTGCATACAACGCAGCGCGCGCATGATCTTTGATGATACAAAATGTCAGCTTGGCGAGGGGCCGCTTTGGCATCCGCTGCGCAAGCAGCTGTTTTGGTTCGACATCTTGGGCAAACGTTTGCACACCAAAGGGCAGCATTGGGACTTTGACGCCTATGTATCCGCCACCGGATGGGTCGATCATGACACTCTGATTGTCGCTTCTGCCAACGCACTTTTCCGCTTTGATATCGCAACAGGTAAAAGCACGCATCTTTGCGATCTTGATGCTGACAATCCCATCACGCGGTCCAACGACGGGCGCGCAGATCCGCAAGGCGGGTTCTGGATTGGCACAATGGGGATGAACGCAGAACTGGGCGCAGGGGCGATCTACCGCTACTACCGCGGCGAGCTCCGGCAGCTATTTCCGAACATGCAAATCACCAATGCTATCTGCTTTGCCCCCTCCGGCAAGACGGCCTATTTCACTGACACGAACACACAAATGATCATGTCAGTGGCACTCGATAACCATGGCTGGCCAACTGGCACTCCCCAGATACACATCGATCTGCGCGGCACGGACTTCCGCCCCGACGGAGCTGTCGTTGACACCGCAGGCAACCTATTTTCCGCACAATGGGGCGTTGGGCGTATCGCCGTCTATGATCCCAAAGGTCAATTCATTGAGGCCTTCGACCTTCCCGCTATCCAATCGTCTTGCCCCGCATTCGGTGGCGCAGACCTGTCGACACTCTATTGCACCACAGCTGCAGTTGGACGCGACGGACCTGACGATGGACAGACCTACTCCTTCCAAACCACCTACACTGGCCAAGCCGAACACCAAGTCATCTTAAATTAAGCCCTGTCTCGCTTTTTTCTAAATACGCAAAGGACCACCATGAAACGCACCCTCGGCGTCTGCTATTACCCCGAACATTGGCCCCAAGATCAGTGGGCCACTGATGCCGCGCAAATGGTTGAGGCTGGCCTGACATGGGTGCGGATCGGTGAATTCGCTTGGGCGCGAATGGAGGCCGTTTCAGGCACACTGACATGGGACTGGCTTGACCATGCGATTGAAGTGTTGGCTGACGCTGGCCTAAAGGTCGTGCTGGGCACGCCGACAGCCACGCCACCGCGTTGGATGATCGACAAGCACCCAGATATGTTGGCTGTCGATGCACAAAACAACACCCGCAAATTTGGCTCGCGCAGGCACTATGATTTCAGCCACCTAAACTACCGCGATGAATGTCGCCGGATCGCGTCACTTATGGCCGAACGTTACGGCAAAAACCCGCATGTGGCTGCATGGCAGATCGACAATGAATACGATTGCCATGACACAACGCTGTCCTACTCAGACGCTGCCAAGCGTGGCTTCCAAGATTGGTTGGCGCAGAAATATCAATCCACCGATGCGCTGAACCGCGCATGGGGGAATGTTTTTTGGTCCATGGATTATGACACATTCGACCAGATAGAACTGCCAAACCTGACCGTCACTGAACCAAACCACCCTCATCAGCTTGCGTTCCGGCAATATTCATCCGACCAAGTTGTCGCCTTCAACAAAGTCCAAGCCGACGCCATCCGCGCCCACTCGGACGCCCCACTGATCCACAACTACATGGGTCGGATCACGACGTTTGATCATTGGAAGGTTGGTGCAGATCTCGATATCGCATCATGGGACAGTTACCCGATTGGCTTCCTATCTGACCGGATCGAAGGCACATCAAAGGAAAAGCTGAAATTTCTGCGCCAAGGCCACCCTGACAATCAAGCGTTCCACCACGATCTGTACCGCGCCGTCGGACGCGGGCGTATGTGGGTCATGGAACAACAACCCGGCCCTGTGAACTGGGCCCCCTACAATCCAGCACCTTTGCCTGGCATGGCCCGTCTTTGGGCGTGGGAGGCGTTTGCGCATGGTGCCGAAACCGTCTGCTATTTCCGCTGGCGGCAAGCCCCATTTGCCCAAGAACAAATGCACGCAGGCCTTTTGCGCCCTGACCGCGCACCAGCACCCGCACTGGCAGAAGCCCGCCAAGTCGCTGATGAATTTGCGGCGATGCCTGATGTAGGTACTGCAAAAGCTCAGGCGGCCCTAATCTTTGACTACGAAAGCGCATGGGCTTGGGACGTGCAGCCGCAAGGCGCTGATTTTGAAATGTTCCGGCTGGCTTTCGCGGCTTATCGCGGCCTGCGACGCGCAGGTCTGAACATCGATATTCTGCCACCGGATACTTCAGACCTATCCGATTACAAATTGGTCCTAGCACCCGGCATCATGACCCTGTCCGACTCTCTCCGCAAAGCGCTTGCCGCGTTTAAGGGCATCGCTTTGATAGGCCCGCGCACAGACACCAAAACGACCGAATTGGCAATCCCTGACGAGATGGGGCCAAACCTGCCAAACGTGGACGTCACAGCCATACTGACCGAGAGCATCCCACCAAACGAAAAGGTCAAACTGCAAGGCGGCGGGCGCTTTCGGCATTGGTTTGAACACCTTGATGGAACCGCCGATGTCCATTTGATGACCAAAGACGGGCTGCCCGCGATCATGGGCGGTGACCACTTGCGTTATCTTGCAGGTTGGCCAGATGATGCCACGTTCGACAAGATCATCGGCGGGCTTTGTGATACGCTTGAGCTTGATACATTTGCGCTGCCTGATGGCTTGCGGATGCGGGACACTGACACCCACCGGTTTGTATTCAACTATGCACCCACATCACAGCGGTGGGGCGATACGATTATCCCTGCGGCTGGCGTTCATTGGGAAGAGCTATGACCCCGATTATCCTAACCGCTGGTGACCTGACCATACACATTTTGACATGGGGGGCAGTGGTGCAAGATGTTCGGCTTGCTGGGGTGGGTCACAGCCTTACATGCGGGCGCGATGCTTTGGCCGATTATCAAGGCGACTGGTGCCATCATGGGTCTCTTATCGGTCCGATTGTGAACCGCATCAGCAATGCGCGTGTCAAAATCGACGGCATGATGCACGAGCTGGAACGCAACCAAGACGGCCGCATCCACCTGCATTCCGGCAAACACGGCACCCACAGGCAAGACTGGACGGTCATTGATCAAACAGACACCGCCGTCACGCTTGAAATCAAGTTGCCGGACGGGATGTGCGGGTTGCCTGGAAATCGGGTTGTGCGGGCCGCATACACTGTATCCGCGCCAGCCACGTTTACGATGGATGTTACTGGCACCACAGATGCGGACACAGTGATGAGTTTTGCAAACCACAGTTACTGGAACCTTGATGGGGCCGATAACTGGTCCGGCCACCGTTTAAAAATTGACGCTGATCGTTTTTTGCCAAGCACCGCAGACGATTACCCAACTGGCGAAATCGCTGACGTCACTGACACGGCAATGGATTTCCGGCAGCCAAAGCAAGTAACCGTTGGAACGGATCACTTTGATAATAATTTTTGCCTTTCAGATACGCGCCTGCCTTTGCGTGACGTCCTCAGCCTTACGGGGGTTTGCGGCGTAAACATGACACTGGCAACGACAGAGACGGGTGTGCAAATCTATGATGGCCGCGACATCCCTAACCGGTTCGAAGGGCTCGCCATTGAGGCACAAAGCTGGCCAGACGCTCCCAACAACCGCAAATTCCCACTCATCCGCCTGCGCAACGGCGACACTTACGCACAAACGACACAGTGGCGTTTTGCCCGCTAACTGCCGCGATACGTAGAATAGCTGAACGGCGTCAAAAGCAGCGGCACATGATAGTGCTGATTGCGGTCATTAATTCCAAACCGAATGGGGATTTGATCCAAGAACCGCGGCCCGTCCGCAGGTGGGCGAAATTTATGCAGGTAATCGCCTGCATAAAATAGCAATTCATATTGGCCAATCAAAAATGCCTCTGACGGCAAAATTGGCCCATCCGTGCGCCCGTCTACATTGGTCGTTGCCGTTACGATGTGCTGCCAATGACCACGGTCAATGCGATAAAGCTCGACCTTCATGTCTGCAGCAGGGCGCCCAATGGCCGTGTCCAACACATGCGTGGTCAAATATCCTGTCGGCATTTCCGTCCCCTTTGTTATCTTGCTTAGGATGGGTTTTAACCCATCTTACCACAATCGGTAGATCAACGTCATCGATACGGCACAACACATGTCGCGGTCGATCCAAAATCTCCACGGTTTTCGGTTCATTTTCCTGTCCATTTGCCCATCCCCGTCTCTATGTGCGCAAAAGCCAAGATAAAACCAAGAATCGGTTTGACAGCCCTGCTTGCATTGCCTAATTGAGGCAGCGATGGCGCGGTAGCTCAGTTGGTTAGAGCGATCGACTCATAATCGATAGGTCGGGAGTTCAAGTCTCCCTCACGCCACCACCTACCTCCTCTATGCACACTTGATTGGTGGCCGCGCGCTTGGCCCATCAGGCCAGTGTTTGCCGTGCGAGCAGTCTTTGAACCATGGGTTCAGGTCGCTCTTACGACACCGTCATCCCCCCTTTCCAACCACCATTTACGCACTTAGTTTGCGGGTATGGATATTCTTGATCAACTTCGCGCCGTGCTTGGGCACGACGCCGTTTTAACCGGACCTGATACCGCCAAATGGGATCATGACTGGACAGGCATGTATCAGTCCACACCGCTTGCGGTTTTGCGCCCGCGCAACACAAGCGACGTATCTGCAATTATGAAAATTGCGCATCATACAAAAACGCCCGTTGTGCCTGTGTCCGGCAACACAGGGCTTAACGGCGGCGCACAGGCACAAGAGGCATTGCTGCTATCGCTTGACCGGCTGAACGCGATCAGTACGATTGATGTGCAGGGACGGACAGCAACCGTTGGCGCGGGCGTGATCCTATCAAGCCTCCACACCGCCACCGAAAAGCACGGTCTGATTTTTCCGCTGACATTTGGGGCACGCGGATCTGCGATGATCGGCGGCGTGCTGTCCACCAATGCAGGTGGGTCCAATGTGCTTCGCTATGGCAATACCCGCGATCTCGTATTGGGGATCGAGGTCGTGATGGCCAATGGCGACATCATGACCCTTATGGGCGCATTGCACAAAGACAATTCAGGCCTGAACCTCAAACATCTGATGATCGGGGCCGAAGGCACGCTTGGGATCATCACGCAGGCAGTCGTCAAACTTTTTGCCAAACCGCAAGCCTATGCGACGGCAATGGTGGCGACCTCATCCCTTAAGTCCGCGCTTGATCTATTACATAGCCTCCAGTCAGCAACAGGCGACGCTGTAGAAGCGTTTGAATACATGCCGCGCGATTATATCAACGGTCACCTTGCGCTTAACAAAACCGCCAAACCACCCTTTGACGCGGCATATGACGTCAACATCCTGATCGAAGTCGGGGCCACTGCGCCACGTGATGCGCAGCCGCAACCAGATGGATCAATTCCAATCACCACACTACTACAGGATACGCTTGGCGATATGCTGACAGATGGCACCGTACTGGATGCAGTTGTCGCCCAGAACGGGGGACAGCGCGCGGCGATGTGGGCAAGGCGCGAGGCGGCCGCTGAGATTGCTTTTGCCAAACGGCCTTTTGTCGACACGGACATCGCAGTCGCCCTACCAGATGTCGCCGTATTCCTCGACAGGATGAAAATACGGTTGTCCGCGATCGATGCAAGCGCCACTGACCTTGTTGTGGCCCATCTTGGGGATGGAAACATTCATTACACGGCATATCCTTCTTCAGACGATCCCACGCTTGCGCAAACGATCAAGGAAGCCGTTGAAGACGAAGTGCAAACTTTGGGTGGCTCATTCAGCGCCGAACACGGTGTGGGCATATCCAAATTGGCAACGATGCGGAGATGCAAAGACAAAACAGCGCTGAATGCGATGCGGGCAATCAAATTGGCGCTCGATCCAAACAACATTCTTAACCCAGGCAAAACGATTCCAGATTAGTGCTTCTTCTGGCGGAAAAGCATAGCCCTAGTTCAGCAAAAATTTGCGCCCAAAGAACGTTCAGTTTGACTGATATTGCATAACACTCCGTGCTGGGGCTTTGTGTCAGGGTATTCTTAATTCAGGACAGGTCACTATGCGCATTATCACTCTCGCCCTTATTCCCTTGCTCGCCGCTTGTGCGACCCCGCGCGAGGCATGCATCGCAAATGCTAGCTCTGACTTGCGTGTCATCAATCAGTTGATCGACACAACGCGAGGCAATCTAGCGCGCGGATTCGCCATTGAGACCCAACAAAAAATCCGTGAAGTGCGTTCGACCTGCGCAAGCGAGCTTCCCGACGGGACAATCATTCGCACGTCTTGTGAAAAGGTCGATGTCCGCGATGTGCGTGTTCCAGTGGCGATAGATTTGAACGCAGAACGCGCAAAGCTTACGTCTTTGGAAGAGCGTCAGCGCCAGCTGCAAATCAATGCAGAAGCCGTGCGCCAACAATGCATCGCGGCAAACCCAGAATAATTAGTGGGCAGATACGGCGGCCGGATCGATCAAGGTGCGGCCACCGTCAACAGTTATGATCTGACCCGTCACAAAGCCAGCAGCGTCGGACGCCAGATACTGCACAGCGTCTGACACTTCGCTTGGGCTTGCGATACGTTGAAGCGGCGTGTTTTCAATGATGGTTTCGCGCATTTCATCGTCATCTTTCAACGACCCCTTCAGGCTCGCGCTCATCACTGATCCGAACGCCACAGCGTTCACGCGAATACGGTTTGGTGCCCACGCAACAGCAAGCGAACGGGTCATCTGATCCAATGCTGCACAGCTGACGGAATAGGCCAGCAAATCAGGGTGGGTCCGGCGGGCCGCGATGGAACTAATATTCACGATGGACCCAATTGGCCCAGTAGCATCGTCATCAGACAAGTTTCCAGCCTGTTTAATCATCTTGCGCGCAACTGATTGGCTTAACCGCAGTCCAGCCATCAGGTTTTGCTGCAACAACTCTTCGACGGATGTGTCATCGGCTGACAGGCTATCGGTTGGCAGAACTTGCCGTGCAGCATTGACCAAAATATCAACGCGGTCGAATGCATCTATGGTCGCGGACAACAGGTTCGCAATCGTCAGCTTTTTGCGCAGATCACCCGCGAATATGCGCACGTTCTCTTCTTTGGCAGCTTCATCGCCCATCTCGGCAATCAGTCGGTCCTCGTCCATATCAGCAAAGACAACATTCGCGCCTTGATTGATAAAGTGACGTCCGATTGCCAAACCGACACCGTTGGCGGCTCCGGTAACAATCGCGGTTTTTCCTGCAATCGAAAAAGACATTTAACTTCTCTCCAGCCTTAGCGGTCGGGTTGCGTGGAATATTTTGAACGCGCTGTTGCCAGCCACCTCGTCAACATTGCGGAAACTTTCCCGCAGGGCTTGTTCATAGGGCAAATGACGGTTCGCGACCATCCAAAGTTTGCCGTGGGACGCCAACATACGCGCAGAAGCGCTGATAAACGCACGGCCAATTGATGGTTCTGCACTACGACCAGAATGGAATGGCGGGTTCATAACGATCCCGTCATAGGCATTACGTGGCTTAAACGTCGTGGCATCCGCCCAGTGAAAGTTGACCCGTGTGTCGGTCACGTTCAGACGGGCGCAATCCAGTGATAGTGTCTCAGCCTCGATCATATCCAGCGATGCAACGCCAGTACGTGCAAGCACCGGCGCAGCCAAATAGCCCCATCCAGCGCCAATATCAGCCATTTTTGCCGGCATTTTTTCTGGCAAAACCTCGGCCAGCAACGCTGATCCTTTGTCCACAGCGCCGTCTGAGAACACGCCAGCGGTTGTGAAATAACCATGCTCGCCTTGCACAGGTGGCGGGGCCGCCCAATCAGCAAACGTATCACTGCCTTCAAACCAAAAGATGCGACCATGCCCCTTTGGAATAGACGGCAGATCACCAAGACGTTTGCGGCAATCCTTAAACAAGCTGTCGACACCGTCTGTCTTGTATCCGTCAACAATCACCAGTTTGGCCCATGACGCGGCGGCAGCCACCATGGAACGCGCCAATGCCTTTGATCGCGGGACCACGACAATGGCGATATCTGCAGGCTCGGTCTTGGCAGTGACCATATAGCCCGCATCATTCCAGCTGGCAAAGTCGGGATAAAATCCTTGGGCAATCATGACATCGTCGCGCTGCAATGCGCTGACGTCATAATCTGCGGCGGGGCGCATGATGCTGATCTTGCCTGCGGGCAGAACCAAAACACCATCAATGATGGCAGTTGAAAGGCGGGATAATGACATATGCTATTTTCCGAAAAGCGGCGTGCGCTATTCTTTTTCCATCGTGCATTGCAGCGGATGCTGGTGGCGTTGGGCGTAATCCATAACTTGGGCGACTTTTGTCTCGGCTATCTCGTGGCTATAAACACCAACAACGGCAACGCCTTTTTTGTGTACGATCAACATTAACTCGTATGATTGGGCGCTGGTCATGCCAAAGAACCGTTCCAATACCATCACAACAAATTCCATTGGTGTGAAATCATCGTTCAGAATCAGAACCTTATAAAGCGGCGGCCGCTTTGTCTTTGGCTTGGTCTCAAGGACAACACCGACGTCACCGTCGTCGTCGTCATTATTTTCCGCCATCATGTAAAAGTCAGCAAGCATCACCAACACCTTTATGGATTTAGTGGAATATATAGGGCAGCGGGACCGACATGGAACCCCCCCAATCACGGGCAGTTCTATGTAACAGCATCGAAGCTTGCGCGTTAATCTTTGTGCCACATTCCTGACACATTGGCCGATCTTGCGTCATTCCGGCAAGCCAACCGCTAGATTTGCCCGTCACAACAGGAATGCCACACCGAAAGTCTTTGAAATTAGGGTATTTTCTGAAAATCAGGTTTATGCTAGCTTTGGAAACAATGATAAAAGGCACTCGGAATTAATCTGGGGCCAGAGGCAGTAAAGATAAGAGGCAAGCGACATGACAAGTCGTCTAGGGCATTGGCCCTTCCGGTGGGCGTTTCTATGCGCAATTTTAATTGGTGTATCCTTTGCAGGATCCAAAAGTCATGCGGCACCCTATGCCGCAATGGTGATGGATGCGCGGACGGGTGAAGTCCTTCATTCGCGCAATGCGGATACGCGGCTGCATCCAGCATCGCTCACCAAAATGATGACGCTCTATATCGCATTCCAAGCAATCCAGCGTGGCGAGATCACACTTGACACTGAGGTGAAGATCACAGCCAACGCTGCTGCCGAACCTCCGTCAAAATTGGGCTTGCGCAAAGGTCAGACGATCAAGCTGCGCTATTTGCTACGCGCTGCTGCCGTCAAATCTGCAAATGACGCGGCCACCGCGATTGGCGAGGCGATTTCTGGGTCCGAGTCCGCATTTGCGACCCGCATGAACCGCACAGCTGCCGCGATGGGCATGACCAACACAACATTCCGCAACGCACATGGCCTTACCCAAAACGGGCATATGTCGACGGCCCGGGATATGAGCGTGCTAGGTCGCCATGTGATTTATGACTATCCACAATATTATAATTTGTTTTCGCGCCGCACCGCCGACGCAGGTATGAAAACAGTTCGTCACACCAATCGCCGTTGGCTTGACAGCTACGAAGGCGGCGACGGTGTCAAAACCGGCTACACACGGGCGGCTGGCTTTAACCTTGTAGCATCCGCGCAGCGCGGACAAGAACGTATCATTGCAACCGTATTTGGCGGTGCATCCACCGCGTCGCGCAATGTCAAAGTCACCGAATTGATGAACCTTGGGTTCAACCGTGCGCCATCGCGCGCCACACTTAAACGGCCTGATATGGTTGCCGCGGCAACGCCCGAAACGGTGCAAGGCAACAGCCAAGCTGCGACCAACGGCGGGTCCGGCAAAACAGTGCGCGTGTCTGGGTCAGTCACCCGCAGCTTGCGCCCTCAAATGCGGGCCGTCCCCGAGGTATTGCTGGCCGTCAACACCGATGACATCAATTCCGTCTTAGCCGAAGCAATGAGCGCAGGTGCAACCGAAGCCCAAGATGCCGTCGCGCTTGCGCTTGCTACCGCAGATGCCAACATGACGCCAAAAGTACGCCCAACGAACCTTGTGCCCGCCTCTGCGGACATCCCGCAAGTTGTAGAGCCTGAAATTGTGACCCGCGTATCCACATCCGGTGGCCGCCACTGGGGCGTGAACATTGGTCGCTATGGATCAAGATACCAAGCCGAGCGCGTTCTGCTAAAAGTCGCGCTTAATGAAATGAGCACATTGGACGGATCCGTACGCCGTGTCGTGGGCCGCTCTGGTGGGTTTGATGCGAACTTCATGGGACTAAGCCGTGAAACCGCCGACCTTGCCTGCCGCCGCCTTATTGCGCGCGGCACACCTTGCTTCATGATCGGGAACGAAGGCTAAAAATATTAGATGCTGCGGCCTTCAAATGCCGCAGCCATCAACGCTTTGGTGTAGTCCGTTTGGGGTGCGTCGAAAATATCAGCCGCATCGCCAGCTTCAACCACATCACCCTGCTTCATCACCATCACCTTATGCGACAGCGCGCGCACGACTTTTAGATCGTGACTGATGAACAAATACGCCAACCCAAACTTGACCTGAAGATCACGCAGTAGTTCAACAATTTGAACCTGCACAGTCATATCAAGCGCCGACGTTGGTTCGTCCAAAACCAACAGCTTGGGTCGCAAAATCATAGCACGTGCAATCGCGATCCGTTGCCGTTGACCACCTGAAAATTCATGCGGGTACCGATCCATCAACGCGGGATCAAGCCCCACCTCGCCCATGATTTCCGCCACCATGTCGCGGCGGTTTTTGCCGGGATCAAGGCCGTGGATAGCCAACCCTTCGGCGATAATTTCGGCCACAGTCATGCGTGGCGACAACGACCCATACGGGTCTTGGAACACGATCTGAATATCGCCGCGCAAAGGGCGCATCTGTTTTGGTGTCAATGCATGAATATCGGTGCCTTGGAACGTGATCCGTCCTTCGGACCCGATTAGGCGCATGATAGCCAAAGCCAGCGTGGTTTTGCCAGACCCACTCTCGCCGACAACGCCAACTGTCTCCCCTGCCCGCACGGTTAAGGTCGCGCTGTTGACGGCTTTTACATATCCGACAGTGCGTTTCAGCAGACCTGCACGGATCGGAAACCAGATTTTTAGTTGATCCGTCTCGATCATGACCTTGGCATCATCCGGCACAGGTGCTGGAAAACCGGCAGATTCAGCCGACAGCAACATTTGCGTATATGGATGTTGCGGATTGCCAAAAATATCAGCCGTTGGACCAGTTTCAACGATCACGCCATCTTTCATCACACACACGCGGTCTGCGATTTTACGTACAATCGTCAGATCATGGGTGATGAACAGCATCGACATGCCAACATCGCGTTTCAAATCGGCAAGCAGATCCAAAATTTGGGCTTGGATCGTCACATCAAGTGCGGTCGTCGGCTCGTCCGCAATCAACAGTTCTGGCCCATTCGACAGCGCCATCGCAATCATAACACGCTGGCGTTGCCCACCAGATAGCTGATGAGGATAAGCGCCAAGGCGGCTTTCCGCGTCGCGAATACCCACCTGATTTAGTAGCTCAATAATCTTGGTTTTGACCTGTGGCCCGCGCAAGCCCTGATGCAGTTCAATGCTTTCGGTCAATTGCCGTTCAATCGTGTGCAGCGGGTTCAACGATGTCATCGGCTCTTGGAAAATAAAGCTAATGTCGTTGCCACGCACAGCCCGCAAATCAGGCTCAGACGCGCCGACCATCTCGCGACCTTCATAAGTTATGGACCCGCCAACTTGGGCGTTGTCATCCAACAATTGCACGGTCGACAGCGCAGTCACTGACTTGCCCGATCCGGACTCGCCAACCAAGGCGACGGTTTCTCCCTTATGGACCTCGAACGACACGCCGCGCACCGCATGGCTGATGGCACCGTCTTGACGAAAGCCCACGGTCAGGTCTTTGACCTTCAATAATGCGGTCATGAAAATGTCTTTCTGGGGTCAAAGGCATCGCGGACGCCCTCGAATACAAACACCAAAAGCGACAGCATAATCGCAAAGGTAAAGAAGGCGGTGAACCCAAGCCAAGGGGCCTGAAGGTTTTGTTTGGCTTGCAATGTCAGCTCGCCCAATGACGGGGCCGATGACGGCAAACCGAAGCCTAAGAAATCAAGCGACGCCAACCCGCCAATCGCACCAGTGATCAGGAACGGCAGCATAGTGACCGTCGCCACCATCGCATTGGGCAACATATGGCGGAACATGATCACACGATCAGACACGCCCAGCGCCTTGGCCGCGCGAACATATTCAAGATTACGCGCCCGTAGGAATTCAGCACGGACAACGCCCACAAGCGATGGCCACCCGAAAAGGATCGTTAGGAACACCAGTAACCAGAAACTTCGCCCCACGATCGCAAACACGATGATGATGACGTACAGCGACGGCATACCTGTCCAGATCTCGATGAACCGTTGGAACACCAGATCGGTCCAGCCGCCAAAGTACCCCTGAACGGCACCTGCCACGATCCCGATCAGGGACGCGCCAGTGGTGACCATTAAGGCGAACACAATCGACAGGCGGAACCCATAAATCACACGGGCCACGACGTCGCGCTTAGTGTCATCGGTGCCCAACCAATTGGTGGCAGACGGTGGCGCGGGGGCCACGCCAGCAACATCAACGATGGTGTCAAAGGAATATGGGATCACGGGCCAAATCATCCAACCGGCGCTGAAACCGTCAATCTGTAGGTCGACGCCGTTATCGACGGCCTCGATCAGGCTTTCGGGGGTGTCAAAACAATCAACTAGCCCACCTGTGACGATCAGACATTTGACCTCTGGGTCGGAATACCCAGCCTCTGTTAGGAAATCGCCGCCAAAGTCTTGTTCAGAATAAAATGACATCACCGGCATCCGCAATTCACCGCGATATGACACAAGAATCGGTTTGTCGTTGGCGATAAATTCCGCAAACAATGACAGACCGAACAGAACGGCGAATATCCAAAGGGACCAAACCGCACGGCGGTTCTTTTTAAAGTTGCTCAGGCGGCGACGGTTAAGAGGGGATAATTTCAACATCAGCCTTTAGCCTCAAAATCAATGCGCGGATCGATGAACATATAGGTCAAATCGGTGATAATTCCGATGACCAACCCCATCAGGGAAAACGCAAATAGCGTACCAAACACGACTGGATAATCGCGGGCGACTGCGGCCTCGAACCCCAGACGTCCAAGCCCATCAAGGCTGAACAGGGTTTCAATAATCAGCGAGCCGCCAAAGAATACGCCGATGAACAACGCGGGGAACCCAGAGATCACGATCAGCATCGCGTTGCGGAACACATGGCCATAAAGCACCCGGTTTTCAGTCAGCCCCTTGGCCTTGGCGGTCATCACATATTGCTTTTTGATCTCGTCGAGAAAGCTGTTTTTGGTCAGCAATGTGAGGGTCGCAAAAGCGGAGATTGTGGATGCCAGTACAGGCAAAGTAATGTGCCAGAAATAATCTAAAACTTTGCCGATCATCGACAGCTCTGACCAGTTATCGGATGTCAGACCGCGCAGCGGAAACACCCGCCAGAACGATCCACCTGCGAAAAGAACGATCAGCAGGATCGCAAACAAGAACCCCGGAATGGCGTAACCCACGATGATGGCACCCGACGTCCATGTGTCGAATTTCGATCCATCACGAAGCGCCTTTTTGATGCCGAGCGGGATCGAGATCATATAGGCGATCAGCGTGGACCACAGGCCAAGCGTGATCGACACCGGCATTTTCTCTAAGATCAGATCAACCACAGAAATGGACCGGAAATAGCTTTCGCCGAAATCGAACCGAATATAATTCCACATCATGGTCAGGAACCGCTCTAGTGGGGGCTTATCAAAGCCAAATTCCTTTTCCAGCTCGGCGATAAATTCGGCAGGCAAACCACGCGCCCCGATATAATCATCGCTCGCACCAGCCACGATCTCGCTGCCGCCGCCAGAGATGCCTTCAAACACGTCACCGCCACCTTCCATCTCGGCGATGATTTGTTCAATCGGGCCACCGGGCACAAACTGTGTGAGCGCAAAATTGAGGATCATAATCCCAAGCAACGTTGGGATCACAAGCAGCAGCCTGCGCAGGATATAAGCGCCCATATTGGGGGGTGTCCTTGCTAACGGTCTATTGGAACGCGCCAGCGTTTTTCAACGCCGCAGCCGCATCGGCGTCATACCACCAGAAATCGAGCGTGCCTAACGCAAACGGCGGCAGGTTTTCAGGATACCGGTATTGATCGTAATAGGCGACAGTGTGCACATCTTTGTACCACTGCGGCACCCAGAACCCCTCGGCCCGAAGCACACGGTCCAATGCCTTTGATGCGGTTTGAATGTTGTCCAACCCTTCGGCAGCGACGACAGCATCAATCGTGCGGTCCACGGCAGGCGAGCGTAGGCGCATGATGTTGCGCGAACTGTCATCTGCGGCCTCGGACCCGAACCATTGGCGCAATTGCTGGCCCGGCTCGAACCCTTGGGTCAGCGTGTGATTGACCACATCAAAATCACCGGAACGGCGACGCTCGATATATTGTGACGTGTCAACACGGTCCAATTTGGCATTCACGCCAAGACGTTTCAGGTTTTCAATCATCGGGTTTACGATGCGGTCAAATTGCGGGGAATACTGCAAGAAAACAGCGTCCAGCGTTTGACCATCCTTGCGGCGGATACCGTCATCGCCCGCAAGCCAACCTGCGTCGTCCAACAGTGCAGAGGCTCGTCGCAGGTTGCCACGATCCAACGGACGCTGGGACGTAGCAGACGGCGTGGCCATGACAACCTCATCCGTCAACATCGATGCAGGCAACAATCCGTCGTCAACAAGCGGCTGCAGAATAGCCAATTCACCAACCGTCGGTGTGCCCTTGGCTTCAAGGTCTGAGTTTTGCCAGAACGAGTTTACGCGCGCATAAAGTCCGAAAAACAGCGACTCGTTTGACCATTCAAAGTTGAACATGAGGCCCACGGCTTCACGAACGCGACGGTCCTGCCACTGCGGTCGGTCAAGGTTGTAGACAAACGCCTGCGCCGATCCAATCGATCCGTCAGGCAATTCTTCGACCTTCACCCAGTCTTTTTCAACTGCGGGGAAATCATAACCGGTCGCCCATTGTTTGGAACTGTTTTCAAGGCGGAACGTGTATGCCCCTGATTTGAACCCTTCAAACGCGGCAGAACTGTCCGCGAAATATTCAACGCGGATGGTTTCAAAATTGTTACGGCCAATGTTGGCAGGATGGGCGGCACCCCACCAATTCGGGTCCTGGCGGTACACAATCTGGCGGCCAATATCGACGCTATCCAACAGGTATGGGCCCGTTGCAAGAAATGGCGCGTCAGACGATTCATCAAGGCGGGTGCCTGTTTCTTCCCACCACGCCTTGGAATAAGCCGTTGTCCCTCCAACCCAATTGACCACGTCACGACGCGGCGCATCTTGGGTAAAACTGAACTTGATCTTATAGGGATCTAGGACTTCAACGCTCGCAAGGAATTGAGAATATACTTCGCGGTATTCGGTGATGCCCTGTTCAAGCAACAAATTAAAGCTGAACGCGAGATCTTCGGCAGTCATACCGGTTCCATCCGAAAACTTCACATCATCGCGCAGGTTGAAAATCACCCAATCGCGGCTTTCGGGGTATTCCATCGTGGTGCACAAATAACAGTAACTGCCGTAAGGGTCGTCAGCGGTGCCTACCAAAATAGATTCGTATCCAATGGTGGCCAATGCGGCTGGCGTCCCTTTTCGGGTGGACATGTTAAAGCTGTCGAACGTGCCTTGGGACCACTGCGAAATTTCACCGCCCTTGGGGGCATCGGGGTTCACGTAATTCCAATGTGGGTAATCGGCGGGATACATCAATTCGTCAAAGTTAGAATAACCATGGCTAACAGTGACAGGGTCATGCCCATCGGACTGCACCTGCCCTGCCCAAACAACGGCGCCCACCAAAATCGCAGACCCTGTTAGGATGAACCGTGATGGCGCAGAGTCAGGTTTGACGGCTGCGCGGCTGTTTTGACGTGATTGCATGGTTCTCTCCCAAGGTGGCGGACATGGTCTTATAACACTTACATGAAGCTAACGGGCGGATTAGCAAACATTCAAGTTGAGATTACGTGATCGCCGCGTGAACACGGCGCACGGTGACCCAAGCAACACGCATAAAAAAGGCCGCCCCAATTGCTTGAGGCGGCCCAAAAGTCAAAACGTGACAGGATTAATCGTCTAAGGTGTCGAGGTATGCAATTAGGTTTGCACGGTCTTCAACTTTGCGCATCCCGTTATAGCCCATTGCGGTGCCCGGTGCGTAACCCTTTGGATTTTCCAAGAACGCCTGCAAATTTTCCGGCGTCCAAACGTCAGCAACAGCAACTAAAGAACCAGAATAAGAAAATCCAGCTTCTGAGCCAACCGCACGGTTCACAACGCCGTAAAGCGATGGACCAACACCGTTGTTGCCAGCCTCAAGAGCGTGGCAAGATCGGCAGCTGCGCCACAGGCCTTCGCCATCTGTGGCACTTGCAGATGCCATCACCACAGCAAAATCAATTTCTACTTCGGGCTCAGCTGCGCCGCCGCCAGCTTCAGCCACTTCAATTTTGTAGCCTTGCGCGTGATCTTCGCCATGACCACCTTCGCCACCGTGATAAATTGTCTCAGCGGCCCAGCCACCCAACATAAATACCAACAAAGCACCGCAAGCGCCGCCCATTACTTTTGTCATCGTCATTGTGTCGAACATGTCGCGTTCCATTCCGTTCGCAGTTTTGCAGTTATCTATCCGCTTCACACCTCTTTATGCAAGGTATAGTGCCGCGACCAATCGCCCATTTTTCGTCTTTTCAAAGGAAGTGCCCCAAGATGTCAGAAAATATCGCATTTCAAGGCGAATTAGGCGCCTATGGCCACCAAGCCTGCGCCGACGCCCGACCTGATTTTTTGCCACTTCCGTGCGAAACTTTCGATGATGCCATCGAATCTGTGCGCAAAGGCGATGCGGATTTGGGGATGATTGCAGTCGAAAACTCCACTTATGGGCGTGTGGCCGATGTTCATTCGCTTCTGCCAGAAAGTGGTTTACATATCGTGGACGAAGTTTTCGTGCGGGTGCACGTCAATCTGCTGGTCAAACCTGGTGCACAATTGGCCGCAATTAAAACGGCCTATGGTCACCCTGTTATCTTACCGCAATGCGCGGGATTTCTGCGCGAAAACTTGATCACGGGACGTGCCACGTCTGACAATGCGCGCGCTGCTCGTGAGGTGGCCGAAGGCAATGATTTGACCGTTGCAGCGCTTGCGTCGGAATTGGCCGCCGAGATTTACGGGCTCAATGTGATCGGGCGCCATATTGAAGACGCGGACAACAACACAACCCGCTTTTTGGTCATGGCCCGCGAGCCTGACTATAAAAAGCGCGGCAAATACGGCATGATGACCAGCTTTGTCTTTCGGGTACGCAACATTCCAGCCGCGCTTTATAAGGCAATGGGTGGATTCGCGACAAATGGCGTCAACATGACCAAACTCGAAAGCTATATGGTTGGCGGCAGTTTTAAGGCGACACAGTTTTACGCGGAAATCGAAGGGCATCCTGACGATCGCAATGTGCAACTGGCCCTCGAAGAGCTGTCATACTTCACAGATCATTTGCACCTGATGGGCGTCTACCCAGCAGCAGCAAAGCGTCACGAGCGCTAAACGCTTTTGCGATACGTTTCTTCGACGTCTTCGGCAAATTCGGTCACACGCATCTTAAAACGACGGGTCAGATTATTTTTGGCGAGCTTTAGGGATTGCAGTAAAAGCCGCGCAGACAGGCTTTTGGGCGACAACTCCAAAGTTGTGGAAATACGCGTCCGGTTGCGCGAAAGCGCAACCAATTCAACTTGGGTGACCCCATCAAGACCATTGGCCACCGTATCGATTCTGACCTCGGTCGGGGTATCAAGGCGCGCAATCATCGCCTTTAGTTTGCGGTCTTTCCCACGAAATTTGAACGCAATGTCCCATGTGGAGCCTTCAACAGGCACAGGCGCGCTGTCGACACGCTGCACGTCTGCGCCGCGCCGCAGCGCTTGACGCTCAAACCCTTGAAAATCGGTGATCCGCGAGAACACGTAATCAATGGGGGCTTCTATATCTTCGCGGGTACTAAATTTCATTGTCGTATTTCCAAACGCCACGTTTGTCGCAGCAATCAATTATTGTGTAGCTTAATCCAAGCGGTCCGCCAGCCAATTTTCCAATAAAAAATGTGCTATTGCACCCTTTCTCGTCGGATTAATTTTCGGGTGTTGCCCAGCGAAAACAAGGGTCATGTCTTCGCGACTAATCCAAAGCGCGTCTTCGATCTCAGATGGGTCGATTGTGATTTCACTATTTAACGCCTCACCTGCGCACCCAAACATCAGTGATGCAGGGAACGGCCATGGCTGGCTGGCTAGATAACGCACATCGCCGACACGTACGCCTGATTCTTCAAAAACCTCGCGACGCACGGCGGCTTCCATCGTTTCGCCCGGTTCAACAAAGCCAGCAAGCAGTGAATACATGCCTTCAGGCCATTGTGGTGAACGTCCTAAAAGCACGTTATTTCCATGTGTAATCAACATAATAACGACAGGGTCCGTGCGCGGAAAATGATGTGTACCGCAGGCTGCGCAGTCGCGTTGCCAACCTGCCATTGTCGCGGCGCTTTTGGCACCACAACGTGCACAAAACCGGTGACTACGGTGCCATTCCATGACGGCCTTGGCTGTCGCAGCCAATTCAGCGTCACGTGGCGACAATAGTATCATCACTGCGCGAATATCAGCGAAACCGACGTCAGGTGCAGCAGGATGGGCTTGGCGAGTGTCATCGAAGAACGAAAAACCGGCGGTTTCATCGAATCCTTTGGGGACCCATGCAGAAATATCTGAGGCAAAAACCGGTGCGTCATTTTCCAAGCCCAGCAAGATCAATTCAGCCGCAGCATCGGCTAAAATAGCTGCATTCATGGGCAAACGGCACAGCTGATCATCGGCCGTCATCAAAATTTTGCCGCGCCACATTACAATTGTGCGCGCATCGCCGCGCGCGGCCAACTGCGCTGCTTGCCCACGCAAGTGCGCTGCCCGATCAAGACCAGACCCGCCAAATGTAACTGTTTCTGCATTTTTCATGACGCCGTGGATGCCACCTTTGCGTGTACTTTTCAAATGATTGTTATCGCAAACATGGGTGACCATACGCCCTCGCGCTTAGATTGTGCATCACGCCAAGAAGAACGCGCCTAGACTGAGGCGGATCTGATCCCTTGCACCACATCGCACATCGGCTTATATGACCCTAGAGAGGTTGGCGCGGGCGAGTGCCTCGCCAACCTGGTCAGGTCCGGAAGGAAGCAGCCACAACGAGCCCCACTTGGGTCGATGTCCAGCCTCTCACCTTATTCACGCGCAGCCACAGGAGGGTTGATAATGACTTTCATCAAACTCCTCTTGGCAGGCGCGCGCTAATTCTGATCCGCTCCGCTCGCCGTTTTTGGGCCGCTTGCTTGGCGGCAAAACGTATCCCTATGCGAGGGCATCACAATGACATCTGAATTGAGCAAAGCAGACCTTGGCTGGTCCGCGTTCTACAACTCTCAGCTTGAGATCGAGGAATTTGAGACCGCAACGCCAGCGCGTGTCAGTGCCGTACACCGGACCCAAATTGCGGCCCTGACCGAAACAGGCCCGATCAGTCTATCGCTCGATCCGGGCATGTCATCGGGCGAAATTGCAGTGGGTGATTGGGTGCTTTGTGACCCAGAAGCTGCCCGCATGATCCGCCGCTTGGACCGTCAAAGCACGCTGCAACGCGGGTCTGATTACCATCACGGCGACAGACAGCTGATTGCGGCCAACATTGATACATTATTCATTACAACGTCTTGCAACGCCGATTTCAATGTGGCCCGATTAGAGCGTTACCTCGCACTTGCCCATGATGCCGAGATCACGCCGATCATTGTTTTAACCAAAGCCGATCAGGCTGATGATCCCGATGACTATACGGTCCAAGCTCAAGAATTGGGGCGTAATTTATCCGTCGTCACACTTGATGCGTTGCACGGAGATGTCGCTGGTGTGCTGGCCCCGTGGATCGGAAACGGCCAAACCGTCGCCCTTGCCGGATCATCAGGCGTCGGCAAAACCACCCTGGCAAATGCGCTGACCGGCGAGAATGCCGCAACCCAAGCTATTCGCGAAGATGACGCGCGCGGTCGTCACACAACAACGAAGCGATCTTTGCACTATCTGCCGACAGGTGGCTGGTTGATCGATACACCCGGTATGCGCGGCCTTGGCGTGGCCGATGTTGCCGCAGGGATTGCCGCAACTTTCCCCGAGATTTCCGAAGTCGAAGGAAACTGCCGGTTCCGCAACTGCGAGCATATCAGCGAACCGGGATGTGCCATCCAAGCCGCAATCACCGCAGGCGAAATCGACCCTGAGCGATTAAAACGGTATCAAAAACTTGTGCGTGAAGACACCCAAGCCACAGAAACAATTGCACAAGCCCATTCGCGTGGCCGCAAATTTGGTAAAATCGTTAAGGCTGCTCAGTCTCGCAAAAAACGCTAGGAAGATGGGTTGAAACCCATCCTAAGCAGATTGCGCCCATTGCAATTGTGCGTCAGTCTCAACCGCACATGGCCGAACGGTCCGCAGCCTGCGCAAGGCAGCATCAGGGTTTTCACCCGCTGCAATCATGATCCGCAATGCGGTCATGCCGGACCGGCCACAGCCACCATGACAGTGCACCAAAATACGGCTACCGGTGAGCAATCGTTTAACTGCGTTGGTAATAACCTCGTCCCAAACGGGACCATCAATCACAGGCGGCGTGCCGAAATCGACTAATGGCAGATGAACCCAATCGACGCTGGCGTGCGCAAGTTTTGCGGCCAATCCACTTGCACCTTTCGCATTCAACTCAAAATGTTCAACTGTCGTGACCACGAGATCGGGCTGCCATGCAATGACGTCACGCATATCACACGCAAAGTCCCCATTGCCGCCCGGCATTGGCGAAAGTGCAATCACACCGGCACCCACCGCCATTTCATATATCGCGAACTCCGACATCTTTGGCCCTTGCTATGTTTTGCCTTACTGTTCGACAGTGATCTATAAAATTGACCTTACACAAGTCCACCACTGTAATCACGGTGGACGTGGCCACTTGTGCGCCGTACCCTCGCACATGGCCCCCGAATCCAGATGAAAGCGCCCATGACCGACACCCCTGCTTATCAAGTCCTTGCCCGCAAATATCGCCCAGAGACCTTTGTTGATCTGGTTGGGCAAGACGCAATGGTCCGCACGTTGCGTAATGCGTTCGCGGCAGACCGGATCGCCCAAGCGTTTATGATGACGGGTATTCGCGGAACAGGTAAGACGACGACAGCCCGGATCATCGCCAAAGGCATGAACTGCATCGGTCCTGACGGGACTGGCAAGCCCACGACCGAACCATGTGGTATTTGCGAACACTGTGTCGCGATTATGGAAGGCCGCCATGTCGATGTCATTGAAATGGATGCTGCATCTAACACGGGCGTCGCCAACATCCGTGAAATTATCGACAGCGTGCATTACCGTGCCGCATCTGCGCGCTATAAAATCTATATCATCGATGAGGTTCACATGCTGTCCACGGGGGCGTTTAACGCCCTGCTGAAGACACTTGAAGAGCCGCCTGCGCACGTCAAATTCCTTTTTGCGACGACAGAAATTCGCAAGGTACCTGTGACGGTCCTGTCGCGGTGCCAACGGTTTGACCTGCGCCGGATTGAACCAGAAGACCAAATCGCCCTGCTGCGGAAAATCGCAATAGCGGAAGGCGCTGAAATTTCCGACGATGCTCTGGCGCTGATTACACGTGCGGCCGAAGGGTCTGCGCGCGATGCCCAATCATTGCTCGACCAAGCCATCAGCCACGGCGCAGGCGAAACGACTGCCGATCAAGTGCGTGCAATGCTCGGGCTCGCTGATCGTGGCCGCGTGCTCGATTTGTTTGACATGATATTAAAGGGCGAAGCCGCTGGCGCGCTGACCGAACTGTCTGCACAATATGCTGACGGCGCTGACCCGATGGCCGTGCTGCGCGATTTGGCCGAGATTACCCATTGGGTATCGGTCATCAAAATCACCCCAGACGCCGCCGAAGACCCGACCATCAGCCCGGACGAGCGGACCCGTGGACAGGCAATGGCCGCCGACCTGCCAATGCGCGTGATGAGCCGGATGTGGCAGATGCTGCTGAAAGCATTGGAAGAAGTCGCAATCGCCCCCAATGCAATGATGGCCGCCGAAATGGCCGTGATCCGATTGACCCATGTCGCCGATCTGCCGTCACCCGAAGAACTGGTCAAAAAGCTGATAGATGCGACACCACCGCCGACCAACGGTGGCCCGTCTGCACGGGCCCCAGCCCCAAATGCCGGTGTGACGCAGGCCCAGTCGACAGGACATATTGCGACACATAGTGGGCCATCAGGTCCATCTGCATCAGGCGCACAAACAGCCGTGGCTCTCGCACCCGACGCATTGGCGCATTACGCGCGGTTTGAAGATGTTGTCGAGCTGATCCGCCAACACCGTGACGTCAAGCTATTGGTCGAGGTCGAAACTGGCCTGCAACTGGTCAACTACCAGCCTGGCCGGATCGAAGTGAACCCGACAAGCGACGCAGCAGCCGATCTTGTTGGACGCCTTGGATCGCGGCTTCAGTCATGGACGGGAAACCGCTGGGCGATCACGGTTGTCAACGAAGGCGGCGCGCCTACAATTGCGCAAACCCGTGACGTCAAAGAAAACGCACTGCGCAAATCAGCCGAAGATCACCCATTGGTCCAAGCCGTTATCGCTGCATTTCCGCGCGCCAAGATCATCGACATCAAAACCGAGGCCGACAAAGCCCAAGACGCGATGGTTGAAGCCTTACCAGAGGTCGACGAAGAATGGGACCCGTTCGACGACGCGTAAACTGCTCCATCCCTTGCGAAACCACGTGGTCAGCCGTATCTAAAGGCCGACACGTAAAGGAGACAGCGATGTTCAAAGGTATGAGCGGCCTTGGCGATATGGCCAAGATGATGAAACAAGCGCAAGATATGCAGGGCAAAATGGCCCAGATGCAAGAAGACATGCAAAACATCATGGTCGAAGGCCAATCTGGCGCGGGCCTGGTCAAAGCCACGGCAACAGCCAAAGGCGAGCTAAAAGCGCTTGATATTGACCCGTCCATTTTCAACGGTGACGACAAAGAAGTCGTCGAAGACCTAATCCTTGCGGCAATCAAAGACGCACAGCAAAAAGCCAATGATCGGGCCGCTGAAGAAATGCAAAAGATGACTGAAGGGCTCGGCTTGCCACCAGGCATGAACCTGCCGTTCTAATATGACCCAGGGTACCCAAGACCTCGACAACTTGATCGCATTGCTGGCAAAACTGCCGGGTCTGGGACCACGGTCGGCACGTCGCGCTGTCCTGCATTTAATCAAGAAACGTAGTCTTGTTCTGATCCCGTTGGCGGATGCGATGCACAAGGTCGGGGCAACGGCGCGCGAATGCCTGAATTGCGGCAACATCGGCACCACGGATGTCTGCGACATTTGCACTGCTGACAAACGTAACATCGGTCAAATCTGTGTCGTGGAAGACGTGGCTGATCTGTGGGCAATGGAACGGTCCGGCGTATTTAAGGGGCGCTATCACGTGCTTGGTGGGACACTTTCTGCGCTTGATGCCATTGGTCCAGACGAACTCCGCATCCCCAAATTGCTTGACCGGATAGTATCGGAATCCATCACAGAAATTATTCTTGCACTTGGGGCGACCATCGACGGTCAAACCACCGCACACTACATTGCAGACCAACTACCCGACGTCACAGTCACCTCACTTGCGCAGGGTGTTCCCGTCGGTGGCGAACTAGATTACCTTGACGATGGCACAATTACTGCCGCATTGAACGCTCGAAGACCTATTTGACACTGGAAACAAGTCCAATAGCCCTTATGTAGCGTAACAACTGTAATATAATAAAAGTTGCGTGATTTTCACGCGCGGAGTTCCACAATGGCCAATCAAACTGCCGACACAACACTTAGCTTTGACACTGAACGCGGCGCGTCGCAGTCCAAATGGGTCGCTGGCCTCTTGTTAATCGGTGTTGCCGTATGGATGGGCAGCGGATTTGTCCCGCCGGCCGAAGACGAAGTCATGGTGACGCCTATCGATTCTGCAGTTCGGTTGATTTCAGTCGCAGTTGCCCCGTCGCAGGCTGAAACCGTCACACAATACTTCGTCGCCGAAGGCCAAGCATTGCCAGACCGAATGACGTCAATTCGCGCTGAATCCACAGGTCAAATTGCCGAAGTCATTGTTGAAAAAGGCGAGCTTGTTGGCGCTGGCCAGTTGATTGCCCGATTTGACGTGACCCGCAATGAGGCCGATCTAACCCGCGCCCAAGAAGAATTGGCGCGCGCGCAGCGTGACTTTGATAACTCGGTAACGCTTGTGGAACGCGGTGTTGCGACAAATGATACGCTTAGCGAGAACCGAGCAGCGCTGGCCAGCGCAAAAGCCGCCGTAATCAACGCGGAACAGTCTCTGGCGAATTCCGAAATCACTGCGCCATTTGCAGGCCGCCTTGAGGCGTTGAATTTGAACGCAGGAGAATTCGTTTCTGCCGGATCAGAAGTTGGTCAGATCGTGGATAACACCCCGTTGTCGGTGACCATTCAAGTGCCACAACAGTCTTTGCGCAACATCAAATCTGGTCAAGAAGCCAAGGTCACGTTCATCACGGGCGAAGTACGCGACGGCGTGGTTGCGTTTGTCGGCACCAGTGCCGATGCAGCGACACGGACCTTTCTTGCAGAGATCACAGTTCAGAACGAAGACGGTCAAGTTCCTGCTGGCGTCAGTGCTGAAATCCGGATCCCAACGGGCGAAGCTGTCGCGCATTTTATGTCGCCAGCAACATTGTCGCTT
Organism: Yoonia sp.; assembly: GCA_047629435.1. Classification (GTDB taxonomy): domain Bacteria; phylum Pseudomonadota; class Alphaproteobacteria; order Rhodobacterales; family Rhodobacteraceae; genus Yoonia. The sequence continues at coordinate 43,017 of JBLHXF010000011.1, read as the reverse complement.
GGCTCTGATGGCACATTGGGTGTGAAAACAGTGAATGCCGACAACGTCGTCGTCTTTTCCGAAGTTAAAATCGAGCGCGCACAGACCGATGGCATTTGGGTCAGCGGTTTGCCCGCAAACGTCGACATTATCACAATCGGCCAAGGTTATGTGAATAACGGCCAAACAGTTGATCCTCAGCCAGAGGCAACACTGACAGCGGAGGCTTCACAATGAATGCGATTATTGACGCCGCATTTGAACGCACACGCGTTGTTTTCCTAATTTTCGTCGGCATATTATTGGTCGGTGCATTGGCTTACAGCAGTATTCCAAAGGAAAGCTCGCCCGAGATCTCTATTCCGATTGCTTATGTTTCGACTGGGATCGACGGTATTTCGCCCGAAGACAGCGAACGCCTGCTCATCAACCCGCTGGAAACCGAGCTTGGCTCGCTTACCGGCCTGAAAACCATGACGTCCCACGCGGGCGAAGGGTTTGGCAACATTCAGCTTGAGTTCGAACCGGGCGGCGACGTAGACGAAGCCATCGACAAAGTCCGCGAGGCCGTGGACCGCGCCAAGACAAACCTGCCAGACGATGCCCGCGACCCAACGGTCACCGAAATTAACACCGCTCTTTTCCCAATTCTGACGGCAATTCTGTCCGGCCCTGTGCCTGAACGAACGCTCAATGAACTGGCAACTGATCTGCAAGACGACCTCGAATCCTTGTCTGGCATCCTAGAGGTCGACGTCGGTGGATCGCGTACTGAATTGCTTGAAATCCTCATCGATCCAACCGTGTTTGAGACATATAATATTTCGTTCGATGAACTCATTGGCCAGATCAGTCGGAACAACCGTTTGATCGCTGCTGGCGCTATTGAAAGCGGCGCCGGACGCGTTGTTCTTAAGGTTCCAGGCCTGATTGAAAACATTGACGACGTGATGGAAATGCCCGTCAAAGTACGTGGCGATACGGTCGTGACCTTTGCAGAACTGGCGACCATCCGACGTACATTTGAGGACCCCACCAGTTTTGCCCGTATCAACGGCCAGCCTGCATTGGCGCTCGAGATAAAGAAACGGTCAGGGTCCAACATCATCGAAACAGTTGCCGCTGCAAAAGAAGTAATTGCCAAAGCGCAGGCCAGCTGGCCCGACAGTGTGTCGATCAATTACCTGCAAGACGAGAGCAAGCAAGTTAAATCCATGCTTGCCGACCTCGAAGCAAACGTGATCGCAGCGATCCTTTTGGTGATGATCGTGATCGTCTGGGCGCTTGGGCTGCGGTCTGCGCTGCTTGTTGGCTTGGCCATCCCCGGTGCGTTCCTGACAGGCGTCGCGGCGCTTTGGTTTATGGGTTACACGATGAACGTCATCGTGCTGTTTTCACTGATCTTGGTGGTTGGTATGCTTGTCGACGGGGCCATCGTGACTGTGGAATTGGCTGACCGGAACCTTCAAGAGGGGGCCGATCCCAAAGCTGCGTATGCAGACGCTGCCAAACGCATGGCATGGCCGATCATCGCATCGACGTTGACTACATTGTCGGTGTTCTTCCCGTTGCTGTTCTGGTCAGGCATGATTGGCGAATTCATGAAATTCTTGCCGATCACTGTAATCCTGACCCTGACGGCATCACTGTTCATGGCGCTGATCTTTATCCCCGTTACCGGTGGTATCATCGGCAAAAAACGGCCCCTGTCATCGCGTGACAAGGCCACGTTCTATGAAACAGAACAAGGTGACCCACGCAATTTACCAGGTTTGACTGGCATGTACGTGCGGCTGTTGAACTGGTCGATCCTGCGTCCCGGCGTGACTGTCGTTTTGGCAGTCGTGATGCTGCTTGGTGGATTTAAGGCCTATGGAGAGCTGGGAAACGGCGTTACATTCTTTCCGGAACAAGAACCGGAATTTATGCAGGTGCAAGTCCGCGCCCGCGATAACTTTTCTATTTACGAGCGCGACGCACTTGTGCGCCAAGTGGAAGAGCGCCTGTTCGGTGACCCTGCCATTGCGTCCGTCTATGCACGATCAGTGGCCGCTCAGAACGAAGATGCTGAAATCATCGGGACGCTTCAACTAGAGCTGACCGAATGGGATACGCGCCGCAAGGCCGAAGTTATTACCGAAGATATTCGTGCGGCGATGTCTGATATTGCAGGCATCGAAATTCAGGTTGAAATCGCAGCAGGCGGCCCGCCATCTGGCAAACCGATTAACGTTAAAATCAGCTCCAATGACAATGAAGCACGGCTGGACGTAACCAACCGAATGCTTGCCATAATGGGCGACATTGGTGGGTTTACCGATGTCACTGACACACGGCCCCTGCCCGGTGTCGAATGGCGTTTGCGCGTCGACAGGTCAGAGGCCGCTCGCTTTGGCGCTGACGTATCGCTGCTTGGCCAAGCCGTTCAGTTGCTGACCCAAGGGATCACAGTCGCAGATTACCGCCCTGACGATGTTGATGGCTCGGTCGATATTCGCGTGCGTTTCCCATCCCAAGACCGAACACTGGAAGAGCTTGAAAGCCTGCGGGTTCCGACATCGACGGGCCTTGTTCCAATCGCCAACTTTGTTACGTTTGAACCGACGCCACGGACTGGCACGATCAACCGCATTGACCAAGAACGGGTTGTCAGCATCGAGTCTAACGTGGGCGCTGGTGTCAACGTAAACGAGAAAGTTGTCGCACTCCGTACAGCGCTAGAAAGAATGGATATACCTGACAGCGTAGATTGGTCATTTGGCGGCGAGGCCGAAGATCAGGCTGAAACCATGGCCTTTCTTGGCGGTGCTTTTGGCTCTGCGATCTTGCTTATGTTCGTGATCCTGCTGACGCAGTTCAACAACTTTTACCAAGCCTTTGTGGTTATGTCCGCAATCGTCTTTTCCATTGGTGGGGTGTTGATCGGGTTGATCATTACGGGCCGTCCGTTTGGAATTGTTATGGGCGGTATCGGTGTGATCGCGCTTGCAGGGATCGTTGTGAACAACAATATCGTTTTGATCGATACCTTCAACGAGCTGAAAAGGGCGGGTAAATCGCCGCTTGAGGCAGCACTCCGCAGTGGCGCCCAACGTCTACGGCCAGTGTTTCTAACATCGATCACAACTGCGCTGGGACTGATGCCAATGGTCATCGGATTGAACATCAACTTCTTTACCCGCGAAATCGTCTATGGGGCGCCGTCCACACAGTGGTGGACAGAGCTGTCAAGCGCGATTGCAGGTGGAGTCGTGATCACGATGGTGCTGACATTGATCGTGACCCCTGCGATGTTGATCTTAGGCGAAAACGTTACGGCCAACCGCAAGGCGCGCAAGGAACGACGCGCGCTCAAACGAGCCACAAGATTGGGTGCAATACCCGCCGAGTAAATACAAAAACGCCGCATTGGACCAAACCAAGGCGGCGTTTCTTTATTTTAGTAATGGGACGGCTTATTTTTCGTTATCATCGCCATCAGCATCGTCGGGCAGGTTAAAGAAGCTGTCGGCGTCAGACACGTCAATGTTCTTCGTTTCCAGATCATCCTCGTCGTCACGCGGATCAGCAAGGCTAAATGTCTCCGACGCAGTCAGAGAACTTGGCATCTTCGGCTCGGCTGGCATGCCAAGTGATTGCTCGGTGCTGACCAGCTTGCGACGCTCGTCGTCCGACATCACGCCGCCTTCTTTGGCTTTCTTCGCGTTAGCTTTTTGCACTGCCGTATCAAGCTCGACCTGTTTGCACAGGCCCAACGCAACGGGATCAATCGGGTCGATGTTGTTGATGTTCCAATGGGTCCGCTCGCGGATCGCCTGAATGGTCGGCTTGGTTGTGCCTACCAGTTTGGAAATTTGACCATCTGACAGCTCTGGGTGGAATTTAACCAGCCAATAGATCGACGCAGGGCGATCCTGACGCTTGGACAGCGGCGTATACCGTGGACCGCGACGCTTTTCTTCGCCCGCAGATGCCGGGTTAAAAAGTAGCTTCATCCGATACTTTGGATCAGCTTCGGCGCTATCAATCTCGGATTGAACCAGCTGTTTATTGGAGATCGGATCAAAGCCTTTGACACCAGTGGCCACATCGCCATCCGCGATACCTTGAACTTCTAGTTCGTGCAGGCCACAAAAATCGGCAATCTGCATGAACGTCATTGTTGTGTTGTCACAAAGCCAGACGGCCGTGGCTTTCGCCATAATTGGTACGTTCGACATCTCTGTCTCCTTTTGTCATCAGACATAGCTATCCAGCGCCCTTAATTTGGGCTGACCCCTTATTGGGCCGGTTCGCATTGTCGGGGAACTTGGATGCCTTATAAGGGGGCAAATACGTTTAGGAAAGATCAAAATGTTTCGCACGATTGCCGCCCTGTTACTGCTCGCCAGCCCTGTCACTGCACAGGACAAAGCGGGCGAGTTTGACTATTATGTTATGTCCCTGTCCTGGTCCGCGAACTGGTGTGCATTGGAAGGCGACGCGCGGCAGTCCCCCCAATGTGACGAGACCACAGAAAACGGCTGGATATTGCACGGGCTTTGGCCACAATACGAGCGGGGGTATCCCGCCAACTGTCGCACGAATTATCGCCCCCCATCACGTGGGCAAACCAGCGATATGGCCGACATCATGGGCACGTCAGGGCTGGCATGGCATCAGTGGAACAAACATGGAGTTTGTTCAGGCTTGGATTCCACCGACTATTTTAAACTGTCGCGCGACGCATACAGCCGGATCAACCGCCCAGACGTATTCCGCAAACTATCCAAAACAGTCACCCTGCCTGCATCATTGATCGAACAAGCCTTCGTCAAAGAAAACGCTAGCCTTACGCCAGATGGGGTCACCGTAACGTGCAAGGCGGGCTATATCCAAGAGGCCCGCATTTGCCTGACACGCGACCTTGAATTCCGAACATGCGGACGCGATGTGATCCGCGACTGTACCCTGAACGATGCCCAATTTGACCCCATGAGGTAACGCTATGAAACTGATTATCGACACAGATCCGGGCATCGACGATGCGATTGCAATCGCGCTTGCACATGCTTTGCCACAGGTCGACCTGATTGGGATGACAGCTGTTTTCGGGAACACACAGGTAATCCAGTCTAGTCGGAATGCGCGCTATCTTGCAGACCTGATTGGATTTGACGTACCCGTGGCCGAAGGCGCTGCCCTGCCCTACGGCGCAGACAGCTACGCGCCATCAGATTACGTGCACGGCCCCGAAGGATTAGGCGATTTCACGACCATCCCGCAGATAGGTCAAAACGATCCGCGTAACGCCGCACAATTCTTGTGTGAAATGGCAGCCAAACACGCCGGCGAATTGGTGATCTGTGCAATAGGTCCGCTCGCGAATATCGCAGACGCAATCGCGCTTGATCCGTCGTTCGTCACAAATGTGAAATCACTGGTTATCATGGGCGGCGCGTTCAATCACGCTGGCAACGTATCAAAATACGCCGAGGCCAACATCATCCACGATCCTATTGCAGCTGACGCCGTTTTTGGATCAGGCATGACCATCACCATGGTCGGGCTCGACGCCACAATGCTAACGCTGCTGACACCAGATGACTTTGACGATCTGGCAGTCGCTGCGCCAAATATTGGCGGATTTATAAAGAAAATATGTGACTTCTACCTCAAGTTTTACCGCAGCGTAGGTGTCATGAATGGGTGCCCCATGCACGATGCGCTAGCTGTCTTGGCATGCACCGATCCTGACAAGTTCACTTTTGAAATGACAGGTATCAAGGTCATCCAATCGGGTGATAAAATCGGTGCAACCGTGGCTGATCCAACGCGCAAACCCACCGCTGTCGCAATTGGCTGCGATGCCACTTGGGCCGTCGACATCATGAAAACGCAGATCAGCGGGCTAGGCTAGCTTTGTCCCAAGGTCCAGACCAAGCAGGGCTTGATCCGCGTCCATCGCGGTCTTGCCTGCGCGTTGGACGCGGGTCACTGCGATGGCGCCATCCGCGCAAGCAATAGTGAAACCGCCCAAAACTTTACCGGCGTCGCCTGATCCATCTGCGACATGCGACGCCAACAGCTTAACCCGCTCGTCACCGACCATGCACCATGCTCCCGGAAACGGGGACAGCCCCCGAATTTGGCGATCAACTTCCACTGCAGGACGGGCCCAATCGACACGGGCCTCTGACTTGTCGATTTTCGCAGCATAGGTCACACCGTCATCTGGCTGCACCTGTGGTGATAAATCATTTAGCCCCACCAAAGCCTGCACAATCAACCCAGCCCCCATCAGCGACAGCCGATCATGCAACGCACCTGTGGTTTCTACCGCGCCAATGTCCGTGGCTTCACGCAACAAAACTGGCCCTGTATCAAGGCCAACTTCCATCTGCATAATGCAAACACCAGTCTGCGCATCTCCGGCCATGATCGCGCGGTGGATCGGGGCAGCACCCCGCCAACGCGGCAGCAACGACGCATGGATGTTCAAACATCCCAATCGTGGGGTGTCCAAAACGATTTGCGGCAGGATCAGACCGTAAGCCACAACAACGGCAATATCAGCATTGAATGCTGCAAACTCAACCTGAGCACCCGCATCGCGCAAAGCCACCGGATGACGTATTGGCAAACCCAAGGCTTCAGCGCGCGCCTGCACGGGGCTTGGGCGATCCTTTTTACCGCGACCCGCAGGACGGGGCGGTTGCGAATAAACGGCAACAACGTCGTGGCCCGCAGTCACAAGCGCATCCAAAACGGGCACCGAAAAATCGGGGGTCCCCATGAAAATGATTCGCATGGCTTTTCCTTTTTGGTTGTCGATTGCGGGCCTAGCCACGCAGCTTGGCCGCGCGTTTGATCAGCATATCGCGCCTGGTCCGGCTTAGGTGATCAAAATACATTTTGCCCGCAAGATGGTCGATCTGATGTTGAACGGACGTGGCCCATAGACCAACAAACTCGTGACGATCCCAGACACCATCAGCGTTCATAAACCGGACGGTCACGGCACGCGGGCGCGTGACCTTGGCACCAACACCAGGCAAATTTGGGGATGCTTCTTCGTGCTCACGCGGATCGACCGAGCTGTGCAAAATCACAGGATTGGCCAAACGCATCGCTTGCCCACGCTTGGTACTGGCGTCCACAACGGCCAAGGCCATCCCGATCCCCAACTGCGGGGCAGCTAACCCATATCCTGGCATGGCGTCCATCACGCCGATCATCTCGTCCCAAATCGCACGAATATCGTCCGTAATTTCGTTCACAGGGGCGGCAGGGGTACGCAAAACTTTATTTGGGTACATTACAAATGGGCGGTGCGTCATGGGGCCTCCGGATAATCAGTGCAAAGAACGCCATCAAGATGGTCACGCTCGTGCTGCACGCAGGCAGCAGAGAAATCCGTGAAAGTGCCAGTGTGCGAGGCACCATTCAAATCTTGCCAGCGCAACGTGACCTCGGCGGGGCGGGAGATGCGAGAGGTTTGATCGGGAATCGACAAACACCCTTCAGTCAACACCGCGACAGCGTCAGAACACTTAACCATTTCGGGGTTCACAAAAACCTGCGGGGCGGGCGTGCCATCTTTCCAAGTCGCATCCATCACGAAAATACGCTTGGCAATGCCAACCTGCGGGGCGGCCAAACCGCGACCTGGTGCGGCGTACATCACAGTTAACATGTCCTCGGCCAATGCAGTCAACGCCGCATCAAACACCGTCACAGGCGTACAAACAGCGCGCAAAACAGGATCGGGTACAAAACGTAAATGTAAATCAGCCACGGGCCATTTCACGCTTCAGCTTTTGCATCTTACGGGTGATCATCTGACGACGTAACGGCTTAAGGTAATCGATAAACAGCTTACCATCCAAATGGTCGATCTCGTGTTGAACGCATGTGGACCAAAGTCCCTCGAACGTCTCTTGAACAACCTTACCGTCCAAGCCAGTCCAGCTGACCTTAACGGACGTCGGGCGCTCGACCTCGGCGTATTGGTCAGGGATCGACAAACACCCCTCGTCATAGACCGACCGGTCGTCCGACGACCAGATAACGGACGGGTTAATCAATACCATCGGCTCTGGCGCGGCACTATCTTCTTTGGCGCAATCCATGACCAACATGCGGGTCATTACAGCGACTTGCGGGGCGGCCAAACCGATCCCAGGCGCATCATACATCGTTTCCAACATATCATCGGCCAAACGGCGTATTTCATCGGTCACATCAACCACGGGGGCAGTGACTTTTTTCAGGCGGGGATCGGGATGGATCAGGATATTGCGAATAGTCATAAGCCACGATCTAGCGCTTGCATCCCCCTCGTGCAAGTCGCACCATTATATGAATGATAACGCCGGAGAGACCGATGAGCTTTGACAACACCCCCGACCGCCGTGGCACCCATTCTGTGAAATGGGACAGCATGGAAGCCATCTATGGCGTGTCCCCTGATGATGGCATTTCGATGTGGGTCGCAGACATGGAATTCAAGCCGCCGCAATGCGTACAAGACGCGGTCAAGGCGATGCACGACCACGGTGTTTACGGCTATTTTGGCGAGGAAGACGACTACCGCGCAGCGATTCAATGGTGGATGTCTGAACGCCACGGCTGGCAGATCGATCCATCATGGATTTTCACGACCCACGGTCTGGTGAACGGCACAGCCCTTTGCGTCGATGCCTATACATCCGCAGGCGACGGGGTCGTCTTATTCACGCCTGTTTATCATGCTTTTGCAAAGGTAATTAACGCCGCGGGCCGCCAAGTTGTGTCCTGCGAATTGGTCAATGACACTGGCCGCTACGAGTTTGACTTTGACGCCTATGATGCACAGATGACAGGCAACGAACGGATGCTGATCCTGTGTTCACCGCACAACCCAGGCGGGCGGGTTTGGACCAAGACGGAGCTGCAAGCCGTCGCGGCTTTTGCTGAACGGCACGAGCTGATCCTTGTGTCCGACGAAATCCACCACGATCTGACCATGCCTGGCTTCACCCACATCCCAATGGCCCATATCGACGGGATCACTGATCGGTTGATCACGATGACCGCGACGACCAAAACGTTCAACATCGCAGGCAGCCATGTTGGCAACGTGATTATCGAAGACCCCGACCTGCGCGCACGGTTTGGTGGACGGATGGCTGCGATGGGTATCTCGCCCAACAGCTTTGGCCTGTTCATGGCGACTGCCGCCTATTCGCCCGAAGGCGCTGCTTGGGTCGATGACCTGCGTGCGTATTTGGACGAAAACCGCAAAATATTCGATGCAGGGGTAAATGCGATTCCTGGTGTGCAATCAATGGCGCTGGAATCGACATATCTGGCATGGGTCGACTTTTCGGGGACAGGCATGTCATCGGCTGAATTTACCAACCGCGTTCAAGCGACAGCCAAAATCGCAGCAAACCACGGTCCGACCTTCGGACAAGGGGGCGACAGCTTCCTGCGGTTTAATCTTGGGGCGTCACGCGTACAAATTGAAGACGCGGTTGCGCGTCTGCAGGCAGCATTTAGCGACCTGCAATAACTTAGCTTGTGATAAAGCCCGCTGGCACAAAGTCAGGGCGTACGAAATCAACAGGGGCTGCATCCGTTACAGGGTGCAGCCATTTGAATTCAAAAACCCGCTCTTCGCCCTCAATTGAGGACCCAACGATCAAGCACTGATATATATGACGAGCGCCGTCGTAAATTTCGACACGGCCGCGCAATTTTTCCGCCACATCGATATCAAGCGAAAAACCAGCATCCCAGAAACGGCGTATACGGTACACGTTGTCACCGTCATGCACGCACAAACGATCCTTGCGCTTCAGCGCTTCCTTGCGGGCCGCATCCAATCCTTGGCGTACGGCCTCTGGCAAAAAGTCATTCATCGATCATCCCCTTCGGTCCGATAATGAACCCCAAAGCATGAAGATCAAGTGACAAAATTCGCCGCATTGCAGCGTAAATGCGAGATTCCCCTATGAATTAACAGCTGCCTTGGGGCGCAAAACATGCGGACGGGACGCGTCATAAAGCGCACTATCGGGAAATCCGTGATTTTCAGCCAAAGCAGGGCCAACCAGAATCAACGCAGTGCGCGTAATCTTGGCTGCACGTGCTTTTTCACGCACATCCATCAGCGTGCCACGAATGATCATCTGATCAGGCCAGCCAACACGGTAGATAATCGCAACTGGACAGTCTTCGCCGTAATACGGGGCCAGCTGACGCTCAATCTCGCGCATGGCGCGAATACCAAGGTGGATGGCCAGCGTGGCGCCCGTCTTGGCAAAATTCTCAAGCGTTTCGCCCGCAGGCATGCCTGTCGATTTCATTGACATGCGCGTCAGAATAATTGATTGGGCGACCTCTGGAACCGTCAATTCGGTCCCCAACGCCGCTGCAGCCGCGGCGTAAGCCGGCACACCGGGGATGATCTGATAGTCAATTCCAGCGACCTTTAATCGGCGGATCTGCTCGGCAATCGCGCCATAAAGCGACGGATCGCCCGAATGCACACGGGCCACATTTTGACCCTTGGCATGGGCTTCTACGATCTGGCCATGCGTTTCGTCCAACGTCATTGGAGCCGTATCCATGACCAAAGCTCCTTCGGGGGCGCAGGCAACAACAGCCTCCGGAACCAGCGATCCTGCATACAAACACACAGGACACTCGCCGATTACACGCGCGGCTTTGATGGTCAAAAGTTCCGGATCACCCGGACCTGCACCAATAAAGAAAACTGTCATTTAGGATGCCTCCTCGGGCATATATGGATCATCGCGCTTGGCGGTTAGATCGCCATCAATTTTGCGGGCATAGCCACGCGGTGTGAACATGCGAGGGCCCTCGCCCATGTGGGCAAGGCGCGAGTTGCTGGACCCGATCAGGACGACCGTCAGCATATCAACCTCGTCGACCTCAAGCTGGTCTAACCTGCGATAACGCACATATTCTTCTGGGCGACCCAATGAACTGGCAAGCATAACTGGCGTATCAGCAGGACGGTGCTGCAACAAAATATCGCGGGCCTCGGCCAGCAACGTGCGGCGGGTTTTCGATACCGGATTATAAAACGCGATCACAAAATCACCCTCGGCGGCGGCATGCAAACGGCGGATAATGTCATCACGCGGGGTTAGAAGATCGGACAGGCTGATCGTACAGAAATCGTGACCCAACGGCGCGCCGGCTCGGGCGGCGGCGCCCTGAAGGGCGCTCACGCCGGGCGAACAAACAACGTCGACGCGGCGGGCAGCATCGGACACACCTTCCTCGGCGGCTGTGCGGTCAAGCAATTCAAACACCAATGCACCCATCGCGTAGATGCCCGCATCACCCGAACACACCAAGGCAACGTTCTTGCCTTTGCCTGCTTGCTCTAACGCGTAACGGCAGCGTGCCTCTTCTCCGCCCAGCGGGAAATCGGATCGGGCTTTGCCAACGGCCAATGGACCAAGCAGATCGATATACAAACCGTAACCGACCAATTCTTCGGCCTCAGCAACCAAGCGAGACACCTCTGGCGTACGCCAAGCCGCTTGACCGGGACCAATGCCAACAACAGACAACCGACCACGGGCACGACCCTTGAGCGCGACCAGCGGCACAGGTGCTATCGCCAACGCACAGGTCGCATTGGCAGTCTTGCGCTTAGCAATTAGCAATGTGGCATCCGGCCCTGCTTGCGCAAGTGCCGCTGCCTCGGACACGCCGTGCGTACCGACCTCGGCAAAGACCACATCTGATGGGTTTTCAAGGCGCGGGGTCTCGGCCTCCAGAATATCCGCCTCAAACAATCGCATGGGCGCAGCAATGCTGGCCGCCAATTGAATAATCGCAGGTTCATCCGCCTTCAACGTGATCGTGTTCACAGAATGAATCGCCGCTGGCGTGACATTTGCCGCAGCCAAGACATCATGCACCAAAGCAGCCAACTCGGCAGGATCGCAATTGCGCGCACAACCAACACCCAGCGTTAGACGTTGTGGCGCGAACTGCAAATGCGTTTCACCCAGATCAGACATCAGCTCCATCGTGGCTGATACTTTCAACGCCTCACCAGCGGGCAAATCTGCAAGCCACGGCACATCCCCAATGACTGTCGCACCACCACCAGTCAAAAGTGCGGCCATAGCGCCCTTTGCATCTGACCTGTTGACCAATGCCCAACCAGCAGGCGGTTCATCCAAGGCAACGCCCAAGGCAACATCTCCAGCCGTCGTCACCGCCGCAACAGCGCCCAGCGCATCAGCGATCTGAGCTGCTAGTTTATTGGCACCGTGATGCCCACCCAACAAAGGAACAACAACAGCGCCGTCATCTGAGACAGACAAGACAGGTGGCTCGGTCAGCTTGTCCATCAACAACGGGGCGACAGCGCGGATCAATATACCGCTTGCACAGACACCAATAACAGGCACGCCAGCGGCAAACAGATCACGCGTATGATCCAATGCGTTTGCAAAGAACGCATCCGCAATATCTACGCGACCGTCGCGGCCATGGACTTTCGCCCCAAGCAAGGCTGCAATTTTATGCGCGACCGGTTCACCAGAACGGGACAAGGCCAAAACAACGGGGGCTACAGCCATGGGTCGGCTCCTTTAGTGAGCAATATCATCGAAAAATAAGGGGCTTTTTCAGGGGCATCGGCCAATGGCAAGACCACCTCTTGGGGCAAGGTCGCGCGTTCAACGTAAACGGCATGGTCAGTCAGACCCAATTCATCGATCACACTGCGAATTTTAGCCATATGGCGCCCAACTTTCATGATAACAACGCTTTCGGCACCATCGATACGAGCGCGCAATTCGTCCGCGGGCAACGGGCCCGGCAAAACGGTCAGCCGTTCATTGCGGGCTGCAAGTGGCATACCAGCACTCGCCGCACAGGCAGTAATAGACGTGACACCCGGCACGACTTCAACCTGATACTTGCCCGACAGACGCGCAAACACATACATAAACGAGCCATAGAAAAACGGGTCGCCTTCGCACAAGCAAACGACGTCCTCGCCTGCATCCAAGACAGCCGCAATATCAGCAGCGCCCATGTCATAGGCCGCCTGCGCAGGAGCACGCTCGACCGTCATTGGAACATCCATAATAATCTCGCGACAGCTGGGCGAAATCAATTCGGCCGCAATGGATCGGGCAAAGCTATCGCCGCCAGCCAACGTTGGATACGCAACGACCGATGCCTTCTCAATCAAGCGAGCCGCCCGGAGGGTCATCAGATCAGCCGCACCCGGGCCAAGGCCAACACCGTACAGCTTGCCTTGTCCTGCTACGTTTTGGGTCGGCGGGTGGGGCGTCGGCGCTAGCCGCGCGTCATCAGTCGTCATCGCTTTACAAGGCTCCATTGGGTGACGGGCATCGCAGGGCGCCAGCCAGTCAAACGACCAACAGGCTCTGCACGACACACAGAAATACGGACCAACTCACCACCATAAGCAGTGTGCAATTCCATCAAAACGGCTTCGCTTTCTAACGTCACTGCATTGGCCACAAGCCGGCCAAGCGGACGTAACGCAGCCCAAGCAGCTTCAAACGTCTGACGGCTTAATCCACCGCCAATAAATATCGCATCTGGTGCGGGCAAACCGTCCAAGGCGGCAGGCACAGACCCGTCCACCAATTCCAACTTCGGCGCACCAAGCGCCAAGGCGTTCGCCCCAGCCATCGCCCGCCTATCTGCACGCGGCTCGATGCCAATCGCACGCGCATATCGCGCTGCACGCATCCATTCGATCGCAACTGATCCAGACCCACAGCCGATGTCCCACAACAATGCACCGCGCATCGGCATCAGTTTGGCCAACGTGGCCGCACGCACCTCTTGCTTGGTCATCGTGCCGTCAGACTGGAACAATGCATCAGCCAAACCCGGTACACGGGGCAACAGCGCTGCATCGGGGGCAGCGATACACTCAACTGCCAATGTGTTGAACGCGGGCACCTCGTGATCCCAGCTTTCGGCCAACCCATCAAAACGGGCCTCGTCTTTGCCGCCCATTGCAGCCAGCACCGTCATAGGTGACTTGCCAAACCCCCGGTCTGTCAAAAACGCTGCGATCTGTGCGGGGGTCTCTGGCCCTGTTGTTAATACCAACAACCGCGCGTCAGGCTGAATGAACGCGATCATCTGCTCAACGGGACGACCATGTACCGTCAGCGTCTCCACATCTGGCAACGACCAGCCCATGCGGGCTGCGGCCAACTGAAAAGCAGACAACTGAGGGTGATATACAATTTCGGACGGATCAATCGACCGACCGATACGCGCGCCAACTGAAAACCAAAGCGGGTCGCCTGTGACTAAAATTACGGCACGACGGCCGCGCATGCTTTCAATCGTTTCAATCATCGCGTTGAACGGGGATGGCCACGCAATACGCTCCGCGCCAATGCCGTCTGCCAGCGCATGATGGCGGTCACCACCCAAGATTACCTCGGCGGCCTCGACCACGGCGCGGGTCGCAGGGACCAACCCATCCAACCCGTCTTCGCCGATACCAACGATATGTAACCAAGGGGTGCTCAAAATTTATCCTCCGGCAAACCAGCTGCCAACGCATTCACCGCAGCCGACGCCATTGCCGACCCACCACGACGGCCACGCAACGCAACAAAGTCACAACCGCGTGGATTTCCAGCCAATTCAGCCTTACTTTCAGCGGCACCAATAAAGCCCACAGGGAACCCAAGGATCACTGCGGGTTTTGGTGCGCCCGCATCGATCAATTCAAGCAAATGAAACAAAGCCGTTGGCGCGTTGCCAATAGCCACAACAGCGCCATCAAGATTGTCAGCCCAAAGTTCGACCGCAGCAGCAGACCGTGTGTTACCAATCGCCTTCGCCCGGTTCGGAACGGAAGGATCATTCAGAGTGACAATCACCTCATTGTCCGCGGGCAGATACCGCCGGATAATGCCTGCACCGACCATTTCGCAATCGCACAAAACCGGTTTACCCGCCTGCAAGGCAGCGTGACCCGCACCGTATGCACCCGTTGACCAAGCAAGCCTGTCAGCCACCTCAATCATCCCACACGCATGGATCAACCGCGTGATCAGCGGATGCATGTCCGCCTGAAAACGGTCCAACCGCGCCTCTGCCCGGACAGTCGCAAAGCTGGCCGCGTAAATGGCGCTTGGGTCTTTTTCATATGTGCGCACAAGCGAGGGCTTTCTGGATGTGCCGGTGTTGGAGCCTCCGGCGGGAGTATTTGTAACAAAGCGAGGCGTTAGGACCGTTTGGTTTTACGTGCACTTTCTGGGCCATGTGGGTGTTGCGCATGTGGATAAACAGGATGCGCATGATCATGGCCGTGGTGATGATGACCATCGCCGTGATCGTGGTGATGGTGCGCTTTTGCGGCCTCAAGTCGGCACACACCCGTGCAGAACGTATCGCAGAACGAACAATCTGCGACATTCGAGCCGGGAGCAGACGCGCCCTGCCCTTCTACGTGGTGGTGGTGCGATTCTTGGACGGCGCCAACTTCGCCTTCAAATCCCAACACTTGGGTCCGGTATTTGCACAGCACGCAAGTTGGCGGTGGTGTATCGGAAAACGCAGGATGCTTTTCGCGCATATCTGCGGGGATAGTGATCTGCTTGCCGCCTTCCATCGCCAATACTTGGGTCCGGTAGGCGCAGGTGCCACAGTTTGGCGGCGGGTTCTTACCCGTCTGCTCAATAATCCGTTCAGCAAAGGTCTCCAGCACCTTGGGGTGGTCACCCAAGTAGCCC
Organism: Yoonia sp.; assembly: GCA_047629435.1. Taxonomy (GTDB): domain Bacteria; phylum Pseudomonadota; class Alphaproteobacteria; order Rhodobacterales; family Rhodobacteraceae; genus Yoonia. The sequence goes on along the minus strand of JBLHXF010000011.1, from coordinate 27,283 downwards.
GCTTTGACGAATTGAATGTCCGTATTTTCGGCCGCAACTTGATCGGTGAAACCGTAAATGCGGTCGATCAGGATGCCCGAGAATAGGAAATAGGGGAAAACGATAATCCGCTTATAGCCCAGCTTAGCCGCGTGGGTCAGACAGGGTTCAACCAGCGGGAATGTCACGCCAGAATAGCCGACCTCATGCCAACCAAAGCCGATACCTTCGTGCAACATACGCGCGATTTTCGCGACGTTGCCATTCGCATCGGGGTCAGATGCGCCGCGCCCGATAACAACGAGGCAAGTTTCGTGCAGGGACACATCGCCATGTTTGATATTGGCCGCAGCGACTGCATCTTGGATACGGCTCGCGGCGGCGGCGATCATCTTGGGATCAACGCCCAGTTCGCGGCCATAGCTGACTGTAACACCGTGCTGGGTGGCGTATGTGTTCAGAACCGTTGGGATGTCGTTCTTGGCGTGCATCGCAGCAAACAACATGCCCGGCACTGCGAGGATACGGTCACAGCCTGCTTCGCGCAGGTTGTTCAACCCATCGCGGATCACAGGGTTCGCAAATTCCAGATAGCCGTAATCACACATCCAATCGTCCGGTAAATACGCAGGCAGCTTTTGCGCCAGTGTCGCGAACTCATCAACCGCAGATTGGGACCGTGATCCGTGCCCGCAAATCATAACACCCGTTTTCATGCGGCTTCCTCTTCCGGCTCTTCTTCGATTTCTTCTTCTGCGTCGTCACCACCTTTAAGCACACCCCAAAGGCCAGCCAAGATCGCCAAACCAATCGCAGCACCACCAACCCAATGGTTATGGCCAGCAACTTCAATCAAATGCCCCGGATGTGCGGCTGCAGCCCCACCGGTCAAAATAAACATAACTGTCATCACGTAACGCATGGTGCGATCCTTTTTCATTTCACAGCCAGATGGCCTGCGCGGGCGCAAGGTGGGAAGGTCAACGACAAGACGCATGTGGTTCCCAATTGGGTCAACCTGTGCATCTTCAACCTATCTGGCCAATTGGGGCTTCGTTGGTGCGTGTATATGAGGGCCACGACCCACCTGCAAACGGTTAAACGGCATCAGGCAGCGGTTTCCCGACACGGCAGACCGTCTGTGCGTGGATGCACCAAACTTGCGCGCAGGACGGGGTATGTGTTCACGCAAAGGCGGGTTAGCTAAAGATCAACTTAGACTTCAAAGGAGACCCCAATGGGACAGCTTGTAGACGGCGTTTGGCATGACGTTTGGTACGATACGAAATCAACCGGCGGCGCGTTCAAGCGCGCAAACGCCAAGTTCCGCAATTGGATCACGGTTGACGGGTCTGCAGGGCCATCTGGGACGGATGGTTTTGCTGCACAATCAGGGCGTTACCATCTTTATGTGTCTTATGCTTGCCCGTGGGCGCACCGGACGCTGATCTTTCGGGCGCTCAAGGGATTAACCGATCACATCAGTATCTCGGCGGTGCATCCAGACATGTTGTCTGATGGATGGACGTTTGAAACTGATGATCATGGCGCGACAGGCGACACATTGTTTGGACTGCCGTTTGCGCGCGATATCTATGTACGCGCTGAACCAAACATGACAGGCCGCGTCACGGTGCCTATTTTGTGGGACAAAGAGCGTGAAACAATTGTGTCCAACGAATCGTCCGAGATCATCCGCATGTTCAACAGTGCCTTTGACGAGATCACAGGAAACACCGACGACTATTGGCCCGTCGCCCTGCGCGACGAAATGGCACCGGTGAACGACCGGATATACGACACGTTCAATAACGGGGTCTATAAGTCCGGATTTGCGACATCGCAGGCGGCCTATGATGCGGCGGTGCATCCGCTGTTTGACACACTCGACTGGCTCGAGGCACGGCTCGCCGAAAACCGCTATCTGATGGGCGATGTGATTACAGAAGCCGACTGGCGGCTATTCACAACGCTTGTGCGGTTCGACCCCGTCTATCACCTGCACTTTAAATGTAACCGGAACCGGATCGTGGATTACCCGAACTTATGGGCATACACCCGCGAACTATACCAATGGGCTGGCGTCGCTGAGACAGTGAATATGGACCACATTGTTCGCCACTATCACTATAGCCACGAGACGATTAATCCGAACCGGATTATCCCTGTGAACCCAGTTCTTGACTACGCAACGCCGCATAAGCGCGGCTAGCCGTCTGCGCATAATGATGAACAATCGCGGCCAAGTCGTCAGGCGGGGTCGTGGTTTTCACAAATGCACGCACATTTGCGCAAAGGGCAAAGATTGAACCGTCAGAAAAGAACGTGGTGTCAGTTACAAAAATCACATTTGCAGCCGGTTGGTTGAACTCTGCAAAATCGGCAACCGTCAGCGCACTGCCTTCGGACAATACAAGATCGAGAACGATCGCGTCAAACTTTTCTACCTCAAGCAACGCCAACGCAGCGTCACCTGTTTGCACGTGGCGCAGGCTTGCGCCCAGCCGCTCAACATGGCGGGCCCAAACCTGCCCTAGATCGTAGTTGCTTTGCACGATAAGAATGCGCATGAATGCTCCGATTACTGACTGCCCAAAATTAATCAAAATGGGGTACTTGTTAATACTATATCAACTCTGTCCGCTCTAAATCCTAACGAAGAGTTAACGCCTACACAGACCTGTCCAAAAATACAGGCACTCGCCCAAGCCAACCCTTATCTGGCAAATTTCCGCTTAAAAAAGCGCACAAAACAACAGGCCAAGACATGACCACATGGATTACAATTTGCGACACCTGCAAACGCGACGACTGGGATACATCCGGTAAAACCACCACTGACGGAGAGGTATTGGCAGCTCTGGTTGAAACCGCAGCAGCAGGCGTTCCCGATGTGCGCACGCGGCGCGTATCGTGCCTGATGGGTTGCAAGCAAGGCTGCAATGTCGCGATCCAAAGCCACGGCAAACTGTCCTACACCATCGGTAACTTTGACCCGATTGAAGACGCAGCAGCGGGCATCGTGGACTACGCGACCAAACACGCCGCATCGGAAAAGGGCCAAGTCCCCTACCGCGAATGGCCACTCGCGATCAAAGGCCACTTTGTGACCCGCCATCCCCCGATTCCGGATGCAGACACCTGATGCAAGCTAGCAAAAGAGACCACGGCGGCGGATTAGATGCCGCCATTGCCCAATTTGGTGGTAAACGCGCCGATTGGCTGGACCTTTCCACAGGGATCAACCCTGTGCCATATCCCGCACCCGTTTTGCCCGCCGACGCATGGACCGCCTTGCCCGATAAAGCCGCCTATGCGCGGCTGATCGGTTTCGCACGCAGTTTTTGGAACGTCCCGGACGGGGTCGCGATCCTGCCCACCGCTGGCGCAAGTGCTATCATCGCAGCCCTTCCCCGCCTTATCGACGCGGGCGAAGTCGCTATTCCCGGCCCAACATATAACGAGCATGGCGCTGCGTTTAAGGCCGCTGGCTGGACGCTAGATGAGGGTGGGCACGATGCCATCGTCGCCGTGCACCCAAACAATCCAGACGGTCTGATATGGACACCCGAACAATTGACCGCCCCACTGCGGGTCATCGACGAAAGCTTTTGTGACGTCATGCCTGACGCATCCTTGATGCATCTGGCCACGCGCCCCGGCACCGTGATCTTAAAAAGTTTCGGCAAGTTTTGGGGGTTGGCTGGCCTGCGCCTTGGCTTTGCCATTGGAGACCCTGACATCATCGCAAAACTGTCCGAAGTCCTCGGCCCTTGGAATGTCTCTGGTCCAGCGCTGTGCATTGGCGCCGAAGCCTTGGCTGATCCCGCATGGGCAGATGACACCCGCACACGCCTGACCGCAGACAGTGACCGGCTTGATGCGTTGATGGCATCCAAAGGGGCACCTCTTGTGGGCGGCACATCCCTGTTCCGACTGTATGAAGTCGCAAATGCAAAAGCCGCCCAAACCCAGCTTGCCCAACACCATGTCTGGAGCAGAGTTTTTCCATATGCAGACAATTGGCTTCGCCTCGGCCTGCCTGCACCTGATCGCTGGGACCAATTGGAAACCGCATTTTGACCCTTGTGATTGCTATGCTTCTCGACGCCACATTTGGCGAACCCAAGGCGTTATGGGACCGCGTCCCGCACCCCGCCGTTCTTATGGGACGATTAATCGGGGCGATGGACAAACAGTTTAACACTGGTCCGGCGCGCAAGGTTAAAGGTGTCGCTGTTATGCTGACACTCGCGCTTGGCGCCTTGGTCCTTGGGGCCGTCTTGCACGGACTATTCGGCTGGATCGCAGACATCGTCATCTGCGCAATCCTATTGGCACAAAAGTCGCTGACCCAGCACGTCAAAGCCGTTGGTGACGCGCTCCGCCTTTCCCTCGGGGACGGCAGAAAATCCGTCGCCATGATCGTAGGGCGCGACACCGCAGTAATGGACCAAAGCGCCGTCGCACGCGGAGCCATTGAGAGCGCGGCAGAAAACCTTTCAGACGGGGTCATAGCGCCAGCATTTTGGTTCGCAATCGGCGGCCTACCTGGCCTGCTATTTTACAAAATTACAAATACTGCTGACAGCATGATTGGCTACAAAACACCCCGCCATCTGGAATTTGGCTGGGCAGCAGCGCGGCTCGATGACGTGATCAACTGGATACCGGCACGCATAACAGGACTGCTAATCTGGGCGCTGAACCCGCATACGCCGCTGGCCACAATTCGGTCTGAAGCATCGTTCCATAGGTCCCCCAACGCAGGCTGGCCAGAGGCCGCGATGGCCCACAATCTGAACATCGCACTGTCAGGCCCGCGCATGTACGACGGCCAGCTGACCGACGACCCTTATGTAAATCCATTGGGCAATCACACCCTAAACCCTAGTGACGTAGACCGGGCTGTGCGCGTGCTTTGGCTAACATGGGCGGCAACCCTTTGCGCAGCCCTTATCATCGGGTTTGTACGCCTATGATCCCCCTGCTAGGCTGATCTTGCACAAACCAAGGATCAGACCCATGCGCCTCGCTCTTGCCCTTTCGCTTTTGACGACACCTGCGTTCGCGCAAACCTGCGGCGGGCCACTACCCGCGTTCTTGGACGGGATCAGAGCCGAAGCGGCCAGCATGGGACTTGATGCGGCGGCCACCGAACGGACACTTCGTGGGGCTGCAATTGACCAAGCTGTGCTAAAAGCAGACAGGTCCCAGGGGGTGTTTCAAAAAGATTTCATCAGCTTCTCGCGGGCCCTTATCAGCCAAAACCGGATCGACAATGGCCGCGTCTATGGCAACAGGTTCGACAGCACATTCGACGCGATCGAGGCCAAATTCGGCATCCCGCGCGGGGTCATCTTGGCGTTCTGGGCATTCGAGACTGACTTTGGCCAAGTGCAAGGCAACTTTAACACACGCAACGCACTTGTGACGCTGGCACATGATTGCCGCCGACCCGAATTGTTCCGGCCTCAACTGCTCGCCGCGATTGAACTTGTCGCGCGTGGCGGTATGGACCCGGCAAGCACCACAGGCGCATGGGCAGGCGAAATTGGCCAAGTGCAAATGCTGCCAAAAGACATCATTGAAAACGGCATGGACGGGGATGGCGACGGGGTTGTCGACCTTAAGGGTTCCTCACCCGACGCGCTGATGTCAGGCGCCAACGTTTTGTCGTCCCTTGGCTGGCGACCAAACGAGCCTTGGCTGCAAGAAATCAACGTGCCAGAAAATTTGGACTGGGCGCAAACAGGCCTGAACACACGCAAATCAGGCGCCGACTGGGCGGCGCTGGGCGTCACAGCGCGCGGTGGATCCATCGCATCCGACCTCAACGCCGCGGTCCTGCTCCCAATGGGGCGAAACGGGCCAGCTTTCCTAGCCTACCCCAATTTTGACGTCTATTTTGAATGGAACAAAAGCTTTGTTTACGTCACCACCGCCGCCTATTTTGCAACACGGCAGAGCGGGGCATCCGTTTACGACGCAGGCAACCCAACACCGCCACTGACTGGACCTCAGATGCAATCGTTGCAAACGAAACTAACCGCACGCGGACACGATGTAGGTGGGATCGACGGCATCTTGGGGGCAATGACGCGGGCGGCAGTCCAAGCGGAACAAACACGCCTCGGCCTCCCTAGTGACGCATGGCCAACCACAGCTCTACTCAGCGCGTTATGATGCGTCCACAATACCATTTCCGCAAAGTGGGCGACGACACACATATCTGGCGGGTGGAACCTTTGCTAAAACGCAAATTCACCCCGTTCGATATGATGCTGAGTAAGATCAGCGAAATCTACGAGCCCTACTGGTACCATGACATGGCTCCCACATGTATCAGCGTGATGGAACACGCAGCCCAAGTATTGCGGGCTGACCTCGCCTATCCAATCTTGATTTGTGAAGACCATAAAATCATCGACGGTATGCACCGTGTGATGAAGGCGCATAGCGAAGGGAAAACCACAATTCGAGCACATCAGATTGATTTGCCCGCGCCCGATTACAAAAATATGCACCCCGACGATTTACCGTACTAGCTGGGGTGTTAAGCCACCATCGCGGCAGCCTTCTTTAGATCAACAGACACAAGCTGCGAAACGCCCTGCTCGCCCATCGTGACACCAAACAGCCGGTCCATCCGGCTCATGGTGACGGCATGGTGCGTGATGATCAGGAAACGGGTTTGCGTGCGGCGGGTCATCTCATCAAGCAGGTCACAGAACCGCGTCACGTTGGCATCGTCCAACGGCGCGTCGACCTCATCAAGCACACAAATTGGCGCGGGGTTCGCCAAGAAAACAGCAAAGATCAACGCAAGCGCCGTCAACGTCTGCTCTCCACCTGACAGCAGCGACAAAGTGGACAATTTCTTACCCGGCGGCTGACACATAATCTCAAGACCAGCTTCCAACGGATCATCGCTTTCGACCAAAACCAACTTCGCCTCGCCGCCGCCAAACAGGTGACTAAACAACAGGCCAAAGCTCTCGTTGACCTGCTCAAATGCGGTTAACAACCGCTCGCGGCCTTCTTTGTTCAGGCTGGCGATACCGTGACGCAGTGCTGCAATCGCAGCCTCAAGATCGGCCTTCTCAGACACCAAATTGTCGTGCTCTACTTGCACGTCTTTGCTATCTTCTTCGGCGCGCAAGTTAACGGCACCAAGGCTATCGCGTTGACGTTTCAACGCATTAACCTGCCCCTCGACCACTTCGGACGCAGGCATCTTTTCCAGATCAGTCGCAAGGCTTTCCAGCAATTGTGCAGGGGTCACCTCTTGAGCCTCCATGATACGCTCTTCGGCGTAGGCCACAGTTTCACGGGCGGCATCAGCGCGGGCCTCGGACCGCGCACGGGCTTCGCGCGCCTCGGACGCACCGCGTTCTGCATCACGTTCGGCGTCCGCAGCATCACGCATAGCAGTATCAGCCAACGACAGCTTATCAGCAGACGCACGGCGACGCACCTCTGCCTCGTCAATCGCATCAGCCAGTTCAGACCGCTTGGCTGCTATTTCTTCGGGTGCTGCCGTGGCCTCCACCAATTCCGCCTCGGACACATCCTTGCGCTCTGCCAATTCTGTGCTGCGTTTATTGGCTGTCTCCAACCGATGCTTCCAACCGGATACTTCTTTGGTAATTTCCTGAGAGCGACGCAAACGGGCATCGCCCTCGCGGCGCACCTCATCATGGCCAGACCGGCGCGACATCATCAAGATTCGTGCAGCCTCAACCGTCATCTTAATGTCTTCAACTTGGTCACGCGCCGTACCCAGATCGCCCAGTTCCGCAACAGCCCGCTCAGCCTCGACCAAAGCGCGGCGTGCATTAACGGCCTCTTCTTCATGGCGTTTCACCGCCAGACCAGAGCTTTCCAACTTACCTTCAGACAAATTGCGATCCGCCTCTGCCCGGCTGGCTGCGCGGTTCGCCTCTGCCACCAAACGGTCGGCATCACGGCGCGCCTGACGGGCGGTCTGATCTGCTGCAGACAAATCCGCCAAATACCGCGTCAACGTCTCGTGGGCCTGGGCGGCACCCATCGCAGTGGCATTCACCTCTTCCAGATCACGTTTCAATTCGACCAAACGGTTCAGCTGCTGCAATCGCAAGGCGGCCGCTGACGGAGCATCCTCTGACGCCGCGCGGAACCCGTCCCACCGCCAAACATCACCCTCAAGAGATACAAGCCGTTGGCCCGGCTTCAAAACGGCTTGCAACTGCGCGCCTTCTTCTTGCCGAACAAGCCCCACTTGGTTCATGCGGCGACCCAAAACATCAGGCACCTCCACGAATTTCGTCAGCGGAGCAACACCGTCCGGCAATGACTGCGCCGTCAAGTACGGATGCAAAGTCGCCCAGCCAGACGCGGCATCCGGCCCAATCGCAGGGGCACGCAAATCATCAGCCAAGGCCGCACCAAGCGCCTTTTCATACCCGCTTTCGACGCGCAGCAAATCCAAAACCTGACCACCCTCAGCCGTGTCACGTTCTACCAAACGGGCCAAAGCGGCAACCTCGGCACGCAACGCATTCGCCTCGCCCTCGGCCTCGGACCGCTTCACGCGGGCATCACTTTCGCGGATCTGCGTCTGCGCGCGCGCCTCTTCGGCCTCCGCCAACGTCACATCGGCTTTTTCAGCCGTGGCAACCGCCTGCGCCTCATCCTCACCTGCCGCTGCAAAATCCGCCTCGGCCTTTTTCAACGCAACATCCGCTTCGGCCATCGACGCCTTGGCTTTCTCTGCCTCAGTCTCGGATTTCGCCAATGTCGTCTGATTGTCTGTCATTAACCGCTGCGCTGACTGATGGCGGGCCGCAAGCCGCGCCACATCCTCGGTCAATTGCGACAAATCTGCTTCGCGGGTCTGCAACACACCTGCAGCCTCGCGCGACGCAATCTGTGCCTCATCAAGTCGGTCCTCGTGGCCTTCGCCAGCCTTACCAATCTCGCGGGCTTCCCATTCTAGGCGCTCAATGGTTTCACCAGCATCTTTGTTCAGTCCACCTTCACGGTCCATGTCGCGAGCAAGCTGATCAATACGAGCGCGGAGCGTTTCAATTGTCTCTAACGCACGAACCTCTTGATCCTTCAACGTATCACGCTGCACCTGTAATCGCTGCAGAACAGCCGCCGAAATCGCCTCTTCTTCGCGAAGCGCAGGCAAAACACCTTCAGCCGTCAATCGGGCCTTCGCCGCCTGACGGGCCGCTGTTTCAGACGCACCCGCAGCGGTCGTGCGTTCACGCAATTGCGCCACAGCTGCCAGCATCGCGCTGTCCGCCTCGGACCAACGGCGGAACAACAACATGCCCTCGGCACGGCGTAAATTCTCACCAATTTCACGGTACCGCGCTGCTTGCCTTGCTTGACGAGCCAGTGTCGCCAATTGTGCAGCCAACTGCTCAACCACGTCATCAACGCGGGTCAAATTAGTCTCTGCACCCTTCAGCTTCAGCTCCGCCTCATGGCGACGCTGATACAGGCCCGAAATGCCTGCGGCCTCTTCCAAGATACGGCGACGCGCCTTGGGCTTCGCGTTAATCAATTCAGAGATCTGCCCCTGACGGACCAAGGCTGGGGAATGGGCACCAGTGGATGCATCGGCAAATAGCATCTGCACGTCACGCGCCCGGACGTCTTTTGAACTGACCTTATACGCAGAGCCCGCATCCCGGGTAATCCGGCGGGTAATTTCTAGGTTATCATTGTCGTTAAACGCAGCAGGGGCCAGCCGTTCAGCGTTATCAATAATCAGGCTGACTTCGGCAAAGTTACGCGCGGGTCGGGTCGCCGCACCGGCAAAGATGACATCCTCCATCGATCCGCCGCGCATCGCTTTGTGGCGATTCTCGCCCATAACCCAGCGCAGGGCCTCCAACAGATTCGATTTCCCACACCCGTTAGGACCAACAACGCCAGTCAGCCCATCCGCGATAATCAAATCGGTCGGATCAACAAAGCTCTTAAAGCCATTGAGACGTAGTTTACTAAAGCGCACCGATATTCAGCCCATTGATTCCCTAACGTTCAAAATTGTCACCCACCCGAACGACGCGTGTCAACGAAAACACCCCGCATATGGACGAAACCAGCGACTTATCCACAAGATATTGCGATTTTGGGCGTATTTTTGCTGTTTCATTCATAATTACCTGCGACGGGGGCTCTGCAAATTTATGAAATGTGACGGCGCAGCGCAGCAGCGCGTCGGTTTCAGACTTGACGATCCCTGCTACAGACAGGCACAACGGTCATGCACGGTTCCCCGCCGACGAAGCTCAGCTTTAGGGGGATGAAATGGGAATGTGGGAATGGCCGATCCAATTCGGGAGGCCAAAAACCACAGCCGCCCCCGCGACTGTAATGCGGAGAGTGCTTTGCGAACACGCCACTGGGCAACCGGGAAGGCCGCAAAGTATGATCGATCCGCAAGCCAGGAGACCAGCCATGCGCAATGAAACCATCCTGTCGGGTGTGACGGGAAACTGGAGACGATAATATGAAAAAGACAATCGCAACCACTGCGCCTACGCAAACAAAGACATCTTCCACCGTACTGTCGGTTCTTGCCGCTGGTATCGTGGGCCTAGGGATCATCACTGTTGCAGGCCACGTGCAAGCCGCCACATTGCATGACGCAGCACATGACGTGCGTCATACAACCGGCTTCCCCTGCCACTAAGCAGATGTTTCAAAAAATTGCCGTCAGCGCGTTGATCGCTGGCTTCGGCGCGGGCCTTGTGGCCGCGCTGTTGCAATTCGTGTTCGTGCAGCCGCTTTTGCTTCATGCCGAACTGTTTGAAATTGATCCAAGCACCGCCCTTGATCTGGTGGCTGTGCAACGTGGGCCGCTTGATGTGACCCGCGAAGGGCTGAATATCGTCTTTTCTGCGTTGATATATACAGGCTACGCATTCGTTCTGCTTGCCGCGATGGTTTGGGCAGAAGAACGTGGTGAACCGATAACGCCGCGCGCTGGGATCCTTTGGGGTGCCGCTGGATTCATCACAATGCATATGGCGCCTGCGTTTGGGCTCGCACCCGATATGCCCGGCCTAAACGGAGCCGACGTAGAGGCCCGTCAAATTTGGTGGTACGGCACGGCTGCTTGCACAGGCATCGCGCTTTGGCTCATTGCGTTTGGGCGCAACTGGGCGATGTGGGGAGCGGCCATTGTGTTACTGCTTGCACCGCATCTGATCGGCGCACCGATGCCCGACATGTTGACGCAAGTCGCACCACCCGAGCTGGCCGCATCATTTGCGGCACGCACGTTGGGCGTCGCACTAGCAGTTTGGGTCACACTCGGCCTGCTGCTTGGGTCGGTTTGGCACAGCAAATTGGCGGAGGGCTAAGCAATGCGTTCCCTGATCCTTTTTGTAATCGGCATTGTGTTCGGCACTGGGCTTGGCTTCATCCTTGGAACACCAATGGAAGGTCACGACCACGCGGGTCATAGCGACACTGGTCACGACCATTCAGCATTAACTGAATGGACCACCCCCCCGCCAAGCTTTGCATTGGTCGTTACCGACGACATTGGCGACGCCAAGAACATGTTCATCGATGTGGCAGGGTTTTCCTTCACCCCTGAAACGGTGAACACCGCTCCAATCGCAGGCACAGGCCACGCGCATATCTATGTCGATGGGGTCAAAACCGTCCGTGCCTACGCGCCTTGGGTGCATCTATCAGACGCGCCAAGCGGATCGGTCGTGCGTGTCACCCTGAATGCAAATGATCACACAGGCTGGGCTATCGAAGGCCAACCCATCGTGGCCGAGATCACTGTGCCATGACTTATAACGCTGGCACTCGCGATTTCAGACAAAACCGCAGCCGTCCCGCTGGACGGGCATCTGCGACCCAGCCGCATAGTGCGTCATCATACAGTGCAACAAACGCACGAACATCATCTGCGTCCGCATCCGTCAGTCCAGCAAATACATATGTGGCCGACCCTTCACCTTGCACAGCCATTGCAACAGGCTCGTCACACACGGACAAACAGGGATGCATCACAACATCCCAGCCGCTCAAATCGCCCAGCTCCGCCGCCAGCGCCGTTCCCGGCCCTGCGCACGTCTCACAGATTGTCACACGCTTTGTCATGGCCTAAGCCTTAGCCAACGCCGCCCAGAATTGGAAACCAAAAAATGCCAGCTAAAATTCCCGCTACCGTCGTCACAGGCTTTCTTGGGGCCGGTAAAACCACGTTGATCCGGCATATGCTGCAAAACGCATCGGGCAAACGCATCGCGCTGATCATCAACGAATTTGGCGATCTTGGCGTGGATGGGGACATTCTGAAAGGCTGCGGCGAAGAAACTTGCACCGAAGACGACATTGTTGAACTGTCCAACGGATGTATCTGCTGCACCGTGGCCGATGATTTCATCCCGACCATGGAACAGCTGCTCGCTCGCGACCCACAGCCTGATCACATCGTGATTGAGACCTCTGGCCTTGCATTGCCCCAACCGCTGATCCGCGCATTCAATTGGCCCGGCATCTCAACCAAAGTCACCGTGGACGGCGTTGTCACAGTCGTCGACGGACGCGCCGTGCATGATGGTCAATTCGCACACAACGTGGCTGCAGTTGACGCGCAACGCGCCGAAGACGAAAACCTCGACCACGAAACGCCACTGTCCGAATTGTTCGAAGATCAGATTGCCTGCGCTGACATGATCGTTGTGAACAAGTCCGATCTGTTGGACGCGGTTGAAGTTGACACCCTCATGGCACGCCTGAAATCAGAATCCCGCGATGGCGTTCAAGTTGTCAAAGCAACCATGGGCGCCCTGCCCGTTGACGTCCTTCTTGGCCAAGGTATCGGCGCAGAAAACGATCTTGATGCCCGTCACGAGGTCCACCATCACCACCATGATGATGACCACGACGACCATCATGAAGACGGGCATCACGATGTACACGCCCACGAGCATGCGCATGGTCACGACGAATTTGAATCGTTCATCGTCACGCGTAGTGAAGTCACAGATGCACCGTCTTTTGAGGCCCAAGTCGCCGAAGTGATCCGCGCCAATAATATCCTACGGCTTAAGGGGTTCGTCGCTGTCAAAGGCAAACCTATGCGGTTGACCCTGCAAGCCGTCGGCCCACGGATCGACACATATTATGATCAGCCGTTCGGCGACACACCGCGCCAGACCAAACTGGTTGTGATCGGCGAAGCAGGCCTTGACCAAGTAGCCATCACGTCAGCCCTGCAAGCATGATCATCGTCGCGCGCACAGATCCACACGATCCGCAGGCGACAGCGCTGCTGCAGCAAAGCCATGCTTTGATGACAAGCCTGTTTCCGCCAGAGGATAACTTTTATCTCTCCATCGACGATCTGTGCGCCGACAACATCCATTTTTTCACGGCCCGTGAAGGGGACATTGTCCTCGGCACAGGCGCGTTGATGGTCAAAGACGGCTACGGCGAGATTAAATCCATGTTCGTATCCGAAGATGCACGCGGCAAAGGGGTCGCCGACGCGATCCTGCGACAACTTGAAGACCACGCCAAAACCGAATTCTTGCGGATGCTGAAATTAGAAACGGGCAACGTGCTATACGCTGCCCATCGGCTTTACGCCCGCCACGAATTCGTCCCTTGCGGACCATTCGGCAGCTACATCGATGCCCCGTCTTCCATTTTCATGGAAAAGGCGCTGTGATTTTACTCTTCGGACTTGGCCGCCTCAGCAGCCGCTTTCATCCGCGCAAGCAGTTCTTCTTTACTTGGACGTGTGCCAAATGGCTTTTTCTTCGATCCAACGGCATTATGCTCGACATGTTTCGGTGCGTTTTTACCCAATTTCGGAGCTCCAGATGCTTTGTAATCCATAACAGATTCCTTCAATTTGGGGCGTCCTTACCACGAGGTCAAACCTTATGCACCTGCTAGCTGCCACCCCCGGCGCGATATCTGACGGGGACGAACCTTTTGATCTTGGGCAAACGCCGGCGGACGTGGTTTTCATCTCGGCGGCTGACACTGAATTGGCGGCATTATCCGAAGCACGCAGCGAAATGGCCGCGCCACCCACCTTGCGGCTGGCCAACATGATGCACCTGCAACACCCAATGTCTGTAGACCTGCATATCGACAATTGCGCATCCAAATCCAAGCTTATTGTGGCCCGCGTACTCGGGGGCATGGGCTATTGGAAATACGGGCTGACACAATACGCAGCGGCACTGCACGACGCAGGCATCCCCTTTGCAGCGCTCCCCGGTGACGACAAACCAGACCCAGAACTGCGCGGTCTATCCACTGTTTCAAACAAAGACTACGACGCGCTTTGGTCTTACCTCGTTGAAGGTGGTCCTCAAAATAGCACAAATTTTCTGTCCTACTGCGATTCAATCCTCAAAAATGCAGACAAACCAACACCAGCCGCGCCCTTACTGCGCGCAGGCGTCTACTGGCCCGGATCAGGAATCGCAGACCTCGACACCGCCAAAGCCGCTTGGGTTGCTGACGCACCGATCATCCCAATCATCTTCTACCGCGCCCTCGTCCAAGGCGGCGGACTGAACCCGATCAACCGCATGGTCCGCAGCCTGACAAGGCGCGGCCTGAACCCGCTGCCAATTTTCGTGGCCTCACTCAAAGACCCGCTGAGCACTGCAACCTTGCAGCAATTGTTCCAATCAGCACCGCCAAGCGTGATCCTGAACTGCACAGCATTCGCAGTCGGCTCGCCACATGACGGCGACGACAGCCCAAAAAACCCGTTAACGATGGAAGCGGCCAACAAATCCCCCGTTTTCCAAGTCATTCTGTCCAGCGCATCCGAATCCGCATGGGCCGACAGCATCCAAGGGCTTTCTGCCCGTGACATCGCGATGAACGTCGCCCTCCCCGAAGTCGACGGGCGCATCCTGTCACGCGCAGTGTCATTCAAAGGCGAGGCCTTCTTTGACGACGCCACCGAATGTGCCATCGCAACCTATCAAGGACACGGCAACCGGATCGATTTCGTGACTGACCTGACTGCAAAATGGGCGAACTTGCGAAACACCTCCGTAAAAGACCGCAAAGTCGCGCTTATCCTCGCCAACTACCCCAATAAAAACGGTAGGCTCGCCAACGGTGTCGGGCTCGACACACCTGCAGCGACAGTTCACACACTAAACCTGCTTGCGCAAAACGGTTACTCTACTTCCGCGCCAACAGACGCCCAAGCGTTAATGGATCAAATGATGGCCGGTCCAACCAACTGGCTAACCGACCGTGCGGACACAAAAGGCGGAGTCACACTTTCACTCAATATCTACAAAAAACACTTTGATACGCTGCCATGGGACATAAAAAACGATATAACCACACGCTGGGGGCAACCAGAAGACGACCCGTTTCTCGTTTTTTCCGAAATACTCCCGCCGGAAGCTGCACAAGGCTTTAAACTTTCAATCCATGAATTTGGAAATGCCGTCGTCGGCCTCCAACCAGCACGCGGCTACAATATCGACCCAACCGATACCTACCACTCGCCCAACCTCGTCCCACCGCACAACTATCTGGCATTCTACTTCTACTTACGGCACCACTGGGGTGCAGACGCAATCGTGCATATGGGCAAGCACGGAAATCTCGAATGGCTGCCCGGCAAAGCACTAGCATTGTCTGAAAACTGTTGGCCCGAAGCTGTGTTTGGCGCAACACCGCACATCTATCCATTTATCGTGAACGACCCCGGCGAAGGGACGCAAGCCAAGCGACGCACATCAGCCGTGATCATCGACCACCTGACGCCACCGCTTACACGCGCCGAAAGCTACGGACCGATGCGCGACCTCGAAGCCCTTGTTGACGAATACTACGAAGCAGCAGGTGTTGATCCGCGTCGAATTAAGCTGTTACGCCAAGAAATCCTATCACTTTCTGACGTCACGGGGTTTGGGAAAGATGCTGGCTTTGACGGGGATGCAGATGGCGACCTTGCGAAACTTGATGCGTATTTATGCGAACTCAAGGAATCCCAGATCCGCGACGGACTGCATATCTTTGGACAATCCCCAACAGGTGACCTGGCCCGCGACCTGACAATTGCATTGGCGCGTGTGCCACGTGGCGACGGCAAAGGGCACAACGCATCTCTGTTACGCGCAATTGCACATGATATTGGGATAAGGTTCGACCCTCTTGATTGCGACTTAGGGCAAGCGACAACCGAAAAGCCAGATATTCTAAACACGGTCAGCAATGACATCTGGCGGACCCAAGGAGATACAGTTGAGCGGCTGGAAATCTTAAGTCAAAACCTTCTGCGGGACGGAGGGTGGGGCGATGTGGGCTTTAGCACACAAGCGTCACAACCCGTCCTGACCGAAATATTCGAACGCATCATTCCTACGGTCGCGCGGTGCGGGCCAGACGAAGGCGCGGGCCTACTCACCGCCCTTGCAGGGCATTTCGTCGCCCCGGCGCCATCCGGCGCTCCCACACGCGGTCGGCTTGATGTCCTACCAACCGGGCGCAATTTCTATTCCGTTGATAGCCGCGCAGTACCCACACCAACCGCATGGAAACTCGGCTGGAAGTCCGCAAATCTGTTAATTGAAAAACACCTGCAAGATCATGGCGATTGGCCACGCACGATGCTGATCACCGCATGGGGTACTGCAAACATGCGCACAGGCGGTGACGACATCGCACAGGCGCTGGCGCTTATGGGCGTCAAACCAACTTGGGACAGCGCCAACCGTCGCGTCACGGGATTTGAGGTCTTACCAAAAGGCGTGCTTGGGCGCCCACGCGTCGACGTCACCTTACGCATTTCCGGCTTCTTCCGCGATGCGTTCCCACAACTCATTGCATTGGTCGACAGCGCCGCGCGGGCGGTCCAAGCACTTGATGAACCAGCCGACCTGAACCCCGCTGCAGCACGAACCAAAGCAGGCGAAGACACGGCGCGGGTCTTTGGGTCAAAACCTGGTGCATATGGTGCTGGCTTACAGGCCATGATCGATGAAAAGCTATGGGTAAACAAAGCCGACCTTGGGGATGCATACCTGACTTGGGGATCCTATGCGTATGACGCAAAAGCCGAAGGACGGGCAGCACGCGACGCGTTTGAACAACGACTCACCCAAACCGAAGCCATCGTTCAAAACCAAGACAATCGCGAACATGACATCCTAGACAGCGATGACTATTATCAATTCGAAGGGGGGGCAGCCGCCGCAATCAGCACCCTTCAAGGACGCGACCGGCCAATCTATCACAACGACCATTCCCGTCCCGAAAGACCTGTCATTCGGACGCTTGAGGATGAAATCGGACGGGTTGTCCGGTCCCGTGTCGTGAACCCGAAATGGATCAATGGGGTAAAACGACATGGATACAAAGGGGCGTTTGAGATTGCGGCAACAGTCGATTACCTATTCGCCTTTGCAGCAACGACTGGCGCCGTGAAAAACCACCACTTTGATTTGGTCGAAGAGGCGTTCCTCGCAGACGACGACACACGAGACTTCATCGCGGACGTCAACGCACCAGCCCTCGCCGAAATTGCAGCACGCCTGCAAGAGGCAATCGACCGCGATTTATGGCAACCAAAATCAAACTCAGCACGGGCAAGGATCGCAGGATTACTAGATTAAATACCGACGATCGCAGCAGAGACGCCCAAATATCCGATTAACAGGCATATTGAAAAAAGCCTCATGGTCTGCACCTTATGTTTAGTTAACCGCTAGCTAAACTGATCGAAAAAACAAAGCGCGGGGAAAGTTTGCTGATTTAGCCCATAGGTCTGGGCAGCCAGTCCCCGCCCGCATAGGCTGAAACGTATGATCATCCACTTGGCAACACTCTTGGCGTTTCAATTATTGGGCGAGGTGACCTCGCATGGCTTAAGTTTGCCCTTGCCTGGCCCTGTCGTCGGCATGGCATTGTTATTTCTGACCTGCCTGATGTGGCCCCGCTTGGCACATTCCATCGCGCCAACGACCACGGCATTGCTCGCACACCTGTCGCTCCTCTTCGTTCCTGCTGGGGTTGGGGTCGTGGGGCACTTGGATAAGTTCGGATCAGACGGTGCAGCCCTTGGTGTCGCAATCATTGGGTCCACAATTATCGCGATCACAGTCGGCGCGCTGACCTTTGTTGGGTTGCGCAAGTTGATGGGCACCAGCCATGACTGAATTTGCAGAAATCTGGACGTACTTGTCGACCGATCCACTGCTCTGGCTCACCCTGACACTCGCGGCATACGGGGCCGGTGACACATTGTTTAAGGTATCTGGGCGCAAGCCATTCGTTAATCCGGTTCTTATCGCTGTGGCTTTTCTGGCTGTTTTGCTGCAACTGACAGGCACCAGCTATGGCACATATTTCGCTGGCGCGCAGTTTGTGCATTTTATGCTTGGGCCTGCGACCGTGGCTTTGGCGATTCCGCTTTATGCAAATCTGAACCATATTAAAAAAGCAGCGCTGCCCATGATCGTAGCCTTATTTGCAGGATCGCTTGCGGCCATGCTTAGCGCCGTCGGCATTGCCGCAGCCCTTGGGTTAGACACTGACATTCTGCTGGCTCTCATCCCTAAATCAGCGACTGCCCCCGTCGCACTGGGCGTGTCAGAAGCCATCGGCGGGTCACCATCCCTGACAGCCGTCTTCGTCATCACAACGGGAATTACCGGGGCGATCATCGCAACACCGCTGCTAAACCTGCTTAGGATCACCGACTGGCGGGCACGCGGTTTTGCGGTCGGCGTCGCAAGCCATGGCATAGGCACCGCACGCGCATTTCAAGTCAATGAGACCGCAGGGGCATTTTCAGGTATTGGGATGGGCCTCAACGCGCTTTTGACGGCCTTGATCGCGCCTTTAATCGCGCGGTGGTTGCTCGGTGGATGACATAAAGATGACCACTAATGCGTCACTATGCATTGCACGACAGACCCATTGCCGCCAAGTTGGAACAAACGCAAAGGATACCGCACCATGACCGATGAAAACACGACCGCAGGTGATGAACGTCACTCGATGAAAATGGCTAAAAAGAAAGCTGCCCGTGATAAGATCATGGCGACCAAGACCGACAAAAAAGGCTTGATCATCGTGCATACCGGCAAAGGCAAAGGTAAATCGTCCGCCGCTTTTGGCATGATCTTTCGGTGTATCGCGCATGACATGAAATGCGCCGTTGTCCAGTTCATCAAGGGCGGCATGTCGACCGGTGAACGCGACTTGATCCTTGGAAAATTCGCAGACGAATGCGCGTTCCACACCATGGGCGAAGGGTTCACTTGGGAAACCCAAGATAAATCCCGCGACACGGAAATGGCCCAAGCCGCATGGGCAAAAGCCAAGGAATTGATCTTGGACGAGACCAACACAATGGTCTTGCTCGACGAAATCAACATCGCGATCCGCTATGATTACGTGGATATCAATGAGGTCGTTGAGTTTTTGGCAACGCAAAAACCCGACATGACTCATGTGGTCCTGACAGGGCGCAACGCACACGTCGACCTTATTGAAATCGCAGATCTCGTGACCGAAATGGAACTGGTCAAACACCCGTTCCGGTCCGGCGTTAAGGCGCAAATTGGCGTTGAATTTTAAGGTTCGATGCATCCGGTGAAGTTAAATCTAATCAGATCAATCACGCTAACCTTACCTCTATGTGTGGCGGCGCTATGCGGCGTCACTTACTATACCCAGTATTTCAAATGGCGCGGCTGTTTCAATGAAATGGGCCGCTGCTTTAACGCTGAAACAGGTATCATGTACCTACAACAGTCGGGCACTGCATGGCTATTACTTACAATCGGTGCGGTGGTCGTCGCGCTTTATCAACTATGGCGTATGATCCGCTGATCAAACCCTTGTATTTCAACGCATAAACGCAAAAAACCAAAGGATATCCCATGCCCAAACACCGCGTCCTCACTGAATTTGGCATGGGCACCAGCCTGCGCCGCCAAGATTACACCCAAGCCGCTCACCGTGCTTTGCAGGACGCGCTTTGGCACAATTCGATCAACATGGCTGAACTGTTTGGATTCCCCAAAGAGGCGATGATAATTGATGTGGAAATCGCGGTGCAGAACCCTGACGCGGTGGATGTATCCAAACTGTTGGATATCTTTCCTTACGGCCAGCCCAGCGTGACAGTGACGCACGGCGGGCTTGATGTCCCGCGCCCTGACGGCAAGCCGACGGTGATCGCAAATGCTTCGATCAACGTCAGCTTTGACATGGAGCGCACGTGATGGAACAACGTATGATTATCGAGATGGGCATGGGCAACGATCTGCACGGCATGGACTATCAAAAGGCCGCACGCCGCGCGATTGAAGACGCTTTTCGGCATTCCACCCTGCCCATTTTCGCAACCCTCGACATCCCGACTGACGCAATGCGCGTCCAGGTGACCATCGGCGTGCAGGAACCTGATAAGCTCGATACCGATGCCTTGATCGCCATGCTGCCACGCGGGAATCCAACGGTTACAGCTGTCAAAGGCGGGCAAAACGTGGCCAATCCTGCGACGGGCGACACCGCCGTCATAGCCACTGCCGCGATTGAGGCTTTCCTGCCCAGCCAAGCCGCCAACTGGACCTTGCTGTGAAGCTGGACCAATCCCACCGCGACGCGTTGCAAGACGTCCTAGAATGGCGGCGCGACGTGCGGCATTTCAAAACGGACCCGATTTCGGACGACAGATTGGCACATTTGCGCACTGCTATGGACCTCGCGCCCTCTGTCGGCAATGCGCGCCCGTGGCGGGTTATGCAGGTGCAAAGCCCCGACAAACGTGCCGCTGTTATTGCAGATTTTGAGGCCGCAAACGCCAAAGCCGCCGCCAATTACACCGGATCCAAACGCGACACATACATGAAGCTGAAACTCGCTGGCCTGCACGACGCGCCTGTTCATTTAGCCGTTTTCACAGACCATGCGCCTGCCGCAGGGCATGGTCTGGGGCGGCAAACCATGCCTGAAATGCTAGATTATTCCACGGTTGCTGCAATCCATACACTTTGGCTGACAGCCCGCGCAGACAACATCGGCATGGGCTGGGTGTCCATCGTGAATCCTGCCAATATCTGCACGATTTTGGGTGCACCTGACACATGGTCGCTTACGGCTTACCTTTGCCTCGGCATCGCAGAAACCCAAGACGACACGCCGCTTTTGCATCGCAAAGACTGGCAAGGAAATACGCCAACGCAGTGGGACACGGTTTAACTACCCGCCAGCCGCCTTGCGCACCGCCGACAATGTAGCGCCCGTCGACAACGCCTCGTCATCCACCTTGCAAGCGATAATCGCAAATGTGCCAGACGCGCGGGCGCGCCTAAACGCATCCGCAAAATCCTCAGACCGCGTGACATGCTCACCGTATCCACCATACGCACGGGCCAATGCCGCAAAGTCAGGGTTCACCAAAGCCGTCCCCGACACACGCCCCGGATATGTCTTTTCTTGATGCATCCGGATCGTCCCATAACGGCCATTGTCCATCACTACGACAATCGGCGTCGCACCATGCTGGGCCGCCGTCGATAGCTCGTTACAGGTCATCTGGAAACACCCATCCCCCGCCAAACAAACGACAACCTTATCTGGGTTATGCAAAGACGCTGAAATCGCTGCGGGAAAACCGTACCCCATAGACCCCGACGTAGGGGCCAACTGGGTGCTATACCCTTTGTAGACAAAATACCGATGCAACCACGCGGCATAGTTCCCCGCACCGTTCGTCAGTATCGCATCTTCGGGCAGATTGTCCGATAGCCACCCAATAACGTCCTCTTGTTTTAGGTCACCGGGGCTAACGGTCGGCACCAACCACGCATCATAATCAGCGCGGGCACCTGCGGTCCAATCGGACCAATCCGCCCCATAGGACGGCAATGCCGCAAGCGCCGCAATCATCGCGGGCGCATCAGTCACAACACCAATCTGAGCCGGATAAACCGAACTAATTTCCTCCGCGTCCGCATGCACATGAATAATTGGTACACCGTCATTCGGATCAGGGTTCGTATACCCTTGGGTTTCAATATCCCCAAACCGAGACCCAATGACGATCAACAAATCAGCCGCCTTTATACGAGCGGCAAGACGCGGGTTGATGCCAACATTTAGATCACCAGCATAACAGCAGTGGCGGTTATCAAGGTAATCCTGACGACGAAACCCCAGAGCGATAGGCAAGCCCTGCACCTGTGCCAAGCGACCCAAATCCGCAGCCGCCTGATCAGACCAATGCGGCCCGCCGACGACCACCAACGGGCGAACCGCCAATGCGATGCGCGCCATAATATCAGACGCGATGCCCGACAGATCAGGTGCCTTCATATTAGGCAAGGCAGGACGATCAGGCGCATCTGACACAGCGCTCAACATGTTTTCAGGCAGCGCCAAAACCACCGGACCCGGACGGCCAGACATGGCTACCTGAAATGCGCGGGTGACGTATTCGGCAATGCGGTCGGTGTGATCAATCTGGGCGACCCATTTGGCGACACCGCCAAACATAGCGCGATAATCCACCTCTTGGAATGTTTCACGGTCAGTAAACCTGTTGTCGATCTGACCGACAAACAGCACCATTGGCGTGCTATCTTGTTGGGCGATATGCACACCGGCACTGGCGTTCGTCGCACCGGGCCCCCGCGTGACAAAACAGACACCAGGACGGCCCGTCATCTTGCCATATGCTTCGGCCATCATCGCAGCACCGCCTTCTTGACGGCAAACGATGTTTGGAATGCCGCTGTCATAAAGCCCATCAAGGGCGGCAAGAAAGCTTTCGCCTGGCACAGAAAACACACGTTCCACACCCAACGTCTGCAAATGATCGCTTAGGATTTTTCCGCCATGCCGCTGCATATCTGTCTGCCCTTAGTCTGCCAAATTTGACCACAGCATGTGCCAGCCCATCACGACTGGCAACCACACATTTGCGCGACGCAAGTGTTTCGCGGTAGCGTCGCGCCATGACAGAACATTCCTCTCGCATGCAAACCCAAATCGACGTTTTAGATGTTGCAAGGGCGCAAGCGCTACAGGCAGCACTGGGGCAAACCCCTGCGATCACAATGGGCGAAGCGTTGCCACCCTTTGCGCATCACATCTACTTCTGGGAACCACAAACGCCCGATGTATTAGGTCAAGACGGACACCCCGCGACGGGACAATTCATTCCCGACATGGGTAAAGCGCGGCGCATGTGGGCCGCTGGAAAACTGGTGTTTCACCGTCCCCTTTTGGCTGGCATTCGCGCTGAAAAAACATCCACTATTGAAGGCGTGACCCGCAAAGACGGGCGCAGCGGTCCGCTCGCATTCGTGCGCGTACGCCATGACATCCGGCAAAGGCAAACGCTTGCGCTGACGGAATGGCAAGAACTGGTCTACCGCGAACCAAACCCCGCCAGTATGGCAGAGCCGCCAATGGCCAGCACCAACGAGGACGTCGCAAAACATGTGACCTTTGATACCACGTTGCTATTTCGCTATTCCGCGCTGACGTTCAACGGACACCGCATTCATTACGATGAAACCTACGCCCGCGAGGTCGAAGGATATGACGGCTTGGTCGTGCACGGACCACTATTGGCGCATCTTTTGATGGGGCTGGCACAACGTCAATTGGGCAAATTACAAACCTTTTCCTACCGCGCAACATCACCCTTGATGCACCACGAGGCCGCGACATTGTGCTGGAAAGACGGGCGCGCATGGGTCCGCGGTCCCGACGGACGGCAATGCATGGCGGCAGAGGCAACCTAATTAGTTTTCCCTAAAGACTGCGTTCTGGCATGAAATCATCTGGTATCGTATTGCGCCCATCCAAGATCAAATCAGCCATGACCTCACCGGATTTTGGGGCCATCCCAAAACCAATTTTGAATCCGCCATTAGCCACAAATGCATCTTTGATAAACGGATGAATACCCAACATCGGGGCGCGTGATCTGCTGCGCGGACGCAGACCTGCCCAGCGCTCAATGATCGGTGCATTAACCAATATCGGCACAGCGCGACGGGCGCGCGCAACGATATCTTCCAACTGCGCGTCTGTTCCAAAGGGATCATCAAATTCCCGCTCAGTCGTCCCCCCAACGGCAACTGTACCGTCGTTATGCGGGATAATATGCAATGTATCCGCATATAGCTGCGGCAGCCCGCGCGCGTCAAAGTCCAACAATGCGCCCTGCCCCTTAATGCCGCTGCCCACCAAACGGTGGTGCTTTGCGGTCATATCATCCAATCCGGCCCAACCCGTTGCCCAAACAACTTTACCTTGCGGCAAACCTTCAAGATCAATCTGACCACCAAGGGCCCTAACAGCAGCAGCCAAAGCCAATGTCGCTTGGCGCGGATGGATCAACGCTGACAACGTATCAAATACGACCTGCCCACTTGGGCTTGGTGGGGCCCAATCAACGGTTGGTGCCGGGATCACATCCCAAGACGCCTGCCCCTGCCAAAGCGCACTGCCCCCCTGCGCACGGGTTTGGGCCAGATCAACAGCCGCCGCATCCGCAAGCGGTTGAAGCCTGCCATTGCGCGCATACCCCGTAGGCAAGCCAGATTGCGCACCGACCTGCTCCCAGAACGCGGCTTGCATCAGAAGACTATCCAACTGAAATGCCTTCTTCGCGTTCCATTGTTCGGGCACATGCGGGGCAAGCGCGCCGATGATCCCGCCACTGGCACCCGTGCCAACACCCGCTGGGTCGATCACTTGTACCTTTGCGCCGCGCAACAAGCAGGCATAAGCCACCGAAAGGCCGAAAACACCCGCACCCATTACTGTAACATCAACCGTTGCCATATCCGGCCTTTCCGCCTTATTGATTGGGTCTGCATAAGGCATCGCGCAATGATCAACCAGACGGCATCCCTCACTTGGCAAGACACTGACGCGGGGCGCGTACCTGTGTCCAAACAGTTCGACGATCCGTATTATTCATTGAAAAACGGGCTGGCGGAAACGCAATATGTGTTCCTTGAAGGGAACGAGCTACCCGATCGGTTTGGCGGCGATTTTCATATCGCAGAGCTGGGTTTTGGGACGGGCTTGAACTTTTTGGTGACATGGGATGCATGGATCAAAGCAGGAGTCAAAGGGCAGCTGCGATTTACGTCATTCGAGGCGTACCCAATGGCGATATCCGATATGCAGGCAGCACTCATAGCGTTTCCGCAATTGACCTACTTAGCTGAGATCCTCTTGGACAAGTGGAACCCTGATACGGGTGCAGTTGCCTTGGCAGATGACGTAACACTTGATGTGGTCATCGGGGACGCACGCGAAACCTTGCCCCAATGGGACGGATTGGCCGATGCGTGGTATCTCGACGGGTTTTCACCGGACAAAAACCCCGCGCTATGGGAACCAACGTTAATGGCTGAAGTCGCAAAACACACTGCAATTGATGGAACAGCAGCGACTTATTCAGCAGCAGGGCATATGCGCAGATCACTCAGCGCAGCAGGTTTTAACGTAAAACGCATTCCCGGTTTCGGAAGCAAATGGCATATGGTCGTGGCGAGGTTACGCAGTGCAGAATAACGTCCGGCTTGGCATCTGGTTGATGTGCGCGACTTCGTTTGTGTTCGCTGTCCAAGATGGGATTTCGCGGCATCTGGCTGCCGAATACAACGTGTTGATGATCGTGATGATCCGGTATTGGTTCTTTGCGGCCTTTGTGATCGCAATCGCTGTCCGCACCGAAGGGTCTATTCGCGGTGTTGCCACCACCAGCCAGCCGATCCTGCAAATCACACGCGGACTATTACTCGCGGCCGAAATTTGCATCATGGTCTTTGCGTTCGTAAAACTTGGATTGGTCGAAAGCCACGCAATCTTTGCATGCTATCCACTTTTGGTGGCCGCATTATCTGGGCCAATTTTGGGTGAAAACGTCGGTTGGCGACGCTGGACTGCCATTGGCATCGGCTTTGTCGGCGTGCTTGTAATCTTGCAACCGGGTGTCGGCGTGTTTTCACCGTTCGCAGTCATCCCGCTTACATCAGCCATTTTGTTTGCCATCTACGGCCTGCTGACACGTTATGCTGCTCGGCGCGATAAGACAGCGACATCGTTCTTTTGGACAGGCGTCGTCGGGGCCGTCGGCATGACATGCGTCGGAATTTGGTTCTGGGAACCCATGATCGGGTCCGATTGGATCTGGATGGGCGCACTTTGCATCACAGGGGTCACAGGGCATTTCCTGCTGATCAAAACTTACGAAGTCGCCGAGGCATCCGCGGTTCAGCCATTCGCATATCTGCAACTGGTATTCGCCACATCCATCGGGATCAGTGTGTTTGGCGAGAAACTGGAAACTAACGTGGCCGTTGGGGCTTGTATCGTTGTGGCGGCGGGTCTGTTCACATTGCTGCGGTCTCGCGCCGTTAGCCGCCCGGTCGGCTGATCGGACGAATGCTTGCGACGGGGGCAGGTGCGCTTGGGGCCGCGGGCGACCGCGAGGCTGGTGCCTCGGGCTCGGGCGCGGCAACGGGGGTTGTGTCTAGGGCGGCGGGCCTAGGGCGTGGTCGGACGATCGGTTTCACCCCAATCAACAGATCAGTGAACCGGATTGGGCCAACTTTGCTTGTCAAACGGGCCTCATACACCGGAATAGATTCCGTCACGCGCATCACATAATTACGGGTCTCGCGGAACGGGATGTGTTCAATCCAATCGACGACGTTCACCTCACCCACACGCGGGTCGCCACGCTCGTCCATCCATGCTTTGGGCCTGCTTGGACCCGCATTATATCCAGCAGCCATCATGACGGGCGAATAGCCAAAATCCTCTTCGAGCATCGAAAGATATTTCGATCCTAGTCGTGCGTTATACGCCCAATCGCTTGTCAAACGCGCGCGCGAATACGGTTCTCCAATAAAGCCAGCGACCTCCTTGGCCGTGGCTGGCATCAATTGCATCAAACCAAGCGCGCCGACGGGGCTGCCCACGACCGCGTTGAATTCGCTTTCACGCCGCGCAATTGACAAGGACAAGGCTGGCGGCACAGGCTGTTCCATATCGGCCAGATCGTGCAACGGGAAATAGATCGAAGGGACCAGCACACCGCGCGCCACAGCAGTTTTACCTAGCAAAACCGCATAATATGCCTCGTCTTTGCTGCGCAACCAAGCACCAAGTCGGGCCAAGTCATCCGGAGGTAACTGCTTGCCCAATTCAGCAAAGAACCGGACCGCATGACCGCGCTCCCCTGCCTGCAACAACGTCAGCGCAGCACGCGTTAGGTCATCAGACATAAACGGCGCAT
>JBLHXF010000010.1:0-84564 GCA_047629435.1 Yoonia sp. | reverse complement strand
CATCGGCATTCGGTTGGATGTTGGCATTCTACAACGTGCCACGTTTGATCGTTGAGGTGATGACCGCAGGTGAACTCGGCCCGATCGGCACATCGCTGATTATCGCGGCACTATTCTTGTTCTTTGGTCTATTCATCGATGCGATCCCGACGATTATTATTCTTGGTACGGTATTGCTGCCAGTGGCCACCGCTGCAGGTATCCATCCAGTCGCGTTTGCTATCATCGGAATTATCTCGCTGGCCTTTGGTCTGGTGACACCGCCTTACGGGCTCTGTTTGCTGATATCTGCGGCCATTGGCGGGATGAATGTTGTGAGCGTCATGCGCGACGTGTGCATCATCCTTGCACCGATGTTGCTGATCTTATTGCTCATCATCGTGTTCCCAGAAATTGCGCTTTGGCTACCACGCACGTTGATGCCGATGACGTTCAAATGATCTCAGGCTCATTCTTATGAAGGCGGTTTGGCGATGGTTTGGACCCGATGACCCAATCACATTGGCGCAAATCAGGCAGGCAGGTGCATCGGGCATCGTCACGGCCCAACATAATCGTGCAGCAGGGGAACCATGGTCCGCGTCTGAAATTGCCACGACCAAAGCGATGATCGAGGACGGCGGACTGACATGGGATGTCTGCGAGTCGATTTGGATGTCCGACGAGATCAAACTCAAGGGCAGTGCGGCCAAGGCAGAAATTGACGCTTGGATCGTGACGATGCGCAATCTTGCAGATGCAGGGGTGAAAACCATCTGTTACAACTTCATGCCGTTGCTTGATTGGACACGCACTGATCTGGATTACGATGTTGCGGAGCGGGGACGGGCGCTGCGGTTCGATATGGTCGATTTTATCGTGTACGACGTTCACATCCTTGCGCGTTCCAATGCCAAGGAAACTTATCCAAGCAAACTTTTGCACGCTGCCGATCAAAGGTTTAAGGCGATGACAGGCGCGGGTCAAAACACGCTTGAGCGCAACATCATTGCCGGATTGCCGGGCAGTTCCACTGGCTTTACTCGCGATCATCTGCGGGGTGCGATCACGCAGTTCTCAACGCTTTCACATGATGACCTGCGTGCAAACCTCCAGTCTTTTCTGACTGCCGTCTTACCAGAGGCCGAACGATTGGGCGTGCAACTGGCCATTCACCCCGACGACCCCCCAATGCCACTGTTTGGTTTGCCGCGTTGTGTCTCAACCACTGATGACCTGCGCTTTTTGCTTGATTGCTATCCAAGCGCTGCGAATGGTTTGACCTTTTGCGCGGGCTCACTTGGTGCGCGCTCTGATAATGATCTACCTAACTTGGCGCAAGAATTTGGAGATCATATTCATTTCGCACATCTGCGAAACGTGCAGCGAGAACCTGACGGTAGCTTTTTCGAGGCCGCAGTTTTTGAGGGCAGTACGCCCATGGTTGATGTGATCAAAGCGCTATTGAAATCAATGCAAAACGGGACGCCCCAAGGCCTACCATTCCGACCCGACCACGGTCATCTGCTTGCGTTTGAAGGCGATCAAAAAACAAATCCGGGTTATTCTTATCTGGGTCGGCTCAAAGGGCTGGCAGAATTGCGTGGCGCGGTGACGGCGCTTTCGGCAAAACAATGTGATTGGGAAACTTGATATGACCTCCATCCTTGGCATTGGCGAATGTATGATCGAGCTGTCCTCGGCGGGTCCGGGGCTATGGCGGCAGGGGTTTTCCGGTGATGTGTTTAATGCGCTTTGGTACGTGCGGGCGGCCTTGCCCAAGAACGTGACTGTCGCGTTTCATACGGCTTTGGGCACTGATCCGTTGTCAGATCAGCTGCTAGAATTTGCGCAAGGTGCAGGCATTGATTGCACGCACATACCACGTATTGAAAATCGCAGACCCGGTTTGTATTCAATCCACCTAAACGGCGGGGAACGTAGTTTCACGTATTGGCGTGATACGTCAGCTGCCCGCATGATGATGCGTCATCCAGATGCACTTTGGTCAAAAGTGGTTGCTGCTGACATTATCTATCTATCGGGCATTACGCTGGCGATATTGCCTGACGACGATTGCGATGAACTACTAAGAAACTTGATGTCGCGAAAAAAGCGATCAGCATCCATCGTTTTTGACCCGAACATCCGTCCGCACTTGTGGGACGATAGCAACCGAATGCGGTCTGTAATTACGCGCGCGGCGTCATTGTCGGATATTGTTTTACCAAGCTTTGATGATGAACATGCGGCGTTTGGTGACCCAACCCCTGAAGCAACTGCGCACAGATATAGCGGGCTGGGCATCGACCATGTCGTCGTCAAGAATGGGCCAGGTGACACAGTGCAGCTTCAGGCAGGTGATCTGACGGCTTACGCTGTTGCGCCGATCAGCAGCGTTATAGACACAACCGCAGCTGGCGACAGCTTCAATGGCGCTTATATTGCGGCTCTCGTAAGTTGCCTTTCTACCAGCGATGCCATTGGAATGGCGCAGCGATGTGCAGGTCAGGTCATAAGGCACAAGGGCGCTTTGGTTTCATTTCAGAAATTAGGGGTTAGCAAAGAATAACTGTTTTGCCATCTAGGTGCTAATCGTGTCAGTGGCTTTATTAAGACCACACGTGGCGCCAGCAATCAGGTCCTAATGTCGAAATTTTATCGTAGCGCCGCTTCAGAAAAGACGCATTAATGGTTTTAGAAGCGACTATTCACAACAGTTGTAAAATTGGCTGTTCTAGGCGTTTCGCGACAACCGCAATGCGTTTTGAAGTCATCAAACGCACTTAAGTCAGTCAAATATAGGGTCTACAGATACGAAACCAATAAATTTGACTGTTGCTTTCCTTTATTGAATGCCCTGAAAAGAAAGCCGCAACACTTTTGCAATGACCGCATTAGGGACACCTTCCCTTTGCATGCGCATCGCCCCACCGTTTTGGGCGTCATAGAAAAGGGCCGCTACATCAGTTGGGATATTCATACTAAATTCACCTTTCGATTTTGCCCTGTCGATCCAAGCAGCGTAATTGGCCAAGATATCTTGCCGCAGCTTATCCACCTTAACCCGTGTTGTTATGCCAAGTTTGTCACTTTGCGCGCGCATGGTGACATGAAGGCACCCGTTCGGTACACCAAGCGTTTCGCGGTCTTGGGTCGTGAACACAATGATCGCTGTTTGCGCATCGCCAAAGCTTTGATCCTGCTGGAGAATTTCAAACAATGGCTCCAATGCCAGGGTGCGGTAGACCTCTA
This sequence comes from Yoonia sp., assembly GCA_047629435.1. Classification (GTDB taxonomy): domain Bacteria; phylum Pseudomonadota; class Alphaproteobacteria; order Rhodobacterales; family Rhodobacteraceae; genus Yoonia. The sequence goes on along the minus strand of JBLHXF010000010.1, from coordinate 81,330 downwards.
GCGCGGCCAATTTCAGACCATCGTCGCTGCCAAATTCACGGTAAACCCCCGGCTTGGATGCCCCGGTTAGTCTGCAAATTTCGCCTATTGCGACGTCTGTTGGTCCTTTGTCCCAATACTGCATTAAAGCCGTCTGCAGCACATGATCGCGGTTAAGTGTTTTTGGGCGACCTCGGACGGGCGGGCTCTCTTTTGTCATTTTCGTACCTTGTGGTCTTTTATCGTTGACTGATGAATTACGTACCTATAGATACGAAAAAAATCACCCAAACGCCAGCCTATCTCTAAGGAGCAAAAAATTGTCACAAGATCCCATTGGTTTTTTAGGCCGTATGAACGCGGCCTGTCTGATGCTGGTCACGCCAGAATTTTTCAAAATGCGGGCTGCACGCACTAAGGGTGCATCACAAATCAGATATGAACCCGCGAACTTCAGAATGAAGCCAGCGTTTATGACATTGGATGGGGTCAAAATCCGCTATGCAAAAGGTGGTAATCCGGATGGGCCAACCGTTTTGTTCCTAAGCCCATTGCCGCAGAGCATCTTATGCTACGATAAAACGTGGGCAGCTTTGTCTGACGCTGCCAATCTGATTGCGCTTGATATGCCCGGTTTTGGGCGCAGCGAAGGCGACATGAGCTACATGACCTTTGCAGCCCAAAGCGCATTTCTTGAAAAATTCATCACGCACCAAGAGCTTAGTGATGTCCATATCGTCGCCCCTGATGTCGCAATGCCCGTGGCCATGCATTACGCTATGCACCGCGACCACAAGGCAAAAAGCCTTCTTATTGGGGATGGGCCCGGTATCTTACCGTCCACAGACGGTAGCCTCGTCAAAAAGATCGTACATTCTTATTTCTGGCGCTTCATGGTTAACATGACTGGACCCCGCGCTTTTATCGCAGGCGCAAACCAGCTGGGATATTTGCATTACCGTCCTACAGCAGAAGAAGTGGCAGACTATGTGGCTTCTTATTCTGGCCGTATTGGTCAAATCTCGCAGTATTTTAAGGGCTACCCGAAGGGGTTGAGCACCATCGACCCGCACATTGAAACACTTGATTTGCCAGTCCACGTGTTTTGGGGCGATCAAGACGCGTTTCTAGGAACAGATAACGCCGAGCGATTGCACAAGCGCCTCCCGAAAAGTGAGCAGACGATTTTCAAGAATTGTGGTCATTTCTGTTACCAAGATCAGGACGCGGAATTTACCCAACTTGTGCAAGATTGGATCAGTGGTGGATATCTGATGGGCGATGGGGATGGCTGAGCTTGTCTACGTATCTATCACTGGTTTGCAGCTGAAAAAGGTGTGGCATGCACCACTGTTCTGGCGTCATGCAACGGCGTCCATGACGCAAGCAAAGGCGGCAGAAGGATGTCTGACAGCGGACGCTCGAACCATCGGCGGAGTTCACCATACACTGAGCGTTTGGACATCACGCGAAGCTATGCTGGCGTACCTCACAAAGGGTGCGCACCTGAGTGCAATGAAATCGTTCAATAAGATCGCAACTGGCAAGGTTTATGGTTTTGAGACTGAGACTGTTCCCGATTGGACGCAGGTTCACGCACTCTGGCACGACAAGGGCCACACCGTTTAGTGCAGGCGTCATGTCGAAGCCCAAAACGCGCTGCACTTATTTTTCGAAACGATGTTGGGATTGACCTATGACAACATCATTAATGACCGCCAGAATGTCGCTGCTTCTGCGTCTTGGGGGGCTCTGCGCCATTCCAGCCATTGCGCCACGGCTAGAAATTCGCGGGTGATGAGTGACCTAAGTGTTACCTTGCAGCAAAGCCGATGTTCATAAATAGACCCGCCGATCATAACAACCGACGGGTCGAAAGTGCTGAAATTGTCCATTACGGACGCATTTTCTTAGCTTCTAAATGTGTAGGTTTCGCGCCCACCTTAGGGTTTGTTTGCGGTTTTTCTTTGAAGAGCCGCCATGCGGACAAAGCTGCCGTTGAGCCGAGCGTGTAAAAGTGATCACTTTCGGGGACTAGTTTGAGTATTGTTTATTTATTTTAGACACATTACCGACTGCTGCTAAGTGTGAAGCCAAAGAAAAGTCTATTAACTGTATGAATATGTTTGATAAAATTGTGTTACTCGCGTCCATTATAGCCGGGGCCATGTTTGGTGTGTTCATTGCTGCGGCGATAGATCTTTTTGTGACTGTCGGTTGGATGATTGGTCTGGCCATAGCCGTCATTGTTGTTTTGGCAGTCATTGTAAGCCAGTGGATTAGTACACGAGAGAACCGTTTCATTGTAAAAATGGTAGGCAAGTTATTTAATCATGATGTCGATAACGTTTCACTAGAGGATCAACCTAAATTACCGTCACTGTCGACCGGTACTGCTTTACTGCTTGGTATTCCGGTCGGAGTACTCGCCGCTATAATTTGGACGCCAGCGACTTTGAGCGCAATTATTCCATTTTGAGATTAGCCGAACGTTGCTTTTGCAGACTTGTCAGTAACGATCCCAACTTAATAAGCGGCCATTCGTCCTTGTTGCAGTATCTGCTGCTCAGGGTTCAAAATTTGCTTTCCACCCTTATTAGTACCAAGCGTCACTCACGGCCCTATTGCTGCCGTTCAAGCAGGCTGGCGTCCAAACGCGAGTTGGACGACCTGATTCTGCGTCAAGCGCTCCTTTGAAATTATGACAACCACTGCACCGAGGCGTTTTTTTCAGGGTATTTGCAACGCTAAGTTTGTACGGCGGCAGCATATGAAGCGGGTTACGAGGACAGGTTGGCAACTATCCCTGCGTCACGCTGAGCGCTTTCATTAGTGACTATTCTCTCGCCACAACGGCAGCCGCCGCAACCTTTGGGAGCAGCGTTTCATAATGCTGAAAAAGCAGCATTTGGCCGGTGTTGGGGACGACCTCAATATCGATCCAAGGATATGCTTCGCGGTATTCTGCAATGGTAGCAATATCCATCGCCGGATCTTCTGATCCGTTCATGAACCAGGTTTTTGTCTTTTGGGTTGCCATCAAAGTGTCTGCCCAAGGACTTTCGCAGGCCAGCATTTCCATCGCGTAAGCTTGTGCGCCATCTGTTTCTTTGCCTACAAGCAGTTCGCAATTTGCGACCAGCACGGCCGTGAGATGTTCGTCAAGAGCTAACGCCATATCAGCAGGCGATCCTTTTTGTGTTTTAAAGTACATGGTTTTGACGCCGATGCGCCGACATAATGACATCGCGGCCTTAGCGGTGAAATGCAAAAGATGGGGCGCATGTCTTGCAGTTGACATAAAGAACCTGTGCCATTTTCCCATGCCTGCGTAATGGTGGTCGCCTTCCAATGGCGGGCGCCCACAAACACCGATAATCTCACTGATCATATCTGGATAGTTTGCAGTGAAATCAGCGGCAAGGATGAGGTCATTTCCTTGAGTCAGATAAGGTAGTTTTTTGATCCCCAAATGCGTGAGGAGAAACAAGGTGTCATTTCGTGCGGCTTCTAGAACGTCCGCCTTGGGGTCTAGATTATCGCTATGGCCATAGCCTGCGCGGATCGGGCAGATGATCCGCAGGTTCAACTTAAACAGCAGACGGAGCATGGGTTCATGCCACCGAGCCAAGCAATAACCGATGTGGGAATACACGACCGGAGCGCCGGTAGCTGGGCCCATGATATGATAGTCCATGCGCCGTCCATCGGGTAGGATGATTGTCTGGAATGGTTTCCAAACCTCGTCTTGCCACCACGTTGTAGAGGTCAAGATTGCATAGCCAGCGTTAGGCGCGTTTTTGATGCGTTCTCCGGAGGAAACATCGCGCAACGACAAGACCAATCGGATAACCTCGGATTGGGTCCGTGCGTTCATCTTCGCCAAGGTGGATTTGATCTGACTGCGAACGGTGCCCTCGCCGGTGCCACGCCCCACTGCAATTTCTTTGGCACTTTTGCCTTCGGTCAATGCACGAACAATGCCTTGCTCGGCGAGGGTGAGTTGAAATACCTCTTCCAACGTTTGCCCCAAGCTCGCATTCCAATGGTAATTGGTTGTGACCATGAGGGCCAAGGCTGATCCATCGTCGGCTTTCGCCGTCATCTTTCGGATCTGGAAAACAGCGGGGTTTGCTGCAGTAGCGTCCACCACCTTTAGCAGATGCTGCGTTGGCTTGTGCGAAGACAGCGTTGCCCTTAGCGTTTCTACAAGCGCGTCTTGCGCGTCAGGCGCGATGATCGCTTGGTAAATCGTGTCACCTTCATTCATGGCAAAAGCATGCTTTGCCCCCTCGTTGGCAACAACGATCCGTAGATTTGCATCAACGATGAAAGCGGCAAGGTTTTCGAACGGAATTAGGTCAGCAGCAAGATCGGTGGCTTCTTTGGTGGCAATACCCCGTTTCAGAAATGTATCTGCGCGTTTGAGATGGGTTTGATGTGCCTCGTCGAAGCGATCAATACTCTCCATCATCTGACGAGCGGCCAAAGTATCGAGGCCAGCGTCGCACCAAGTATTTATGAACGCATCCAGAGAGCTGGGATCAAGAGCAATATCATAAAGGCTGTCAACAATGACATTGGGTTCAAGCTTTTCCGTAGAGGTATTGCTCATCGAATTCCCAAAGTGACAAAATGCCTAAATTCAGAGCCAGTGTCACGTTGCCAGCCAGCCAAGTGTTGAACGACCGATAACAGGAAAAGTTAAGTGTGTCTGCATTGAGCGATTTGCCAAATGCCATGTCTGCCGCCGCATTCAAATACCACATCGATGCGGCGGCAGGCACAGTTCATAACTGGCGGCTCTTTCGGAAGAGGTTGCCACCAGTCTGTATTCACCCGGTTGCTCGGGTGAAATCGAGTTCAGCTAAGGGCCATTAAGCCCCCGCCGATAACCAGTATTGACGACAAACTGCGGTTCACAACTGTCACGTGTTTTGGTGACCGAACAAGCTTGCGAACTTGAGATGCAAAACCAATGGTAAGCCCGACACCGACCATGAATGCCGCAAAGGTGGTCAAAGCGATGATCAGGAAATCGGGCATTTGGATCGTGTTGATGTTCATCAGTTCTGGTAATACCAAAGGCAGAAGGATCATCATATAGGGTGAGATCGTGCAGGTCATAATACCCGCCAGAACAGACCTAAACATGCTACGTTGTGCGACAACACATTCGCCTGTCAGATCAAAGCCACCTTTCCAGATGTCACGTGCAAGCCACAAAATATATGCCATCATCGCGTACTTACTGTATTCAAAAACCAACGGTGCCGATGTCAGCCAAGCACTTAGGCCAAAGCAGACAACTGAGATAATGATCAAGCCGCCGATGGTATAGCCAAGACCAAAACTCAATGCACCAGATAGATCGCTGCTTGCGGCACGGACCAGCAGCATCAAAATGACAGGCCCTGGGGCAATCACGAGAACAAAGACAGTCATGAAATAGGATGAGATGTCTGCGATATTCATGCCCGTGCTCCGATCCGAAATTTGAATGCGGACATTGGAACGGCATGGCTTGAACGGTATGTGAACATTGTGTCTTCCTTCGATGTGATAACGAAGGAATGAAGCCAATGCCAAAACGCGGCATCCCCCATATTGGGGATGGCCCATCAGAAACATGCCCCTAGGTAAGGAATACCCTACCTAAAGAGGTGCATTCGGTTTTTTTCACGATAGGCTTGTCATAATGCGCACGTCGTACGCACTGCAAATTGTATCAAAGATGGGGTGAGCGATGATTTGGACTTGGATCAAACGCACCGGAATTACGGCTATTGTAATGTTTGCCACTGCACTGGTCTGGGGTTTGCTTTGGCCACTTGAGGTGCACCGCATCATTGGGCAAAGCGATTACCCGCCATCATATGAAAATAGCTCAAAACCATTTGTTGGGCTCGCACTTTCAGGTGGTGGCGCAAGGGCCGCGTTGTTTGGCGCTGCTGGCATGGAGGCGTTGGAAAAGCGCGGTTTGCTGACTGACGTAACTCATATTTCAAGCGTCAGCGGTGGCGGCTTTCCAGCGTCCTATTTGGCGACAAACCCAGTGCCAGATTGCACCACTGTCGCGTATCCAAAAAGCTGTGCTGCTGCATATTTTCAAGAAATGCGTCAAGCAGTTGGGCGTGATTTCTTTGGGGATTTGACAAAGCGGCAGCTCACCAAGCCTTGGCGGATCATGCGACCGTCGGCACGCCTTTGGTCGTTCCAAGAGGCGCTCGACAAAGGATTTCTACAGAACGCCACCTTTGGCGATATCGCGGATGATAGGGCCTTCTTTTTTAATACCGTCAGCTACGATACAGGTCAGCGTTTCGTTTTTAGCAATGCAGCGATCCCCCACCCCCTAACGGATGATAAAAACCTTCTGCCAAGCGGGGTGCGCGCCTTGTCGTTCTCAACGCCTGACATGCTTTTGGCCACGCCAGATGACTTTCCGCTTTCTATGGCTGTCGCCACCTCTGCCGCTTTCCCTCCATATCTTGGGCCGTTGACCCTGCAATTCGACATGGCTGGTAACTCATCGCCTAGATACCGGCACCTCGGGGATGGTGGTGTTCTTGAAAACAGTGGCATTGAGACGTTGCGCGAGGTCGCATTGTCGAATGGCGCTGAAATGCCCGCGCTTATCTATGCGTTCGACGCGGGGCAAAGTCTGAACAAGGATCTGTCTCAGAACCGCCTAGATATCAGTATCTTCAGCGCCGATCTGTCCCAGTTCGTGGATGTGTTGCTAAGTTATGCGGGCGCGCAGCGCGAGGCGTTCTTTGAAGAACTTATCACGCGCAATGGTTTGCAAATCGAGGTAAAAACCTTCGATTATTTGAATGTCGAAAATATCGTACGGGCGCCCTATGCCAATTCTCTCAAATGGACATCATGGACGAGTTGGCCAGAGGGTTGCGCAGCACATTCCCGAGATAACTCCGCACCGCCTTTTGAAAGGTTGCGCGACATTACCACCGATTTGCGTATTTCCGACTGCGATGCAGCTTTGATTACGCAAGCCGCTGGATTTCTTGTTGAAAACTGCCTTCGGGAAAACCCCGCTAAAGGGTGTTTTGCCAGACGTGATTAGGCCACGGTTCACACCGCGTTGTTGATAGGCTGACCGAGAGTTTTGAAAAACGAAGCTACCACTTACGATGTCGTTTTTGGCGTTGTGCAATGCGCGAGGGCTTGAGAGCAGGCTTTGGTTGCGTCACAAAAAACCTGCAGCCAGGGCGTAAAGTCCGTTTTCTGGCCTTGGCATCAAACGTCCTTCACGACCCCTAAGCCTAGGCTGGCCCTGAACCATCAAGTTTATAAATTTTGGTAATTTCCCGGAAGATCAAGCAGCGACTGAACCGTCATTAATATGCCCAATAACTGCGGCTGAACCTATAATACTTGTATCTGAGAAAGCCCCTAATTCGCGTGTTTCTTTGTTGTCGATCCAAAAAAGAACGACCCGTATCTGATTAATAACATTAAATAATTTAATTGGTAAAACATTCAGGTCACTGATTTTTTCTACCCAACAAGTGAGCCGCAGCAAACACATAGCGCCTACAACTACGATTAGTGCGCTCATGAAAGGTAATGAAGCTACTTCTTGGCCATGGAAATCAACGACCCAAATGGCGAAACCGAGCCGAGACATCGCGACGCAATCAGTCAACCAACGAAGGTTTGGGATAAAGTAGGTCGTCATTGTTGCTGCCAAAATAACAAAAAATACATAAAGAAGCCCAGTGAAGATGGGAAAAGGCAGCCCAAAGGCCATAGAACTTAGATGAGCGTTAAGCATGATCCCTGCGACGAACGCTAGAAGCCCAGCCAAGATCAATCGCCTTCGTTCAAAATACATATGTTTTGCAATCGCACGCATTAGCTCTCACCTTCTTTTCAGACACGGACACCGTGATGTCTAAATATGGTGCTAACCGGACGAAAGCTGGACGAAACTATGGCGATTAACCGCAGCACGAGAGCCCAGAACCCTTTAAAATCGACAAAGATTGGCCATTGAATTGCTATGCAAAGAGGGCAGGTGCCTCTCAGATTTCGGCGCATCATCAACCACCAAGGTCTCTGCGGGAATTAATTTGAATGGGTTTTGGAGCGAAGTTACGGTGTTTTAAAAATGATGATGCCGCATATTGATAAAACTTGATCAGGTGAGGTATTTTTAGGTTTGCAGCTCCGCAAATTGTCATTTGAATTTGCTTTCAAAAGCTCAAGATGAACATTAATCAGGCTAAAAGCCGTTTAATAATGAGCAAAAATCATTGAGATGTCGGGCGTGCTCGCGCATATACTGAATGGAAAGATGACGATCTAGTGTAGCACGCTTCTTTGCAATGGTATCGCCGATACTTCGCTGCTTGATCGGTGTAAAAGGTGAACGAGTGCGACGTGGCCGGATACACCAGTCTTAAGATAAATTGCGCGCAAATGGGTCCGAAAAGTCGATTTGCTTATTTTTAGGATTTCCACGAGTTCGTCCGGAAGACGACCTTCTTGGACCAACATGCAGACACGAAATTCAGACCGCGTTAAATCGGCCGGATTGTGGCTGCTCAGAATGTTCTCAAACGTCGCAACACGCGTGCTTGCGGCTGGAAATGGCAGGCTGGCTAAATGCGCCGCTGCAACGCCCTGGGTGCGATCACGCCAACTTCGAGAAAGCACTGATCCAAGCATTTCAAGCAATTGGCGGTTATGGGTAGGCAGTGGGCGCTCAAACTGAAATTCTAAGAAATCACTAAACTCGTGTTCGTTACAAAGCGAAACCACACAAACTTCACTGAGGCCGAATTGGTCAAGGTTGGCGTGGGCCTCGTTGTCCTTTGGCATATCTGTCAAAAGGAAGAGGCTTCCCAAATTCGTGCGATGCAATAAATCGCCTAGTAGTGCGGGAACGAAACTGCGTGGCGTACGTTCAAATAGCTTCCCGGCTGATTTTTCTTGGCGAGCAATAATGCGTGTCCGGTCAAAATTCCGCATTTGCCTGATAACCTGAACTGTATCCGCACGAACAAGGTCCTGAAAATCGGCCAAAACGGTATTCAAACTGTCACCGACCCCAATTGCATGCGCCCATTTAGAAACGACACTTACTGAACCGAGGGCTTGTTCGGTACTGAATTTCTTTTTTCCAAATGGCAAAACAATACTCCTAGAATTGAAGGAATCTAAAAACAGAAAAATGGCCTACTGACATATAATCGTGTAATAATAATGCTTCTTTATAGAGCGGCCGCCTAAAAAATCAACAAATTAACACTTTTTCCCAATATGGCTGAAATTCAGCGAGATTTCGCGTACGTTAATGCCAATTTATAGTATTGATAATAAACAATAAAATAAACTTTCCGGTGCATTCATTGAATTTGGAAGGTAATGCAAAAAAAAAGCTATGAACGACACAAAGTATATGAGCCGCTACGTCCATTTAGATGATTCTCTTTTGATATACCGAATCTGAATCATGTCTTAATTAAGTCTTAATGCGTGAAAAAATGAGGCAATGCACAATTTTGAAGTGTAAATCTCGGCCTTGCGGACGATGCGAACCCCATTTCTGGCTTCTAAGCTAATTGTGATCCTCGGCATCTGCTGTCGAGGTCAATGTTGGCGATATTCACGCCATCCTTAGAAAATGAAACAAGGGGACTATAAAATGATCAAACTTATCAAAAACTTCAGAGACAGCGAAAGCGGCGCGGCCATGGTCGAGTACGCAATCGCATTGCTGGTTGCGGCCGGTATCGGTGTAGCAACTTTCTCAACTATGGGTTCGCAGGCTGCGACAAACGCATCTGCAGCTTGTGGGGCTCTGACCGGAAGCGCGACGACAGTCGGCTGCTAAATTAGCATTTCTATAAATTAAAAATACCGGAAGCCTATTCTTTGGGCTTTCGGTTTCTCCACCCCATTATCCTGCTTTTTCTGCAGGCCGCACCGGAGGCTCCCATGAAATTCAGAACTCTTGCTACAATTTTATTTGGCACCGCATTGGCTGGTGTCGGGTCATTTGCAGCGATGAACCTTGCTGTTGGCCCTGGGCCCGCAACTGCGATGCAAGATGTCGTTATGGTAGATGTTGTCGTTGCCCGCACTGAAATTGCATATGGCCAAGCGATTGAACCTGCTTTGCTGATGACACAGTCTTGGCCTAAAGCCGCAGTGATTGAAGGCATCTATACAAGCTTTGACCCATTCACGACTGGCGAACCGCTTCGTGCGTTAGGTCGGATATTTCCAGGTGAGCCGATTATGGTCGCCAAACTTTCATCTCCAGGCGAACGGGTTACGATTGTCCAACGCTTGACGCCGGGACACCGCGCTGTTGCCATCAGTGTTGATGCTGCAACTGCTGTTGGTGGCTTTGTCGCCCCTGGCGACCGCGTGGATATCGTGTTGACGCAGGGGAGCGGCATCGAATTGCGCGCAGTCACCGTGCTTCAAAACATTCGCGTTGTTGGCATTGACCAAACGTCAGAAGAGCTACAAGGCGCACCAAAGGTTGTTCGCACGATCACCGTAGAAGTTTTACCTGATGAAGGGCAGCGTTTGGCGCTTGCACAACGGGCTGGTCAACTCAGCCTAAGCCTGCGGGAACTAGATGCACTCGAGCTTGAGCCTTTGGAACAAATACAACTTTCAGATCTATTCGACACCCCGGAACCTGCGCCTGTCGTCGTGGTTGAAGTTGTGGAAGGTGAAATTGAAGAAGCGCCTGCGCCCGCGCCTGCTCGGTCAAGCGTGATCGTGCGTCGTGGAACAGATTCTGAGCAAGTCTTTTTGAAATGACCCGAAATAAGACCTTCTTTGGCTCACGCTTGGCCTGTTTTATCCGTGATGAAGCCGGAAGCATTCTCGTGCTTTGGGTCATGTCGCTTGTTGCGATACTTGGGATTACAGCGCTTGTTTTTGACATGGGCCGTATTCAAATTGCGCAGGGTGATTTGCAGCGGTTTGCCGACAGTGTTGCTCTGGCTGCCGCGGCGGAACTTGATGGTAAAACAGATAGCATAATTCGTGCGACCAACGCTGCCTCATCTTTGGTATCCACCCCGCAATCTTATGGTGGAGATGGCACCTTGTCAGGTGCGGGGGACTATACCCTAAGTTTTCTGGACAACTTGCCAGCTGATGACACTGCGGATCCTGCGACGTTTGTGACGACCGATGCGTTTGATGCCGTATTTGTGCGTGTCTCAACCACGCCTGCCACTTTAGATCCTTTCTTTTTACGTGCGACACGGGCGCTTTCGGGGGCAACTGGACCCGCACAGGCCACAGTTGCCGCACAGGCCATTGCCGGTTTCACGATGGAAGCATGCGATGTCACCCCGCTTATGTTCTGCAAACCCCCCGGATGGAGCGCGACCCAATCCAGTTCAATCGGCGATGGTATTTTGCTTCGGTCGGGCGGTAACGGTGCTGCTTGGGGGCCGGGAGATTTCGGTTTTCTTGATGTCACAGCCAGCGCAATCGGGTCGACCTGTTTTGGGTTGTCTGGCGCCAAGCTTGTTGGGTGCCTTATCGGGGCCGAAGGGAATATCACAGGTTGTTTTGCGCAGCGCGGCGTAACGATTGAACCGGGGCAAAAAGTTGGACTGATGAACGCTGTTTTCAACACACGGTTCGATCAGTTTCGCAGCGTGATGAGCAGTTTTAAGAACAACTCCAATTATACTGTGGCCCCCAATATTATCTCTGGTTTGGTGCCGACAGGGTCGTGCGGCTGGAACAATGTATCGGCGTCGACTGATTCAATCGGCTTGCCGCATGACAATTGCTTTGGCTCTGGTGGTTGCACACGTTACGGGGACGGAAATTGGGATTACGACACTTACATCGACATCAATTACGGTGATGCGAATGGTACGTTGGATGCGGGGGAGGATGCCCATTTGGTATCCCTAATTCCTGCAGCATACGCTGGTACCCGCTATGGTGTTTATGTAGCCGAAATTGAATATGCTAAGACGGCCGGTTTGCCATCAGGCGCCATTTTAGATGCGCGGGACGAATCTGGGATTGCCCAATGTTCGTCAAATGTATCGTCTGATCCCAAACGTCGTGTGGTTATTGCGGCCGCAATTGATTGCGTCGCAAATCCGATCAATGGTGCGGCTACGAATGTTCCCGTTGCGGAGTTCGTCGAACTGTTCATGACAAACCCTGTCGGAACGGGGGCTGGGTCACCGCCTTCCTTTGATCTTTGGGTCGAAGTTATCGGATCTGCTGGTGTTGAAGGTTATGGCTCTGCTGGGACGGGTGGTGTCTTTCGCGATGTCGTTCAGTTGTACCGGTAATTGCCATGACCCTGTTCCTCACCCAGTTGCTCAAAAGGTTTCGCAAATCTGAAGATGGCGTAGCCGTTGTCGAGTTTGTCCTTAGCGTGCCGTTGATGATTTTGGTCTTTGCGATAGTGATCGAATTCAGCAGGCTATTTCTGGGCTATCAGGCGACGGTTAGCGGAGTGCGGGATGCGAACCGTTATCTTGCGCGCGTTGCTCCAATCGACATCTGCATCGCCGGCGGCAGTCTAAGCGCCTACGATGCCATACTGAAAACCATGATCGAAAAAGATCGATCCGCGAACAGCGTTCTGCCATCACAATTCACAGTGACCAGCGTGGCCGCAACGCATACATGTGTCTCAGGGGTTTATCGGACTTCGCCTGCTCCAGTTGCGACCGTTTCCGCCCAAATTTCAGTGCAGTTCCCGATGGGTTTCGTCTTTGGAATGTTTGGTACCGAATTGACCCCTCTGACAACGACGGTGACAAACAGCTCACGGATATTCGGGTCATGACAAACTTATGCACCTTGCTGCGCACCCTACGCTTTATGCGCGATGAAAGTGGAGCGGCCATGGTCGAATTTGCGATGGTCGTCAGCGTCTTCTTCCTTATGGTTTTTCAGATTATTGATTTTGGCATTTTTACATCAAACAATCTGATGGCTGAAAAATCGACCCAGATTGCAACGCGGGTTGCAACGGTCCGGCCCGCGGCGTGTGCTGGTCTGCCTGATCGTTACGCGATTGGAACTGCATCACCTGCGCCGCGTTATGGAACGTCTTGTGGAGCTGTTTTGAATGCCTGTGCCATGCCTGCTACCGTCAGTTGTGCGGGCGGCGCCGGCAACACCACGGCCAATGAAATCTGGACACGGATCGCACCGACGATGCCCAGCGGCACAACCATTTCGGACCTGACATTCATTTATAGCGCGGACCCTAACCTTGGGTATCTTGGTGGACCTTATGTGCCGCTCGTGACTGTGGAGCTGACCTTGCCTGCTTTTCAGCTGTCATTTCCGATCGGTGCGCTTGCCAATCTTGCAGGTGGTGGATCAGGGGGCTTTTCGGGTCAGCCGCAATATCGCGTATTTAGTATAACCTTGCCGGGTGAAGATTTGGCAACCGGAACAAATGGATAGGATGAATAGAATGATCCATCAGGTCAAAATTTCAGGTGGTGTTCTCATTGTTGGGGCGACCGACATCCTTGCAGCCTTTCAGTTCACGGCGGACGCGTCTCAGCCGAACGCCATCGCGGCGTCTGCGCCAAAGCTGTATGATTTGGTTGCATCGGTTGATGAAGTTATAGCAAAGCACGAGGTTGTTTTGTTTGAAACAGATGTGTCTGAGGCAGACATAATCGCGCTAGAGTATTTTGTCGCCGCAGCGCAAGGGCGCACAAAATTCATCGCACTTGTTGACGAAAACTTGCCACTGTCCAAGGTACGTAAACTCGAAAATTCCGGTGCCGCAGATGTTTTGCCATTGGAAATACAAGCTGATGTTCTCGTTCAGGCGATTGCAGAGATCGCAAAAAGCCCCAAAACCCCTGAACTTAAGAAAGTTCAGGCTGGATCAAAAGCAAAAGTATTTTCCATTGCCCAATCGCGCGGCGGTGCAGGAGCAACGACCGTGGCTGTCAATTTAGCCGCGTCGCTTGCAAGGTCGACCAAGAGGGGGCAACCCGCGCCGCGTGTTTTGCTTCTCGACCTTGATCTGCAATTTGGCAATGCAGGCACTTATCTAGATCTCGAAGACAATGGCGCTCTTTACGATCTTATTACGCAAGAGAGCCTTCCGAGCGAACCGGCCATACTGGATGCAGTTCAATCGAGCGGGCATGGGGTTGATGTTCTGACGGCCCCGGTCGTCTTTTTACCTTTAACCTCTATGTCACCAGAATTTGTGGCGCACTTGATCGACGTTTTTCGTGATGCGTATGATTATGTGGTCATCGATCTGCCTCGGGCCACTCTGGATTGGCTTACGCCTGCAATTTTGGCAACCGATCGATTGATCATGGTGTCAGATGGGTCTGTTCCATGCATCAGGCAGGCCAAGCGCCTTATCGATGTTTACCGCGAAAGCAGGCTTACTTTGCCTGTGGAACTGGTCATGAATCGAGAGAAAAAGCAGTTCTTTGGATCTGAAACAATCCGAGACGCAGAGGCTCTGTTGGGCCTTAAAGTGGTCGCTTGGGTGCCTGATAATCCGGGTGGCGAACGGCGTGCGATCGATTTGGGTCGCCCCTCTGCTTTGGTGCGGTCCAAGGGTCGAAAAACCTATCGCCAGCTCGCAAAAAGTTTGTCGTTCACCGTCAATTCGTCTTCCGATGCCATTGTTTGAAAGGGTCGCAAATGTTCAATGATTATATAAGCCGTCGCAAAGCTGTTCCCGCCAATGTTGTGCAATTAAAACCGGTAAACGTCGAACAGGACGTACCGCCGATGCCCGAGATTGACCTGGACCTTCAGAACTGGCTGGAACTTAAAAGCTCGTTGCACGAAGCGATGCTGGATAGATTGAACCTCTCAGTTATCGACAAAGTTGATGCTGTCGAATTCAAAAGGCAGATTGCTGGACTTGTTACGCAGTTGTTGGCTGATCAAGGCCGTACCCTTAGCCCCGAACGTATGGAATTGCTTATTGAAGAGTTAATTTTTGAGGTTACCGGCCTTGGACCCCTAGAGCCTTTGCTTGCCGATCCGACGATCAACGACATCCTCGTGAACAACCACGAGAACGTTTATGTCGAACGATTTGGTAAGCTTGAACGAACACAGGTGCGGTTTCGTGATGAGCGTCATTTACTGCGCATTATCGACAAGATCGTGTCTGCTATGGGGCGTCGTGTTGATGAATCGCAGCCTTGGGTCGATGCACGCTTGCCAGACGGTAGCCGGGTTAATGCCATCATTCGGCCATGCGCTGTTGATGGACCGTCTTTGTCGATAAGAAAATTTTCAGCAAAACCCTATTCTTTAGATAGATTAGTTCAGGCGAAGGCTTTGACACGACCAGCAGCAGATATTTTACGCGGGTTGGTTGAGGCGCGTCTGAACGTTTTGATTTCAGGCGGCACAGGGTCAGGTAAGACGACCATGCTAAACGCAATGTCGGCCTTTATTGACACCGACCAACGGGTCGTAACAATTGAAGACGCGGCTGAGCTACAGCTTCAGCAGGATCATGTTGTTCGGCTTGAAACCCGTCCTCCAAGTATTGAGGGAACGGGTGCAGTTACGCAACGTGAACTCTTGCGCAATGCGTTACGGATGCGTCCAGACAGGATCATTGTAGGCGAGGTGCGCGGTGCCGAATGCTTTGACATGCTGCAAGCAATGAATACCGGACACGATGGGTCTATGACGACTGTCCACGCTAACACAGTGCGTGACGCATTAGGCCGGTTAGAACAAATGGTGACAATGATTGGAGCAGATATTCCAATGGTCACTATCCGTAGCCAAATTGCCTCCTCCATTGATATTATTGTTCAGCTTTCTCGTCACAGTGATGGGGGCCGCCGCGTGATGAGCATTGCCGAAGTCACTGGAATGGAGGGTGAAGTTATCACGATGCAAGAGATTTTCACTTTTCGTCAGCGCGGCAAGGGTGACGCCGGAGAAGTGTTGGGTGAGCTTTTGTACACGGGCATTCGACCGCAATTCATGGATAAGTTGGAGGCTGCGGGCATCAAGTTACCAGCTGACGTCTTCGATTTTGATGGGGTGTCAGGGTGAGTTTTGAATTTCTTCGCGCGATGCTTCCACAGGAAGTTGTTGTTTATCTTATGATATTTTTTGGCGCTTTGTTTACTTTCGAGGGTGTTCGGCAGGTTGTCGGTAGCCGCGCTGGTGAAATTCAACATAAAAATCGACGCATGCGGATGATCGCGCATGGCGCAGACGAGAATAGAATTATTGAAGTACTTTTTCGAAATCATGCATCAGGGGGCAAACGCGCTAAGGGACCAATCGCGGCATTCCAACGGGCGTTGGCGCATGCGAATGTACCGTTTGGGCTGGGTGTCGTCACAGCTTTTATGATCGCTTTGGCGGTCGCTGTCTTTATTTTAGGATCTCGCTTTGCTCCACTGCCGTTCGCGGCTTTGGCTGCTCTCGTGCTAGGATTTGGCCTGCCTTACGCGATCGTCGACCGTATGGCCGAAACACGGTTAAACAAACTTGCGGAACAACTCCCGGATGCGCTGGACATGATGGCCCGTGGGTTGCGTGTCGGGCATCCGCTAAACGTCACACTGCGGAGGGTCGCGCGTGACATGCAAGATCCTATTGGAAGCGAATTTGGTGTCATCGAAGATCGTATACGTCACGGTGTCGATTTGGTGACCGCCTTTGGTGAATTCGCGGATCGCGTCGACCGTGAAGATGCGCATTATTTGAGCGTTTGCGTCGGAATTCAACACGGGACGGGTGGCAATCTTGGTCGGGTACTGTTCGTTTTATCGCGGGTTATTCGGGATCGCCTGACAATGAAAAAGAAGATCCATGCAATATCTTCCGAAGGACGCTTAAGCGCAATGATCCTCACGTTGATGCCTTTTTTGATTGTTGGCGTGATTTACAGCTCAACGCCATCTTTCTTCTTGGACGTTAAGGATCACCCAATATTTCTGCCCGTTGCTATCGGCGTTGGAGTGATGATTTTTTTGCAGGGCGTTATTCTTAAGCAACTTACAGACTTCGATTTTTAGGGAGGTTGAAGATGGACCAAATTAACAGGTTTTTAATGGGATTTGGTGTCGAATTGGGGGCGCAAACCCTACTGCAATTGATGGTTGCGGCTGGGCTATTTATCCTAGTGTTAGGGATCGCTTCGGCATTTCAACCTGCCACATCTGTGCGTCGGCGTCGCATACAAGCGATCACAACGCCAGTATCTAGCAGCCAAGTTGTACGTCCATGGGATAATGATCCAACTGGAGCGCTGCGCCTTTTCGTCCCTCGTTCCGGGACGGAGCGTGGCAAGATATCCGCTCGTCTGCGTCAGGCAGGATATCATGATGCAAATGTGTTACGCACATTCTTTCTGGTACGATCTGTTTTGGCATTATTGTTGCCCGGACTATTTATTCTTGCCGTCTGGTACGGTGATTTGCTTCCGAATTCCATATTGAGGTTTACAGAACCGTTGAGCCGATTGGAGATGCCGCAAGTTTTCATAACATCGGTTGGCCTGATCGTTCTGGGTTTTTATAGCCCATCGATTTGGCTTCGGTCCAAGGTCGCAGAGCGGCGAAAAGCAGTCACGCGCGGGATGCCTGGTGCGCTTGATCTTATGCAGGTCGCAGTTGAAGCCGGTTTAGGGTTTGACGCGGCCATGAACCGCGTGGCCAAGGAATTTGGACGTTTTTGCGGACCGATTTCAGAAGAATTTACAATCCTGCAGCTTGAAATTCAGGCGGGGAAACCGCGCGATCATGCTTTTGCAGAATTAGAGCGTCGTACCGGCGTTGATGCGATGGCGTCCTTTGCCAGCGTTGTTCAACAATCGGCAGAGTTTGGCACGCCTATTTCAGAAGCGCTTGAAACCTACGCCATTGAGATGCGGCAGGATCGAGAATTGAAGGCGCAGGCAAAAGCAAACCAACTGCCTGTTAAAATGTCGGCTGTCTTAGCTGCTTTCATGATGCCTATTTTGCTGTTGATTATGTTAACGCCGATAGCAATTAGATGGACGACGGTCTTGACGCCTTGATCTATTTTTTGAAGTCAGGTGAAACTTTTCTCAATCCGGATGTCGATTTTTATCCACGAAATTTGGCGCGACCA
The DNA here is from genome assembly GCA_047629435.1 of Yoonia sp. GTDB lineage: Bacteria > Pseudomonadota > Alphaproteobacteria > Rhodobacterales > Rhodobacteraceae > Yoonia. The sequence goes on along the minus strand of JBLHXF010000010.1, from coordinate 63,246 downwards.
TGATCCCGTATGTCGACGTAATTGGTTGGGGCTTCTTTGCATCCCAATGACGATCCGCAGCAATCAGCCCCCAGCACAAATTTGGGCAAGCCCGGCGTGGCCAAGTGATGATCTTTATACTGTAGGGTTTGAAGATATGACAAAAAACGTGATGCTGGTTCAGAAATTCAGATGCTCACCCGTGACCGCCCACTTTATGCAGCCCCTATCGTCGAATGGGGTTTCTGGAGACAGCATGTCCGTAAAATGTTACTTATAAAATATTTAGCACTATTCTGCCTTATTTTTTTAGGAGATATACATGGTTTCTTTATCCAGCCCTACAAGTGTAGCGCCAGTTACTGGTGAAGACCGCTTCAAGATATCCAACGACGAAAGTCGACAGATTGATATTGCCCGTTTCGTGTGCATCTTTTTCATGGTTGGGGTTCACGTCTATCCAGGTACGCGAGAACCTTCTTTGCTATACCAAGGCGAGCTACATTTATTCTGGGTAGCTTACGTAGATCTTATGGGCCGCGCGAGCGTTGCGACGCTGTCGTTTTTGGGAGGCTACATCCTCTACGCACAAAGTACGCGAAAATCGCCCGGCTATATCTTTCGGGAACGTGCAGTGACGGTCTATTTGCCGATGGTAACTTGGAACGTCATTAAGGTCGCTATCCTCGCTATTGTCGTTTTCGCCAGCGGTGCCGACTGGTCCGTGCTTTTGGATCGGTTAAAGGTAGAGACGTTGATGGACGGGCTCAACCTATTCTTCGGGTTGACGGATCGCTCGGCTAATGTGCCGTTAGGCTTTTTGCGCGATCTCTTCGTTGCAATGGTGATTGCACGGCTCATCATGCCGATCTTTGTACGCGCGGGGCCGTTGATACTTGCTATCGTATTCGTGCTCGCTGCATTTCGGGCGACTGAGCCGATAATGCTGCGTCCATCGATCCTTGTTTTCGTGCTTTTTGGCGTGATGGCCGCTTATAAAGGGTGGACTGTTACGCGTCTTTCGCATTGGAAGGTACTGCTGATCGGCGGTAGTTTCTTTGGCCTCCTGCTTTTGATTGCCAGTTTTGTGCCAATAAGCAATCCAGACTTGGATGCAGAACTGCCGAACCTACTGAAACGCTTAATGCTTGTGCCTGTCGTTCTGTGGATAAGCAGGTTTTTAGTTATGACATTTGAGTTTCGAAACATGCTGTTAATCCGGCCATGGGTTCTTTTGACCTACCTAAGCCACGGTGTCGTTGGACAAATACTTGCAGCGGGGTGGATCGCGAGCGGTATCAGTAATCACTCGCCAATCTATATGGTGTTCTTCTTTGCATGTACCATTGTATTTTTTGCGGTTGGCTATGGGCTTGCAAAGATTGTGCCGTACCTACCAGAGGTTGTTCAGAAGATGCTAAATGGAGTCGTTCGTCCAAAAAATTAGGCGGTCATTTGATGTTTTATTTTACGAGGTACGCCAATTGAAAACTAAAACAATTGGGCAAACCCTTCCACCTAATCGCTTAGGATGTCAGTGAAGATCTCGCTTTTTTAGGGCCGGTTCTTCTTGGCTTGGATTTGTTCTTGTTGTGGCTCGGTCATTTCTAACTGTGTTCATCACCCAAAGCTCTTTTTTACGAAATCTGCTAAACGCAGCGAAAGCTGAACAATTGTAAACGTCGGGTTGGCAAAGCCCGATGTCGCAAATACGCCAGAGCCAGCAACAAATAGGTTTTTCGCACCATGTACTTTGCAATCGGCATCGACGACACCCGTCTCCGCGGTAGCAGACATGCGTGTTCCCCCCATGTGGTGACTACTATAATTCAATGGAATATCTTCAATTGGCATACGATTCCATAGGTTGGGTTCAATTTGCATGCGGCCAAGACCTGTTTGAATTAGATACTCTGCGCCTTTGATTGCGACATGACGAATGGTTTCAATATCAACGGGCAATAGCTGTAAATCTAATCCGATCCTATGCATACCGAATTTATCGCGATTGGTCGTAAGCGTAACGCGGCTGTTAGGATTAGGTGATTGTTCACCCACCACATAGTTGCTGCCCGTAAAAAAGTAATCTTCGCCAAACTTTAAGCTGTTAAGAAAATCGGAAGTTCCCCTTTGTTCTTCGGAAAGGGGGGTTTTCCTAAGTCGGTCAAGCTTAATAGTGCCATTCAGAATACCGGCTTTGCGGGCGTAATCCGGCGATGGGCTAAGAACAAGTTGGGGGACAGTGCGGTGTAGAAGGCGATCAATTTCCCAATACTTTGAATGTGAGTAAAGACGCCGCGTTATAAAGTAACGCCCTTGGTACAGGTAAAGATGCTCCATAAAGCAACGCCCAACCATATCCCCCTGATTGCCAAATAAATCACGGTTTTTCCTGTTAAAATGTAACAAGAATCTCGCATTCTCGAGCGCACCCATTGCCAATGTAAATGATTTAGCCGGAACACTGTAAGTTTCATCGTTATAATTACGAAACGCGGCACGTACAATTTCGCCCGTTTCTGAATTAACATCCAAGTCGGTTACATTTGCGTTTAGGACGACAGTTATCAAGGTTGATTTGTTGAGCTTGTCGAAAAAATAGGTGCCGAATCTACGAGGTTCATGATCTCGCAGATCGTGAAACTTTCGGTCAGAACTGAAATGCTGTGTGACGATATCCAATGTCGCGCTATCGTCGGCAGGCCGACGTATTTGCCCAAAATCAGGTGCACCGATGATATCAGCGGCCTCTGATTGGTAGGGTTTTATGTCACTTTGACGAATTGGCCAGCCACTTAGCGGGATATCATCGCGCGGATCGAAATTTGATGATTCAAGTAACATGCAGCGGCCCGTCCAGTGCCCACTCGTGCCCCCCAAATACCGCAGCCTTGGACTGTCTAATGGAAAATAGTCCAACCCAATATTTTCGCCCTCATATACCTCTTGGGATTCTGGCGAATAGTCACGCCCTCCAGCCTCGAGGATGATAACCCGCATACCTTTCTCGGATAGCTTTAACGCCAGCGTTATCCCCGCCGGACCCGAACCAATGATACAGCAATCATAGGGGCCGTCAGGAACTTTAAAATCTTGGTTGGCATCAAGTATCATCAGGTTCCAACCGCGCTAATATCTTGCTGATCAAGTACCCAATTATCAACGAAAACCAACTCAGGTGAGGTGACTTTATCTAGCGGATTGTCCATGCTTTTTAACTGTATGATACGTCCGGCTGGCACGGCTGTGACCGTACCTAGAACCCCGCCAATAATGCGTCGCCTTGTGATCATTTTAATTCATAGCCCTTAGGGCTTATCCAATTTGATGCTCTGAATTGGCACGCTCATAATTCTGAAATGTCCGCTTTGTGAGCAGAAACCAATTTAATTTACGTTAATACCCCAAAGTTACCATTTTTACCCTGAGATGTCAGGTTTATTCGGCTTCGAGTTCCAGAAGTTGAGTTCGCAACTGGCTGAACACGCAGGTCGAATGAGGCGATGGGAAATACATGTGGCTATTGACGGTTCGAGAGGGGGCAGGTCAAAATAATTATACCCAGCAACAAAGCAGAGGCGTTCAACGGTGGGCTGGTATGGCGCGCTGAATATAGACGGTATTGTCTCCGTAACGTTTGGCTTGAGTAAGATCAAAGCGCGTCGCGATGACTCCGATGGGCGTCACATCAGCATCTGAAAGGGTTTGTAGGGCGCTCCGAATTTCGCCTTTTGAGGTATGGTTCCAGCGACCGATCTGCACGATCTCATCTGCGTACTGACAAATCTGAGTGGAACAACTCCGAGACAATATCGCAGGGGCATCCAAGATGATGCGGTCATATGTTAGGCGCAGTTCGTCGAGCTGTTTTTTGAACTCAAGGATGATCCGTGTTTCGTTTTTGTTCTGCGCTGACAAATTGATATGCAAAAATGACAGGCGGGGAATGGTTGAAGATGGAGCGGGGGTGACAGATCGGGGGATGGCAGAGCCTGCGCCGCTTTTGTCGACGTCAGAAAAACTAACATAAAGTACGAATTCGTTGGCTTCGGCGAGGGCCACGGTGAGGGCGATCAGCGCACTCGATTGACCTTCGTCGGGACAGGCGGCAACACCTGCGATGACTTGCATAGGATGCTTGTCAGTCCGGCTCGCTTGGAATTTGTGACGGCGCATGGTTTCAGCCAAGACGCTGACGCGCAATTTTCGTGCAAATTCCATCAAGAAAGGGTCGAGCGTGCCGACACCGGAATGCAAAATCTGTAGCTGTGCAGGCAGGTCTTTGATTTCAGGCACAATACCGAGCAGCGGCAAATCTGTCGCCAATTCAAATTCGGTCCGGTTACGCAACTTGGACTGGCGAATTTCGGAAACAATGATCGTAATAAAGGCTGCAATTGTCGCAAGCACGCTTGCCACAATAACGTAGAGCTGTCGGTTGGGTTCAGAGGCGTCCAGGGCGGGACGGGCTGACGATATGATCCGCGCGTCATCATCAAGATAGCTATCCTGCTGCGTTCTGCGGGTCAGTTGGGACACAAAATCCTGATAGATCGCTTCGGCCACAACAATGTCGTTTTCAATACGGCTGAGTTCTGCATCACGGGTCGCTTGCTCTACAAGGATTGCGCTACTGGAGGCAATTTCACTTTCGGATTCTTTGATCGCAGTTTCGATAGCCGATTTTTGTAGATCGCGCTGATCAATCAAACTAGCGATGATTTTCCGCAGTTGCGTACGGGCGGTTTGAGGGTTTTCAGAAGCAATTATAATGGCTTGCGCCATCTCTGGCAAAGTATTCTGTGCGGCTGAGGCTCTCGTTATAATATCACCCCATGTTAGGATATCACGCATTATGGCGATGTCGGCGCGGAGCGTTTCAATCTCTTGTCGTGTCGCGCTGATCTGTCGACTGTCCGAAATATTGCGCGCTTTTATCGTTTCAACCTCTTCGGGGGAATAAGGTGCGGACAGCAGAAACTGCTCCCGTTGAACACTTAAAGTAGACAGACGCAGCTTGAGATCTTCCGTCCGTGATTGCAGCCATCCTTGTGACAGCTCGAGGGTCTTGATACGCGCGTCTCGCGAGGCCGAGATATATTCTTCGGCAAGCGCGTTAGCGAGAACCGCCGCTTTTCTCGGGTCTTTTGAGTTGAAGGTGATCGCGTAAACAGCCGAAATGTTCCCGACCTGATTTACCGTGCGCTTTTCGGCGACAGTCGCGATTATTTCTTCGCGCAAAGCGTCAAAAGGCGGGTTGCCGTTAATGCTGGTCGACGTAGTTTCTGTTGGTTGATCGCTCAATGTTTCGGGCGCATTTGTTGTTTCGCCAGTTGGCGCTGCGTCTGCATTAAATTCTACATCGTCTACGAGATTGAACCGATCAACGACCTTTTCGACAAGGTCCAAAGATCGCAGTACCTCGATTTCACTTTCAAGTACGGTCGTCGAAATGGGCTGTCCAGATTCAACTGGCGTGAAACTTGTTTCCACCAGAATTTGGGTGTTGATCATGACCTGCGCGGTCGCATCGAATGTCTCGTCACGCTGGAACGATAGTAGTCCGCCCATAACGGCACCGAAGATGGCCGCGAGCGCCAATAACTTCCATCTATTTCGGAGCGCACGAGATAAGTCACCCAGTAATCTGAGCTCTTGTCCGGCGACTGCAATGTCGACCCAATTGCCTAACATTTCTTGTTCGAGCGTATTTCTTTTATCGATTTTCATGCCCAATTTCACTAAAATGCATTGCTCTGACCTTAGCAACTTGAAGTGGCAAGTCAAATTTCGGCTCGCATTGCGGCGGACACGTTGGTCTGCCGTTCGTATTAGTAAGTGCATTGAGAACAATGAAACCTTGAAGGAAGCAATGTTGCTACCCAGCCTTTGGATGGGTCCCGTCAGTCAGGTATAATCATTTGACAGAATTGGGGTCTCTGTTAACCTTATTTTAATTTTGAGTGAAGTTTTTGTGAGGATTTAAAATGAAAAGCGACGCATATTCGTGTGTCGACCATATTCGCGTTGGCGGAGTTTCTACTGCCCCACTGACGTCTGTGGATCTTCTTTCACTTATGGAAATTGACATTGGAAAACGGGCGAGCGGTACTTTGGCGCGGACTGTCTCGGTATTTGATACCAATGGTCAGGGGCTATCACTTTACCATTTAAACCCGACCTATGCTGCGGCCATGGAGCAGGCAGATATCGTGCATGCGGACGGTCAATTTATTGTTTGGGCCTCGCGCCTCAATGGTCAGGGGCCAATACCAGAGCGAACCGCGACGACAGATTTCATTCATGATGCTGCGAAATTGGCCGCGCAAAAAGGATACGGGTTCTACCTTTTGGGGTCTTCAGAAGACATAAATGCACGCTGTGCTGCGACCCTAATGGAAGAATACCCCAACCTAAGGATCGTGGGGCGACGCAATGGGTATTTCGACCGCGAGGATGAGGCGGAGATTTGCGTTGATATTGCCGCAAGCGGTGCAGATATTGTGTGGGTCGGGCTTGGTAAGCCTAAGGAACAGGAATTCGTCATTCGCAACCGAGAAGCGCTTGGTGCGGCTTGGGCTGTAACTTGCGGTGGCTGTTTTCACTTTGTGGTGGGTGACTATAGCCGTGCTCCAGTTTGGATGCAGAAGGCCGGACTAGAGTGGGTCCACCGTATGGTTACCGGGCCCAGATATTTACTGCGCCGCTATTTGACAACGATTCCACATGTGATCTGGATTGTGCTCCGCCATGATATCTTTGGGCGGAAAAAAGAAGATCCGCATGTTTGAATCTGTCATTCCCGCAACTGAAAAACTGCCGCCTATTGTTACTTTTATCGGCATAGGCGCACAAAAATCGGCGACAAGTTGGCTACATCATGCGCTGTCATTTCACCCCGAGATCGCGACCAGCGATCCAAAGGAGTTGAACTATTTCACTGGGAAATATGACCGAGGGACGGCTTGGTACGAGCGTCATTTTGCAGACGGGACGGCGGCCAAAGCCAAGGGAGAATGCTCGCCCACCTATTTCTTTAGTTCTGATGCGGCCCAACGCGCCTATAATTATAACCCAAACCTGCGGCTGATTGCGGTACTGCGCGATCCCACAGAGCGAGCCTGGTCAAACCATCTTCATGAAATCCGCAAAGGTCATATTGCCGAGACAACGTCATTTGAGCAGGGGATGGCGCGCAATCCGACCTACGTTTCGCAGAGTAGATATAAAGAGAATCTGTCTCGTTGGATCGATATTTTTGGGCGCGATGCGATGCTTGTCTTGCTGGCCGAAGATATCGCAGTTGCACCGGAGGTAGCATTTCAGTCCGTCTGTACCCATCTGGGCGTTGATGCGTCTTTTGTACCAGAAGGATTGGCAGAACGGCGTCATGAAAGTGTCGGTAGCCGTTCCAAAGCTGTGCAAAAGGTGTTGCGGTCTAGCGGCGATTTTGCGCGCCGCATGAAATTTGGCGGTTTAGTGCGATCCCTGAAGTCGACCAAAGTTACGGGTCGGATCTTGGCTCTAAACCGCAAAGACTTGCGCACTGCGGTGACACCGATGAAAGAAGAAACGCGTCGCGGGCTTGTTACGACTTTTCAAAGTGATGTGGACTATGTGTCGGACTTGTTGGATCGGCCCATGACATGCTGGAAAAACTGGAAACCGCAGAACGAGGAGGGTGGCAGTGGCATCTCATAACCTATCCATCTTACATAATTTGCGGCTTGCCCAAATCGGATCAATGATCCGTCGCATACTGGGTCTGCCCTATTTAAAAAGTGATGATTTCTTGCCGCTAGTGTCGCAAGCAGAGCAGACGCGGTTGCAGTCGCTGGCCGGTACCGCAAAGGGAGAAGGTCCAGCACCGGTTCTGGTATTGGGCATTTTGCCGCGTTCGGGCACTAACTATTTACGCGATCTGATAGCGCTGCACCCAGATGTCTATGGCGATCCGGGTCGTTTGTATGAATTTCCGCTGTTACAATCAGGAAAAAGTGCCAAGGCGTTTATGGATGACTTTATACAGCGTTTTCCACGCAACGCCGAGGTTGTGGGGCGTTGGGATGCACTTGCTTTAACAGCGGGGGCTTGGATGCGGGTGTTACAGGTCGATGCTGGCCCACAGCATATTTTGCTTAAAAGTCCGCATGTAGAAGGCCTAAGTCTCGCACCGCATGTGTTTCCAAACGCAAAAATAGTGCTTTGCATACGAGATGGCCGAGACATCATCGACTCGTCTTTGAAAACATTTAGCCGGTGGAATTTACGCGGAAAGAATTTTGCTCAACTGGCGCAGAGTTGGCGGCTCGGCGCGGAGGCAATCCTTGCTTTTGATGAAGGTGGGCCGTTAGCACACCCTAATGTGAAAATCGTGCGCTACGAAGACTTGGTGGCAGATACCAATGCCGAGTTAACCCGCGTGTTTGTCCACCTAGAGCTTGATCCGAATAAGTGCGACATGGCGGCGGTGGATAAAATGCTGGTGCGGGGCTCCTCGCGGGCCACAGTAACAGGCGATGCACGTTGGAGGGGCGCGGAGAAGTCTGCCGACTTTAGCCCATTGGGCCGCTGGAAGGCATGGCCTGAACAGCGCAAGGCCAAGTTTCGCAAGATTGTCGGACCAGTTCTAACCAAGGCGGGGTATGATGCCCAATAGCAGCGTTTATCCTTTGATTCCGGTTGTTATGATTTGCGTCGCGACGTATCGACGCAAAAAAGGTATCCGCGACCTACTTCAAAGCTTAGATGCATTGGTTCTTAGCGCGCCTTTGCCGGACATTCGTGTCATTGTTGTTGACAATGACCCTTCTGCACCCGCCTTTGAAAACGCAGCAGAAGCGCAAAGCAACTGCCGTTGGCCAGTTACGTACGAGCTTGAAGCTGCGCAGGGTATCGTTTGCGCCCGCAATCGCTGCCTTGAGGCTGTACCGGCAAACGCTGACTACATTGCTTTTCTGGATGACGACGAAACGGTGGTCCCAAACTGGCTTACTGCGCATCTGTCCACAATCCGCCAGACGGGGGCCGCGGCTGTACAGGGACCCGTGTTGCCAATCTATGAATTGCCGCCGCCGCCTTGGATCGAGCGGTTAGGGATCTTTACTCTTGGGCCCTTTCAACAAGACGCACGTTTGAATTTTGCGGCTACAAATAATGTGCTTATTGATGCGGCCTTTGTGCGCGCACATGCTTTGCGTTTCGACGAAAGATTCAATCGGACTGGTGGTGAGGATGAAGAACTGTTCGATCGGGTGCGCGCATTGGGTGGTCGCATTCATGCCTCTGCTGCTGCAGTCGTTTTAGACGCCGTGCCTGCAAACCGCATGACGTTGAGCTGGGTTTTGACGCGCTGGCGGCGGATGGGAAACACATTGGGGCGGATATCAATTTATCGCCGGCAGGGGCGCGCAAAGCGAGTCCTGAAAGGCGGCGGCGCGATTGTTGTCGGGACAATTCAAGCCATTGTGGCGGCGCCTTTTCGGCGCGACCTATCGATCCGAGGATTGATGCTGGCAGCGCGTGGACTTGGTATGCTGTCTGCATTCGCAAATATAACAACGGTCGAATATTCGGCCGAGCGGGTGAACAGAGACCGCGTGGGTGACCGCTGACATGGTTGCTTGTTCTGTCATCATCGCAGCCAGAAATGCGGAAAGGTTTTTTCCTGAAACGCTTGCAAGTCTTGCATGTCAGACATTCACTGACTTCGAGGTTTTGATCGTCGATGATGGATCGACAGACATGACAGCACAGATTGCGCGCACGCAGATAGCACAAGATTCGAGATATAGTTTGCTCAATGGACCGGCCCGTGGCGTCAGTGCCGCGCGCAACCTTGGCTTTGAGCGGTCGACTGGAGAGTGGATCGTATTTTTGGATGCAGATGATTTGCTAGCGGCTGACGCGCTTTCGCGGATTGCAGATACATTGGCAGCGTACCCTGATGCGATTGGAGCATTGGGCGGGATTGCGCGGATCGCTGAGGATGGCTCACCAATGCCCTCAAGTGATAACCGCAATTTGGCGCGTGGCGTGGATCCGCTTGGGACGCTTTTGCGCAAGAATTACATTGTAAATGGAGGCGCGTTCGCAATTCGTCGGGAAATACTGGATCTTGCGGGCACTTTTGACGAAACTCTTGCCTACGGTGAAGACTGGGAATTGTGGTGCCGGGTTCTGGCCTTAGGACATATCGCAATTATCGAAGGTGAAACAGTACTTGCGTACCGGCAAGTTGGAACGGGGGCGAATTATAAGGCGCGTGAAGATGCATTTGCACGTCGTGTTACATGTCTCGATGTGGTCGCCGCAAATCCCAATCTGCGCACCCGCTTCGGAAAGGGGCTGGGTAAGGCATTGCGTGCCCGTCGTATTGATATCTTCTGGTCGGGTGTTCGCAGTGAACTGCAATTCGGTGATAAAACACGGGCAGCCATGTTAGGGGTCGGGGGGCTAATACTCTATCCAGATACAGTGTTGCGCCCGTCTTTGGCTTTGCGGTTTCTGAAATCTTTGAGGCGTTCATGAACAGATCGACGCCTGACATGATCAATACGCAACAGCCTGAACGGTTGATGGTATTGCTGATATTCTCTCTTATATTTTTTATCGGAACGGATGTTATTCAGACGGTTTTGGGTCCTGGAGGGATCGGAGGACCGCTGCGGCTTTTATTGCTGCTTCCGACTTTTGGAATTGTGTTCTTGAACTATCGCTACCTGATTAAAGCAGTGGTTGCAGCGCCTGAACTAACTTTGCTTCTGATGTTGGCGATGGTCAGCGTAAGTTGGACTGAAACCCCAGTAAACACGATCCGTAAACTGCTTCCACTTTTGGCGACAACTCTGCTTGCGATGACGTTGGCTGCAACGATGTCTTTGAAGGCGTTGTTTCGGAATTTCGCTTTGCTAGGCGTATTTACCGCCCTCGCGAGCTTGATAGCGATTGCGCTTTTTGCCGATGCGCGAGGGGCCGAACCTTGGCCTAATACATGGCGGGGAGTGTTCAATCACAAGAACGGTCTAGGAGCGATCAGTGCTGTCTCTTTGTTGGCGATTGCTCCGGTTATCGCGACGACTAGTGGGCGCCAGCGGCGCATGTTCGCTGTAGGCGGGCTGTTCTTGTTTGCCATGTTGATCATGTCAGAATCGCGGACTTCGCAGATTATTGCGGTGATTTCGCTAAGCGCATTTTATCTTGCAACGCTATTGCGCGGATATATCCGGCTTTGGGCTGCGGCTTATATCGGGCTGTTTGTGCTGTTAATTTTTGCTATCTATGTGCTTTTCGCATCGGGTACTTGGGATGATCTTTTAGGGTCGCTGGGGCGCAAGCCAACTTTGTCTGGGCGGATACCGATTTGGAGTGTCGTTTGGCCAAGTGTCATCGAAAACATCTGGTTTGGGTATGGCTTTGACGGGTTCTGGAATGCGGGGTCTCGGCGCGTGACCGAAATTGCGCGCGATAAGTCGGTAGGGTTTCTGCCGTATTATTCCCATAACGGGTTGATCGAACTGCTATTAGATGTCGGTATCTTCGGCGTTCCACTGTTTTTGCTGCATTTGGTCCGGTCAATTCGCGGCAGCCTTACCACCACGGCCCATCATTCAGCGCGGCTTTTGGGGGCAGGAGCTTTAGTTCTAATTCTCGCCTTTATAATGTTCAACATAACTGAAAGCAGCATTCTAAGCGGATCTTCAATGAACTGGATGACCTTCGTGGCATTCACCACAAAGGTATCGATCCTGTTGAGAACGTCAAAACTCCAACCCAAACCTTCGCGCGTCATCAATCAATCCAGATTGCCACATGGCGTGTTCGATCAGAAACGACATCGTTTACCATGACGCTTTTTTTCCTCTCCCGACTGCTGGGATCATTTCTGGCACTTGTTACATTTATGGCATTGCCGCGGATGATGCAGCCCGAGGCTTATGGGCATCTTAACCTTGCTGTCCAAGCTGGTACGGCGGCCTTCGCTATCTTACTTGGTTGGGTGCCAGCATCGATGGTGAGGTTTCACAAAGCGGCAGATATGGGAGGCATGAGCACCTCGTGGCTTTTAGGTGCAGCGGCTGCTGGCGCGACCGGCATCGCAGCGGCGATTGTGCTTTGGGTGGTTCTTGGCGGGACTTCGTGGGGGGTACCTTTGATGCCCGTTTTGGTTTTTGGTCTGGGTCATGGGCTCAATGAAATCGGGCTATCGGGGTTGCGGGCCCACGGTCAGGCAAAACGGTTTGCCGTCTGCGTTCTGTTCCGGCCGATTGCGGGCCTTGCAGTGGTGGCAATCATTCTCGGTGTTGGTCTTGACCCAAGCCTTGCCGTGCTTGGTCTAGGTGGAGCAGCTGGCCTGTCGGGCATATGGGCCATTATGTGGCTGCTCAAACAGTCACCCGCCGCCCTGCCAGACCGAAAAACATTTCAGCGTCTGCTGCGGTTCGGCGTACCTTTGGCAATTGTGGCCGCAGGGGCGAGCATCAATGTTCTTGTCACCCAATCCATATTGGCAAATTTGGTTGGCCTTGCTGCTGTTGGGACCTTCTCTGCGGCGATGACGCTCGCTATGCGCAGCATATCGATGACAATGATCATGCTGGGACGTTCGGTATCACCAACAATTTACGAGGCCTATGAGGAAGACGGTCATGAAAGTTCTGACGCAGCTTTTGAACGCTATGCTTCCTTTCTTTTACTGCTGTCGGTGCCACTTGTCCTGATCCTGACGGTTGGTGCAATTCCGATGTCGCAGGTTCTGTTTGACGAAAATTTCCGCAATGAGGTTTCCGCTAATCTACCGTGGGTAGCCGCTGCTGCGTTTATCAGCGGCATTCAAGGAAGCTATCTTGCTTATGTCTTTAGCATCGCTGAAAAAACGTGGGTGCAGCTATTGTTGATGGCTGGAAACTTGTTGGTCCATGCAAGTGTGACCTTTGTGATGGTCTCGGAATTTGGGGCTCTTGGTGCAGCACTGGGCACGTTAATCAGCGCGGCGATTAGCCTTGTAACCTATGGATATTTTGCATCGCGCATTCGCCCGCTTAATATACCATGGATTGAATTACGCATGCAGTTTTTGGCCTTGCTGGCTGCTACCCCTTTTGGGGTGCTTTCGCTTTATACGGTGACAACTGGCATTGCTTTTGTGTGGCTGGGCCTGACGATCTTCACCTATTTTCTGATCCTGTATCTAAACCGTCAAATTGCAATTAGGCTTGTGATTAAGGGTATTGGGAAAAAGCTGAAGAAATATTGACCGACGTGAATGGCGGGTTCGAAAAGGAATACATCGTGCAGAAGGCTCCGGTAACCTTAAGTCGCAGAAATTTTGTAATATCCCTGCTTACTTCGGCCGCTTGGCCGCACGTTGTGCTGTCGCAAGCAACACCAGAGCCTTTGGCGGATTTGAGTGGCTGTTTTGCCCCGCACAGCAATGATATCACTTTTGTCGGATCCCCGATGGGGGATAGCGCCCTCGTGCTGACAATCGAGGAAACTGTCCTGCGCGAGGATCCACCGAAGGAAATCACGCTGGGTTCACCGATCACTTTGACGCTGGACCCGAACCATCGACGCGGTGCGCGTGGTCTGTTGGGCAGGGTCAACGGGGATTTTTCTGCCGCCCGACATGCAACCGCTCCGCAGATTTTTCGTATACTTCCAGAAGTTATGTCAGGGACGGCAGCATCGTTATTTGCGCCGCTCATCGTATCGATCGGCGGCGTCGTGGCCGCGGATGCAGCCGCCAATTGGGAGGTGGCAATCGATGGCGTGCGGGTGCCCGTGGCACGCGTTTGCCGCAAGACAGTTCCTATAAATACAGCAACCTTGGGAAATGGCGACCGTGCAAGCCGTCGTCGCCATTTGGTCACGCTTATACTCGATGATCGTTTTGCAAGTGCATCCAAGATTGAGGTTGCCGCGGATGGCTTGCCGAATTTAACCATTGATGCGGCCGCCCCGACGCCCTCCGAGATATTCCATGTCTGTACGGCCGGCTATCCTGCAGACGGCCCCAAAAGCGTCTATGTTGGCCTCTGGCTGGGGGTTGATGTTCATGGCGAAAGCCTATCATCCGATTTGCTCATTGCCGTAGGTGCGCGCTGGACTTTGGTTGATGCTAAAACAGGAGCCGTCGTAACCGAGGGCGAACTTACCTTGGCAAAAGCGGTCGGTGAACCTCATGCGGATGGTAAGAACTTTAACGGTTGTTGTATCTGGGAAGCTAATTTTTCGGATATAAATATGCCGGGTACTTACCGTTTGAAAATTGAGGGCCTTGGCGTTTCAGCCGATATTGTGGTGGCCGAGACGCCTTATGAAGATGTGTTTCGCGCGGCAGCCCGTTTATATTTTCACCAACGGTCAGGCTGCGAGATCGAAAAAAAGCACGGTGAGGGCCGCCAGCGCCCACGCAATGGTCATCCCGAAGATGGGCTGATCGTTTGGCAAAGCGCTGTCCAGCTGGGCCGTACATCCGAAGGGTTTATGCATAAACCGCAATCCAATAGGGCCGTGGCGGCCACGCCTATTGGCGACCAAATCGGCGCGGCGACGAATGACAGTGCGTGGGGCGGATGGCACGATGCTGGTGATTGGGATCGCCGCATCCAGCATATGGATCCTGTTTATGCCATGGCACATATGGTTGAAACGCTCCAAAGCGCACGAACCCTTTCAATGAATATTCCAGAATCTGGTCTGCCCTTTGCTCATCCTGATGTCGCGGCGCGCAGGGGGGCAATGGATCGCGGTGACGGCGTGACCGTGTTGCCGGACCTGATCCACGAGGCGCTTTGGGGCATATCGCTGTGGCGCAGAACCCAAGGCGCAGACGGGTCCATCATTGGCGGGGTAGAGTATTCGTTAGACGGGATTAGCGGATCGGTGTCTTGGAACCCGGTCCAGAACACTTACGCTTATGCGGTTGAAGAATGGGCTGCCTATCGATTTGCACTTGCGGCGGCAAAGTTGGGGCATGTTGTTGCGAACATCTGTGGCGACGCGGTTCTGGGTGCGGCTTTGATCGCCGAGGCCGAGCAGGCATGGGATTGGGCTGAAACTGCAAATATCACTGATGAAATGGCGAGTGATGACTTTGCACGAGAACGGATACTCAGAGCACGGTCGGATGCGACGGGCACGCTTTACCGCGCTACAGGCCGTGAGGATATTCTGGCAGTGTTTGAAGAAAGCAACGCGTTCAAAACGGTTTCTGTGCCGGATTTCAAAATTTCCGCGCGGGCAAACGTGATTGGTCCGGCGCTTGACTATGTTCGTTCCGGCGAGGAGGGCAGGGCGATCAACAACGAGATTGCCGCCTCTATTGTCAATTGGGCGTCAAGTAGAGGTAATGCGATCAAGCGTATGGGGGCAGATTACGGCCTGCATACATCGGACACATATCCATTTGGTAATGGATGGATGCGCTTTGGGCCGGGGTCCAACTGGCCGGCGTCGATGCTGGCGTTGGAGCTTGGAACCAAAAATGCCGATATCACGGCGTTGTACCGAAAGGCAGTGCAAGGAATGTGGTTTGCGCTGGGGTGTAATCCAGCAAACGTGTCTTTTGTGCAGGGCTTTGGGACGCGTCAGTTCGGAGATCCATTGCTCATGGATTTATCGCGCCAATGCAAGTTTCCTGGCCTACTCTCGTTTGGCGTGGCGGGCGGAAATTTGCGACAATTTGAAACTGACAAGGTCGCGGGCGCGATTTATCCAGCAGATGAAGAAAAATGGCCTATATATGCACGCATTTTTGAAAGCTCGGCGGTCCCTATCTGTTCGGAATTTGGTGTGCGTTCGGTCGCGATGGAGTGGCTTTATGCAAGCGCTGTTGTGAGCGAACTAAAGCGGCTGATTGATGCGGGTCTTAAACCTAATGTTACTGGGACAACGAGACCTCAATCACGTCCCCCGGCTCAATGACGCTATTGAGATCAAGCACAATTTCCGTGATTATCCCGTCCGCGCGGCGAAACGCGCGCAGGTTAATTCCGTTATTAGCGGTCAGCGTGGTTCCGGTTTGGCCGGTGGTTGCTGATGACAGGTTTTGCGCCAATTGATCCAAGCGCAGTCGAGATTCCAGCAAAGCCGCGGTCAGCTGTTCTTGTAAGGATAAAAGATCACCGGCGCGGGTTTCTTCAAAGCGATTTATTTCCCGCTCCAATCTGGCGACTTCCAATTGAGAATTTGCAAGTTTTTCTTCCACATCAAGCAACCGCGTTGCGCTTAACAAAGTTGTTCGACGGACTTCTGCAAGACGCGGTGCGGGAATAAGGCTGCGCTCGACGAGGTCGCGGGTTCGCGCTTCTTCTTCTTCATCAGAGGCGACGAGTTCGCCAAGCTGGTCCTGCTGCTTTAACAAAATCAGTACCCGCCCTTGCGCCCTACTCAGAGCGGCAACGAGATAGGCACGGTCGCCAGCCAGATTTCCGAGATCGTTTTCTATCAGGTTGCGTTGGCGGTCCAAGAGCGCATCAAAAACCTCTGATGTGACGGCCACCTGATCATAAGGAACAGCCTGCGGCTCGCTAGTTTCATCGCGTTGTGCCTGCACGCGCCAAAGCCGCGCCATAACCGTTGCGTGGTCGATTGTGGCGCGGGAATAATCGTTCTGCCAGCGGATCAACTGGCCTGGGTCAGTCACAGTGACATCGGTCAAAAGGCTGCTGCGCACGCCCCCTGCGATGGCTATCGCACCCCGAACTGTCAAACCAGGCCGAAAGGCAATTTCGCCTGGTCGGGCGATCTCGCCTGAGACGATCACAGGGCGAAAGGCGACGACTTCAAGACTGATGTCTTCGCTGGTGAGTTGGATCAGCTTAAGCTGGCCGTCGGCTGTATAGCGTTTGAACAGTTGACCGTTGGTCAGGCCGCGCACTTCGGTCAGCACGTCTGTAAGAGTTCTGTCCAACGCGTCTACACGTCCGAACCAAGAAAGTGTTAGAAACCCATCAGCATCAATCGCCGTGATCAGTTCGGAATTCGGCAGGCCCAGAATCGAGAGCTTGATTGTGTCGCCCGGACGCAGCAATGTCTCTGCGGCGATTTTGCTTGGCGACAGGGCAATGCCCAAAACCATAAAGCATAAGACGATGAAAACCGAAGGTGAGTTATGTCTGATCATGAAATGTGACCTTGAAATAAAATAGGGTTGCCCGTTTTAGAGATGCTAGACAAATGTGCCGATGAGTCAAACTTTCGGACCGCTATCGTCATGCCATCGATCTGCCGTTACCAGACTGAATCGTGACAATGCCTCCCGGATTTCGCGATAGGCACGTCCAATTAACACACCGAATATCACGATCAGTTTCCATATGGATTCTAGCCCGTCGATTTCGTCAATCAGTAAAATTGCGCAGATCATGAAGGCGGCCAAGCGAATAAGACGCGTGGGGGCATTGTGCCGTTTCACCCCAGAGTAGCGATAAATCAGATAGGGAATCCAGCGCCGCAAAATCTGTGCCATCAAAAGCGCAGCTGATATCGGCTCTAATACAAGAAAGAGAGACGGAAATGCGTACTTGAATGCTTGCAGAGCGGGGTACACATAAACGCGGCTCATTTTGTCGATATTGTTGTAGGCCCAATAGGTCATCCGCATCGCGATAAGCAGCGCAGCCCAAGCCAACAATCCGATGACTAAGCTCTGGACCGGTAAATCGCCCAACCCACGACGGACGTCGGGGCTGTGAACGATAAGAATGACACCCAAGAAACCCAAAAGCGCTGCTGCGATCCATGCACGGGGCTCCGAATACCGAGAAGCGTAGTAAGTATAATTTTCAGGTATCGATCCGTCGGCTTCTTTTGAGGCGGCGATTTTGTCGTTTTCGACATATCCTGCTTCATAGATGCACCACAAAGAGAAATGCAGCGCCGTTATGCCCAGAATGGCATACAGCGAGGGGCTCAGGATGATCACGTAGGCCAGTTGGACCAGCAGCAAGTCGTCGAACACATTATCCATGAAAAACGATCTGCCCACACCAGTGTTACGCTTGCATTTTGCAGCGTAGACGAGGGGGAGGATCATGGATTTGGTTGCCGGATGTTCTATGATTGTGCGTCCCAATAAATCGGTCTTGTAAAATTCAGTCGAGGAAGATTAGTAGCGCGACCACAAAATACGTGGCGAAACTGATCTGACAATAGCCGAAAAATTTCAATGTGTAAAAATTTTTTCACCGGCGTCGAGCATCCTGGAATTGGTTAGGGCTAGACGATGAACTGTCTTCATAGCTTGCTTGCGTTATATTTCAAGTCGCATTGGGGTGTTTTATTGCAAAGAGCTTGCATTTCGCCTGAAAATGACAAGCACTGTGTCCTAAGAGTTTTTAGAACACCAAAATTTCTGGGGGGAAATTTATGCGCGTATTAATGGCCACGGGCCAATTTAAAATTTGTTTCAAACAATCGCCCATCAAAATGTCTTTTTCTGTATTGGCGCTGACGGCGGCATTATCCGGCTGCACGTTAGGCACAGCGCTGCCATTCACGGCGGCTCCGGATATAAAAATTGCGAAAAGCTGGTCCGCTTACCAGTCCTCCTCGCCCAAGATGGTGGATGATGGATGGGTTGCTGATTTCCGTAGCCCAACGTTAAGCCAACTTGTCAAAGAAGCGATTACAAATAATCAGGATTTAAAAGCGGCCTATTACCGGATGGTTGAGGCGCGCGCGCTGGGCCGGCAGGTTGCGGGTGCGGCCATGCCGACACTTGGTTTGGGCCTTGAAGCTGGGCGGGCTGGGCAATTGGACGGTGCTGCGTCGGGGTCGAATGTCGCGGTTGATTTACAATTGTCTTGGGAGGCGGATCTGTGGGGGCGGGTCAGCAACCGGCAGGCCGCGGCGCATATGGACGTGCTGACCGAGGGCGCGTTGTTCGAGGCGGTTCGCCAATCTATCGCTGCACAGGTCGCGGATGCTTGGATAGTCGTGGCTGGAAATCAAGAAAAGCTAGGGATTGTTGGCCGGGAAATAGCGTCGCGCCAGCGGAGCCTGCGGAATGTAGAGGCGCGTGTCGAAGCGCAGAGTCTGATTGCGGTAGACGCCAACCTGATCCGTGCCAATCTGGAGCAGGCGAAGGCGCAGCAGGCGCAGTTAGAGGGCCAAAAGGACTCGTCAATCCGTGTGCTCGAAGTGTTGCTGGGACGCTATCCTGAGGATCAGTTGGCTGGGCCCAAGGGGCTTCCTCGTCTACCGCGTGCCGTTCCCGCCGGGCTGCCGTCACAGCTATTACAACGCAGACCGGATCTGGTTGCGCGCGAGCGCGCGGTGGCCGCCGCTTATCACCGGACCCGCGAAGCCGAAGCTGCGCGGTTGCCACAACTTTCTCTGTCGGCCAATCTAACCGGACGGGGTAGTTCGCTTGGGAATGCACTTGACCCAGCTTCAATCGTTTGGGGTTTGGTGGGGAATGTTCTGGTGCCGCTTCTGGATGGCGACAGCCGCGAACAAGAGGTCAATGCGCGCAACGCCCGACAGGCAGCAGCTCTTGCCGAATATGGCGCGGCGGCCTTGCGTGCGTTTCAGGAGGTGGAAGACGCGCTTGGTTCAGACGCTGTGTTGCGCCATCGTTTGACGCATTTGCAGTCTGCCGCTAACGAACTTGAAGCCGCAATCGGTACGGAACAACAGCGCTATGATGCTGGTGAAGTGGATTTGACTCGTGTCGAGGATGCGCGGGTTCAATATTACAGCATCCTGCAATCGATTGCTGATGTCAGGATCTTGCGGCTCCGCAATAGGGTCGCGCTTTATCGTTCTCTTGGAGGATCGTTTGATGATCAACCTAGCGTTACAACGGCTGCGAGCGATGGTTAGGAATTGCAGTTAAACACTTTGCAGAGCGCCATGCGGAGGCCAATAAGCAAAAGCGTCACAGGACCGGCAAGTAAGGCGGCATAGACAAACGCACGCAGCGTGCCGACATCGGCAAATTTTGCGATTGCGAAAATGACTGGTGTCGTCACTGCGCAGATCAAAACGACTGGCAATGCACCTTTACTATGGTGGGAAATATCGGCTTGAGCGATGCTTGCCGTGTCCCGCAGGATCGCTTTGGTTCCGGCCTCAAGTTTTTTAGTCATTTCCAACCCATTCGACCCATCACGTGTGGACAGTAGTTAGCCCACTTTTGATACAGATCAAATGATAATGTTCGAAATACGATAACTCTGCGGATTTACGCCCTTTTCCGTTGCGTCGCTTCCCAAAACCCGCCGGTCGTGGGCGCCGCCAGCATTTACCAAAACGACGTGCGGCTGGTTGGTTGCGGGGGACGGCATCAGTGGCCCGCGGGCCACTGAGTATTGTCTTCGCATGCGAGCTATACTAGCAACCACTCCCCTTCAAAACCGTCGAGACAGTTCTTCGCAGAATATCGCAGTCCGATTTGAACGATACCTCGCGGTAGTAATTATCGTCAAAGTCGACGCGCGCACTAAAGCTGGATAGATTACGATCAGAAACCTGCCATGGGCCGGACAAGCCGGGCCTCATCAAATAGTAGGCTTTCCCGTGATAAAGGCTGGTCTGATTGGTCATCATCGGACGCGGTCCAATCAGGCTCATTTCACCAAACAGAACGTTTAAAAGCTGCGGTAATTCATCCATTGAAGATTTGCGCAAAAATGTTCCAACCCACGTTATGCGCGGATCTTTTGTCAACTTCTGTTTAACATCCCATTCCATCCGAGCCGCGGGATTTTCGGCGAGGTGACGTTCTAGCTGAGCGTCGGCATCAACCACCATCGTCCTGAATTTAAACATCTTAAAGGCCTTGCCATGAAGACCTACTCTTTCCTGACAATAGAACGGGGCATGGCCGTCCAGCATCGTAAGTACAATTAGGATTGCAAAAATGAACAGCAAAGCTGGAAGTGCAAGTAGCACCAAAATCAAATCAAAAGCGCGTTTGCCTGCGGCCAAATAAAAACCTTCGGCACCACGGCATTTTTTGTCGGTAACGATATAATCAGACATTTAACCCCCCCCAAGAAAGGCCATAGATAAATACAAATTAACTACTGAATATCGATCTTGAGTCGATCTATGTTACTGCTTCGAAATAAGTTTTAAAGTATAGAACCGATTGAAATTGCCCTGTTTTCTATTATGACCAGCCAAATTCAACGATCAACAGTCAATAGAAAATGATTTCTTATTTACTGGTTAATTATTTGTTAACTTATTGATTTACATCGTAATATTTTAGGAACTCGCAATTCATTTTTAGCATGTCGCTTTTGATCTCTCGGGCAATATTGCAATTTATAGTTGATTTTTCGGAGTGAAATTTGGATAGAAATGCGAATCGCAAGCCCGCCTAAGCGGTCAAATGGCAAGCGCAACCGCTTATCTAAGGCAATATCTGAAAACCTGCGATAAATTCGGATAGTTCGGAAAATTTTGCAACGGCATGGTCGGTTATTGTGATCCCTGTTTAATGCTAAATACAACGAAATGCCGACTGTCTGATGTCAGCACACATGGGGCCAAATAACCGTATTTGGTATGAGGATGTTCTTGGCTCATGGTCGCCGCTTTCGGCCCTGACTAGCCATTCATGCCCTGGTCCGACGCCGCAGTGCAGCGTTCGCATTGCGGATTTTCATGCGGCTCGCATTCTGGTACTTACTATGCGGGACACGCGGGCAGACCAAGCTTCCAAGCAGGCATAAGGATGTTGGTTTCAAGTAACTTCGGACAATCTCATGCTTGCTGGCATCGAAGCTTCTGGAGGATGATTATGTCGGCACCGAAATATATGGTAACGTTAAAGATCTGAAGTATGGCAGCAATATTCAGCAAGAGACTGAGACGAGCTAGTCTGTAGCGATGAAATATGTGCTCAACCGTGGTGGCCCTCCTTACTTCCTACATCAGGGCAATGAGATCGTTGCGGCTGAAAAGATTTTAGGAGGTTGCAGAGTTGTAGCACTACCAGCCAGCTAGACGCCCAAGGTAGGTTAGAGCGATGGTGCGAATGATATTTAACATAATGTTTACTATGCATTTTTTGGAAATCATAAAGTATCTATTTATAGCCAATCTTGAACCACATAACACGAACCTAGATGCTAGACTGCATAAGACTTATTATGTCAATTTAGCGCCGTTTTGTGCAATGAGATTCAGGCTCCATGCGAGCTCACTGTTAGAAATGTCGGCACTTAGCGAAACGCGAATATGGGTCTTGCCCCCCCGACCAACGCGAAAATTTGTTGAGGGTAAAACCTTGATCCCCTTAGCGTAAATAAAGTCAGAAAAAGCCTCGGAATCATATGGTGTCTCTAGCCAAAGATGCGTCGCAGGTCCGTCTAGTTTTTTTCCAAAAATCTTAACCGCCATGTCTGAGCGCGCCTGTATTAGAGCCTTCTGATTGTTTGCCGCGTCCATTGCTTTTCCGCTTTCGATTAGCTTTGTCGCAAGAGTCAGCATGAACGGCGCGACAAGCCAACTTGTCATCGATACTTCTTGTTTCAAACCGGCGAGCGCATCGCAAGAGCCAGTAACGAAACCAAAACGAAGCCCGGGGGTGACACATTTTGACAGGCTTGAGACGCAAAAGTGATCTCCCTTTGTCTCGGCGCTTAGTGGCGGTTGATTTGTAAAGCTACCGTACACGTCATCTTCTATCAGCGTCATTTGGGTGCGCTCGACAATGTCAGCAATCTGTCGTCGCCGTACAGTATCCATTGTAACACCTGTCGGGTTTTGAAGATTTGGTGTGCAAACAAGGTATCTGACATCGTGATTTGATATAGCAGCCTCGAGGGCCTGCGGATTAAGACCGTAAGCATCACATTTAACACCAATAAGCTTTATTTGTAGGTTTGCAGCGGCTTGCTTGATACCCGGGAACGTAAATGCTTCGACCAAAATGGATTCACCAGGTTTTACAACAAGGGATAAGAGCGAGGTCAAAAGGGCATGTGCGCCCGGTCCTATGACGACATCATTGTTGCGCGTCGTGTCACCGCGCCACGTTGACCACTCTCTTGCCGCAGACTCAGCGCGTAATAACACGTCATGAGACGGGTATCGTTCTGCCTCATTGAAATCTGAGACGCTAAAGGTTTGCAGGCTATCTCTGATAAGGTTCGTGTTTGTTTTTATAGGCGCTATCTGGGTTAGGTCCGCAATATTTTCTGTTCGCGTCGAATTGGCGAAAAGCACTTTTGCATCTGACACAGGCAAAACAAATGTACCGCGTCCAATTTCACCCCCGATCAGCCCTTGTGCGCTCGCTTCTTTAAACGCGCGCGTCACAGTTGAGAGGTTCACGTTCAATGCATAGGCTAACTGTCTTTGCGGGGGCAGCGGTTCATTTTGTTTGAGAACCCCGCTTGCAATTGCCCTGTGAAGCTCAAGTAAAAGCGACGTATGTTTTGGCTTTTCAGGATCAAGTTTGGGTAACCACATAATCAACCTATGGAAGAGTAATTGAATTATTATGCATACAATAAATCCATTGATGCGCACAATGCAATATGACATTCCAAATTTAACTGGTTTTTGGGATTGTATTATGATTACTGAATACACGCATAAAGAAATTAATGTTCTCCTTCAGGAGGTATTAAAAGACGCACAAATCAAAGTTGGTTTCGACTGCAGTAGCTCCGTCGAAATATTGCAAAGAATTACAGCTGATATTTTGCCGCTGGCGGAAGAGGACCTTTCTAGCTACGTGCAGCGCGACCCGGCGCTTGAGGGTAGCTATTTACTGGCGTTGGATCGATCAGGACCGTTTCGTGCAGTTCTAAGTTACCGGATGTCGCATCGGCTATGGTTTCATGAAGATCAAACTTTTGGGCGCAAAGCGGCCTATGCAATCTATCAGCAAGCGCGCGTCTTAACGGGTATTGAAATCCATCCTGGTGCAACAATCGGCACGCGATGTGTAATTGACCATGGATCGAATACAGTTATCGGGTCGACGGTCCGTATCGGTACAGATGCCTACATCCTAAACGGCGTCACGCTTGGGGCGAGAGGGATCAGCAACAATAATTCTGGTCGGCGCCATCCTACAATTGGCAATCGGGTGCAAATCGGCTCCTGCGCACGCGTGCTTGGGAATATCAATATTGGCGATGATGTTTTTGTAGGTCCACTTGCATGTGTTACGACTGATGTCCCATGCTGTATAAAAGCCCAATTCAAATTCATGAAAATGTTTTTGTGAAGATGGAATCACGCAATCCGGCTGGAAGCCACAAAGCGCGCTCCGCTAGGTTTGTAATCGAAAGAGCGATCTCCGAGGGGCATCTTACGCCCGGTGGTAAGCGGCGCATTCTTGAAAAAACGGGCGGTAACTTTGGTGTAGGTCTCGCTTACGAAGCGGGACGGCACAATATCGGCGTTGATCTCGTCATTGGGCTATCGTTTTCTCGGGTCAAACGGAACCTATGCGAGCATTTTGGAGCACGGATCGTAGGTGACGATCTTTTGAACGAAGGTAAGTCCCCTCGGGAGGTCGTTGAGCAGTATTTGGCAGACGGCCAAAATGATTATTACTTCACCGACCAATTCAACAATCCTGCAAACCTAGAAGCCCATACCGTGGAAACCGGTCCCGAAATTGTGCGGCAAATTAAAGATGAGGTTGGTGATACCGATAAGCAAATTATACTCGTTAAGGGTGCGGGCACCGGTGCTAGTTTTAGTGGCATTGCTGCGGCCTTAAGAGAGACCTTTGCAAATGTTGCGCTTCATTTGGTCGTCCCAGATGGCTGTGATTTGCAAGCCTCGAAATTTGTCGATCATACAATCGAGGGCATCACCGTCGGCATATTGCCACCATTTCTTGATCTATCCCAAATTGATCTGTTTCATTCAGCAACACGAGACATGGCAATACAGGGCTAACGCAACATGGCATCCGAATTGGGTTTCTTTCCTGGCATATCAAGTGGCGCAAACTACCACGCTTCAAAATCAGTTTCTAAATCAAACCCGGACGCCATCGTCGTGACTGTTGCGTATGATTCTGGCGAGGCTTATCTGCCTCTCGCACTAACAGCTTAGAGAATAGCGGAACATAATGTCAGACACCAAAACGGCCAGCGTTCGTACAGTTTTCGAGATAATCCGCCTCGCGCTGTGCAATGGTTTAGGAATATCCATTGCAGTGGTCTCGGTCGCTGTGTCTGCGCTTGTTTCGCGTGAAATTGGTTGGGAGGGTACCTGGGCTACCGTTCCTTACGGAATTCAGTTTCTCTCCATCTTATTGGTGACGATGCCTTGCGCAAACCTTATGGCGCGCTTTGGCCGCAAACCCATTTTTGCTGCGGCTACTGTTTTTGGAATCGTGGGTGGGCTCGTTGGGTTTTGGGCCGTTCGTCAGGGTGATCCGTTATTTCTTTGTCTGGCTCACGCTTTAATTGGCGTGCAGTTGGCGAACACTAACTTTTATAGGTTCGCTGCTTTAGAGGTCGCCGATGAACGGAACCGCGCATCCGCTATTTCACTTGTCGTCTTCGGTGGAACCTTCGCAGCATTTCTGGGGCCCCAACTTTCCCGATGGGACATCTTTTCAACGGTTGTCTTCGAATCCGCGTATCTTAGCATCAGCGCTTTGGCGGTTGCGGGGCTTTTACTGGTTGCAGGAGCTCGCATTCCGCGCCCAAAAATCCCCCAAACAAAATTGCGTCTTAGCAATATCAAAACGGCGTTCGCAAATCCCACCTTTACGCTTGGTCTTTTGACTGCGGCAATCGGTTACGGGTTGATGAATTTGCTCATGATTGGCGCATCGATTTCAATGGATATTTGTGACATTAGCTACACGGATATTTCGTTTACTGTGCAGTATCATGTTCTTGCGATGTTCGTTCCGTCACTCTTCATGGGTTTTTTAATCCGCAAGCTCGGTGTTTGGTCGATCATTATTGCTGGCGTTACGCTCATGGGCGTCTCTGCTGTCATTGCCGCAACAATTCCCTTCGCGCTCATCGGGTACCAAGCCGCTCTCATTTTATTGGGGCTTTCGTGGAACATGATGTACGTTGGGGGGTCCTTTGTGATCGCTCAATCGAGCCCGCCCGAACAGTCCATTGGATTGCAGGCCGTCAGTGATACAACAATCGGCATCGCTGCTATGCTGGGTGCCTTCCTTCCCGGTCTACTTTTGGAATACTTTGGCTGGCGAAACACTAATTTCGGTGTGATCGCTATTCTGTTGTTTTTATTCCTACTTATACTTGTTCAGAAACTCAGAACCTTTTCTAAAAGTGATGATAATATTTAAGGATGCTGCATGTACGTCGTTGTTCGTTTTTGGAACCACTGGCAGCTAACGGCGGGCCAAATACTTATCCTCATAAGATGCCAGTTCCAGCACCTCATCACTGTCAATATCAACCAAATGACTATGCTCGGTTTTCGGTGCCATTTTAAACCGTGCCGGACCATCATCGACGGCAACCGGATGTACAATACTGGCATCTGCTGAGATAGCGCGCGGTAGACGGTCGCAAAAGAGCCATCGCTGTCCACCAACCTGGCGCGCGCGCACGTCTTGCGCACTGGGGCGGTCGTGGCTTTGCATATAGGCTGCGATAACTGTTTGCGGCTGTTGTGTTAGACGTATGCCTGCTCCGCGCAGCATGTCATCTAACTTATCAGGCGCAGTGTTTTTTTCAGGCGCAGTGTTTTTTTCAGGCGCAGTGTTTTTTTCAGGCGCAGTGTTTTTTCAGGCGTAGTGTTTTTCGTGCAATTCTAAGTTTCTTTAGGGTCATAATTCATCAAGAATATTCTTGCGAATAATTCGCAATTGCAGTTGACAGTTGCGAGTGATTTGCATTTACAGAGGTTAGAATTTTTTTAATGGAGACCTGAATGTTATCCCGATTCCTTAAAGCAACAGCTATCGCGGCTATCACAGCGGTCTTTGCCACTGGTGCTTTTGCAGAGACCCGCATGAAAGTTGTCACGACCTTTACGGTGCTTGCCGATATGGCTGCGAATGTAGCGGGGGATGCGGCGGACGTCGTGTCCATAACCAAACCAGGTGCTGAAATTCACGGCTACGAGCCGACACCCCAAGATATCGTGCGCGCGTATGATGCTGATCTGATTTTGTGGAATGGTATGAATTTGGAACTTTGGTTTGAACAGTTCCTCACCAACATGGAGGATGTGCCGTCCGCCACGTTGAGCGATGGTATTGATCCCATTTCGATTTCCTCGGGCAGTTACGAGGGTAAGCCCAATCCGCATG
The DNA here is from genome assembly GCA_047629435.1 of Yoonia sp. Lineage (GTDB taxonomy): Bacteria > Pseudomonadota > Alphaproteobacteria > Rhodobacterales > Rhodobacteraceae > Yoonia. The sequence continues at coordinate 36,032 of JBLHXF010000010.1, read as the reverse complement.
CTTGGATGGGCTTGGATAACGCGCTGATTTATATCGATAACATCGTCACGGCCTTTGTTACGCAAGACCCCGACAACGCCGAAACATATATGGCTAATGCGGAAGCCTATAAAGAAGAGCTGCGCGTCACCATTGAACCACTGCGTGCTGCCATTGCGGAAATCCCTGAAGATCGCCGTTGGTTGGTGACCTGCGAAGGTGCATTTAGCTACCTCGCGCGTGATCTTGGCATGAAGGAATTGTACCTATGGCCAATGAACGCAGACCAGGTCGGCACGCCGCAACAGGTACGCGCTGTTATTGACGGTGTTCGGGACAATGACATTCCGGTCGTCTTTTGTGAAAGTACGGTCAATACGGCCCCTGCTGAGCAGGTGGCACGCGAAACTGGCGTGGCTTATGGCGGCGTACTTTATGTGGACAGCCTCAGCGAACCAGATGGTGACGTTCCGACTTACCTTGATCTGTTGCGCGTGACATCCCGTACAGTGGCCGATGGTCTGACGTCTGCAATGAACTAGTTAAAATAAATCATCTATAATTGACCCTTGGCATCTGTGTCGCAGGTCAACTGCGTTAAACTGCCCCAGCAGTTCCCGCCAAAGGAAACGATATGCGTGACGAAAAAACTTTAGACGACCATGAAGATACTAAAACCAGTGTCGGTATTTCGGCGCGCGATGTAACGGTCACTTACCGCAATGGTCATACCGCCCTTTGGAACGCCAGTTTTGAAGTTCCGCGCGGCACTGTGACCGCCTTGGTGGGCGTAAACGGTTCCGGCAAATCAACGCTCTTTAAGGCCATCATGGGGTTCGTACCTGCCGCCAAAGGTACAATCAAAATCCTCGGTCTTGATGTCAAAGAAGCGTTGGCCAAGAACCTCGTGGCGTATGTCCCGCAATCCGAGGACGTCGACTGGGCGTTTCCTGTTCTGGTTGAAGACGTCGTCATGATGGGTCGCTATGGCCACATGGATTTCCTGCGCCGCCCCAAGAAAGCAGACCATGACGCAGTCGACGAGGCCTTGCGCCGCGTCAGCATGCAAGATTTCAGAACGCGCCAAATTGGCGAGTTGTCCGGCGGCCAACGCAAACGCGTGTTTCTTGCACGGTCGCTGGCGCAAGACGGTCAAGTTATTCTGCTGGACGAACCATTCACCGGCGTAGACGTTAAAACAGAAGAACAAATCATCGGTCTGCTGCGCGAATTGCGCGATGAGGGTCGCGTGATGCTGGTTTCAACCCATAACCTTGGTTCGGTGCCGGAGTTTTGTGATCGCACAGTGCTGCTCAAGGGCACAGTACTGGCCCACGGACCAACCGAAACCACATTCACCCGTGAAAACCTCGAAGTCGCTTTTGGTGGTGTGTTGCGGCATTTCACGCTGGGTGGCGACGCGTTGCACGATGATGAAGATGCGCGATCGGTCACGATCTTTACCGATGATGAACGCCCGCTTGTGCAATATGGCGACAAGACCCAGCGCACGAAACGGGGCGAATAATGGAGTATTTACTTGAGCCGTTCGGTTACAACTACATGATTAACGCCATGTGGGTGTCAGCCCTTGTTGGCGGCGTCTGTGCGTTTTTGTCGTGTTACTTAATGCTCAAAGGCTGGTCTTTGATCGGTGACGCATTGTCCCATTCGGTCGTGCCGGGGGTGGCAGGTGCGTACATTCTTGGTCTGCCGTTCGCCTTGGGCGCGTTCATCGCAGGTGGACTGGCCGCTGGCGCGATGTTGTTCCTGTCTGAACGTTCGGGGCTGAAGGTCGATGTGATCATAGGCTTGATTTTTACGTCCTTCTTTGGGCTGGGTCTGTTCATCGTGTCGATCAATCCAATGTCAGTGTCGATCCAAACTATTACTATGGGCAATATCCTCGCGATCACACCCGAAGACACGTTGCAATTGGCGATCATCGGTTTTGTATCGCTGGCCGTCCTACTGGCAAAATGGAAAGATCTGATGGTCACGTTTTTTGATGAAAACCACGCGCGCACCATCGGGTTGCGTCCCGGTCTGCTGAAAGCGATCTTCTTTATCCTGCTGTCCGGTTGCGTTGTCGCCGCCATGCAAACTGTGGGTGCATTTCTGGTGATTGCCTTGGTCGTCACACCCGGTGCGACTGCCTATCTGCTCTGCGACAGGTTTCCCCGCCTGATCATCGTATCCGTTGCAATCGGATCAATCACCAGCTTTCTTGGCGCCTACATTAGCTATTTTCTTGATGGCGCGACTGGCGGCATCATCGTAACCCTGCAAACCCTGATCTTTCTTGTCGCCTTTGTATTTGCACCAAAATACGGATTGCTGGCTGCGAAACGCAAAGCGAAACAAGCGTTAGAGCGCAGTCCTGAAGATCTAGCAGCGGAGTTCAAATAATGAATATCGATTACCTGATGCTGCCGTTCCAATTCCCGTTCATGCAGAACGCGTTTCTGATTTCTATGATTGTATCGGTTCCAACAGCATTGCTGTCGTGCTTTTTGGTGATGAAAGGCTGGGCGCTCATGGGCGACGCGGTCAGTCATGCAGTCCTGCCCGGCATCGTTCTGGCCTATATCTTCGGTATTCCCCTGATCATCGGAGCGTTCGCGGCAGGTATGACCTGCTCGCTTGCGACCGGCTATTTGTCCAGTAACAGCCGCGTGAAACAGGATACTGTGATGGGGGTCGTATTTTCGGGCATGTTTGGCGTGGGCATCGTGCTTTATGTATCTGTTGAGACCAACATGCACCTTGATCACATTCTGTTTGGCAACATGCTGGGTGTTGAGCCGCACGAGATGTGGACCGCTGGGATCATATCGCTTGGTGTTGGTTTAATGCTTGCACTAAAATGGAAAGATTGGCTGCTACACAGCTTTGATCCGGCACAGGCACGCGCGTCGGGGCTTTGGGTTAATTGGTTGCATTATGGAATGCTGGCCGCACTTTCGTTGACTATCGTGGCCACACTATCGGCAGTGGGGCTGATCCTTGCGATCGGTTTACTGATCGCACCGGGTGCCATCGCGTTCTTGGTCGTGCGCAAGTTTTCCACGATGCTATGGGTGTCTGTGATCGTATGTATGGCGTCGATGCTATTGGGAACGTATGCCAGTTTCTTTCTCGACAGTGCACCCGCGCCAACGATCATTCTGATCATGACCGCATTGTTTATCGCAGCCTTTATCAGACGACAGTTCGTCACGCGCCGGACCTCTATGCAGCGCGTTGAGGAGGTAGTGACCTAATGCAATATGGCGGGCCACGTGTTTTCAAACGGTGCATGCTCGGCATGCCAAAGGCTCGCAATCGCTGAAACGCTGTTTGAAAAGCAGCGGCGTCACATCGATGCCTCCGTTTTGTAGGAAGAGCTGGCAACTTGGATCACGAAGACCTCGGCGACATTGAGGCCGGTGAAAAATTCTTACAAATTCGGGCAGCAAGGGACCTTGGAAATGTGGGGGAATGGCGTGAATTGTATGCTGATAAGCCGAGCTTATCTGTCGCAAGCTCCGAAGACATAACCAATGTGGCTTGGATTTTTGTCAGCCCGTTTTCACGGTTTGTGAGTGGTGCGGTTCTGACAATAGAAGGCGTTATGGCTGTAAGTCAGGCGGTGGTCGGTGCCAAATAACGTTTAACACGCTGACCGACGGATCGGCGGCGGGTCAAGGATGTCTTCTTAAGTGCTGCCTTTGTCTTTAACCGCGGCTGCAGCCAATTCAGTTTAGCCAGACCGTTCATCACGTACAAGACGCATGCCCAAGTGCGCTGGTGGTGCACCTACCGCGCACCCGCCCCGTGCGGGGTCGCGCACCAAATATGGAATTGCTGCGATATGCTCGCCGCCGACGAAAAATGCGGGACAGTCATCGGCGGGAATGTCGTGCTTTTGTGCGCCAGAGTAACACTCTGCGGTCCACTCCCAAACACTGCCGTTCAGATCAACGATACCATGGGACGTTGTTGCAAAAGCACCTTGCGGCCGCAATGTCCGTTTCGTTTGCGGTTCCAACAAATAAGCAGAAGCCCAAGACAGGTCTGGATCAGTGAAAATCGGATCAGGGGTGGCTGGCATAACTTCGGCCGCCATGAACTCCCATTCGCGCAGCGTTGGTAAGCGGAAACCTTGGTGTGTCGCGTTGTTGATCCACGCCAAATATTGGCTGACATCGGGATAGGCTAGCCCTGTGGCGGGCATCGCGGCTTCAGTCTGGTTTCCAGTGACCCGTAACTTTAATGTGCAAGCTCCTGCTGCATGGCACAGATTCCATTCGGCCACCGTGACCTCGTATTTTTGCACATATAGGGCGGTTCTATCTGGGAGAATAACAGGCCTTTCAGCCACCCGAGGGGCAGGGGTAACTGCGTGATCGTCCGAAACTATCGCAGCTCCAATAAGTCCCACTGCCGCCAGTCCAATAAGCCAAGGCTTAAGGAACTTGATCCCAAAGGATGATTTTTTGGCGGCAGCGGTATTCATTTCAACGCTCGATTACGATTCGAAACTGCGGGGGGCGATAACCTGTTCCATCAGGTTGTTGTCCCACTCGCCTTCGACCACAAAGTGGGCAGTCGCGCCAAGCAAGGCAGCCTCAATCAGGTTGTGGTTCACGTAGGCATAAACACCTGGCTGTTCAAAGGTATACATCGACGCCATTGCTGTGCCGCCGCGCACGAACCAAGTTTCGACGTCTTTGAGCGGTGGCGTGCTAAATGATGTTTCCCAGACGTAATTGCCGTGCCCGCCAATCAGGTGTGGGCGCGAGTCGCGGTTTGCCTGATTGTGGATCATCAGAACTGTTTCACCAACTTTCGCACGTAACGCAGCCTCGCCAGTTAATGCGCCAACAGCACCGTTAAAGACGCTATGTGTTGGGGTCAAAGTGCGCATTGCATCAAGGCTATCGGCATAGTCGTCGCCAGCAAATTCATATGTTCGGTAGTCGCCGTTGTCGTCTTTGGGCAGATAATAATCCTGCTCGCCGATATAGGCGATGCTGTCATATGGCAGCGCATTGCCTTCAACATCTTTTAGGCCGTCGCGTGGCAACACCATAACCGATCCGTTCATGCCGTGCGTGACATGGTAAGGGATCATCGCGCCACCCGGGGCGCAGTGGTAGGTAAAACAACCAGCCTTAGTGGCTTTCCAACGCAGCACGGTTTCTTCGCCGGGATAGACGTGGGTCAAACCACCGCCGCCCAATGCACCAGTTGATGCGTGAAAGTCGATGTTATGTTCCATCTGGCTGTCAACAGGGTTGCGCAGCGTAAGTTCGATCATGTCGCCTTGATGGCAGATGATCAGTGGACCGGGGACAGAGCCATTGTAAGTCAGCGCCCAGATGCTTGCACCTGTGTCTTCGTCAACAACCATGAGCCGCTCTTCGGTTACCATAGTAATTTCGATGATCTTTGGACCACCTGTTGCCACTTGCTCGTGGGCTGGGGCGAACGGTGGTGCCACCAAGTCCATTTTTACGCGGGTGTAACCGGACAAGTCAGCAGGCGCTGCCTCTGCCTTGGTCTGTTGATCAGCAGCGTCGGTGAAATATGCCATTGGCGCGGTCTTTGGCATGGGTGTGCGGCGCTGGCCTGCAAAAGTGGCACCGCCTGTCACGGCAGCAGCACCCGCAAGCACGGATCCACGCAGAACGTTGCGGCGGCTTGTGGACTGAAGGCCCGGATTAATGAACTTGGTCATCTTTATCTCCTTAGAAAGGTATGTTGGCGTGGGCCGTGGCACGGGCCACGGCCGTTTAATGTCAAAGGTTTGAAAGCTGCTTTTCAAAGCGCTTCTTGGCGCCGCGCGGAATGCGACCTTCCATGTAACCTTCGGGGGCCTCGGCGATGTCGCCAACGGCGATTGTCATCACCATGCCCATTGCAAAGTGCGGTTTGCAGCGGACCCCATAGAGACCTTCAACGTCGTAGGTGACACTGATCTCTTCGTTGATTTTACCGGTGAATTCCTCGGCGCCTTCAGGCATCATTTCAGGAATGGATTCCGCGTTGTGGGCGCGATCTTCGGCAATGAATTTTACCGTGTCGCCGGCTGCAATGCGGAGGAACGCAGGTTCAAAAATCATTGTGCCTGCTTCGCCGCGGTTCACCATTTTGATTTCAAAGCCCTCTGCTGCAGCAGCGCCAGTAAGCGCCACGCTGAGTGCAAGACCGGAGGCTATCATTCGAAACATATATTTTCCTTTCGTGTTTAATTGCATCTGTTTTACGGCGGTGACTGCGTGCGTTCTTTGTCATGGGACAAAGAAAACAACCCAATTTCTTGCGCTAGATCAATTCGATTGGATAAATGGGCAAAGATGTGCAATTTTCACCAGATGAAGTCTGTAGCCCGCCCCTCATCTCATGCGCGTCTCGACGAAAGCTTGCTTTTGGACGTGCCGCCATTCTCAAAGCTGGATGGGCAGGCGATTAGCGAAATTCTCGAACAAGCCAGCTCGCGCCGTTATGACGCTGGCGTTAGCGTGTTTGAAGAAGGCGACCATGCCGATCGCTTTTATTTGCTGCTCGATGGCTACATTCGCGTTGTTCGGATCACGCCGGATGGTGAACAGGTCATCGCGCTGCATATCCCGTCGGGTCAGCTATTTGGTATTGCCAAGGCGTTGGGCCGCGACACGTATCCAGCAACAGCTATCACCGCCAAGGAATCGTTGGCGCTGTCATGGCCGATGCGGCTTTGGGATGACTTTTCTGCCCGCTATGACGGCTTTGCCACCGAAACCTACAAGACAGTCGGAGACCGCATCGGCGAGATGAATAATCGCATCGTAGAAATGGCGACCCAGCAAGTCGAACAACGGATCGCGTGTGCGTTGCTACGCCTGATCAATCAATCCGGCCGCAAAGTGAGCACGGGGATCGAGATTAATTTTCCGATTACGCGTCAAGACTTGTCCGAGATGACGGGTACGACCCTTCATACCGTAAGCCGCATGCTAAGCGCATGGGAAAAAAATGGGATCGTGAAAAGCGGGCGAAAAAAGATCATCGTTTGCGATCCACACCAGTTGGTGGTTCTGTCAACTGCGACGCCGTAATACTGTCTTTCAATTCGGCATAGAAGGCGTCGACGTCTAGCTCATATTCCGCACAGGCATCCATCACAGTGTGAAACGGCCCCACCAAACATCCCACGCAAAGCATATTATGACGTAAGAAAACGGCGATCGTTTCCGGCCACAAGGACATCAAGTCCTCAAGTGGTAAGTCGGGGTCGTCGATGCGTCGATGCGTCATGTGATACCTCGGTCACAGCTAAGTTTACCGTTTTGACCATAGCGCGTGATCCGCGTGAAACGTTGCGATGGCGCAACTTCAGATCAGATGACTGCTGCTTTCGGGGCGTTGACTGACGACATAAAATACCCGAAAATGCATCCCTGCAATGTGGCTCAGATACCCATCATGCCCTTGGTGGCAATGGATAAACCCCAGTTTCACAGGATTGTATTAGCGACATGGGGGCTTTGGTTGCGCTGCAACGCCCCCATGGACCACTTTTTAGACCGGCGTGCTGTTTGTTTCCCCAAATCCTTTAGGCACGGGAAGATCGGGCAGTCCGGACGCGCGCTTCTGTAAGGCACGGCCAATCACGACGCGGCTAATTTCGGTCGTGCCGTCGACAATTCGCAACATTTGCGCAAGTCGTGACAAGCGGTCTAATCCGTAGGGCTGTAACAACCCCATACCGCCCAGAACTTGTGTGCAGATGTTTGCGGCTTTAACCGCAGCATCGGGCACGAACCTTTTGGCGTGGGCTGCCATCAAAGGACCGTCGGGTGTACCTAGTGCCTTTGCTGCCTTGCGGTAAAGCAATCGGGACACTTCAAGATCAGTTGCTACCTCTCCCAACATCCACTGGATGCCATCAAAATCAAGATTTTTGCCACCGAACATCTTGCGATTCTTGGAATATGACAGCGCCGTATCAAGTGCTGCCTGCATAAGGCCACAGCACCCAGACGCAATGGAAACACGCGCGATGTCGATCGCCATTAGCGACCCCTGTAGACCCTGACCGACTGGCAAAATGATGTTGTCTTCGCTCACCCGGACTTCGTCCATGTACATCTCGGACATGGGAAGGAAGGAATAAGAGGGCGTATCGTACCGCGGGCCAAAACTGATGCCTTTGGCGTCGGCGGGGATTGCGATCATCGCCATGTCCTTATGCCCCGGCTCGTCACTGGTTTTCACAACGGTGAAATAGATGTCTGCTTCGGACGCAAGGCTGACCCAAGCTTTGGACCCGCTGATCGTCCATGTGCCATCGCCGTTGATTGTCGCACGGGAATACATATTCACTGCATCCGATCCCGACTGCGGTTCGGTCAGTGCAAAGTTGGCCAGCTTGCGGCCCGACGTCAGGTCGCGCGCCCATTTTTCTTTGAACGCGTCCGTGCCATAACCGCATGCCGCAAAGGTGCAGATGTTATGCATCGACAGGGCAAACGCATAGGCGCCATCGCCCATACCAAGTTGTTCATAAACCTGAATACCCTCGGACAGTGGTAACCCTTGGCCGCCAAGTTTGACAGGCGCGAAAAGACCAGTCAAACCAACTGCGCCTGCCTTGTCCGATGCGGTCCGGGGCCATGTTTTGGCAGCGTTCCAATCGTTGATATTGGGTTTAATCACAGTGTCCGCGTGGTCGCGTGCTGCGGTCAAAATAGTGTCCAATGTGCTGGTCATAAGCTTTCCCTAATCTTGCTAAATTACCTATTCATTAGGGTGGTTTTGTAGCGATCAGGTCAATATTCTAACATCTCATCACGTGCCAAGATGCTATCAAAAAGTGACAAAATATGGGAACTTCATGGCGTTCATGATCGAACCGCTAGCCTCGTATCCGTCTGTAAGAGCTGGGCGTCCCGCTCGTCCACTGTAGGAAAGCGCGATGGAAATTCGCCGCAGATGAAAACCCAACATCTTGCGAGATCTCTTCGATGCTTTTGCTGCCCGCTTGCAAGTCGCGGATGGCGATGTCTCGGCGCAGACCATCCTTGATCACTTGAAAAGACGTGCCTTCTGCATCCAGTCTGCGCATAAGGGTGCGCGGTGTAATATTCAGCGCATGTGCGGCATCAGTCAAATTGCAATTGACCCATTGTGACAGTGATAAAAAACCCCGAACGCGCAGCGATTGGGTGTGTTCATGGGAGCTGGTAAAAATCCAGTCCCTTGGCGCGTTTTTTAGAAAATCGCTAAGATCAGACGCGCTGCGTGGCTGCGGGGGGCCGAGTTTTACAGGTGCAAACGAAATTGCGGTAAAGGGGGCCCCGAATTCAATGTAGGCAGGAAAAATAACCGCGTAGTCCGCTGCGAATTCAGGGCGGTCAAAGGCAAATTTCACCGCCACTACAGGCACTTCATAGCCTGCGAGCCATGACAAAACCCCATGTGCCAGTTTCAGGATCAACATATGCCCAAACCGCTGCACCGGAACATTCCCGCACGGTCTTAGCACGAGCTCCAAATGGTTGTTCTTATCTATTAGGTCGAACTGGTAATCATCCAGCAGCAGGTTCCAGAACGTCGAAAATTTGTAGAGCGCCGAAGGAAGCGAAGCGGACTCGTGCACAGATGTCAGCAAGTGTTGCAGCGCGCGTGGCCGAATAGGGCGACCCCAAAGCCCCATCATTTCATCCCCAGTCTCAACCGCCGCGATCTGATAAAGCCGCACTACCTGATCAAGCGTCACACGTGTATAGGGTTGAGCTTGGTTTGCGACCAAACCTGACCGTTCCAAGAGCGATTTCATCCGAGCATACCTCCCGCAGGGTTGACACCCAATCGTCGATGAACTGTATCGAGACAGTGGAAAGGATAGTGCGCGCAGGGCTTTTCATCTTAGCTCCACGATTAACACCACTTGAGGCGGCACTACATGACAATTCTCAGTACGTTCCACCTTTTCGCTTTGGCCGCGCAATGCGTGCCAGATCCGGAAATTCAAGTGGACTGAAGAACCGCGCTGCGACCCGCTGCCGTCCGAAAAACATCTATGATGGGTCTTTTCAATAGCTGTGTCCCGCTGATATAATAGGATCATGAAGCGCACCCGCACATTTCCATTTTTGATGATCATCGCCGCTTTGTTGCTGGCTGTGACCTCTGTTGGTTCGGCTGCGCGGATGGCGCCAAGCGATATAGACCAACCGCAGGTCGCGGCCTTTCTTGCAATGGGTGGGACGCTTGATGACATTTGTGGCGACGATTTTCATGATCATGCCATGTCTTGCCCATTCTGCCATGTCACCGCAGATGTAGGGCCGGTCAAACCCGCTAGTCGCGTATGGCAATTGGCGACGGTTGACCAGAAAACGGGTCTGATGGACCTGACGCATGGCGATCAAAGGTTTCGGACACAGCGATCTGCGCGTGGACCTCCGGCAGTAGCCTAACAGCTGTCGATACATCCATTCTTTTTGACGTATGGCCGCAACAGCGGCATCGCCGTCTTTCGCTATGATACTGGAAAAACCATGACTAAATTCTTTCTCTCTGCGCTCGCAATCGCTGTATCTGCAACTTTTGCACAAGCAGATTCTCACGGTAGGGACGTCGCTGTTGGTGATCTGACGTTGTCAGGGGCCTTTACCCGCGCCACCTTGCCAAATGCGCCTGTTGCCGGTGGTTTTGTGACAATCACGAACGCTGGCACGCAGGATGATCAGTTGATTTCTGCTGCATCGGAAATTTCAAACCTCACGCAGATCCATGAAATGAAGATGGAAAATGACGTGATGAAAATGCGCGAATTGCCTGATGGCCTAATCGTCCCTGCTGGTGAAACCGTTACATTGATGCCAGGCGGCTATCATATAATGTTTATGGACTTGAATGGCCCACTGGTTGAAGGCGAGACGATTGCAGCACGCCTAACGTTTGAGGTCGCAGGTGACGTTGATATCAATCTGCCCGTCGGTGCGCCAAATGCAAAAACGGGTGACACCATGATGCACAACATGCCAGCCGTGTCGGAATAGGATGATGGCAAGCCCCAAACCATTCCAAATCGCCCTAACAGGGTTGGCCGCACTAACTGTTGCGGGAACGCTGTGGGTTCAATTGATCCAGCCCTCCATGACCCAAACCATTGCTGATAAAATAGGGCAGGGCAACTATGCACTGACGGCGACCGATGGGACAACCTTTACGCATGACACGCTCAAAGGGAGCCCGTCTGCCGTTTTCTTTGGCTTTACCCATTGCCCCGAAGTCTGCCCCACGACCTTGGGTGATGTCGCAACATGGCAAGATATCCTTGTGCGAGAAGACCAGAAAAACCTGCGGGTCTTTTTCGTCACCGTCGACCCAGAGCGTGACACCGCAGACTTGCTGGGCGATTATGTATCGTGGGTGCCAGGCGTTGTGGGGGTCACAGGGACGTCAGAGGAAGTTGCTGAGGCGATCAAAGCCTTTGTGATCTATGCGCGTAAAGTCCCGCTTGAGGGCGGTGGTTATACGATGGATCACTCGGCATCAGTCTTGCTTTTTGATGCGAAAGGGCGGTTTTTCGAGCCGATTGGCTATCAAGAGGGCGAAGTGCGCGCTCTTGATAAAATCCGCAGGCTTTTCGCCTCATGAATACGCATGGCCCGCGCAGGTTTTCCTGCGTAGGCCATGCTCATTTTCTCTACACCAAGCCACCTCGACACCTCGTGTTAGGGGCATGAGGATGACTGTCAGCACGGCGGAAAAGTTTGCTTTGGGGAGAAAGAAGATCAGCGGAATGAGGGAGACCGCTACGATGGCCAAGCTGATGGCCTCAAGCGTCTTTTTAATCGTGCCCGATTGGCCTTGCTTGGGTCCAAGAGGATTATCATGAAAACTGAAGGTAACTTGCAGCGTCGCACGCAAAACCATGCGTGGCAGGTTTGCTATGGGAACGCTTGGTTTCATCGGCATCTTAAGCATTCTAACCCCGCTCCAAGACCCAAAACACTTTCAAAGGAGGGTAGCTTACCAGTAAGCATCTACGCGTGCAGATGCCCGGTGACGTGATCGCCGGGCCGCACAACTTGGTTCATTGCTTTTTAGGTTGGCAGCGCAGCGGCCCTTGGCATTGCCGGATATGCAACCCGATTGGTGCTTTATGGATGACACTTGCCGCTGGGCCCGTCAGCAACGAGGCTTAGCGTTTCAGTGATAAAATCCGGTACGCTGCTTGCGCCTCGTCAGCGGTAATCAATGGCATGCCTCTTGCGATCCAGCCCGCGCCGCGCCCGTTGCCCATCATGCCCTCTGAAACGTCGACAACGTTATCGAACCCATTCTTGGCCAAAATCGATACGACATATTCCGTACGCCCACCTGTCACGCAAATCAGACCAATTGTTTTGTCTTGCTGTGTGCCCAAAAGTGCGCTGATCTTTTGGCCAAAATCGGGACTGTGCATGGTTAAGGCAACAGCACCTTTTGCGACCCCTGTTTCGGCCCATTCAGTGGGGCTGCGAATATCAATTAGGATCATTTCGCCACTGTTTACGGCAGAGGATGCCTGAGGCGCGGACATGATTTGGGGTTCCGCCGCAAGCGGGGCCGCAATGACCAAGAGAATGGCAAAAAAGTAGCCTTTGAACATGCGTTCAGCTCCATCTGATTGTAAATGCAAACCTTAATTTAGGGTGCTGGTTCAGTTTAGGTCGATTATTCGTGCTTGTAAAATATCTATGAAACGTAGGTTCATTGCTACGAGCAACGGCAACCAAAATTGACTTTGGTTTAGCCAGATCGGTCCTAAAGCCGCCATCCAACGGGCAGAAAACCAATGATTGAAAGTCCACTTTGCGTTAGCCACCTTCCAACAGGTTATACCGATAGGGACTGTACCCCGAGTGGGCCCAAAAACACGTCTGATGTGTCCAATGCGTTGGTCAGGATGCGGACAGCGATCCCACTTTGCGCCAGATCAGTAAAATGGTGTCTTGCGGGACATCGTCTGCATTAGCTGAGGCATTTACCGCCGCCAAACGCGCGTTGAAAGCCGTCATATCTCCTTGTCCATCAATGATGGTCATTGCCTCAAACGCGGGTGGCGCATTTCAATATGCATAAAATACCGTGGCAGTTTCGGGACCGCTGCACTGGTCGCGATGGCATCAATCAGCGCCAATCGGCTTTCAATCCCTATCGGCCCAAATGGCCATTGCTGGACAAGCGTTTGGCAAATTTGAAACTAAACACCAGCCCAGGGACGAGTAGGATAAACGCGGCGCTAAGTGAAAATGTGTCGGCGAAAAAGCCGATCATTGGTGGGCCAATTAAAAAGCCCGATAATGCACCAAATGTCATTACGGACACATTGCGTGCTTCACCTTTATCGCTCAGGGCTGCAGTGGCGCTAACGCCTAGCGGGAAGATGGTTGAAACACCGAAACCTACCAATGCAAAGCCAAGAAAGGCCGAAGTACCCCCAAAGCCCGCAATCAAAATCAACAGACCAGAAATGGCTGAACCAAGACAGAGCCGGACCAAGAATACAGTCCCAAACCGGTTGTTTAGAGTGTCTCCCATAAAGCGACCAATCGTGACAAAACCAGAAAATACAGTGACAGCTAATCCCTCTGACCCCGCGATAGCACCAGCGATTTCGCGCATATAAACAGTGGCCCAATCTATCATGGCACCCTCCACAAGAGTGGCGCCAAATATGACTGCTGCAATGAGCCAGACGGCATTTGGAATTGGTGGTAATGCATCGCTGGTCGTTGCCTCAGGGCGCGCCGGTTTCATATCTGGCAAGGCGTAAGCGACCATGATCAAGAGCGGCATCAAGACAACAGCTGCGATGAAAAGGCTAGGGGCCGCAGTCACGCCAACAGATGCCAATTGGACACCGACAAGGCTGCCTGCCATGATGCCCAAGCTCCAGAAACCATGGGCACGGTTCATGATTTTGATGTTGAATTTCTTTTCAACCTGCGCGGCAAATACGTTCAGCGATACCTGCGCAAATGGCAGTACGGCTCCAAAGATAAAGAGCGCCAAAAGCAGTGATGCGGTGCCCGTTGCGAGGCTTGGTAAAATGCCCGCAAGCAGCATTGGGACAAAAGCGATTAATAGCGCCCGCCTTGGACCGAGTTTTCCAACAGTGCGGCCCGCAAAATAAAGTGATGGTAACAACCCCGTTGGCATGCCCAAAAGTGCAATCGCTAACTGGGCCTTGGTTAGCCCGAGCGTGGATTGTACTTCAGCCACCCGAGACAACCAAAGCCCCAGATGGATTGGTTGTGCAAAGAAAACGATCATACACATCAAGACGGCGTATTTCGCCAATTTCTGGTTCATGCTTTGGGCTCTTTCTTTGGCTTAGACTTGCCAGACGCGTTTAAAATCTGCAGCGAGGCTGTGCAGGTCCGCAGGTGTAATATCATTGATTTGCCACCCCTTGGACGCGATGCCCAGAATACGGGGAACCAGCATTGGCCAAAGCTGGTCATCTTGCGTTGTGAATTCGGACCAAAAGGCCCCTTGAACACCGATGATATGTTCGGCCAATTCAGGTTCATCCGCCGGAATAACGTCCCAAGCGACCGTATCAGCCAACGATACATTGCCCGCCCAATTGGCGCCCCAATCATCAACGTCATTTGTGTGGGCCATATCCATGTAAACATGTGGCGCGGGCGTCATGACCACATCGTAACCCGCACGGGCCGCAGCAAGTCCCGGTGCGGCGCCAGTCCAACTGAAAAGGATTGCATCATGGCCGATGCCGTCGTTTTTACCTTGCGCCGCTTCTTCCCACGCTGCGGGGCGCTGGCCGTTTTGTACCACGGATTGGGCAAGGCGTGACATTGTCCAACCTTGTAAATCCTGCGTGGTTTCCAAACCCTCTTTTGCCATCAGCGCCTTGGCGCGGGGTGATCCTATCCATGTGTCAGCGGGCAATTCGTCACAGCCCAAATGCAGCACACCAAAGGGAAATAGCGCACCAACCTCGGTCGCTAATGATGCTAAAATATCCCAAGTTTTGGGCATGGCAGGGTTCACGACGTTGGCAGTGTAGCCTTGCACGCTGCGTTCTGATCCGGTGTCGTCAGGGTCACGCGTGTCTGGAAACACCTTTGCCAATGCCAGCGCGTGCGCGGGGACTTCGATCTCGGGCATTACGTCAATATTCAGTGCTTTGGCATGCGCAATGACAGCACGTGCATCGTCTTTGGAATAGCTACCACCGGCCTGTGCCGCGCCTGAAAATATAGCAGGAATTAAATGGCCTTCTCCGCGCATTTCTGTGTGCTGCCAAAGCGCCGGAAGGCAATCAACCTGAAGGCGGAACGCCTCGTCATCTGCAAAATGCCAATGGAAACGGTTGAGCTTGAGCAGTGCCATCAAGTCCAATACTTCAAAGATGGTTTCCAGTTTGTAAAAATGCCGGGCACAATCGAGATGTTGGCCGCGCCATCCGAAACGTGGCGTGTCGGTCAGTGTGCCGCAAGGAATCTCGCCATTGTGGGTCCTCAACAGCATAAGTAACGTGATGCCCGCATAAAACCGACCACCCACGTTAGCGGCGGTTACTGTGATGCCGTCTGGCGTAATGACCAACGTATATGCATCACGCGGCAGGTCTGCCGCTTTGATTTTGATGGGGTGGCCATCAGGATGCAGGAATTGCCCATTATTTTGGCGTTGAGCGAGGGCCGCAACAGACTGCATGGCACCGTTTTCGCAGGTGTAGCCATTAATCAAAACGATCTGACCTGTCGGCACCCAATGTGTTGGTTGCGGGATCAGCTTAAGCCCAGAGAATGTACTGTTCGGCGCATCTGAAGCAACGTGAAAACCGGACCAATCAGATGGGAGTTGGCGCGTCATGCCGTCAACCGTCCGCAGATATGGACCAAGCGGTAACCATGCGCGATTGGCGGGCGTAAAGCCGTCGTACCCCAATGAAAGTGCATACGGCACATCAGTTTCCAGATTGGGTAGCTGGACCTCGATGTAACTGCCAGTCTGTGTCAACAGCTGGCCACCATGTACAATCGTCATAGGTGCTAAGCCTGACGTGCAAAGCACAGGCCGCAAAATGTCACTGTCGGCTGTCAGAACGCAGTCAATTTGCGCACCATTGATCGTGCATTCAAATTTCATGTCAGTCCTGTCGAAGCTCTGAAACAAAGTCGTAGATGTCGGACCGATAGAGCCCGCTTGTGAATTCAATTGGTCGTCCCGTGGCCAAATACCCCGTGCGTTCGATTTTTAAGACCGCCGACCCTTCCGGTAGCTTTAACAACTCGGCGTCGTGCTGTTCTAGGTTGATCGCGGTCACTCGTTGAACTGCGCGCGTTGGCGCACAGCCATTTTTGCGTAAAACTGCATAAAGTGATGTTTCAACGTCGTTTGGATCTGGCAAAATATCCTTGGGCAGGGATGAGAGTTCTATCGCCATCGGGACGTCATTGGTGCGGCGTAAGCGATTGATACGGCTAACGCTGTCTTGACTGGAAAGCCCCAGAGCGAGAATTTCTTGCGGGCTTGGTGCGAAAAGTCCGCGGGACAAAACTGTGCTGGTTGATGTCTTGCCGCGGACCAACATGTTCTCGGTAAATGATACCAGCGAAGACAGTGATTGTTCCAGTTTTGGCGCGGCACTGCGCACGAATGATCCCGCGCCGCGTCGCTGTTCGACCAAGCCGTCTGCGACCAGCAAAGTGACCGCTTTGCGCACCGTGACCCTGCTAATTTGGGCGATCTCTGCTAATTCCCGTTCTGGCGGCAATTGATCATCGGGAGCAAGATCACCAGATAAGATGGCAGCACTGATATGGCGCTGCAACTGCTGATATCGCGACCCGCGTCCGGGGCGAAACCATGCGTTTGGATGGAAAATTGAGGCATCAGGCACGGTTCACGGCTTTCATTTTGGTACACTTATATAATACCAATTTATTTATGATGCACAAGTCTGGTAATTCATGTGGTACTTAAATTACTGTTAATAATAGTATTTATTTCAAAAATTACTTTGGTATTATTTTGGTAGTATAAGTGATCTTCTTTGGTATTATTGATTAAGCGGTGTTGATTCGCTGACTACTTATGCATCGGGGGATGTCTTGAGCGACCTAGCTGAAATTCAATCTATAACGACGACGATTGTTCGGTCGAAAAGGACCGTGCTTCCTGAAAAATGGTTCGCGGCGTTGCTCATTGGCCCTGCGCTTCTTTTCATTTTGGTGATTATTGCTTGGCCGTTGGTCGAGACGGTCCGTTTGTCTTTTATGGAGGCGGGTCTAGGTGGTGAAAAATTTGTCGGCTTTGCCAACTACGAAGACCTGTTAGAAAGCAAGAAATTCCATCAAACGATTGTGCGGACATTCTATTGGATGTTCTTGTCGGTGGGCCTGAAGTTGATCTTGGGATTGATCGGCGCGATGCTTTTGAATGCTGCTATTCCAGGGCGAGGGTTGTTTCGTGTTTTGATCATGCCGCCTTGGGTGATTCCGATTGCAGTTGGCTGTGTTGGTTGGCTTTGGCTTTATAACGGTCAGTTCGGCGCCTTGTCTGGCGCAGGTCAATATCTGGGTATTCTTGACGGCCCGCACGAATTTCTAGCCTACAAGAAAAGTGCGTTTTATTCGGCGGTGGTTACGGATGTTTGGGTCGGGACGCCGATGGTGACGCTGTTCCTTTTGGCTGCAATGCAGGGTGTCAGCCGCGATCTGTACGAGGCTGCTTGGGTTGATGGGGCAGGGCGTTGGTACCGGTTTCGCCGGATAACAATTCCGCAGATCATGCCGGTGCTGGTCACTATGGCGCTGTACTCTGCGATCTTCACTTTCAACAGCTTCGACATCATCTGGATTTTAACCCAAGGCGGCCCGCGTGGCGCATCCACAACGCTGATTATCGACACCTATAAGGTCGCGATTGGGAATTATAAATTCGGTGAGGGTGCGGCAAGGGTGGTTGTGATCGTGATCCTGCTTGGCGCATTTGCGTCAGTTTACATGGTCCTGCTTAACAAACTTCTTCGCCGCTACGGGAGCAAATAAGATGATGGACCGCTATACCAAACTGCAAATAATCGGGCTTTATGCAGCCATAGCAGTGTTCATGTTATTCATGCTGCTTCCGTTCGTGGAAATGTTCTTGGCGTCATTACGCCCGCTAGAACACTTGTTCCGCAGCCCCTATCAGTTTTGGTCAGAAGACTTCAGCTTCGATGCGTATTCAAGGATGTGGGAGACAGTTCCATTGCTGGGCCGCTACATCTTTAACTCAATCTTTATCGCGACTTCGGTCACGTTCTTTACGATGCTTTTTGTGGTTCCCGCAGCCTATGCCTATGCGCGTCTGGACTTCCCATTTAAGGGGCCATCGCTTGCGGGTTTTCTAGCTGTGAACATGTTCGCAGGGGCAGTCTTGCTCATCCCTCTTTATCGGGTTTTGCGGACGATGGGTCTGCTGAACACATATTGGGCGATGATCGTGCCGGGTGTGGCATTTCTTATTCCGACAGGTATCTGGTTACTGCGATCCTACCTTGAGAAGATTCCAAAAGAGCTGGAAGAGGCCGCATTTGTTGATGGTGCAAGCCGCATGTACACGCTGCGTCGGGTGGTTTTACCGCTAGCGACACCGGGCATGATCGTGGTTGGCGTCACTGTCTTTATCAGCGCGTATTCGCAGCAATTTATCTTCGCAATCACATTCAACCAAACCCGCGAGCTGCAACCGCTGCCCGCTGGTTTGTACGAATTCATCGGCTACCAGTCGGTGACTTGGAACGAAATGATGGCCGCGGCCTTGGTAGGTGTTTTGCCTGTCATGGTCATCTTCTTATTCCTTCAAAAATACCTCGTTGCCGGTTTAACGGCAGGGGCTGTCAAAGAATAATCCAACAAGGGAGACTACGATGAACTTTATGAAAATCACACTTGGCGCGGCGCTGTTGTCGGGCACTGCAATGACGGCGCAGGCGGACAGCCACGCGCAAGAACTGCACTTCATTATGTGCGGTGGCGAAATTCGCGAAGCTGACCAAGCAGTCGTTGATCAGTTTGTTGCTGAAAATGACGGCGTTACTGTCAACCTCGAAGCTGTTCCTTGGGGCACATGCCAGGATAAATCACTGACGTTGGCTGCTGCTGGTGATCCACCATCCATCGCCTATATGGGGTCGCGCACATTGCGCCAATTGGCCAATAACGATTTGATCGTGCCAGCAAACATCGACCCAGACACTATGTATCAGCCCGGTGTTCTGAATACGGTTACGATCGAAGGCACGCAGTGGGGCTATCCACACGCGTTTTCGACCAAAGCGCTTTATATGAACTGCGACTTGGTTGAGCAGGCGGGTATGCAATGTGTTGCACCGCGCACTTGGAACGGCATGTACAACATGGCCAAAGCAATCAACGACAATACGGATGCTGCAGGCGTTGGTCTTGCTGGCAAAGACTTTGACAACACAATGCACCAGTTCCTGAACTATCTGTATTCCAATGGTGGTGTTGTGATTGACCCTGCGACGGGTGAATCCAGCCTGGACAGCGCAGAGACGCGCGAAACGCTGGAATTTTACGGCAAACTTGTTGATGTGGCGCAAGATGGCCCAACCGCTTGGGAACGTGATCAGCTGAAAGACTTGTTTAACGACAACAAGATCGGCATGTATATTTCCGGTCCTTGGGGTTACGGCCAACACAGCCCCAACATTCCACAACTCGTTGCACCTGTGCCTGCTGGTCCGTCTGGCGTCAGCGGTTCAATCTTGATCACAGACAGCATTGTTGTGTTCAAAGGATCTGGCCACGAAGAACTGGCCCAGGACTTGGCACAGCGGATCACATCTGGTGACAGCCAATATGACCTCGACAGCAGCTGGGGTCTGACACCGATCTTGGATTACGAAGCGATGGGCAGAACTGACGTCTATTATTCAGAC
Source organism: Yoonia sp. (assembly GCA_047629435.1). Taxonomy (GTDB): domain Bacteria; phylum Pseudomonadota; class Alphaproteobacteria; order Rhodobacterales; family Rhodobacteraceae; genus Yoonia. The sequence continues at coordinate 16,105 of JBLHXF010000010.1, read as the reverse complement.
GGCATCTGGCCAAACTTCACACAGGCGATTTCGACAGGTGGCCCAGAGCCATTGCTCGAAGACTTCAAATCGCTGCAATCCGTGTTCACCAACATGATCCAAGGTATCATCCTAAAGGATGACACCGTGGACAACTTGGTCACGATTGCTGGTGAAGAACTGGCTGACGCTCTTTAAGATCGTCTTCCTCTGCGGGAGGCGGGATTTGTTCCGCCGCCCGTTTTTCAACCACATCCTAAAGACTGGAACTTTGCGCTATGGCTACTCTCGACTTGAATCAGGTCAGTAAATCTTTTGGCGCGGCCAAAGTGCTTCACGATATCAATTTGGCTATCGAAGACAAAGAATTTGTGGTGTTCGTTGGGCCGTCAGGCTGTGGTAAATCAACGCTTCTTAGGATCATTGCAGGTCTCGAAGAAGCAACGTCTGGCAGCATCATCATCGATGGCGAAGACGTCAGCACGGCGCATCCGGTGGATCGCGGCATCTCCATGGTGTTTCAATCTTATGCGCTTTACCCGCATCTAACCGTCTATGAAAACATCGCGTTTCCGCTGCGGGTTCAGAAAATGCCTGAACCAGCGCTTGACGTCGCAGTCGCGCAGGCGGCAGGTATTTTGCAGTTGACCGACAAATTGCAGTTAAAGCCCGGACAATTATCTGGTGGCCAACGTCAACGGGTCGCCATTGGCAGGTCCATTGTACGCAATCCCAAGATATTCCTATTTGACGAACCGCTGTCCAACCTTGACGCGGCATTGCGCGGCGACATGCGTGTTGAACTTAGCCAGCTTCATAAGCAGCTGGATGCCACAATGGTTTACGTCACCCACGATCAAATTGAAGCGATGACAATGGCGGACCGGATCGTTGTTTTAAAAGATGGCCGTGTAGAGCAGTTCGGCTCTCCGATGGATTTATATCACCACCCTGCGACGAAATTTGTAGCCAGCTTTATTGGTCAACCGAACATGAACTTTGTGCCCGCAATTGTGACTGGAACCAAAGGCGGCCTTGCGGTTGATTTGGAAGGCGGACACCACTTGGTGCTGCCCGTTGATACAGTGGGCATCACAAAAGGTGACCATGTTGAGGTTGGCATTCGGCCTGAGGATGTCGCACTCGGCACATCCGGTTTGGATGTTTCTGTGCGTGTGCTGGAACGCCTTGGCGGTGCGACGATCACTTACGGGACAATCGGGTCCGCTGAAACGCGGTTCTGTGCTTCACTTGCGGGCAATGCCCCGATTGAGCATGGCAAGAACATGACCCTGACTGTCGCACCTGCGGCCTGCCATGTTTTCAATATGAATGGTGACGTATTATCGCGGCTAGATACGCCGGAACAAATCAAATGAAAGTAGTGACTGCCGGAATTGGTCTGCGCGCGGCGCATGTGCTTTCAATCTTCAAAGAAAAAATGCCAGAGATGGAGGTCGTAGGGTTCTACGACCCGCAGCCCACGCATCTGCATATGATCGGCGATGATGTTCCGCAGTTTGATGGTATCGCCCGAATGCTAAAAGACACGCAACCGGATCTATTCTTTGTCGGATCTCCTAATTGCTTCCACTTGGACCATATTAAACTGGGCCTTGCTGCAGGCGTGCAGATGTTTTCGGAAAAACCTGTCGTCACAACTAAGGCAGACACCATGGAACTGGCTGGGCTGTTGGCCAAACATGGCACCGATCAGGTGATGGTCGGGTTGGTGTTGCGGTATTCACAACATATGGTCGATTTGCGTGCTGTTTTGGATGATCTCGGGCCGATTACATCATTAGAGGCCAGCGAGCATATAGCCCCCTATCACGGTGCGTTTTTCATGCGGGATTGGCGGCGTATGGTTGCGTGGTCCGGTGGGTTCATGCTGGAGAAATGTTGCCACGATCTTGATATTTATAACATGGTCACGCGCAGCCGCCCCAAGCAGGTCGCAAGCTTTGGTGGGCGCAAATCGTTTATCCCGGAATTTGCACCGACATCGAACACAGAAAACAAGATTATGCACCGCAAGGCATCGGTTTGGGAAAGCGTGGATGACGCGTTTCAATCGGATGGTGATATCATCGATTGTCAGACGGCGATCCTACAATACGCATCCGGTGCATCGCTCGCGTTTCACACCAATCTGAATGTGCCTGACGAACACCGGCGTTTCTGTGTGATGGGAGCGCTGGGCATGGCCGAAGGCGACTTTAGCCGTGGCTTTCTAAAAGCCACAGCCCGTGACGGCCATACGATTGCAGATCATGATTACACCAAGGGTGACCTTGCCAACACCAGTGCTCATTACGGTGCAGACCATATGATGGTTGGCGATATCGTGGCGTTCTTGCGCGGTGAAACCAGCAGCCTTCCTGTGGGCGTTGTTGATGCGTTAGAGGCGGGATTGGCCGCGATGGCCGTGGATGAAGCCCGCATTAGCGGCACAATCGTCGATATGACAGACACTTGGGCTGCATTTGATAGCTATGGGTTACGCGTATGAAACCTGAACAGATTGTACGTGGCCATTTGATGCGCAAGGAATCCGCCGAAAGCTTGGCTGTTTTTTGCGCGTCCGCCAGCCAAGACCTGACTGCGCAGGTAGCAAGGCATGGCATCGGTAACGCCAAGGCGATCTATACAATCGCGCGGGGCTCGTCTGATGCGGCGGCCAATATCCTAAGCTATGAATTCATGCGCGAAATGGGCGTGCCAGTGACATCATTGCCGCCTTCTGTGTTCTCTTTGGGGCGCGGTGTGAAAGTTGACGGGGCTGCTGTCTTGGTCATTTCGCAATCGGGTGCCAGCGACGACTTGGTGCATTCGGCCAAGGGTGCCGCTTCCAAGGGTGCGAAGGTTATTGCCATAACAAACCAGCCCAACTCGCCTGTCGAAAAGGCGGCGACGCTTGCCATCCCCATTGGTGCGGGCCCTGAACTTGCCGTGCCTGCCACGAAAACAGTCATTGGATCGGTTGCCGCTGGCATGGCGTTGTTGTCGACTTTGGTCCCGTCATATGGGTTGCGGGCGAAAAATGCCGTCGAAAACCTAAGCCATATTTCGCAAGTTCACCCTAAGGCAAATGAACTGCGTGCGTCGCTTTTGCGCGCCCGTCATGTCTATGTCATCGGGCGGGATACAGGGTATGGGGCCGCCCATGAAGTTGCGCTCAAACTCAAAGAATGCTGCGCAATTCACGCCGAGGCATATTCCGCGTCAGAGGTTTTGCACGGGCCACTACAACTGGCTACCAACCCGCTGATGGTCTTGATTCTTGATACGGGTGCTGACGATATTCAAGCCAGCTTGGATCAAGCTCAGGCACGGTTTCGCGGGGTCGGATGTGATGTGCAACGGATTAATCCTGCTGATATGGATGCCCGTGAATTAACCCCCGCCGCTGCTGCTGCACTTATGTTGGCAGTGATGTATCCGGTTATTTTAGAAACCGCTTTGGCGCTGGGCCTTAACCCTGATGCGCCTGAAACACTATCGAAGGTCACGAAAACCACATGAAAGATTTAGCAACACTTGATCGTTGGGATACTTGGCGCGAAATCAATGCGCAGCCTTCAATCTGGTCGGCGTGGGGCGACGCGTTTGATCCAGGCCCAATCCGTGCTTGGATCGCTGATCAGCACGTCGATGAAATCTGGTTTTGCGGTGCTGGCACCAGCGCCTTTATCGGTGACATCATTGTTGCAGGGCTTGAAGGGCAGGTGGGGCCACGGCTTCGGTCGGTGCCAACAACGGATTTTGTAAGTCGTCCGCATGCGTTCTTACGCGACAAGCGCCCATTGGTTGTCAGCTTTGGGCGGTCAGGAAACAGCGCCGAAAGCATTGGCACCTTGGACGTATTGGATGCATTGGCACCGACAGCCCCGCGGTTGCATATTACCTGCAATAGCGATGGTGCATTAGCGCAGCGCCCGAGCACGGGACCGTCCAAAGTTATCGTGCTCCCATCTGCGACGCACGACGCAGGTTTTGCAATGACATCTAGCTTTTCGACGATGTTGCTGACGGCGTTGGTGCTGTTTGATGCGCCGTGTGATTTTGCGGCACAGATGACTACGATGGGGGATGAACTTACGCGATTGCTCCCGCTTTTTGCCGCGACCACAGGTGATGTTCCGACGCGCAGCGTATATCTTGGGACTGGCCCATTGGCTCATGCTGCACGCGAAGCAGCGTTAAAAGTTTTAGAACTAACCGCAGGGCAAACGCCTGCATTGTCTGACAGTGTTTTGGGGTTCCGCCATGGCCCAAAATCATTTGTGACAGACGGGACAAACATCACAGTATTCCTTAGCCCGCAATCCCCAGCAGCAGCCTATGAGGCCGACCTAATCGCGGAATTGCGCCAGCAGTTTCCAACGACCGCAATTTCATCCATCGGGGCTGGTGGCGACATTGATATTGCAATGCCATTTGGGTCAACTTGGGCAGCACCGCTTTGTGTGGCGGCGTCGCAAGTGACGGGGGTTATTTGGTCTGATGCATTGGGTTTAAACGTGGATAATCCATTTGCGGGCCAAGGCACGCTGAGCCGTGTTGTTGACGGTGTTAAGCTCTATCCGGTGACGACATGATCGCAGCTGGGATCGACCTTGGTGGCACAAAAATTGAGGTGCAGCTGTTTGATGTAGACTGGCAAGTTGTTGCCAGTAAACGCATTGCGACACCATCCGATTATGATCAGTTGGTCGCGGGTGTCGCAGATCAGGTTGCATGGATTGATGCTCAGTCAGACCAGATCATTCCAGTGGGCCTTGGGTTGCCGGGCCTGATTGATAGCAATACCGGATTTGCGCTGATGGCAAACCTACCTGCAAACGGTAAGCTCTTTTCGCAGGATATTAATAGGGCCTGCGGTCGGAATATTTCCTGTGTGAACGATTGCCGCGCGCTTGCGTTGTCAGAGGCGGTATTTGGGCACGGACTGGGCCATCGAACAGTGCTGTCGCTGATCCTTGGGACTGGTGTTGGGGGCGGTATTGCTGTTGATGGCGCGCTATGGTCAGGACCAAATGATATTGCTGGCGAATTCGGCCACACGCCGCTGGCGGCCCATTTGATGCAAGAGTTTAATTTGCCGCTGGTGCGGTGTGGATGTGGCCGAATGGGCTGCGTTGAAACACTGATTGCGGGCCCCGGCCTGACCCGTTTGGCCGTTGCGCTTACAGGCGTCAAGATGACCCCGCCAGAGCTGGTCGCGTTGCGCGGTACCGACCCTGCAGTGCGACGGGTTTGGAATATTTGGTGTAAGATCACAGCGGAATTGTTGCACAGCCTTATTCTGACCGTCGATCCCGATGTGATTGTTCTTGGCGGCGGGTTGTCCCAAATTGACGGTGTCGCGGCTGATTTGCAGACCGCTTTGCGCAACATCCAATTGGCAGCGCTGTGTGAAACTCCGATTTTATGCGCCCAAGGTGGCGACGCGAGTGGTGCGCGTGGGGCCGCATTTGCAGCGCTGCTAGAGGTTAGACATGACTGACGTTTTACGTGACATCATTAAGCGCAATCGCGCAGGCCAAACCGTGGCGATCCCGTCGGTGTGTTCATCACAACCAGACGTCATTCTTGCGTCGCTGTTGCGGGCGCAAACCCTAGACAGGCCGATTGTTATTGAGGCGACGAGTAATCAGGTGAACCAAGATGGTGGCTACACTGGGATGCGTCCGGCTGATTTCATGGCGTTTGTGAACGGTATTGCAAAAGACGTAGGTGTTGACCGTGACCGCATCCAGTTTGGTGGTGATCACCTTGGGCCGCAGGCGTGGCGCAATGAAAACCCGGACAGCGCAATGGCCAAAGCGCACGCGTTGGTGGCAGGCTATGTGCATGCTGGTTTCACCAAAATTCACTTGGATTGCTCTGAAGGCTGCGCAGATGAGTCAGCCCAATTGGACGATGAAGTCACCTCTAGGCGGTCTGCTGACCTTGCGCGCACATGTGCAAACTTGGCGGACGATCTGATGTTTGTTGTCGGCACTGAAGTCCCGCCGCCAGGTGGAGCGCGCGCAGATGAAAGTGGCGAAATTGCTGCGACGTCGCCTGATGCGGCAAGGGCAACGCTGGCTATTCATATGGATAGATTCGGCGACATGGCGCCGCAGATCGGTGGGTTAGTTGTGCAGCCGGGGGTGGAATTTTCGCCGATGCAAACCCACCACTTGCCCATGACCAAAGACCCAAAGCTGATCCAAGCGATTGCCGATTGGCCATTAGTTTGCCTAGAGGCTCATTCGACTGACTATCAGCACCCACAGGTGTTTCCACGCTTAGCCGAGCTTGGGTTTGCATTTCAAAAAGTCGGCCCAGCGCTGACACATGCATACCGCCAAGCCTTGTATTCGCTTGATATTGTGCGCAATTTTTCCATAAATGGCGACCATAATTTACCTAATGTGTTAGAGACTGCCATGCTGGATAATCCACAGTATTGGCAGGGGCATTATCAAGGTGATGCTGATCAGCTGAAACAGCAGCGCCACTTTGGATTGGCGGACCGGATCAGGTATTATTGGCCCGTTCAGACCGTGAAAATCGCTGTTCAGCAGCTTGTTGATGATTTGCCGCATCAAATTCCCGACCCGATTTTATGGCAGGTGTTTAGCCAGCCTGTTCTTGACCGCGCAGAAGGATTAACAGGTACGCAGATAGAGCGGCTAATTCGGGCACAAATTCAATTGGCGCTTGATCCGTATTTTTTTGATCCTTCTGTAGAGTATCCGCAATGACATCAAAATGGATTTTCCCTGATCAGGTATTTGACGGTGACACGTTGCGGGGTGGTTTAGCGATCCAGATCGAGCAGGGGCGCGTCGTTAATCTGCGATCTGTTGGTGCGGTTCCAATGGATGCACAAAGATTAAAAATTGCTGGCACGGTTACCCCTGGCTTTGTCGACTTGCAGGTCAATGGTGGCGGTGGTGTTTTGTTAAACCAATGCCCAACACCAGAGGGGATGCGCACCATTATTCAAGCACACCGCCAATTGGGCACAGTTGCCGTGATGCCGACTGTCATAACAGATACCCATGATGTGATGGCTGCCGCAGCGGATGTGGCACTGTCTGCCAAAGATGAGGCTGGCTTTGTCGGTCTACATATAGAAGGGCCGCATATCTCAAAGGCCCGCCGCGGGACCCATGATGCGCAATACATCCGTCCCTTGGACGACGCCACAATCGCGGTTGTGGCCAAGCTGTGTAGCGCAGGTATTTCAACCATGATCACAGTGGCACCCGAAGCAGCAACATCCGCGCAGATCGCGAAATTGGCAGCACTTGGTGCGGTTGTATCGCTGGGGCATACGGATGCGGCATCTGACCAGATGAACGCTGCATTTGCCGCAGGTGCCACATGCGCAACTCATCTTTTTAATGCCATGTCGCCGATGCTGAACCGGTCTCCGGGTGCGGTGGGGGCTGTGATAAATTCACAGGCCTATGCGGGTATCATTTGCGACGGCTACCATGTGGCTGACGACATGGTCGGTCTTGCGATCCGTGCTCGCCCCGTCGCCCGCCGTATGTTTCTTGTATCGGATGCGATGCCGACTGTTGGCGGTCCCGACGCCTTCGAATTATATGGAAAAACGATCACGTTGAAGCATGGCCAGTTGGTGAATGCCGAAGGCAGCTTGGCTGGTGCTCATGTCACGATGGCGCAAAGTGTCCAGCGCTTGGTATCGGTTGTTGGGATTGACGCAGAGGTCGCATTGCAAATGGCCATTACAGTCCCCGCCGATGTCATAAAGCAGCCCGCGTTGGCCGGTATTATTGGTCGCTCAATCGACGATTTGTTGGTGCTGGGCGAAAACTGCACCTTTAACGGTACTTTGGGCACCCTTATAAATACACCCAATGACGCTATTGTGCACCGGGCACTATGACGGCTTTCACGCTCGAAGTATGTGTGGACACTGTTGATCTGCTCGACATCTGTGCCACGCCTATGGTCGACAGAATTGAGCTGTGTTCCGCGTTAAGCGCGGGTGGATTAACACCGTCACTTGGATTGATGCGATGTGCATATTCCGTTCGGGAAAAGACCCATGCAATGATCCGGCCGCGTGCAGGTGATTTTGTATATGGCGCGCGCGATATTGATGCGATGCACGCTGATATTAATGCAGCAAAAGACGCGGGACTTGCTGGTATCGTGATTGGTGCGGCGACGCGGGAACGAGACTTGGATGTTGTCGTGCTTCGGGATTTGATTGGGTGTGCAGGCGATCTTTGCATCACCTTGCACCGCGTGATCGACACGTTGATTGACCCATTGGTGGCGATTGATATTGCGGTGGACCTAGGTATCAATCGTATTCTGTCATCTGGGATGGAAACCGCTGCGGCGCAAGGCGCGGATTTTCTTGCGCAAATGAAGCAGCACGCAGGCGACCGGATCGAGATTATGGTCGGCGCTGGTGTTACTGCGCAAAATTTGACTGACTTGGCATCCAAGACGGGCATCCATGATTTCCACAGTTCGGGCAGCTACGGTGCCGTGGCGTTAAGTGATCCGTTCGGTTTAGGTGCCGTCGCCGATCCCCAGCATGTTTTAAGAAATATTTCAAAAATGCATGCGATCCTTAACTCCCTCAAAATTTGACGACGACTACGCACATCGTTTTGTTGATGATGCCACTGCTGGCGGCGTCATGCGGGCCATTGAGCATATTTTGACCGCGCCTGATTTTGGCGTCTACGGTCAACACAGTCTTATGCACATACCGCGGAGCAAAATATCTGCGCCAATAGCGATGGATTGCGCGATCCTTGTTCGGGGCGATCTTATCTCTGACATATGCATGCCTATGCCTGAAACATCTTAACTATGCTAAACAGGCCATATGACGAAAGGGTCGCGTCACAAGGAGAACACAAAATGCCATATGTTGACCTGAACGGTGCAAATATTCATTTTACCGATACTGGGGGCGATGGCCCTGCAATCGTTTTTTCGCATGGACTACTTATGAGTGGTGCGATGTTTGACGCACAGGTTGCCCATTTCCAAGGTAGATATCGCTGCATAACGTTTGATCACCGTGGTCAGGGCCAAAGCGGCGTGACCGCAGGCGGCTATGACATTGAGACATTGACAGCGGACGCGGCGGCACTTGTCGGGCACTTAGGTGTCGCGCCCTGCCATTTTGTCGGGTTGAGCATGGGCGGCTTTATTGGCATGAGACTAGCTGCTCAAGAACCTGAACTGTTGAAAACGTTGACCCTTCTAGGGAGCTCGGCCGACGCTGAACCAACAGAAAATATTTCAAAATACCGTATGCTAAACTTTGTCGCCCGTTGGATTGGCCTTTGGGCGGTCGTTGGTAACGTTATGCCGATCATGTTTGGCCAGACGTTCCTGAACGACCCGGCTCGTCTGAAAGAAAAGAAACGATGGTCGGGCGCAATTTCGGGCAATCACCGCGTTGGTATCACGCGAGCAGTCGCCGGGGTCATTGATCGTGACGGATGTGCGGCTCTTTTGCAGGACATACACATTCCGGTTGGTATTGGCGTCGGGGATGAAGACGTAGCCACCGACCTTCCCAAGTCCAAAAGCATACATAAGGCCATCAAAGGATCAGAGCTGGAGGTGTTCAAAAATGCGGGCCATTCGGCGTCCGTCGAGACGCCAAACCGCGTGATTGATTTCATTGAGCGGACAATCGGACGTTCGCATTAATCAACTGACACGTGTCGCCCCTAGGTTTGGGTCCCGTGTTTGTCACCGTACTCTTCGTTGTGCTGATCTTAGCGGATATTTCGAAATTGTCAGTTCTGTGATGGGAATAACTTAAAGACCCCACCAACGGTTCGAAATCAAAGCTGATGGTCTTTTATCTTCGCAAGGTTATGATTGATCAAGGAGCGAGAGAATTTCGGTGCAGTTTTCGTACCTACCGCCACAACAATCGGCGATCAGGAATTGAACCAGTGCGTTTACTGCTGCAAGGTTCGCCGCGTAATGGATCTCGCGCTGGTAGCGTGTTGCCGTTAGAATCCCCGCGCGTTTCAAGATAGACAGGTGACCCGATAGAGTTGATGGCTTTGTGCCCAATTGCCGCGAGATTTCTAAGGCAGGCAAACCTTCTGGGCCAACTTTGACCAACAGCCGAAACGCGGCAATGCGGGTTGGTTGCGCGAGGGCAGCAAAGGCGTCAATTGCATCAGACTGGTTCATAATTCGTTATTGCCCGAATTAACGAAACTTGACAAGGTTGGTTGACCAATCTAGCCATAAATTACTTCGGTGTTTGCCGAATTGTATATCAAAGGGGCACAAATGGCCGGAAGTTTAATCACGTCCGAGGTGGATTTTGAAGCGAGTGGGAAACACTCTGGGTTTCTCCGCGTGCCAAATTCGGTTCACCGGTCGGCCTATGGGTGGATACCGGTGCCGGTTGTTTCGATCAAGAATGGCGACGGCCCAACACTTTTGATCATGGCGGGCAATCACGGTGATGAATACGAAGGTCAGATTGCGGTTTCTAACCTTGCGCGCACATTGAACTCTGCTGATATTCGCGGTCGGGTGATCCTGCTGCCAATGTTGAACTTTCCTGCGGCACAGGCTGGTTTTCGGACGTCCCCAATAGATGACGGCAATCTTAATCGTCTTTTTCCAGGTAACCCAAGCGGCAGTCCGACCGACATGATTGCCCATTATGTCGAAGACGTTCTGATGGCTTTGGCTGACTATGCAATTGATCTACATTCCGGCGGCAGTTCGCTATTTTATCCAGCGACAATACTGCGTGGACAAGGGAATAGCCCCGAGGAAACCGCAGCGTTGAAGCGCATTCAGGACGCGTTTGATTTGCCGTATGCTTGGGTATTTAATGGTGGCGGCGGGCGTAACAGCACGGCCCGCACTGCGATGGGTGCTGCCAACCGCAATCGCGTGATTAATGTCATGGCTGAACTCGGTGGTGGCAATGAGGTCACGCCAGAAGTCCTGCAACAGACCGAGCGCGGTTTGCGCCGTATTTTACATACGTTGGGGATGCTCCCCGGCTATACGCCCGATGCATCAAAAGGGACGCGCGAATTGAACGCGCAAGGTTCCGTTTTCGCCTATACCGCTGGTGTATTTGAGCCACTTAGAACGATTGGCGATGATGTGTCTGTTGGTGATGTTGTGGGGCGTATCCACCATCCAGACACCCCCCAATCTGAACCTGATCTCGTTACGTCACCCTATGCGGGGATCATTTTGTGCAGACGTGCGATGGCACAAGTGGTGCGCGGTGATGCAGTGTTTCAAATCGCGTCAGATGCCCAACCTTGTGAGACCAAAGAGTGACGGGTTACCCCTTAACACTTGATGATATTCATAGCGCCGCCTCCGCACTTTCAGGTGTAGTTGTGCGCACCCCTGTTTTGGAAAATGCCGACGCAAACGCCTTGCTTGGTGGACGGCTGTTGCTCAAGACCGAGAATTTCCAGCGTACTGGCGCGTTCAAAATTCGCGGTGCGTATAACCGGATATTGCATCTTACGCCAAAGGAACGTGCGCGCGGTACTGTCAGCTATTCGTCAGGCAATCACGCGCTTGGTTTGGCACGGGCAGCCCAGATGTTGGGGTCGTCTGCGATTATTGTCATGCCTAGTGATGTGCCAGCGGCCAAAATGGCGGCAACACGGGCGCTTGGGGCCCAGATTGTGACGTTTGACCGTGACACTGAACGTAGCGCCGATGTCGTCGCGGAAATTCAATCTAAAACTGGCCGCATAGAAGTCCCGCCAAGCGCGCATGGTCAAGTTCTTGCAGGGGCAGGAACAGCAGCGCTGGAGCTATTGGAAGACTCGGATACACTTGACGCGGTCTTGGTACCTTGCGGTGGTGGTGGGCTTACTGCAGCAACGGCGGTCGTCATGGCGCAAGCATCATCACATACAAAAGTGTTTGCCGCAGAACCGGTACTTTTTGACGACACGCGGCGTTCGCTGGCTGCAAACGAACGCATTGCGAACCCCGTGGGGCAGCGTACGATTTGTGATGCGATCATGACCCCAATTCCCAATGAAGTGACATTTCCAATCAATCTTGACCTACTTGCAGGTGGCGTCACCGCCACGGATGACGATGTCATCGCGGCGATGCGCTTTGCGTTTGATTATTTTAAGATCGTGACGGAACCGGGGGCCGTCGTTGGGTTGGCGGCTATTTTGAACGGCCAGATCGACATTAAGGACCGGACGATCGCAACAGTTATCACGGGCGGCAACATCGATCTTGATCGGTTTTACGCCCTGACGAAAGGCACCCCAAATGACTGAGAAATTTGATTTCGATGAGGTGATAAATCGGCGCGACGTGCCTGCGCTTAAGGTTCACCGCATGGTTCTTGGCGCGGATGGCATGAACTTGTTTCCTGCCGGTGTCGCCGACATGGATTTTCGTGCGCCGCCTGCGGTGTTGGAGGCAATGACGCAGCGTGCAGCCCATGGTGTGTTTGGCTATGAAACAGCCCCTGATGGATTGATGCCTGCGCTTACCTCTTGGTTAGACAGGCGGCATGGATGGACGGTGAACCCAGATCATGTTCTGCGTGCGCCCAATGTGCTTAATAGCCTATCGATGGCCATCAACCTGTTTGCCGAGCAAGGCGACGGGATCATTGTCCAGCCCCCTGTATTTTTCGATTTTGCGGATATTATCGCAGAGAACGGTCGCCATATGGTGACCAATCCGTTGATCCTATCTGGGGGTCGTTATGAAATGGATTTCAAAGGGTTGGAGGCATGCGCCGCCGATCCGCGCACCAAAATGCTGTTCTTGTGTAACCCGCATAACCCTGTGGGCCGTGTTTGGACCGAATCCGAATTGGCACAGCTTGGGGCGATTTGCCGTAAGCATGGGGTGATTGTGGTGGCTGACGAAATCCACGGTGACATCACTTTTTCTGGCCATACTTATACGCCATTTGCATCGGTCTCGCCCGAAGATGCGCTTAATAGCATAACCTGCCTGTCACCCGCCAAAAGCTTTAACATTGCGGCTTGCTGTAGTGCGTTTACCGTGGTGCCTGATCAGGCAAAGCGGGATGCTTTCAAGGTGGAAAACAGCCGCCTCACTGTGAACAAAAACAATGCGTTTGCCAGCGTCGCGATGGAGGCGGCTTACCTGAACGGTGCCCCTTGGCTTGATGCGGCAACGGCGTATATCGCGGACAATCTCGCAGTGGTGCGAAACCACCTTGCTGATGTGCCTGAGGTGACTTTGATTGAGCCAGAAGGCACGTTTTTGCTTTGGCTGGATTTTCGCGCGCTGGGCTTTGACCCCGCGCAATTAACCCGTTTTCTGCGGCAAGATGCAGGATGGGCCATCACCCGTGGCATTGCATTTGGCGAAAGCGGATCAGGGTTTGGGCGGCTTAACATTGCCTGCCTGCGCACCCGCTTGTCGGCGGCATTGATTGACCTGACCGCTGCCATAACAAAATTAAAATCTGCATCATAATATCTAAGTTAGGAACGTTCGATGACCGACACCCCAAACCTTGCAGGGCCGCATTTTCACGCTGTCGATGAAGATCAACTAACTTCACCAGATCAGCCCAGCCACAAACCACGCATATTGCTTCTTTACGGCTCATTGCGTGATCGGTCATTCAGTCGGTTGATGACCCAAGAAGCCGCGCGCGTTCTGACCCAACTTGGGGCCGAAACTAAGACATTTGACCCCAGCGGTTTGCCCTTGCCCGATGATGCCGATGATGCCGATCCTAAGGTCAAAGAGCTGCGCAATTTGGTCACTTGGAGCGAAGGCATGGTGTGGTGTTCCCCAGAACGGCATGGCGCGATGACAGCTATAATGAAGGCCCAGATAGATTGGATTCCTTTGTCCTTGGGGGCCGTGCGCCCGACCCAAGGCAAGACCCTTGCTGTGATGCAAGTGAACGGAGGATCGCAAAGTTTTAATACGGTCAATCAGTTGCGGATATTGGGGCGCTGGATGCGTCTTTTGACGATTCCTAATCAATCCTCGACCCCAAAGGCGTTTCTGGAATTCGACGACAACGACCGCATGAAGCCATCGCCGAACTATGACCGCATGGTGGATGTCATGGAAGAATTGGTGAAATTTACACTGCTGACACGTGGCCGAACAGATTATCTGGTGGACCGCTATAGCGAACGCAAAGAGACCGGCGAGGCATTGATGAAGCGTGTGAACCAAAACGCAATCTGAAGGCCAGCTTTCAAGCGTATTCGTAAGGTAAGAAGCCTGCCTCTGACCCCTAAATCAATTGGTGTCAGAGGATCGGCTGCACCCATATCAAATGACACCGGGGCAGGGCGTCATTTTAGATAGGAAAGTTATGTTCATCCTCGTCCTCTTCGTCGGAACGACCATCGAGCCAAGCTTCGGCAGCTTTGGTATCCGCAAGTGCAAAGCCCTTAATTGCGAGTGATGGGATCACGACGCCCTCTATCTCTGCGGCGGTTCTGATCCACGCGGTATCCGAAAGCACCGCGCATTTGTTGAATTTACTGGTCAGGCTGAATAGCCTCGGCATTCGTTGAAGCTCAACTGCCATCGCACCCAGCGTCGGCATCTCAAAGTCGGAAATTGTGTACAACATCTTGCCATGTGTGATGCCTTCGGATTGTTCAATAAGATGGTCAAGCGCGGACCGCATAGCCTCCGCATCAAGGGCACCAGAAAGTTCGATATTTACACGGTTGGCCGATGGTTTCGAAACGTTCAGCATTTTTAGATTCCTTCTCATTACGATGAAAAGTATGCGTGATTTTGAAACGGATGTTATTGATGTAGGTCAACGGATGCACATTGTGGCGTTTTCTTGCCGTTCGTCGTTTGAGAATAAAATAGGCACATTCTTAGCCGGTGTCATTTAGGACCGGTTGCGACTAAGATTTACTTTTACCGATACGAGAGCGAGCAGTTTCATCATGCCAACTGACCAAGCCTTGATCTTAGGCATTTTTGTCGTCCTGTTCGTATTGCTGGTCTGGGGCCGTATCCGGTATGATCTTGTTGCTTTTGGCGCGCTTATCTTGGCGGCGGTTTTAGGACTGGTGCAAAAAGAGGACGTCTTTTCCGGGTTTGGTCACTCCGCCGTCGCAATCATCGCGCTGGTTTTAATCATATCGCGCGGCCTTGTCGGGTCCGGTGCCATAGAAATACTTGCTATGCGATTACTCGATTCCGAGCGCCCTTTGCCGTTGCATATTGCTGTGATGGCGATCGTTGGCGCTGGGCTTTCAGCTGTCATCAATAACGTCGCAGCACTTGCAATTCTGATGCCGCTCGACGTTGATACTGCGACCAAGGCGAAACGTGCGGCTAGCAAAACGTTAATGCCTCTTTCGTTTGCGACAATTCTGGGCGGCATGGTCACGTTGATTGGTACACCGCCAAATATTGTTATTTCTGAATACCGCCAAGATGCACTTGGTGCACCGTTTGGGATGTTCGATTTTACCCCTGTTGGCCTGATTGTGGCCATCACGGGGATTGCGTTTGTCTCGCTATTTGGGTGGCGCCTTCTGCCCAACCGAGAGGGCGCGCGTGATCAAGATGCTGCATTCAAAAAGGGGCGCTATATCGCCGAATTGCGCGTTGGTGACGACGTGCTTGATAACGGCAAAACAGTTGGGGACCTTTACCCATTGGCTGACGAGCATGACGTTCACATTCTTGGGCTTGTCCGGCGCGGCAAGCGACTGGCTGGTTTTTCAGCGCGGCAAGCAATCCTTGCGAGCGACTTTCTTGTTGTCGAAGGTGATCCTGAATCCATCGAAGCCTTTATGGGGCAAAGCGGCTTTGACTTTTCCGGCTCCGAGAAACATGCGGGCAATGTGACGTCCGGTGGGCTGACGCTTACAGAGGCAATCGTCCCTGAAGGATCGCGCATTGATGGGCGGACTGCACGTAGTCTTCAGTTGCTTTACCAGCATTCCATTACTTTGCTTGGGGTGTCTCGTAACGGGCAGCCATTTAAGGATCGTGTCCGCCTTTTGACGATCAAACCAGGTGATGTTTTGTTGCTACTTGGCTCGCCTGACAAGACGGCGCAAGCTGCATCTTGGTTGGGGGTGCTTCCGCTTGGTGGGCGCGAAACCCCTGT
>JBLHXF010000009.1:0-87690 GCA_047629435.1 Yoonia sp. | reverse complement strand
AGTTCTAGTAAGCTTATTTGGGCCAAGCTGTAAAAGACATCATTAATCGAGTACGGTTAGCTGTCAATATTCTGAAAGCGGCCATTGCTGATTTCAAAACGAGCGGCGGGTTTGTCCGCATAGCGGACTTTTGCAAATCAATATCCCCGCCAAATCCAACCGCCACCCAGCACTCGACTGCTGTCTGGATCATAAAATACGCAGGCTTGCCCGGGTGACACGCCTTCTTCGGCGACCAGCAGTTCAACTTCGGCTTCGGTATCCGAGATCGGGCGCAGGATCGCGTCGATGGGGGGCTTGGTGGAGCGGACTTTGACGGCGATCTGGCGTTCACCGCCTGCAAGCAATCCGCCTGCGCCAATCCAGTTGATCTCGCGCAGGGGCACCATACGTGTGGCCAGCATGGTTTTTGGCCCCACGATCACGTGCTTTTTGTCCACGTCCAAACGCACCACATACAGCGGATCAGCAAGCCCGCCGATGCCAAGCCCGCGCCGTTGCCCGATGGTATAATGGATAACGCCGTTGTGCTGCGCGAGGACCTTGCCGTCCACATCCACGATATCACCAGGTTCGGCGGCACCGGGGCGCAGCTTTTCAATCACAGCCGCGTAGTTGCCGTCTGGGACAAAGCAAATGTCTTGGCTATCAGGTTTATCCGCAACGCTTAACCCGTATTTCTTGGCCAATGCCCGGGTTTCATCCTTGGACTTCAAATGACCAAGAGGGAACCGAAGATAATCCAGTTGCTCTTGCTTGGTTGAAAACAGGAAATAACTTTGGTCTTTGGTCGCATCAGCCGCTGAATGCAGCTCTGCGCCCTCATCGCCCATCATGCGTTGGATATAGTGACCAGTGGCCATGCAATCCGCATCAAGGTCTTTGGCGGTTTCCAACAGGTCTTTAAATTTCACCCGCTCGTTGCAGCGAATACACGGCACAGGGGTCGCACCCGCCAAATAGCTGTCGGCGAATTCGTCCATCACGGCTTCTTTGAAGGTGTTTTCATAATCGAGAACGTAATGTGGAAAGCCCATTTCCTCGGCCACGCGGCGCGCATCGTGAATATCACGGCCCGCACAACAGGCGCCTTTTTTAGCTAAAGCCGCCCCGTGATCATAAAGTTGCAGGGTCACACCAACGACATCATAGCCTTCCTCAGCAAGCTGGGCCGCCACAACGGAGCTATCAACGCCCCCAGACATGGCCACGACAACCCGTGTTTCAAAAGGCGGTTTTGCGAACCCAAGAGAGTTCAATTTTGTGTCCAGTGGCATGACTTTTTGTCCGATCATGAAAGCTTTGCTCAAAATATAGGAAAATCTGAAGCATGAACAAGGCCACGCTACACCGATCATTAAGCCCTTTTGGGCCATATCCTGATCGTGAAAACCTGAAAAGGGGTGAAATGTGTTTTTAAAGAAAATCGATGGGCCGCGGTCGGTCACGTTGCCAGATGGGTCAATTATGACACGCGCGGACCTTCCGCCGCCGGATACGCGGCGCTGGGTGGCATCACGCAAGGCTACTGTTGTGCGTGCAGTTATGGCGGGTCTAATATCTCGCGAATCTGCGCAGGTGACCTATGCATTATCAGATGATGAGTATCTGGAATGGGAACAAGCAGTCATTCAACATGGCGAATGCGCGTTAAAAGCGACGGCACTAAAACAATATAGACAATCTTAGGTTGAGATGCGAAGTTATCTTTACCGTTAGTGTCCGATTAACCATTCGGCGGCTAAAGTAATTTAATCGTATGAGAGTGGAGAATCTGAATGCGCGTCCTATTGGTAGAAGACGACCCAACGACCTCGAAAAGCATCGAATTGATGCTGACCCATGCAAATTTGAACGTCTATGCGACGGATCTTGGTGAAGAAGGGATCGATCTGGCCAAATTGTATGATTACGATTTGATCCTTCTTGACTTGAATTTGCCCGACATGAATGGCCATGAAGTTTTGCGTCAGCTGCGGCTTAGCAAGATCGAGACGCCAATTTTAATATTGTCTGGTGAAGATGATACTGAAAGTAAGCTAAAAAGTTTTGGTTTTGGTGCTGATGATTATTTGACTAAGCCGTTTCACCGTGAAGAATTAGTTGCGCGTATCCATGCAATTATTCGACGGTCAAAAGGGCACGCTCAATCGATCATCAAAACTGGCCTCATTGCGGTTAATCTTGATGCAAAGACGGTGGATGTGGGCGGCTCCACGGTTCACTTGACTGGTAAAGAATACCAAATGTTAGAATTGTTGTCGCTGCGCAAGGGGACCACGTTAACCAAAGAGATGTTCTTGAACCACCTTTATGGTGGGATGGACGAACCTGAGCTAAAAATCATAGACGTCTTCATTTGTAAGCTTCGCAAAAAGCTTGGTGAAGCGACCGATGGTGACAACTATATCGAGACAGTTTGGGGCCGTGGTTATGTTCTGCGTGATCCTGAACCAGTTATGAATGCCGAAAAAATCGCCGTTGGTGCGTAAAGCAAATTGATATCAAATCAGACCGGCACTTTACCTGCCGGTCTTCCCTGCTAGAAACGATATAGCGGGGGGAATTTATACCCCATAACTATTGGGGGCTAACAGTGACCGGATCGTTTGAAACCATATCGATTGATGACCTGACTGTTGATCAAGCGGTTCAAGAGTTAGTGCGCCTAGCCGCCGTTCTGGGGCAAGCGAATACGGACTATCATTCAGCAGATGCGCCAAAGTTAGATGACGCAACATTTGATGCGCTTAAACGTCGAAATCAGGCCATTGAAGCGCGTTTTCCCGACCTGAAACGGAATGATAGCCCAACTGATTTGGTTGGTGCCACGCCGTCTGACGGGTTTCAAAAAGTTCCTCACGCTCAGCGCATGCTCAGCTTAGGAAATGCATTTACAACTGATGATGTGTTGGAATTTGACGTCCGAATTCGAAAGTTTCTGGGACTTAGCGATGACCATTTCCTCAATTATACCGCAGAGCCTAAAATTGATGGGTTATCATTGTCGTTGCGCTATGAGAATGGAATCCTCGTTCAGGCCGCCACCCGCGGCGACGGCGAAGTCGGGGAAAACGTCACCCAAAACGCAAAAACGATCACCGATATTCCGCATCGCATAGAAAATGCGCCGTCGATCCTAGAGGTACGCGGCGAAGTTTATATGAGCACCACCGATTTTGCCGCCTTAAACCACAGGCAAGTCGCAGCGGAAGCAAAGCCATTTGCAAACCCCCGCAATGCGGCGGCGGGATCATTAAGGCAATTGGACCCCGCAATTACACAATCGCGACCATTGCGGTTTTTTGCCTACGCTTGGGGTGAGATTTCTAACTCTTTTGCACAAACCCAATCTGGGGCCATTGCGCGGCTCAATAATTTTGGTTTTGAGGTCAATAATTTGACCAAGGTTTGTCAAAGCCCAGCCGAACTTATTACACATTACGAGCTAATTGAAGAAAAGCGGTCTTCATTGGGCTATGATATCGATGGCGTCGTCTACAAAGTGGATGATCTTGGGTTGCAAAAACGTCTCGGATTTCGCAGCACGACTCCGCGTTGGGCGATCGCACATAAATTCCCTGCGGAATTGGCTTGGACGCGTCTGAACGACATCGAAATCCAAGTTGGACGCACAGGGGCATTATCGCCCGTTGCCCGTTTGGCGCCAGTCACCGTTGGCGGCGTTGTTGTGTCAAACGCAACCTTGCACAACGAAGACTACATCGCGGGGCGGGGCGGTGACGGCGATCTTATCCGTGAAGGGCGCGACATCCGTATTGGGGATTGGGTGCAAGTTTACCGCGCAGGTGATGTCATCCCCAAAATAAAAAATGTCGATGTCAGCAAGCGGGATGCAGAATCGACGCCATTTCAATTCCCTGAACACTGCCCCCGATGTTTATCATTGGCAGTACGCGACGTCGGTGATGCAATACGCCGTTGTACCGGAGGCTTGATTTGCCCAGCACAAGCAACGGAGAGGTTAAAGCACTTTGTTGGGCGGGCCGGCTTTGACATCGACGGCTTGGGTGCAAAGCAGGTTGAACAATTCTATGCTGACGGATGGGTTACCACACCAGCAGATATATTTGCGTTGAAGGAGCGTTATAGTTCAGGTCTTAAACAGCTTAAAAACCGCGAGGGCTGGGGAGATAAGAGCGCCAAAAAACTGTTTTCTGCGATCGAAGATAAACGCACAATTCCATTGCGGCGCCTGCTTTTCGCACTTGGCATTCGCCACCTGGGTGAAGCCAGTGCGGGGCTGATCGCCGGTCACTACGGGAACTGGGTGGCGTTAGAACTTGCGCTAACCTCCGCCACCATTGGCGAAGGACCTGAATGGGATGGATTGCTGAGTATAGATGGTGTCGGGGCCGTTATGGCCACGTCTTTGATTACGGCATTTCAAAATGACGCTGAACGGGCATCAATTGACCGCCTGGTTGCCCACTTGGATGTCCAAGACGCAACGCAAGTCGGTCAAATAGACAGCCCAGTGACTGGGAAAATCGTCGTGTTTACCGGATCAATGAGCCGCATGAGCCGCGCAGAGGCAAAAGCACGCGCAGAGGCTCTTGGCGCCAAAGTGTCGGGCTCAATTAGCGCCAAAACTGATTTGTTAATCGCGGGCCCCGGCGCCGGATCAAAGGCTACAAAAGCCATCAGTTTGGGGATAGAAACAATTGACGAAGATGCTTGGTTCACATTGATTGACGGGCTATGACTGGCCGTCCTGAGACACTGTTTCCGTTGTTTGCCGCCATAACCAGCTTGGATGGAATTGGGCCCAAAACAGCGCTCACGCTCGAATCTGTTGGCATATCAAGGCCGCGCGACCTGCTGATGACATTACCGCTATCCGGTGTCGACCGCGGCCAACGCGCGACGATCCGTGATGTTGTTGTACCCGCAGTTGTCACCGTAGAGGTCACCATCGGAGAGCACTTTCCGCCAAGCACCCGCGGCCGTCCGTACCGCATTCACGTCACTGACACCGAGACGACATTTCAGTTGGTGTTTTTTCATGCGCGAGGGGACTATTTATCAAAACAGCTTCCGACGGGGCAGCGCCGGATTGTTTCTGGCAAAATTGAAGCATTCGATAGCCTAGCACAAATGGTTCATCCTGATCATATCTTACGCGTTGAAGACGCCGCACAAATCCCAAGCTTCGAGCCAGTATATCCGCTTCATGCAGGCATCACGCAAAAACTGATGTGGAAAGGGACCCGTGCGGCACTGGGTCTTTCACCTGATTTGCCTGAATGGATCGATCCCTCACTCGTGGCGCAACACGGTTGGCCATCTTGGCTGCAAGCGATGCGCGACGCGCACACGCCCGAGGCAACCTCGGATCTGTCAATGCATGCTGTTGCCCGCGAGCGTTTGGCTTACGATGAATTGTTTGCCCATCAAATGACTTTGGCGTTGGCGCGGGCCGTTGCGCGTCGTGGTAAAGGGCGCAGCTCAATACCAACAAATGCGCTTCAAAACAAAGTTCTTGCAAGTTTGCCGTATAAATCAACGGGTGCACAAACCCGTGCAGTCGCAGAAATTTGCGCCGACCTAGCAGCACCAATTAGGATGAACCGACTGCTGCAGGGCGACGTTGGGTCAGGTAAAACTCTTGTCGCTTTGATGGCGTTGCTGGCCGTCGTCGAGGCGGGCGGGCAGGGCGTCATGATGGCCCCAACAGAAATTCTGGCCCGTCAGCACCTTGAGGGACTACAGCCTTTGGCGGCTTCAGCGGGTGTTAATTTGGAACTGCTAACTGGCCGTGACAAGGGCAAGGACCGTGCTGCCAAATTGGCACGACTTGCAGCGGGTAACATTCAGATATTGGTCGGTACACATGCCGTTTTCCAAAAAGGTGTCGAATTCTTGGACCTGCGGCTTGCGATTATTGACGAACAACATCGCTTTGGTGTAGCACAACGCATGGAATTGGGTGCCAAAGGGCAGGCAGTTGATGTTCTTGTCATGACGGCAACGCCGATCCCACGATCGCTGGCATTGGCCCAATATGGCGACATGGATGTGTCTGTGTTGGACGAAAAACCACCTGGCCGCGTGCCTGTTCAAACCGCGTTGGTGTCGACGAACCGCATGGACGAAGTCGTGGATAAACTGCGGCGCGCAGTGGCTGATGGCCGACAAGCCTATTGGGTCTGCCCGTTGGTTGAGGAAAGTGAATTCCTTGACATGACTGCCGCCGAAGAGCGGTTCAAACGATTACGGGCCGCATTGGGCGAAGGTGTTGTTGGGTTAGTTCACGGCCAAATGCCCCCAGCCGACAAAGACGCGGCCATGGCAAGGTTTATATCAGGCGAAACCAAAGTTCTGGTTGCAACGACGGTGATTGAAGTCGGCGTCAACGTCCCCAACGCATCTATCATGATGATTGAACGGGCTGAAACATTTGGATTGGCGCAGCTGCACCAGTTGCGCGGCAGGGTTGGGCGCGGGACGGCCGCATCAACATGCCTGTTGTTGTTCCAAGATCCATTGACGGCAACAGGGCGACGGAGGCTCGAAATTCTGCGCGAAACAGAAGATGGCTTTAAAATTTCTGAGGAAGACCTCGCGATGCGCGGCGCTGGTGATGTCATTGGCACCGCGCAATCCGGTGTGCCGCGGTTCCGTATTGCAGATCTGGAACGTCAAGCGGCATTGATGCAAGTTGCCCAAACCGATGCCCGGAAAGTTCTGAATGATGACCCAAAACTAGAAACGCCGCGCGGTCAGGCAGTTCGAACGGCACTTTGGTTGATGGAACAGGATAAAGCTATTCGTTTAATATCAGTAGGTTAGTATTTTTGTTCACGTTTGTTCTTATTTAGTTCTTTACAGGGCGTTAACCATATGAGAACAAAGGAGCAACAAAGAGAAACAAACACTGAGGGAGCAACAAATGGCCAAAGACATCAAAACCGCAATTGTCCGTTCAAGCGACACTATTATTGCTGATGCCATTGGCGCTGCCGCCTTGCTTGTGATGCTTTTTGTCGGATTGTCTCTGCCCGGGATGATCTGACCTGCCTCGCGATCACAGCGTCCGGTCTGTCACATTGCCTTGTCCCACCTATGCAATTTGATGACTTGCCTGTCCCATCCACAAGTCGGGGATTTGCCTCTCCCCTTATGGAATTTTGGACCGGACCCTAATATCGCAAACCTCACCGCCGCCATCCTTGTCCTGGATGCGCGGCGGTTTTTTTATGCGTTGTCGGCTTGTGCGGACGCAATCGCATCAAGCGTTGCGTCAAATGCAAGCATGATGGATGCATGACGGTTTTTATACTCGGACGCGGGACGCAAAACTTCTAGTCCATCGAACGGGGCCACTGGAACGGGACCACCGTCTTTTAGCATTGTCATCATTTGGTCGCGTGCAGATTGAACATCTGATGGCGTCAAACCAACGATGGCAGAGCCCACAACGGATGCGGCAGCCTGCCCAAGTGCGCATGCTTTGACGTCTTGCCCATACTCGCTAATGATTCCATCCGACAAAACAACATCAACCGTCACTGTGGACCCACAAAGCGGCGCCCGCTTCTTGGCGGTTGCTGTGGGATTTACCAGACGCTCTGTGCGCGGCATATCGGCTGCAAGCGCAAGAATGCGTTGCGAATATAGCTTCATCAAATCGTTCTCTGCTGACACCGCGTTTGCCCTTTCATGACGTTGGCTTTAGATAGTCCGCAAGACTTCATTTGCAAAGGTTTTACACTGATGTCCTTCGATCCCAAGACACTTAAATACAACGATGCAGGGCTGATCCCAGCAATTGCTCAGGATGCCGACAGTGGCGAAGTGCTGATGATGGCCTGGATGAACGCATCCAGTGTTCAACAAACACTGGAGACGGGTGATGTGACGTACTGGTCGCGGTCCCGCCAAGAGTTTTGGGTGAAGGGTGCGACATCCGGTAATACGCAAAATCTGGTGGCATTTAGCCTAGATTGCGACCGTGATTGCCTGCTTGTGACGGTCCGTCAAATTGGTCCGGCATGTCACACCGGACGGCGGACTTGCTTTTACACTGAAGTCCAAAATGGTGCCGAAGTTATCCTTCCGGAAGCCCCACCAACCGTCTGATATCATTGGGTGTTGCACCTTCTACACGGTACTTAGATAAGGCCCGCGCGTCGTCTCGTTTTGCCAATCTCTTGCCGTTTTCATCGCGGATCAATTTATGATGGTGATATATCGGCGTTTGCAAACCAAGAATCTTTTGGAGCAAGATATGGATGGGTGTTGCATCCTCTAGATCCTGACCGCGGACCACATCTGTCACGCCTTGGTCTGCATCATCCATCACGACTGATAGGTGGTATGATGTGCCCATATCACGCCGCGAAATGACAATATCACCAGCTGTATGCGCTAATTCTGCGGACGTATCCGTGAGCTTGCAAATCTTTGTCATATCGAGACGGAGTGCCGCCCCGGTGGGAAAAGAACCGCAGCGTGCAACCAGATTTCGACATGTTCCCGGATAAACCACGCCGTCTGGCCCTAACAGTGGCGCACCTTCTTGTGGTGCGCTTAAAGCGCCCAAAATGTCTTTACGATTACATGAACAACGATAAATAAGGCCTTGGGACCAAAGTGTTCTAATCACACTCTGATATTTAGATAAACGATCAGACTGACGCAGGACCGGGTCTGGCCAATGCAGCCCTAACCACCTCAAATCATCGTATATCTGGCTTTCCCATTGTGGTCGTGCGCGGGTTTGGTCGATATCTTCGATCCGCAGCAGGAACGTTCCATTTGCGGCCATTGCCATGTCATACGCCACCATCGCCGAATAGGCATGCCCCAGATGAAGCGGGCCAGTTGGCGATGGGGCAAAGCGCGTGATCATGCTTGCGGGGCGAGCCACTCTTGCCAATCGATTTTGGCACGGTCAGTGTAGCCTTTGTAACGGTCTTTGCGGCCACGACGGCCAGACTTCATACCTTCAAGCGGTGGAAACAGCCCAAAGTTCACATTCATTGGCTGGAATGTCTTTGCGGCAGCTCCACCAGTGATATGAGACACTAGCGCGCCCATCGCCGTAGTTTCTGGTACAGTGGTGACAGTTTCGCCGCGCATTTCAGCCACCGCGAGTTTTCCTGCGAGCAGGCCCATTGCTGCACTTTCAACATAGCCTTCAACGCCAGTAATCTGGCCAGCAAACCGGATATTTGGTTTTGTCTTCAGGCGCATTTCGCCATCAAGCAACGTTGGCGAATTGATAAAGCTATTGCGATGAATTCCCCCAAGACGTGCAAATTCTGCATCTTCAAGCGCGGGTATTGTTTTAAGAACAGCCTTCTGCGCGCCGTACTTCATCTTTGTTTGGAATCCGACAATATTGTAAAGCGTCCCCAAAGCATTATCGCGACGCAGTTGCACGACTGCGTGGGCTTTGGTTTCGGGATCATGTTCGTTGGTGAGACCAACGGGCTTCATAGGCCCCCAACGCAAGGTTTCGCGGCCACGTTCAGCCATGACTTCGATGGGCAGGCATCCGTCGAAATATCCTGCAGTTTCGCCTTCCTTGAATTCAGTTTTTTCAGCCGCGAGAAGTGCGTCGATAAATGCCTCGTATTGGTCTTTGGTCATCGGGCAGTTGAGGTAGGCTGTTTGCTCTTCAATAGTGTCGCCTTTGTCGTAGCGCGACTGCATCCATGCAACATCCATGTTGATGCTATCGTGATAAACAATGGGTGCAATTGCGTCGAAAAATGCGAGGGCTTCGACGCCTGTTTCAGCGGCGATTGCTTCGGCTAGGGCGCCGGATGTGAGGGGGCCTGTGGCGATAATCCACAGACCTTCATCGGGAAGAGATGTGATTTCCTCGTATGAAATCGATATGTTAGGATGTGCAGTTAATGCAGCTGTGACGCTTTGCGCAAATGGATCGCGATCCACGGCCAATGCGCCACCTGCGGGGATGCGGTGTTTTTCGGCGGTGGCCATAATCAGCCCGCTTGCGGCGCGCATTTCCCAGTGTAAAAGCCCGACGGCATTTTGTTCATCATCGTCCGAGCGAAACGAATTAGAACACACCATTTCCCCAAGGAATTCAGTGCGATGCGCGAAGGTCTTCACCTTGGGGCGCATCTCGTGAATGATGACTTTTACGCCTGCGTTTGCGGCTTGCCATGCGGCCTCGCTACCGGCCATACCGCCGCCGATGATGTTAAGAATATCTGTCATGTGATCCGATTTAAGGCAAGAGGCGGGGTCTGAAAACCCCGCCCGACTGGTTGTATTTTTTGCATAAGTTCCACGTAAGTTTTACATATGCCGATTATTCGACGATTTCAGCGTCCTCAATATCGTCGCCTTCGCCCTGATCTGCGATCCAAGCAACGGAGACGACGACCTCTTTTTTGGCTGTATCAAAGACCTTTACACCGCCAGCGCCGCGAGACCTGAAGCTGATCCCTTCAATTGGGACGCGGATGGATTGGCCGGTGGATGTCACCAGCATGATCTGATCGGACAATTCAACGGGGAAGGAAGTGACCAATTGGCCGCCGCGCATTGCCTTATCCATTGCGGCGACACCCATGCCGCCACGACCACGAAGTGGATAGTCGTGTGATGACGACAGTTTGCCGGATCCTTTTTCGGTGATCGTGAGGATCAGGTTTTCAGTCGCGGACATTTCCGCATACCGTTCCGGGCTGATGGCACCAGCAACGGTGTCTTCCTCGTCGTCATTTTCTGCCTCGTCGGTCAGACCCGCCATTGCGCGGCGCATTTTAAGATATGCTTGGCGTTCTGCAGATTCGGCCTCGAAGTGGCTGATGATCGACATGGAGACAACTTTATCGTCGCCTTGCAGTTTTATCCCGCGCACACCAACCGAGTTTCGGCTGTTAAAGACCCGCACGTCAGTCGCACGGAAGCGGATTGCACGGCCAGAGTTGGTCACCAGCATCACATCGTCGTCGTTTGACGCGATACGCGCATTGATGAGCGTGTAATCGGCGGTGTCGCCTTCAAACTTCATCGCAATTTTACCATTGCGCATCACATTGGTGAAATCAGACAGTTTGTTTCGGCGCACGGTGCCTGCGGATGTGGCGAACACGACCTGAAGATCGTCCCATTCCGCCTCGTCGCGGTCCACAGGCATGATTGCAGCAATGGAAACACCTGGCGGGATCGGCAGGATGTTAACGATCGCCTTACCTTTGGCTGTGCGCGACCCAAGCGGCAAGCGCCACGTCTTGAGCTTGTAAACCATGCCGTCTGTTGTGAAAAACAGCAGTTGGGTGTGCGTGTTGGCGACGAAAAGGGTGGTGACCACATCTTCTTCTTTTGTGGCCATTGATGACAGGCCTTTGCCGCCGCGACGTTGGGCGCGGAAATCAGCGAGGGCTGTACGTTTAATGTAACCGCCGGATGTGACAGTGACGACCATGTCTTCTTTTTCGATCAGGTCTTCGTCTTCCATGTCACCGGACCAATCAACGATCTCGGTGCGACGGGGGACGGCAAATAGATCGCGGACTTCTTTTAGCTCGTCGCGGATGATTTGCATGATCCGGTCGCGCGAACCCAAGATTTCAAGGTATTCGCGGATTTTGCCAGCCAATTCCCGCAGTTCATCGGTCACGTCTTTGACGCCGATCTGGGTCAAACGCTGCAAACGCAATTCAAGGATCGCGCGGGCCTGCGTTTCAGAAAGGTTATACGTGCCATCGTCGTTGGCGGTATGGGTTGGATCGTCGATCAGCGCGATATATTCAAGAATATCTTGCGCAGGCCAGGGGCGCGTCATCAGCTTTTCACGGGCTTCAGTCGCATCCGCAGAATTTCGGATCGTGGCCACAATTTCATCGATGTTTGTGACGGCCACAGCGAGGCCGCAAAGAATGTGGGACCGCTCGCGGGCTTTGCGTAGCTCGAACGCGGTCCGTCTAGCGACCACTTCTTCGCGGAAATCGACGAAGTTTGTCAGGAACGCGCGGAGCGTTAACTGTTCAGGGCGGCCACCGTTAAGCGCAAGCATGTTACAGCCAAAATAGGTCTGCATTGGCGTGAACCGGAAGAGCTGGTTAAGCACGACTTCGGCAGTGGCGTCACGTTTTAGTTCAACAACGACCCGTACACCGTTACGGTCAGATTCGTCTTGAACATGCGCGATACCTTCAATCTTTTTGTCGCGGGCCGCTTCTGCAATCCGGTTAATCATCGATGATTTGTTCACCTGATACGGGATTTCGTCAATGACGATGGCATAACGGTCTTTGCGGATTTCTTCGATGCGGGTTTTACAGCGCACGATGACGGAACCGCGCCCTTCAGTATATGCTTTGTGCGCGCCAGTGCGGCCCAAGATAATTCCGCCAGTTGGGAAATCGGGGGCCGGAATGTATTCGATCAAATCCTCGGACGTCATGTCGGGGCTATCTATGATCGCCAGCGTCGCGTCGATGACTTCGCCAAGGTTATGTGGAGGAATATTCGTCGCCATACCAACTGCGATGCCGCCCGCCCCATTGACCAGCATGTTTGGATAACGGGCAGGCAGAACGGATGGTTCACGCTCTTTACCGTCATAGTTATCCATAAAATCAACGGTGTCTTTGAGCAAATCATCGGTCAGAAATTTGGCTACTTTTTGAAGCCGCGATTCCGTGTAGCGCATGGCCGCTGCACCGTCGCCATCCATTGAGCCAAAGTTACCTTGGCCGTCGATCAGCGGAACTGACATTGAGAAGCTTTGCGCCATACGGACCAAGGCCTCGTAGATCGCACTGTCGCCGTGCGGGTGGTACGAGCCCATCACGTCGCCCACGGATTTCGCGGACTTCCGGTAGGATTTATCTGCGGTGATACCTTTTTCGTACATCGAGTAAATGATGCGCCGATGCACAGGTTTTAGACCGTCCCGCAAGTCGGGAATGGCGCGCGAAACGATGACGGACATCGCGTAATCAAGGTAGCTGGTTTTCAGCTCGTGCTCGATCGTGACAGAAGGTCCGTCATAAACGTACTTCCCATCAGGAATTTCATCATTGTTTTCAGGTGTTTCCGGCGTATCGTTCACGTTGTTGCCCTGCTTGGTCTATTGCCCACATTTCGTAGGAATAAACCTAGCAGACACAAGGGGTGGCATCAACGCAAAACGGTCATTTTAGCCCTTTGCGCGGTGCAGCATGCCAAACAAGTCGCGTGGATCATCAGGGTCGGCGATCATGTCGAGTTGATCAAAGAACTCTGTACCTTTGATTGCGTTGTGGACGTAGCGCAGCGCGCTGAAATCCTCGATCGCAAAACCGACGCCGTCGAACAGCGTGACCTCGGCTGCTGATTGACGGCCTTTGGCTTTGCCGGTGATGACTTCCCACAGCTCGACGACAGGATGATCGGGGTCCATTTGTTGGATTTCGCCCTCAACCCGCGTTTGTGGCGGATATTCGACGAAAACAGTTGAACGGGCAACAATATCGCGGTGCAGTTCTGTTTTGCCGGGGCAATCGCCACCGATTGCGTTGATGTGCACTCCGCTGCCGACCATGTTGTCGGTCAGGATGGTTTGCATGTCTTTGTCTGCCGTGGCCGTAGTGATGATATGCGCGCCTTCAATCGCCTCTTCTGGTGATTTGCAAGACGTCACATGCAACCCGTGACCGGCAAGATTGGCCGCGCATTTGACCGTTGCGGCAGGATCAATGTCATAAAGCCTGATGTGCGTGATCCCGTTGACTGCCTTTTGCGCCAGACATTGGAATTCAGACTGGGCGCCATTGCCAATCATCGCCATGGTGGTGGCGTCCTTGGCAGCCAGATGCTTGGTCGCCACAGCTGACATGGCCGCCGTGCGCAGGGCGGTCAGTACAGTCATTTCCGACAATAGAACCGGATAGCCCGAGTAAACATCTGCCAACAGGCCAAAGGCGGTGACCGTTTGCAGGCCTTCTGCCATGTTTTTCGGGTGACCATTGACGTATTTAAAACCGTAAAGTTCGCCGTCAGACGTTGGCATCAACTCAATAACCCCTACGTCGGAATGGGATCCAACGCGCGGGGTTTTATCGAACTTTTCCCAACGCACAAAGTCAGCTTCGATTTCGGCGGCCACATCCTTGAGGAATTTCTCAAGTCCGATGCTGTGCACAAGTTTCATCATGTTTGCGACGGACACAAATGGCACCATCGCAAGTTTTGAGGGGGTCATAGTCATCCGTGGCTCCGAGTAGGGCGGTCGAATACGCGACGGCCAAGTAATGATGCGGTCAATTCGACCATCAGGGATGCGGTTTTGCCGCGATCATCGAGGAATGGGTTGAGTTCAACGAGGTCCAGTGAGCAGACGAGGCCGCTGTCGGACAACATTTCCATGACAAGATGCGCTTCGCGGTCGGTCGCCCCACCAGGAACTGTGGTGCCAACGGCGGGTGCAACAGATGGATCAAGGAAATCAACGTCGAGCGAGACGTGCAGGATGCCATTCGCGGCTTGAACTTTTTCAAGGAAAATCGCCAATGGCGCCCGAATGCCGCCTTCGTCGATGCGCCGCATGTCCGCAAGGTCGACATTAAGATCAGCCAAGGCTGCGTGTTCTTGAGGGTCAACAGACCGAAGGCCGATCATGCAAATGTTTTCGGTTTTCACAGGTGATTTGACGGGTGGAAACATGTCGAACCCGTCGCGTCCAATGTAATAGGCGGTTGGCGTTCCATGGATGTTTCCGCTGTCGGTACTGTCGAGCGTGTGAATGTCGGTATGCGCATCAAGCCAAAGCACAAAGAACGGCTTATTGATCGATGCCGCATGTGCCGCCATGCCAGACACAGTGCCCATCGCCAGCGCGTGATCGCCACCGAGGAAGATAGGCATGCCGCGTGGCGCGTTGTTTTCAGCAGCAGCCTGCAGGGTTTCGCACCAGCCGACGTTTTCTTCGAGCTTATATAATGCTTTGTTTGCATGGATCATTGGCGCGACTGGCGCAGGTGCAAGGTTGCCAATATCGGCGACGGTATGCCCAAGGACGGTGATGGCTTCGGCAATACCGGCTGTGCGGTAGGCGTCAGGCCCCATAAGGCAGCCGCGACGGCGTTTACCGCAGTCAACAGGGGCGCCAATAAGGATACAGTGTTTTTGTGTCATGATGTCAGTGTTGCCCAGAATGGTGATGGTCGCATCAGGCATTATGTGCAATATGGCAATCAGTTATACATATTGGATGGTATAAATGGACAACTTGGACAGTCAGTTGATTGCCGCATTGCGCCGTGATGGTCGCGCGTCATTGTCCGTGCTTGCTGCGGACCTAAAAGTCACGCGCGCAACCGTGCGTGCCCGCATGGATCGGTTGCAGGCGACGGGGGATATCGCTGGATTTACCGTGCTCACTCGCGCCGATGTTGCACCGCATCCGGTGCGCGGCTTGATGATGCTTCAGATTGCAGGGCGTGGCACCGAAAGAATTGTGTCGCGCCTGCGGGCAATGTCACCAGTCACAGCTGTGCATTCGACAAATGGCAATTGGGATTTGATTATAGAAGTTGGCACCGTTAGCCTAGAGAGCTTTGACGATGTTCTAACGGCTATCCGCCAGATTGATGGGGTAACACGGTCAGAGACGAGTTTACTTCTTGCGAGCCGCCGCTAGCCAAATCAGCATAAGTCCAAATGATAACAGGGCGTTCCAGCTGGCCATCGACAGGCCAAGCAGTGCCCAAGAGACTTGGTCGCACATAATCAGCTTGTCGCCAGTCATCGACAATAAGTCAGCACCGTCCATCGCGTCCAAACCGCTGCCTGTGCAACTGCTTGGGCCAGGCCAGTACCCACGCTCAACGCCGCTATGGAACACACCAATCCCCGATGTAATGGCTGCCGCGACCGCGCCAAGCCACGGCCAAATACGGGCAGGGATGAAGAATGCAAGGATGCCAATGCCGATGGCTGCCATATGTGGCCAGCGTTGCCAGAAACACATCTGGCATGGCGGATAGCCAAGTGCCTGGAAGATATACGCGCCACCAAGCAGAGCAAATGACCCAAATGCTGCAAGTGATGTCAGTTGGTGTTTGGTCATGCGAGCCCCACAAGTGCGAAGCCACCAATCAGCAGGACGCAGAAAAGAATAAACATTAGTCCAAGCCGCTTTTCGATAAAGTCACGGATCGGTGCGCCGAATTTCCACAGCAGGGCCGCCACGATAAAGAACCGTAGCGCCCGCGCGATAATGGCGGAGATGATAAAGACAGGCAGGGACATTGACGTCACCCCCGCCATGATTGTGACAACCTTGAAAGGCAGGAACGTCACCCCTGCAATCAACACAACCAAGGCGCCATGTCGATTGAACTGTTCGCTAAAGGCCGCGACTGCTTCGGATTTTCCGTAAAAGTCAAAGATTGGTTGACCAACGAGGTCGAACAAAACCGCGCCTATATAATAGCCGAACAAACCGCCCAGCACCGAGGCCACGGTGGCAATCCCTGCGATCAAGAATGCGCGGCGCGGGGCTGCGATAATCATCGGGATCATAATAATATCTGGTGGGATCGGGAAAAACGAGGATTCCACAAAGGCCACGACAGCCAACGCCCAAAGCGCGTAGGGCGACTGTGCCAAGGATAATGTCCAGTTATATAATCTGCGTAACACTGGGTTTGCCCTTGGTCTGCCTGCGGTCACCGCCTTAGGCCATGCGAGGCGGGGCGCGTCAACCTTGTGGTCGCTTAGTTTGTCATTAGACTATGCACAATAAATTGAAGGAACATTCTCATGAAATGGCAGGGCCGTCGCACCAGTCGCAATATCGAAGACAGACGCCGCAGCGGTGGCACCGCGCGCAAAGGTGGCGTTGGCGGTCTGGCGGCGATCGTCATTCTGGTCGTTGGGTGGTATTTCGGTGTGGATGTCAGCGGCTTTGTCGACACAGGTAACGGTGGGATCAGCGCGACGCAAAGTGCGGAAATCACGCCCGCAGACGAACGCGCAGCACAGTTTGTGTCAGTGACCCTTGCCGACACCGAAGAGGTGTGGGCAGATGTGTTTAACCAGCAAGTCGGGCAGGCTTACGTGCCACCAACGCTTGTGTTGTTCAAAGGCAGTACGCAATCCGCCTGTGGTGGCGCAAATGCAGCCACTGGGCCGTTCTATTGCCCGCCCGAAAAGAAGGCGTATTTGGACACCGCGTTCTTTACCACAATGGAAAGCCAATTGGGCGCGGGCGGTGATTTCGCAGGGGCTTATGTTGTTGCCCACGAAATTGCGCATCACGTCCAGAATGAATTGGGTATCTTGGGGCAGGCGAACCAAATCCGTGCGCAAGTGTCTGAGGCAGACTCAAATGCAATTTCAGTGCGTATCGAATTACAAGCCGATTGCTTTTCGGGGATTTGGGCGCGCAACGTGCAGGCTAAGTTTGGTTCACTGGAACGGGGCGACATTGCCGAGGCGATGAATGCAGCCAAGCAGATTGGTGATGACACGTTGCAGCGCAATGCAGGCCGCACTGTGCAGCCGCACACCTTTACACATGGCACCAGTGAACAACGACAGCGCTGGTTTGCGCGCGGATATGACAGCGGTAACTTGGAAACATGCGATACGTTTTCAGCAGCCCAGCTTTAATTCTATTGATAAAACGAAAAAAACGCGACCGTACCAATTGGCAGGTCGCGTTTTTTATGTTGGTAGCCGTGGCCGGACTCGAACCGGCACGCCCGTTAAAGCAAGGGATTTTGAATCCCTCGTGTCTACCATTCCACCACACGGCCAACGCTCGCTGGATAGCTAAGCCCGCAAAAAGACACAAGATGTAAATCACCTCAATTCACTCAAATGTTGAAGGTTATTAACCGCGGCGTTCCGAATTCCACGCCGAACCATCAATCGTCTGATGGATTCGTGAATCATGCCGTCGCAGAGTCATAGTTGCTCTGATTTCAGCGGACCCAAGGGGTCAATAACAACAATTTTGCCGGCTTGTTGATCATCTGGAAACAATTAAACCTCAATAATTCGGTCATCCCCAAAAACTTTGACGTATGGTTAAGTTGCAAATGTTGCAGTTCGATTGTTCCGTGAATTTCGCTGGTTTTTCGGCCAAATTGGCTAAAATTTGAGCAATTGAAGAAATAGTCTGTACTTAAGGACAGGTATTTCAGCGCAATTGTCAGGAAATTGGAAACAATCGCTTAAGCGCAAGTCGTTTCCGCTTTGGCCAAAAGTCAATATTTCGCCACAATTTATCAAATATGACCAAAAAGTTAAAATTTTTCCCTTTTGTGAACCTGTCTGTTTAGGTATCTGGAAAGAGCCCAACTTGGGGGGCACGCCGATCTTCTGGGGAGATCGGGTCTAGGTCTGTATCGATTTAGGCGAATTGTGATGTCTGCGAATACTAAGGGTACTCCTGAAGATTCCAGAAATATTTTAAGTGGTTCTCTTGTTTGAGGGCTGAGATGTTTTGCGGCCATCCCTTGGGGGGATTTCTGCAGATATGACAGGTTTCAACGAGGGCGCTGCCCCGCTTTATTTAGGAGACACAGTATGACTGTAATCAATTTTAATGACCTTTCCGGTGGGACAGTTGTCGACAATGAATATAACGCACAAGGCGTAACGGTTTCTGCATCGGGTGGATCGGGTCAAGCGATGATCTTTGACACCTCGAACCCGACAGGTGGCGACCACGATCTGGAAACAACCAATCTAGGTAGCGCGCTGATTATTTCCGAAGACGGTGACAGCAGTGACCCCGACGACAACGCGGGCGGCGGCACCCTAAGCTTTGCGTTCGACGATGAAACATCTGTTGAGAGCCTTACGTTCCTTGATAACGAAGAAGGCGCGACAGTTAAGTTCTATGACGAGCACGGTAATTTCATCAGTGAGCAGTGGGTCGATGGCACAAATAACAATGCTCAGGACGTTGTTCACTTTAACGTCGACGGCGTTTACCGCATGGACGTTCACCTGTGTGGCTCTGGCGCGATTGATAACCTCGTATTTGATAGCGCATCTAGTGCGCTTGACGGCACAGTTGAAGGTACGTCTGGCGACGACGTGATCGATGCAGACTATGCTGGCGATCCTGATGGCGATTTTGTTGATAACAACGATGCCATCCTTCCAGGTGATGTTGAAAATGATGATTTGATCGTTGCGGGCGCAGGCAATGACTTTGTTCTTGCTGGCGCAGGCGACGACGAAGTGTATGGCGGCAGCGGCGATGATACGCTTTGCGGCCAAGACGGCGATGACACATTGTTTGGTGAAGCCGGAAATGACATCTTAGAGGGCATGAACGACGACGACGTTCTGTTCGGTGGCGCTGGCGACGACCGTCTTATGGGCGACGCGGGCAATGATATGCTAAACGGCGGCTCTGGTGATGACAGCATTACCGGTGGCACTGGCGATGACGTTATTTACGGCGATGCAAATGGTGAAGATGAAACTGTTGCAGCGATACGCGAGTCTTTCAGCTGGGAAGGTCTTTCTGACAGCGAAATTGACCACGGGATTGTTGTTGATACTGGTAGTGTCACAGTCACTTATGACCGCACGCAAGATACGGGCGCGCACAATTCTAGTTTGTCAGACGTCGATCTAAACGTCGACGGAATCGATTCTGGTGACCAAACAGTCGACACCAACAGCTCTTTATATTCCGAGACTGACGGCCAAGGTAACGAGGGCGCATTCTCTTGGGACTTCTCTGAACCTGTTGATAACGTGTCATTTAACATCAACGATATCGATGGCGACGGTGTTGTCCGCGTGACCGCGTTTGACGCCGCTGGCAACCCAATCGAAGTCGTCCTGACTGGTGGCAATGGCCTGACTTTGTTGGATACCGATACAGTTGCAGGCGCTGATACCGCTGACAGCGAAGGCGGCTACGCGGATGCAGATACGCCAAACTATAATTTGAACGTCAGCATCCCAGGTCCGGTTTCGCGGATCGTGGTAGAGCATGATCAGGACGGTTCCAATAATTCCGGTATCAACATCACCGAGATCTTTTTTGACAGCACAGATGGCGCCACAGGTGGTGACGGTGTTGACGGCAATGATGTTATCGCTGGCGGTACTGGCGAAGACCTTATTTACGGTGGCGGTGGCGATGACACGATCACTGGCGGCGCAGATGATGACACTGTTTATGGTGGGACTGGCGATGATGACATCGACGGCGGCACAGGCAACGACTTCTTGCTTGGTGGCGACGGCAATGACAACATTGAAGGCGGGACCGGCGACGATACGCTTTGCGGTCAAGACGGCGACGACACCCTGTTTGGTGGCGCTGGCAATGATATCCTAGAGGGCATGAACGACAACGACGTTCTGTTCGGTGGCGCTGGCGATGACCGTATTTACGGTGATGCTGGTAACGATGTTATCGAGGGCGGCGCAGGCGCAGACCAAATCTATGCTGGTTCTGATCGCGATGTTATCTTAGGTGGCGCCGGCGACACTGTTGACGGTGGCGCAGGCGGCGACGATTATGATATTCTTGATTTGACAGGGCAGGGTACGTTCATCCTCACTGGCCCAGACGGCACTGGCAGCCCGATCCCAGACAGCAACGGCAATGGTATAGACGGCCAGGTTGTATTTGTTGACGCAGACGGTGTTCCAACTGGTGAAACGATTAGCTTCACTGAAATCGAAGAAATCATTGGTGACGAGGCCAACCAAGGCCCCGATGCAACTGATGATGCCTTTGTTGGTGATGAAGACACTCCGACTGCTCCGATTGGGAACGTCATTACCGGCAACACTGGCAACGGCGCTGACACCGATCCAAATGGTGACACATTGATCGTGTCCGCAGTTGACGGTGCAGACGGCAATGTTGGCACACCTGTTGAAGGCTCCGACGGCGGTCTGATCACCATTTTGGAGGACGGCACAGTGTCGTTTGACCCGAATGGCGATTTCGAAGTGCTTGGTGACGGCGAAACAGCTACGACCACCGTGACTTACACCGTTGATGACGGCAACGGCGGCACGGATACAGCATCTGTGACGATTACCGTGAATGGCACCAACGACGGACCCGTCGCAACTGATAATGGCTATTTTGTGTCCCAAGACGAAGCTGCTGGCGATGTGGATGCAAATGCGATCACAGACGACACTGGTGCTGGCGTTGATAGCGATCCAGAAGATGATGCGCTGACAGTTGTTGGTGTTGACGGTGATGCAGCCAATGTTGGCGGCGAAGTCGCTGGCGACAACGGCGGTCTGTTCACAATCAACGCAGATGGCTCCGTGGATTTCGATGCAAACGGTGAATTTGATGAATTGGGCGACGGCGACACGGCCTCGACCACAGTCACTTACACCATCGCTGACGAAGACGGCCTGGAAGACACGGCAACTGTGACCTTCACAGTGACCGGAACTAACGACGGCCCAACGGCTGTTGCTAACACAGGTGACGCGACTGAAGATGCGCCAGTTGTTCTGGAAAACGTTCTGCTGAACGACACTGATCCGGACGGCGACACGCTAACAGTTGCTGCAGTTGACGGCGACCCAGCCAATGTAGGCCAACCGGTTGACGGATCTGAGGGTGGCACGTTCACTATCGGTGAAGACGGCACGGCAACATTCGATCCCGATGGCGACTTTGAAGCACTGGGCGAGGGCGAAACAGCCACCACCGAAGTGACCTACACAGTCACCGATCCATCAGGTGCAACATCATCCACAACAGTCACTGTCACAGTAACCGGCGTGAACGATGCGCCAAACGCGGTTGATAGCGCGTATTTTGTGTCCCAAGACGAAGCTGCTGGCGATGTGGATGCAAATGCGATCACAGACGACACTGGTGCTGGCGTTGATAGCGATCCAGAAGATGATGCGCTGACAGTTGTTGGTGTTGACGGTGATGCAGCCAATGTTGGCGGCGAAGTCGCTGGCGACAACGGCGGTCTGTTCACAATCAACGCAGATGGCTCCGTGGATTTCGATGCAAACGGTGAATTTGATGAATTGGGCGACGGCGACACGGCCTCGACCACAGTCACTTACACCATCGCTGACGAAGACGGCCTGGAAGACACGGCAACTGTGACCTTCACAGTGACCGGAACTAACGACGGCCCAACGGCTGTTGCTAACACAGGTGACGCGACTGAAGATGCGCCAGTTGTTCTGGAAAACGTTCTGCTGAACGACACTGATCCGGACGGCGACACGCTAACAGTTGCTGCAGTTGACGGCGACCCAGCCAATGTAGGCCAACCGGTTGACGGATCTGAGGGTGGCACGTTCACTATCGGTGAAGACGGCACGGCAACATTCGATCCCGATGGCGACTTTGAAGCACTGGGCGAGGGCGAAACAGCCACCACCGAAGTGACTTACACAGTCACCGATCCATCAGGTGCAACATCATCCACAACAGTCACTGTCACAGTAACCGGCGTGAACGATGCGCCAAACGCGGTTGATAACGCTTATACAGCAACACCAACAGAAACTGCTGGCGATGTCGATGGCAACGTAATCACGGACGACACAGGCGCTGGTCTTGATAGCGATCCTGAGGGTGATAATCTGACGGTCAGCGCTGTTGCTGGAAACGCAGCCAATGTTGGTTCAGCGGTTATTGGCGACAACGGTGGTCTGTTCACGATCAATGCAGACGGCACAGTAGACTTTGACGCCAATGGCGACTTTGACAATCTTGGTTTGGGTGCGACGCAAGACACATCTGTGACTTACACGATCGTTGATGAAAACGGCGCGGAAGATACAGCAACAGCAACCTTCACGGTTTCTGGTATCAACGATGGCACAGTGCAGGGCACCGGCGGCAACGACATCATCAATCCAGACATCCCTTATGTGGATGCTGATGGCGATATCGTGGACGCGAACGATGCGATCTTGCCAGGCGATGTTGGCAACGACGATGTAATCATGGGCTTCGGCGGTGACGACAGCATTAATGCAGGCGAAGGCAACGATATTGTCTTTGGCGGCACAGGCAATGACACCATCGAAGGTGGCACTGGTAACGACCAACTGATGGGCAACGAAGGCGACGACGTTGTATCAGGCGGCGACGGCGATGACATGATCTTTGGTGCAGAAGGCGACGATAGCCTTGCTGGTAACGCTGGTAACGACAAAATCGAGGGCTCGACGGGCGACGACACCATCCGTGGTGGCGACGGCGACGATGACCTTTGGGGTGGCGAAGACGACGACACTGTCTTTGGCGGCGACGATAACGACACTGTAGGCGGTGGCGCTGGCGATGACCGTCTTGATGGTGGCGACGGCGACGACACTGTGTTTGGTGACGCTGGCAACGATAGCATCAGCGGTGGCATCGGCGATGACAGCATCGACGGCGGGACTGGCGACGACAGCATCGACGCTGGCACCGGCAACGACGTTGTTGAAGGTGGCGATGGCAATGATGTGATCAACACGGGCAACCATGTCGATCCACGTGTCGACTATGATTATCCTTCCATCCCATTTGGCGACAATGATCAGTTCCCGAACAATGATCTGGACACAGTCTTTGGTGGTGCAGGCGACGATATCATTACAACTGGCGACGACGATGACAGCATCGACGGCGGCGCGGGCAATGACTTTATCGATGCAGGTATCGACGATGACAGCGTCACAGGTGGCACTGGCAATGACACAATCATCGGCGGTCAAGGCGAAGACATCATCCAAGGTAACGACGGCGACGACCTGATCTATGGTGGCCTGGAAGACGAAGTTCTGAACCAGCCGGATGCAATCGACGAAGCACCAGACGACAACCGCGATACGATTTATGGCGGCGACGGCAACGATACGATCTTTGGTCGTGACGATGCTGACACGTTGTTTGGCGATGATGGCACCGACCTAATTTATGGTGGCATCGACGATGACAGCATCAACGGTGGCGACGGTGATGACACATTGTTCGGCGACGAAGGTGATGACAGCATCACTGGTGCAAATGGCACTGACACTGTTTACGGCGGCGACGGTAACGACTTTGTTGGTGGTGGCTTCGGTGACTTCGGCGATGAAGTTTACGGCGACGCTGGCGAAGATGTTGTTCTTGGTGGTGACGGCGATGACACCTTGTTTGGTGGCACTGGCAACGACACAATTGACGGTGGTCGCGGCGACGACACTGTTTATGGTGACGACGGTGATGATAGCATCCAAGCTGGCAACGGCGACGACACTTTGTTTGGTGGCGATGGCAATGACTTGATCCGTGGCAACGGTGGTAGCGACATCATCGAAGGTAACGATGGTGATGACGTGATCATCTCTCACTCTGCTGCAGATCAAGTACCTGATCAGGATTACCCCGGTGATGGCCTTGCGGCTGATACTGATCCATTCAACGACATGGACACTGTGTTTGGTGGTGCTGGCAACGATACGATCCGCACTGGCGACGACGCTGACGTGATCTTTGGTGGTGACGGCAATGACAACATCGATGGTGGTATCGACAACGACACCATCACAGGTGGCGCTGGCGAAGATAACATTGAAGGTGGCTTCGGATCCGATACCATCTTTGGTGGTAATGGCGGCGATGTGGTTACTGGTGGTGAAGACCCCGATGACAGCGACGTCGATGTTCTTGACCTGACGGGTTCTAACGTCGACTTCATCACTTACGTTGATGGCGATCCAGAAGCAGGCACGGTGACCTTCTTTGACGGGTCCACCATGACCTTTAGCGAGATCGAAAATGTGATCCCTTGCTTTACGCCAGGCACCGCAATCGCGACCGCAAAAGGCGAACGTCTGGTTGAAGAGCTGACAATTGGTGACCGGATCATCACACG
Source organism: Yoonia sp. (assembly GCA_047629435.1). GTDB lineage: Bacteria > Pseudomonadota > Alphaproteobacteria > Rhodobacterales > Rhodobacteraceae > Yoonia. The sequence goes on along the minus strand of JBLHXF010000009.1, from coordinate 62,863 downwards.
TGACAATGGCATCCAAGAGATTGCTTGGGTGGGTCACAAAGAGATGTCCGGTAAGCAATTGGTCCAGAACCCGCATCTGAAGCCAATCCTGATTAAAGCAGGTGCTTTGGGCAACGGTCTGCCAGAGCGTGACATGATGGTATCGCCAAACCACCGCGTGCTGGTCGCATCTGACCTGACACAGCTTTACTTTGAAGAGAACGAAGTTCTGGCTGCTGCCAAGCATATGGTTGGTGCGAACGGTATCCATGCGGTTGACGTGATGAGCACAACATACGTGCACTTTATGTTCGAGCGCCACGAAGTGGTTCTGTCGAACGGTGCATGGACTGAAAGCTTCCAGCCTGGTGATTATTCACTCAAGGGTATCGGGAACAGCCAGCGTAACGAGATCATGGAAATCTTCCCTGAGCTCGCGACGAAGACCGGCCTCGAAGGATACCAATCCGCACGTAAGGCGCTGAAAAAGCACGAAGCAAAGCTGTTGCTGAAGTAAGTAAACGAAAAAAACTACCGTTGATTCGTCGACGGCACGATTGGACGGGAGGGCAGAAATGTCCTCCCGGTTCTGTTTTCGAGACAGAAACATCAATTTTGGCTTATCGCCTAATGCCTTGCGAAACAAAAACCGGCGAAATACGCCCAAATTAAGGATAGTTGCCATTCGTGACTTGGGGCATGTTATTTTACCCGTTAAGAGTTCAACAAGATTTCGTACCTTCCCCCTAAGTTTTCATTTGCGCGGCACAGTTGGCCGCCATTTTGTGTATGTTGCTAAACAAGGACCGTTTTCATGGCCACCAGTTTTGATATCTTCTACCTTGGAAATCTGACGGAAATTGACCCCATTGAAGGCGACCAAACGGTTGACACGGCGGCAGTAAATTCATGGCTAGGGACATATGGTGGCCCTGGAAATGCGCTTGCTGGGAATGCCATTCAAGAACTACAGCCTACTGGCACCGGGTTTAGTGGCGGTCAAAGCGAAGGCTATGATCTTGATAATAATGTCTCAAACGATCAGTTTTTGATCGATGGTGTGACCAAGACCCATGATGCCACAATGGCGTTTAATGCCACAATCACCTATACGGATGGCACAACAGCGACTATCACGGCCGTCCTTTTTCAAACCACTGATGGCGATGTATATTTGGCACCAGAGACATCAAATAATACCGATCAGGCCGCGCTCGATGCCTTACCTTTGCAGTCCATCACGCTGACCTCCCCGATTTATGCCAATGGGACGGACCAAGGGTTTTACTTGTTCGCCGACCGCTTTGATGCAGATTTCATTCCTTGCTTTACGCCTGGGACAGCGATTGCGACTCCGCGCGGGGAAGTGCCTGTCGAGGCCCTTAAAGTTGGTGACAAAGTATTTACGCGGGACAACGGTATTCAAGTCATTTCTTGGGTCGGTGGGCGCACACTGTCTGCTTCTGATTTGAAAAAAACGCCAAAGTATCAGCCTGTTATGGTCCGTGCTGGTGCATTGGGGCCAAACCTGCCTGAAACGGATTTATTGGTATCCCCGAACCACCGATTGTTGATGACGGGCCGTGACAACGAGCTGTATTTTGACGAACAAGAAGTCCTTGCTGCGGCCAAACATCTTGTTCATTTAGACGGTGTCGATGTGGTTGAGGCCATTTCTGGCATACAGTACATTCATATCATGTTCGCCCAGCACGAAGTTATTTTGTCGAATGGCGCGTGGACCGAAAGCTTTCAACCCGGCGATTACTCATTGCGCGGCGTCGGCCAAGAGCAGCGTAAAGAGCTGTTTGAATTGTTTCCTGAGTTGGCAACCGTTGACGGTGTTGAAAAATATGGCGCTGCGCGCACCACATTGCGTCGTCATGAAGCCAAATTACTGACCTAGTGCAGCCTGCCAAGCAGCCCAATCTTCGGGGGTGTCCAAATCATGACGCGCCCGATTGTCATTGAACCTGTGCAGATATGTTTGTGCTGCAAGCGATTTTACAATGCTTTCGCCACCGTTGTCGCCGTGCAAATTTGCAAACGCGGGTCGCAGGGACGCGTCAAAAATGATCGGGTGACCAGCGCGGCCGTCCGGTGTTGCACCCCGCCAAATAAGATTGTCTTTATGGGCGCTCATTGCATTAACGACGCCACTTAAGTCTTTGTTAGTAAGTGAAATAAGATCTCCCAATATAATCATAAACGCATCGCATTCTGGTAGATTCGCTACTGCGCCTCGCATTGTGCCACCCATGCCTTGTGATGCTTCGGGTACAATTAGTGAGATGGCATCTGTACCATTTAATGCCGCTAAACGCGGATGGTTGTCTGATGGCAACGCCACATAAATTGGCCCGATCCCTATTGCCCGTTCAATCTGACGTCGCAAAAGCGGCGCGCCGTGCACGTCACACATCAGTTTATCCGCGCCGCGCATCCGCGATGATTTCCCGGCTGCAAGGATCAGAACAGGAATCATGACCGCATCTTGCGACCTTCGGGGTCAAATGTAGGCGCTACCAAAGTTGCAGCGCGGAGCTTCCCCATGATTTCAATCTCGACCTGTTTGCCGAGATATGCGTGTTCCCGCGGGATCAAAGCCATTGCGATGGATTTGCCCATGTGGTGTGAATAACCACCAGAAGTGCAGAACCCTTGGACCGTACCGTCGATGAAAACAGGTTCATAGGCCACGACATCGGCGTCTTCTGCGTCAACCTCAAAAACTGCGTTGATACGCGCAGGGGGATCCTTCCGCTCCGCTTCAGCCACTGCGCGGCCAATAAAATCTGTGTTTTTCTTAAAGCTGATGAAACGGTCCATGCCAGTTTCTGCCCCCGTGTAGTCAGGTGAAAACTCAGACAACCAGGACCCAAAATGCCGATCAAGCCGCAGCGACATCATCGCTCGCATACCAAACGGGGTGATCCCAAGGGGTTGGCCTGCGGTCCACAATGTCCACCAAAGTTGCCGTTGATCCATGGGGTCGCAGTAAACTTCATACCCAAGATCGCCTGTATAGCTGACCCGTTGCACGGTGCAGTCCACCTGTCCGACGTTCATACGCCGCACATCGAGGAACCGGATCGCGGCCACATCTTCGCGGGTGCAAGCGGCCAACAGGTTGCGGGCGTTTGGTCCTGCAATTTGAAACCCTGTGCGCCTGTCTGAAACGTTGCGCACACGCACGTCTTCGCCCAAATGCTGCATGAACCAACGGTAATGCACCTCTTGTGCACCATAGCTAGCGGTCAGTTGAAAGTTGTCTTCGGCGAGGCATGACACAGTGAAATCACCCATCAGGCGGCCTTTTACGGACAACATTGGCGTTAGCGACATGCGACCAATCTGCGGGATGCGCCCTGCCATGACATAGTCGAGCCATGCGCGCGCGCCGCGTCCAGTGACCGCAAATTTCCCAAAGTTCTGAACCTCGTTAATGCCAACAGCATTGCGGACCGCGTGGACTTCACGTGCTGCCGCGTCGAACGCGTTGGATCGGCGGAATGTGGGGTGTTCGAACGTTGGCTCGTCGTCTTTGGCAAAGTAATTTGGGACTTCGAGGCCGAATTGTTGGCCCCAGACTGCGCCAAGATCACTAAAGATGTCATACATTGGTGTTGTTCGGTGCGGCCGAGCGGCGGGCAGTTCTTCGTTTGGATAACTAACCGAAAAACGCCGTTGGTAATTCTCAATAACTTTGGGGCGCGTGTAACCGGGTGTGATCCACTTGCCAAAGCGCGCAACATCCATCGCCGTTACATCGCGTTCGCATTCGCCTTCGATCATCCATTGCGCCAGCATAAGGCCGACGCCGCCGCCTTGGCTAAAGCCTGCCATTACGCCGCAAGCTGACCAGTAATTGCGCAATCCCGGAACTGGCCCCACAAGCGGATTGCCGTCAGGCGCAAATGTGAAAGGGCCGTGGATGACAGATTTGATGCCAGCGCGTTCCAGAACCGGGAAACGTTTGAATGCGAACTCAATAGAGTCTTCGACTTTATCAAGGTTGTCGGGCAGCAGTTCATGGCCAAAGTCCCAAGGTGTGCCGTCAACAGCCCAAGGTTTGCAGGGTTGTTCGTAGAATCCGATGCATAGACCACGACCTTCTTGGCGCAAATAGCTTTCGCCGGCGGGGTCCATGACGTGCGGATGTTCTGTGTCACGTTCATAGATTTCAGGAACGTCCTCTGTGACAAGATACTGGTGTTCCATCGGGTGCAGCGGCAGATAGACGCCCGCCATCTGTGCGACTTCGCGTGCCCACAAACCGCCAGCGTTAACGATGTGTTCAGCGTGGATCGTGCCCTTGTTGGTGACAACGTCCCATGTGCCGTCAGGGCGTTGGTTTGTTTCCGAAACCATGCAGTGCGTTTCAATTACAGCACCGCCCATGCGGGCCGCCTTGGCGTAGGCGTGGGTCGTGCCGGATGGATCAAGGTGCCCGTCGAGCGGGTCATAAAGTGCGCCTACAATCCCGTCGATATTGGTGATTGGGGCAATTTTGGCGATTTCTTCTGGGCCGACGATCTCGGTCTCCAGACCCATGTACCGATGCTTAGCCCGTTCAGCGACGAGCATATCAAAGCGGTCTTGGTTATCTGCGAGGGTAATCCCGCCGACATGGTGCAACCCGCATGACATGCCTGTTATTTCTTCCAGCTCTTTGTACAGCTTAATAGTGTAACCCTGCAGGGCCGCCATGTTCGTGTCGCCGTTCAACGTATGAAACCCACCAGCCGCATGCCATGTCGACCCTGATGTCAATTCGGACCGTTCCAACAGCATGACGTCTGACCAGCCTAATTTCGTCAGGTGGTACAATACGGATGCGCCAACGACGCCTCCACCGATGACGGCAACGCGAGTGGTGGTTTTCATGGGGCTCTCCTACAGTTTGTTGCCTCCAACTTGGCAGAGCATCGCAAGCAGGCCAAGTCACCACCGACAAAATGTGTCGCAAACGTTGAATGTTGCTGTGAGACAAGGTTTTGTCGCAGTGAGACAAACCCGTTTTGAAATAGGCGTCAGATTGGACCTATCAATTGTCGCCAAAGGAATGACCCCATGCGCACCCATGCCCAAGCCGTTGTCATCGGAGGCGGCGTTATCGGCTGCTCAATCTTATATCACCTCGCCAAAATGGGATGGACGGACAGCATTCTGTTGGAACGTGACGAGTTGACGTCCGGGTCCACATGGCACGCGGCGGCGAACATTCACGGTCTACATGACAGCACCAACATCAGCCGCATTCAGCATTATACAATGAACCTGTATAATGAACTGGAGGCCGAAACGGGCCAGTCGTGCGGTGTGTTCCAGCCTGGGTCGTTATATCTGGCGCAAACTGAGGCTCGTGAACATCAACTGCAGTTGCAGGCGGCTAAGGCCAAGTTTTACGGCATGAATTTTCATGAGGTCAGCCGCGATGAGGCCGAGCGCCTGCATTCGCTGGTCGATTATGACGGCATCCGGTGCATCATGTACGAACCCGATGGTGGCAATGTCGACCCAAGCGGCGTGACCAATGCCTATGCCGCTGGTGCCCGCCAGATGGGCGCCGAAATTGAACGGTTCTGTCCTGTAACTGCGACTGAACAGCAGCCCGATGGCTCGTGGATTGTTCGCACGCCTAAAGGCGACATTCACGCGCAATGGGTGGTGAACGCAGCAGGTCTTTGGGGCAGGGAGGTTGCAGCCCTCGCTGGAATAAAACTGCCGCTTTTACCGACAGAGCATCAGTATTTTGTGACTGAGACGATCCCACAGATCGCAGCCATGGATCGCCGCTTGCCGTCGGTTGCTGATCGTGATGGTGAATATTACTTGCGCCAAGAAGGCCAAGGATTACTGGTTGGAGCTTATGAAAAGGATGTTCGGTTCTGGGCAGAGGACGGAACTCCGCAAGGATTTGGTCACGAGCTGTTTGCCGATGATCTGGAACGCATTGAGGACAACATGCTGCGTGCGATCGACCGTGTGCCTGTTATGGGCGAGGCGGGGATCAAGCGGGTCATCAATGGCCCAATGATTTGGTCGCCGGACAGCAATGTTTTGTACGGTCCACACCCTGATTTGCGCAATTACTTCTGCTGTAACGGCATTATTCCGGGCTTTAGCCAATCGGGCGGCATGGGCCTAATGGCCGCGCAGTGGATGGTCGAGGGCGAAAGCCTATACGATATGTTTGCGTGGGATGTGGCGCGGTTTGGCAAATGGGCCGATGCAGGATTTACCAAAGCCCGCGTTGGTGACCAATATGCCAACCGCTTTGCCATCCATTTCCCGAATGAAGAGCGCAGCGCGGGCCGTCCTGTGCGTGTGCGTCCCATACACGATCTGCAAAAATCCATGGGCGCAGTGATGGGCCTGAACTATGGTTGGGAACATCCGCTTTGGTATGCGGATGAAGTTGGTGCCAAGGATACCAACGGATTTACGCGCCAGAACTGGTTTGAACCTGTCGGCGTTGAGGCACGGATGCTGCGCGATACGGCAGGGATCATCGATATTTCAAACTTTGCCAAGTATTTTGTACGCGGTGCGGGTTCTGCTGACTGGTTGAACGCCGTGTTTGCAAACAATATGCCGAAAATCATTGGGCGGTCTTGTTTGACCCCACTTATCGGCGTGCGCGGTGGTATTGCTGGTGATTTTACGGTGACCAAGCTGGCAGATGATGAATTTATGGTCATCGGCGGCGGCATGTCAGAGCGGTATCATTCGCGGTTCTGGAACATGGTGCCATTGCCGTCAGGGACAACGTTTGAAAGCCGTACCGATACGATGTGCGGGTTCAATGTCGCAGGGCCAAAGTCCCGCGATTTACTGTCACGTTTGACAAATGCGGATTTATCAACGCAAGCATTCCCGTTCATGCGGTCCCAGCAGATTGAGGTCGCTGGCGTGCCTGTGATCGCACTGCGCGTTTCATTTACGGGTGATCTGGGGTGGGAACTGCATTGCGCCGAAGCCGATCAGCTCCGCTTGTACGAAGCACTGCTTGACGCGGGAAAACCGCTCGGCGCTGGACCAGTTGGCAGCCGTGCGTTGATGTCATTGCGCGTTGAAAAAGGGTACGGGTCTTGGAGCCGTGAATATTCGCCTGAATATTGGCCACAAGAGGTCGGGCTTGATCGGCTGATCAAGCTGGATAAAGAATTTTTGAATAAAGCCGGATACTTGGCGGTAAAAGATAATGCACCGCGTGAAGTATTATCGCTGATCCATGTTCAAGATGTAAAAGATGCCGATGCCACGGGTGGGGAGCCAATATTTTTACCCGATGGCACACCTGCCGGGCGCGTCACGTCGGGCACATATGGGTATAGCGTGGAAATGTCGCTCGCGCTTGGCTACCTGAAAGATGTCGCAGCAGGCACAGAAGTCGATGTCATGATCTTGGGCAAACCGCACCGTGGTGTGGTACTGGCAGAGCCACCATTTGATCCGAAAGGTGAAAAGCTGCGGGCGTAAACCCGCAGCAATTTCAATTACCTATGGGATGATACGCGAGTATTTGGTGCCCTCTAACGTGGCACCTACGCGCAAACCTGCTTGGGCGAAAACAACTGCAATCACTGGTGAAAGCGACGTTGTTGTTTCGGCCTGAAGCATTTCACCGGTGTCGTTGATCGCGTATGTGATGTCCGCACCGGCAGCCCAGCCTTGGCCGCTGCGGAAATCCTGCAATGCGTCCTGCGTCATAAAGAACAAGACATGACTGTATTGCTGCGCCCCAATCTGCAAACCTGCCGAACCTGAAGTAGTGGAATAGTAATCCACTGTGCTGCCGCCCACTTGAAGCGCGCCGCGCCCAAACGCGCCGCCAAGACCAAGGCCGACTTCAGTCACAAGCGGCATGACAAGCATACCGGTTGATTTGCTGGCCAGATCACGTGTGCCGGGAAATTGTTGGTACATGAAATTCAAAGTGCTTGCAGTGCGTGCATCAATTGTTGCCGCACCATTGCTGCCGATCCCGTTACCGCAGGCAGCCAGCGTCATGCCAGCAGCTACGCCAATCAGGGCGGTCCGTCGTGAAATATGGGTCATTGTACTGCCTTTATGCCTTGTTCGCGTGAAGCTGTTGCCGCTTCATTCGGGGATAGAATAAGCAATTTGCACGAATCTGTCACCTACTAGATGGTTGTTTCGGCAAGAAGTGACCAAAGGGACTCAGATTATGCACAAAGCATCATGTTTATGCGGGGCCGTGTCGATGGAAGTTGATGCAGCACTTACAGCCCCAAACGCCTGTCATTGCAGTATGTGCCGCAAGCAATCTGGACATTATTGGGCGTCGGTGGAGGTCCCCAAAACAGCACTGACCATAAAGGGTGCAGAGAATATCACATGGCATCAGGCCAGCAAAAAGGTGCGCCGTGGGTTTTGCAAAACCTGTGGCAGCTTCTTATTCTTTGACGCGCTGTTCCAAGACTGGACTGCCGTTGCGATGGGCGCGTTTGATGGCCCGACAGGGACAACCCTGTCGATGCACATCTTTACCGAAAACAAAGGTGATTATTACAATATTGCCGATGGTTTACCCCAGAACAGCCAGTGATCAGCCGTTCAGCAGCTTTGCCGCAGCAGGTGCAAAATACGTCAAGACACCGTCGCAGCCAGCCCGCTTAAAGCACATCAGGCTTTCCATCATAACAGCATCGCCGTCGAGCCAGCCATTTTGCGCAGCTGCCTGCAACATCGCGTATTCGCCAGACACTTGGTACGCATAAGTGGGCACGCCGAACGCGTCTTTAACCCGTCTGCAGATATCGAGATACGGCATGCCGGGTTTGACCATAACCATATCCGCGCCCTCCATCAGATCACGCTCTACCAGACGTAAGGCTTCGTCACTGTTGGCTGGGTCCATTTGATAGGTGTTTTTGTCGCCTGTCAGGGCAGATGACGCGCCGACCGCGTCGCGAAACGGGCCATAAAAGCTGCTGGCGTATTTGGCAGTGTAGGACAGGATCGTAACATTCTGAAAGCGTTCGGATTCTAATGCAGACCGGATTGCACCAATGCGGCCATCCATCATATCGGACGGGCCAAGAATATCTACGCCAGCATTTGCCTGCGCAAGCGCCATTTTCACAAGCGCCTCGACGGTGCGGTCATTCACGATCTGCCCGTTTTCAACAAACCCGTCGTGTCCATTGATGTTATAGGGATCAAGCGCAATGTCAGTCATGATCGCGATATCGGGCACCGCATCTTTGATCGCGCGGATCGCGCGATTGCTGATGTTTTCAGGCGACCAAGCCAGCGCGCAATCTTCGGTGCGTTGTTCCATGCCAGTATATGGAAAAATACAAATCGCAGGAATGCCAAGAGCGTGTGCCTCGCGGGCTGCAATAACGGCGCGGTCAACTGTTTTGCGGGTGACGCCGGGCATCGACGCAATCGGATCTTCTGCATCAGTGCCTTCCATCACAAAGATCGGCCAAATAAAATCAGATGGGGTCAGCACGTTTTGGCGCGACAAAGCACGCAAAGCAGGGCTTTGACGCATCCGGCGCAGGCGTGTGGCGGGAAACGGGGCAACAGTAGGTTTCATGCAATCGGGCCTTTCTGGTCACACACGTTTGGTCGCATTTATTTTGATGCTTCACAAGTCTGGGCAACCAGCAGCGGTAACGCTAGTGTCCGGCAAAATTGGTTCAACAATGAGAGGCTGCCCCCATTGGACTGGAGCAAAGCAATCCTGCAAGTGATCGATCTGCGGTCTTTCTCAAGCCTTTGGTATTGGGTGCTAGTCGCGATCCTATGGTCCACGATCACCAATTGGGTGATGGGTGTGCCGTCGGATATGATCCACCGCGCACGCAGCAAAGGCGGGCAAGCGGCTGAAGATTTAGCCGATTTGGTACGCATTAATGTCAACCGCCAGCTGAACATGGCGGCAATCGCCGGTCTTTGGCTATTGGGCATCAGTTGCTTTCTTTTGACGACGATGGCAGCCCTTGGGTTTGTGTACGGCGTGGAATTGGCCCAAGCGCTTTTCCTGCTGATGTTCCCTTTGGCGATTATTGGATCGATGACCCTGTCCACAGGGCGCCTTATTGCCGCGACAAATCCACAAGGCGAAGACCTGTACCGCATTTTGCTGCGCCAACGGCTTTGGATGCAGATTATTGGAATGATTTCGATCTTCGTGACCGCACTTTATGGCATGTTCCAGAATTTGGCCGTTGTTCGCTGGCTCTGACCCATTGACACTTTAACGATGCGGAGTAGGTCAGGTTTCATGACAATCCCAAAACATATTACCATCGCCGGTGCGCCCGAAGGGTTCGACGCCAAATTGATCCTCGCTGAGGTCGCAAAATCTGGTCCTGTGGTCCATATTGCGCGGGACGATAAACGTCTGGCTGCGATGCAATCGGCATTGGCGTTTTTTGCGCCAGATATGCCTGTGATTGTTTTCCCAGCTTGGGACTGTTTGCCTTATGACCGCGTGTCACCCAACGCCGATGTATCAGCCGCCCGTATGGCGACGCTGGCAGGGCTGGTACACGGGATGCCCTCCAAATTTGTGCTGCTGACATCAATGGCCGCCGCTACTCAGCGTTTGCCTGCACGGTCATTGCTACGTGATGCGGCGTTTAAGGCCCGTGTAGGTGACCGGATCAACGAGAAGGCCTTGCGCGAATTTCTGGTCCGCATGGGGTTTACACAAAGCCCGACAGTGATGGAACCCGGTGATTATGCCGTGCGCGGCGGGATCATTGATATTTTCCCACCAGGTCAAACAGGTCCAGTGCGGTTGGATTTGTTTGGCGATGTGCTGGACGGCGCCCGTCGGTTTGATCCGGCATCACAACGCACAACCGAAACGCTTGAGATGATCGAACTTGCGCCAGTGTCAGAAGTGATATTGGACGAGCAAGCCATCACGCGGTTCCGACAGAATTACCGCATCGCATTTGGGGCCGCTGGCACCGATGATCCACTGTATGAAGCCGTCAGTGCGGGTCGCAAACATGCCGGCATTGAACATTGGCTTGGTTTTTTTCAAGACGATCTGGAAACGCTGTTTGATTACCTGCCAAACGTGACTGTGACATTGGACGATCAAGTTGGGCCAGCGCGCGTATCGCGCTGGGACAGCATTGATGATCAGTACGGCACACGCATGCATGCGCTTGATCAAAAAGGGCGCATGGACACAGTTTATAAGCCAGCGGAACCGTCGTTATTATATCTTGATGATGCCGCTTGGGATGCTGCCGTTGCAGATAGGCGCGTTCTCCAGTTTGCCCCGAACAAGCAGGCGACTGGTGTTGGCGTGATTGACGCAGGAGCGCGGACAGGGCGTAATTTTTCACCAGAACGGCAGCAAGAAAGTATCAGTCTTTTCGGTGCCTTAGCGGATCATATTCGGACTAGATTAGACATCGGTCCTGTTATCGTTGCGTCATATTCGGAAGGTGCCCGCGAGCGCCTAATGGGGTTGATCGAAGACGAAGGTTTGACTGAAACTATTCCCATCACCGACTTTGCGCGGATTGGAAAGCGCGGACTTCACCTTGCCGTTTGGCCTTTAGAGGCTGGATTTGAATCTGATGGTCTGACCGTCATTTCCGAACAGGACGTGCTCGGAGATCGCTTAATTCGCCAGACAAAACGTAAACGCCGCGCCGAGAACTTCCTGTCAGAGGCAAACAGCCTGAACCCCGGTGATATGGTGGTTCACGTCGACCACGGTGTTGGTCGTTTTGTTGGTCTTGAAGTGATCACTGCCTTGGGTGCCGCCCATGAATGTCTGTTGTTGGAATATGCAGAAAGCTCAAAGCTGTACCTGCCAGTTGAAAACATTGAGCTACTGTCTAAATTCGGCCACGATACGGGATTGTTAGATAAACTTGGCGGCGGTGCTTGGCAGGCTAAAAAGGCCAAGCTGAAGGACCGCATTCGCCAGATTGCAGAACGGCTTATTCGCGTGGCAGCTGAGCGTGCGTTGCGCACAGCACCTGCGTTGGATCCGCCGGATGGGCTTTGGGATCAATTTCTTGCGCGGTTCCCTTATGTCGAAACTGATGATCAGTTGGCTGCAATTGAGGATGTATTGTCTGATCTTGCGTCCGGCAAACCGATGGACCGTTTAATCTGTGGTGATGTAGGCTTTGGTAAAACTGAAGTCGCGATCCGAGCTGCGTTTGTGGCCGCCATGTGCGGAGTGCAGGTGGCCATTATTGCGCCAACCACACTGTTGGCGCGTCAACACTATCAGAATTTCGCGGAACGTTTTCGTGGGTTTCCCATTAATGTCAGACCTTTATCGCGGTTTGTTGGGACGCGTGATGCAGGGTTAACCCGCGACGGGATTGCTGATGGTACTGCGGATATTGTCGTTGGTACACATGCGTTGATGGCCAAAGGCGTTAAGTTTAAGAACCTTGGCTTGCTCGTGATCGACGAAGAACAGAAATTTGGCGTGCAGCACAAGGAACGCCTGAAGCAGTTGCGCACAGATGTGCATGTTATGACTTTAACTGCGACACCTATCCCACGGACATTACAGCTTTCTTTGTCAGGCGTGCGCGATCTTTCGATCATCGGCACACCGCCAATCGACAGACTTGCGATCCGCACCTATGTGTCTGAGTTTGATACGATCACGGTACGCGAGGCACTGTTGCGCGAACATTACCGTGGTGGTCAGTCGTTCATTGTTGTGCCGCGCATTGCGGATATGGCCGAGATGGAAGATTTCTTAAAACGTGAAGTGCCAGAAGTGTCTTACATCGCGGCAACTGGGCAGATGGCAGCGGGCGACCTGGATGACCGCATGAACGCGTTTTACGATGGCAAATACGATGTATTGCTGGCCACGACGATTGTGGAATCCGGTTTAGATATCCCGACGGCCAACACAATGATTGTGTGGCGTGCCGATATGTTTGGCCTATCACAGCTGTACCAAATTCGCGGTCGTGTTGGGCGGTCTAAGACGCGAGCATATGCGTATTTGACGACGAAACCCCGCCAGAAGCTGACTGATACGGCGCAGAAACGTCTGCGCGTGTTGGGGGCGATTGATACGCTTGGCGCTGGTTTTACGCTGGCATCCCAAGATTTAGATATTCGCGGTGCGGGTAATCTGTTGGGCGAAGAACAATCTGGGCAGATGCGCGAAGTTGGGTATGAGCTTTATCAGCAGATGCTGGAAGATCAGATCAACGCCATCCGGTCAGGTGCAGCTGAAGGCATCATTGATGACGGTCAGTGGGCGCCGCAAATCAACCTTGGTGTGCCTGTGCTGATCCCCAATACATATATCCCTGATTTGGATGTCCGGTTGGGGCTTTACCGCCGTTTGTCTGAATTGACCACAAAGGTTGAATTGGAAGGTTTTGCCGCCGAGCTGATCGACCGCTTTGGGACACTGCCGCGTGAGGTGAATACTCTCATGCTGGTCGTCCGTATTAAGGCGATGTGCAAAAAGGCCGGCATTGCGAAGCTGGATGCAGGGCCAAAAGGCGCCACGATCCAGTTCCACAATGATAAATTTGCGTCGCCGTCAGGCCTTGTCGACTTCATCAATGATCAAAAGGGCAAGGCGAAGGTCAAGGATAACAAGATCGTCGTCATGCGTGATTGGGAAAAAGAACGCGACAAGATCCAAGGCGCATTTAACATCGCCCGTGATCTTGCCGTAAAACTGAAAGAAGAAAAGGCGAAGAGTTAATCTTCGCCTGGACGCTTGATTTTAGTTGTCAGCCACAGTCCTAGAACAACGCAAGCAAGCGTACCAATTGCCATTGGCAGTGGCGTGCCATTGAACGCCAGACCGATGGGTGCTGCTATCATCACGGCACCGACGGTTGATATTGCGGCAATGATGGACGCGGCGATACCTGCGATATGGCCTACTGGTTCCATCGCAAGTGCGTTCAGATTCCCGATGGTAAGGCCTGCTTGCATAAACACGCCAATTGTCCAAATCACAAACATACCGAATGTCAGCCAATATGGACCACCCGTCAGTGTCACGATGATCAGAAGTGAAGATAGGACGATCTGTCCAATGAACGTCATGCGAATGATCGCGCGCATCCCCAAGCGCCCAACGTATTTCGCGTTCAGGACGCTTGCCGATGTGGCAATAATTGCGATCCCTCCGAACCACAGGTGGAACACGTCGCCTTGGCCGTAGGTCACGTCAAACAGCTGCTGCGTCGATGAGAGCGATGCGAACAGGCTCCCGAACGTCAGCGTTTGGATCATGATAGACAACCGCGTCGTATGGATCGAAAAAACTTCCTTTGTTCCTGCAACCAAAGATTTGAAGTCCAGTGGACGTCTGTCTGCCACGGCCAAGGTTTCAGGTTGCCGCAGCATCAGCCAAATCGCCGCAATTGCGATGAACACGATGAAGGCCACAAAAATTGCGCGCCAGCCAAATCCGATCATGATATAATGACCCATTGTTGGTGCAAGTGCTGGTACAAGCGCAAAGACCATCATCACAAATGACATGATCCGCGCCATGTCGCGCCCGCCGTAAATGTCGCGCACCATCGCCATCGCCACAACACGCGGTCCTGCTGCCCCAATGCCCATAACAACCCGGCTGATCAGCATCATTTCCATTGATGACGATGCCCATGCGACAGCAGTCGCGATAATATAAAGCACCGCACCGCCGACCATGACAGGCTTGCGCCCAAACGCATCAGACAGTGGCCCTGTAAAGAACGTGCCAATCCCCATTCCAAGCACAAAGCTGGTCAGTATAAGCTGCGCACGGTTCAAGTTATTTGGTGACAGCTCTGCGGCGATTTCGGGCAGGGCGGGTAACATCGCATCAATTGAAAACGCAATCGTTGCGGCCAGCATAGCCATAAGTACAATGAATTCGACTTGTGACAGACGCTTAATGACTGGTTTCATGCCTCGGCTGCGATCTGTGCTTTGATGTCTTCGATAACTTTTACCCACATTTCAGGCGGTTGGGCACCGGGCACTGCGTGTTGTTGTGCCACAATAAATGTCGGAACAGATGTGACACCCATCTTGCGGCTATGCGCATCGCGGTCACGCACGTTGGTGAGGTCTTCGTCGGTGTCCAAAAGGCGCGTGACCATGCCTGCGTCCATCTCGGCGGTGTCTGCAATGTCAGCCAACACTTCAGAACTGCCAATGTCGCGGCCATCAACAAAGTAGGCTTTGAACAACAGATCAACGACATAGGTTTGCCGTTGCTCAATGCCTGCCCAATGGATCAGACGGTGCGCGTTGATCGTATTGGGCGTTTTCTTGATGGCTTCAAAATTGATCAGCGCACCAGACGCTTCAGAACTTGTAACAACCGGCGCGTAGGCTTTGATCGCTGCCTCTTTACCACCAAATTTGCCTTCGAGGTATGCGCGTCTATCCATGCCTTCGAGCGGCATGTCGGGGTTCAGCTGAAACGGATGCCATTCGATTGTGAACGGATGATCGGGAAACTGCGTTAGCGCCTTATCCAGATTGGCTTTACCGATATAGCACCACGGGCAGATTGGATCAGAGATAATATCAAGTTTGACCATTTGCGGTCTCCCAGTTTTGGCGCAGAACACGGCGCAGTAGTTTGTTATTGGCGCCGCGTGGTAGGGTATCGCAGGCAATGAAAAGGCGCGGACATTTGTAACCCGCAAGTCGGTCCGCACAATATGCGGTGAGTTGATCGCTCTCTATCATATGAGCGCTGGTATAGAAGGCTGCAATGACAGTGACGTCCTTTTTTACTTGGACCGCACATGCCGCGGCTTCAATGATGTTTGGGTGGGTGCAAAGGGCGGTCTCAACCTCGATCGGGCTGACACGGTAGCCACCTGCGTTCATCATGTCATCGCTGCGTCCAACATAGCTGATGGCGCCATCCTGATCCATGATGCCCATGTCACCGGTCATGAACCAGTCACCATCGTATTTCGCGGCTGTATCTGCGGGCGCATCAAGATAGCAAAGCATCAATCCTGCGTCATCTTTATGGATAGCAATCGTGCCGACTGCCCCACGCGGCACAGGTTGGCCGTTGTTGATGATCGCGACCCGCCTGCCGTCTTGCCCAAAGCCCGACGCATGTGGTGGTGCGGGTTTTGACGGGCTACCAGATATGAATGTGGAACATTCCGACATGCCAAATGCCTCGTGCACAGCGGTGCCAGTTTTTGCCTCCCAGCCAAGACGCGTATCATCAGGGAGCTTTTCGCCTGCCGACAACCCGTGACGCAAAGCAGGCATTGCGGGTATCTCATCGCGTAGAAGCCTCCGATAAACACCCGGCGCCGCGGCAAAAATTGTTGTGTCGTATTGTGCGATCAACGCGGGCAGGGCTGCAGCGTCTGTGCCATCTGACGGGATTAACGCGGTCGCTCCGATGGCCCACGGGTCCATCAATCCGGTTCCCAGCGTATACGTCCAATTGAACGCACCCGCATGCAACATCCGATCTTCGACCCGCAATCCATACCAACCGTCCCACATCAATTGGCGTGCCCAAACGGCGCGGTGCGCGTGCACAACCGCGCGCGATTGACCGGACGTACCAGACGTATGGATAATATAAGCTGGACGGTTCGGATCACCCATCGCAAAGGGGGCAGGCGGTAATGCGTAAAAACTGTGCAATATATCTGGCGTGATGACACGACCTACTCCGACATCAATAGCATCATCCTGAATGGTCGCCGCAGGCCTGATTTTGTTTGCTATTTTCTGCACTTCTGGTGCTGTCAATTGGGGGGACAATGGCACGGGGATCATGCCTGCTGCGATGCATCCTAAATAGGCGATCGGAAAATCAGCCGTATTTCCAAGTCGCAGAAAAATACGATCTTCGGTGTGAAAACCGAGGTTCAGCAGCCCTTGGGCAGTACCCCGCACGGCTTGACCCAGCATGGAATACGTCCAGTCGTCGGACCTATCGCCGTGCAGAATTGACAACGCTACTTTTGCGCCAAGCCGGTCTACATGACGTAACACATGTGCCGCCATATTGAACGGATCAGGGGCCACGTCAGGCGCGATTGGCATTGTCAAAGAAAGCATGATGTATCGCTATGCCGCGGGACGGATGGTTGCAAGCCCTCGCCCTGCGTTCTATGACAAAGTATGTCAGACATTGATCCAAAAAACCTAATCCGCATTGCCCATGAAGACGGCACCAATGGGACCGCCCAACCGGTTGACCTTGGGGCGCGTGTGCGTGAATTGCGTAAGGCCCAAGATTGGACGCTTGAACAGGCGGCAAAGCAGGCAGGCTTGGCGCGATCTACGTTATCAAAGATTGAAAATGGGCAGATGTCACCAACGTATGAGGCGTTGAAAAAGCTGGCCGTTGGTTTGCAAATTTCGGTACCACAACTGTTTACGCCGCCATCCCGTGAGCAGGTGAATGGCCGCATGGTCACGACCCTAACTGGAGGCGGTGGTGAAAAAATAACGACGACCTACGAACACAACATCCTCGCGGAAACATTGACCACCAAAAAGATGTTACCTTACCGGACTCGTGTGCGGGCACGCAGTATGGATGACTTTGATGGCTGGGTCCGCCATGACGGAGAAGAATTTCTATATGTTCTGACAGGCAAAATCCAACTGTTTACCGAGTTTTACGAACCTGTCGCCCTTGGCCGTGGTGACAGCGCGTATTACGATGGCACGATGGGCCACAACGTTGTGTCCACCAGTGCAGATGACGCGACGCTGCTGTGGGTGACATCACTGGTTTGAGTGGAACAATCTTGTAAGAACGACGTGTCCAATGGCCATACCAGCGACCTGCATCACGATGAACATCGCAATATTGCTTGGCGCGATACCCGCGAATGTGTCCGAGAACCCGCGCGCGATTGTGACCGCAGGGTTGGCAAAGCTCGTGGATGACGTGAACCAATAGGCGCCTGTGATGTACATTGCGACAAGTGGCGGCACCGCGTCGACCTTGTGACGCAATCCGCCAAAGATCACGAAGAGCAATCCAAACGTTGCGATAATCTCTGACGACCATTGCCCAGTACCTGTGCGCAATGTTGCGGATGCTTGCAAGATTGGAAGATCAAACATGAGGTGAACCGCCCAAACCCCAAGAATGCCACCGATGACTTGCACGATGATATAAGGCGCAACCAGTTTCCAGGGGTGTTCACCCCGAAAGGCAAAGGCCAGTGTTACGATCGGATTAAAATGCGCGCCTGAGATCGGGCCAAGCGTCGTGATAATCACATAAAGCATGCAGCCCGTTGCAATCGCGTTGGCAAGAAGGGCAACAGCGGTGTTTCCGTCTGCCAATGTCTCGCCCATAATACCAGAGCCGACGACGCTGATCAGCAGCATTGCGGTTCCAAGGAATTCGGCCAAAAGCCGTGTGAAATTAGAGGGTGCCAATGCGGGTCAATTCCTTGGTCAAAGTTGCTTGGTCCATGCCAGTGATCTCCAGTGCAAGAAACGCCATCGCACGTTTATGCAACTGATCATAAGCAGTTGTAAATGCAGCGGCCCAGTCGGATTCTGCCGCTGCTGCGGGGTCTTCGACACCCCAATGGACGCGGATCGGTGCGCCCGGCCAATACGGGCACTCTTCGGCTGCGGCAGATCCACAAACTGTGATCACCACATCCATTTTAGGGGCATCATCAGTCCCAAACTCGTCCCAGCTTTTTGATCTTAAATTATCAGTAGGATAACCATTGGCATCCAAAAGGCGCACCGCTTGCGGGTGAACTTTGCCTGCAGGTTTTGATCCCGCAGAATACGCTGTGACACGTCCGCCGGACCTGTGTGTCAGTATACTTTCAAGCAAGATGGAGCGGGCAGAGTTTCCCGTGCAAAGGACAAGAATATTCATGATAGCTTTCGGTTTGTGAATTTTGGCCCTGTTAACGGTCCAACGTAACCGTTTTATTACAAAACGACTTGGGCAGCAGTTAAAGCAACTTGTCCGGCACCTATCGCTGCACTTGTGCCAACTTTAGCGACAGCGCAGGCTTGCAATGCGCCCAGCAGGGACGCCAATAAAAACAGGTTTTTCATGTGTGGTCTCTTTTCTTGAAAAAAGGGACCAGCCTAAGGCCAGTCCCGATAGATTTACTCTTCATACCACCAGACATCAGGCTGCCAACCCGGCCAATCGCCAAAGATCGGCAAGTATTCAGGATATTTCAGTTCCTTGTCCGATGCGATCCGGCTGATGTTCCACTGGTAAATCGGCAAGACATAACGCCCAGCAGTGAGCACACGGTCAAGACCTGCGACGGCTGCCCGGAAATCATCTTGGCTGTCAGAATTGAGCAACCGCCCGATCATCGCGTCTGCTGCGGCAGATTTCACGCCCATCAGGTTGCGACCGCCTACCTCATCCGCGCGTTCCGACCCATAATAGGCGTATTGCTCGTTGCCAGGCGACAGCGATACGCTGCGCCGATAATATGTCATGTCAAAGTCATAAGCATCGGTGCGTTCTTTGAACTGTGCACTGTCAGCAGATGATATCGACGGGGTTACGCCGATCCGCGATAGGGACTGTGTGAACATGTCCATGATCGCGGCCTGTTCAGACACACCGTTTTGCAACAGTATTTCAAACGTGAACGGTTTGCCGTCCGCATTCGCAAGCAAGCCTTCTTGAACGGTCCAGCCTGCGGCCTCTAATTGAGCCAGCGCCGCACGGATACCAGCGCGATTGCGTTCTGATCCATCAGATACGGGCAGGGCGTAGCCGTCCAATGTTCCAGCAAGCAGTTCTTCGGTAAAGGGAGCGAGGAATTCAGCTACCCGACCTTCAGCAGGACCCGATTTCATCGCAAGCGGGGAATTGGACCAATAGGACGTGATGCGCGGCTGTTGGCTGCCTGTCATCGCCTCGTTGATGAATTCAAAGTTGAAGATTTGCAGCATTGCATCGCGCACCCGCCAGTCTGCGAATACATCGCGGCGCGAATTCATGACATAACCCGTCATGCCCGATGGGCGCTCGTGGGGCAGGATCGCTTTAACGACTTCACCGTTTTCTACACGGGGGAAGTTATATTGTCCTTCCCATTTAGCGACGTTAAATTCGCGCTGCGTGTTCACTTCACCGATTTTAAACGCCTCGAACGCCGCAGTTTCATCGCCAAAGAATTCAAGCCGGATTTCATCCAGATTGCCCATACCCTTTTTGAAAGGGATATCATTGCCCCAATATTCGGGATCACGCTGGAAAGAGATAAAGCGGCCCGCCTCAAAATCCGCGATCCGGTATTCGCCTGAAACAACAGGGATGATATCAAGACCGCTATTGCTAAACTCCATATCATCCCATTGGGATTTTTTAAGGATGGGGCGCAATCCAGCAAGCAGCGCTAGCTCCTTGTCTTCGGTGTTAAAAGTAAAACGGACCGTCCGTGGACCTGTGGCCTCAAGCGTTTCGACTTTTGCCCAGAAACCGCGATACCGGCCGTGCCCTTCGGTCCCAAGTGTCTCGTAAGACCAGATCACATCTTCGACGGTGATTGGGCTGCCATCATTGAATTTGGCGCCTTCACGCAAGGTAAATTCGACCCACTCCCGATTCGGTCCTGTTTCAATCGATTCGGCGATAACGCCGTAAAGAGAAAAAGGTTCGTCCAAAGAACGGCCCATCAAACTGTCACCCGTAAGATACCGTAATTGCCAGTGAACCGACCCTTTTTGGATGTACGGATTAAGGCTGTCGAACGATCCAACGTTCGCGGTGACCATCTTGCCGCCAAACGGCGCGTCTGGGTTTGCATAAGGGAGATGCGCAAAATCTGGTGGTAGGGCCGGTTCACCATACATAGCTATGCCATGCTTTGGTTCAGCTAAAGCCGTTGAACCTGCCATGATGATGGATGCAGCAGCACCGATACGCATCAAATGCGCGAAAAACTCTGGTTTCATTTTGGCAACAATCCCTTTGATCCCTGTATTCATTAGATAAGACCGTAAAGCGGGTTTTGTGACTTATCAAACTTTTAGCTTGGAGACAGGCGCGCAATTGCTTATAACAAGGGCACTGCTCGATAGGTTTCTTGCCTGTATGAAACCTGCCTCAATAACTTTACGCCCGCCTTGTGCGGGCGTTTTTTTTGGGCTTTTGCGCAGTTTTTGCACATTTTTGGCAGAACGTGAAACCGCCAAAGAATCGGTCTTACGGTTAAACGCAATTGTGTGCTGCATTTTGCAACTGCAGCATTTATATGTGCGTCAACAAATACACAAATTTAAGGATCACCCCATGTCGATTGCAGGAAAAACTGCCGTTATCACCGGATCAAATTCAGGCATCGGACTGGGTATCGCACGCGAAATGGCCAAGGCTGGCGCCAATGTTGTGCTCAATTCATTTTCGGACCGCCCAGAAGATCACGCATTGGCCGCCGAGATCGCAGCAGAATTCGGTGTTGAGGCAAAATACGTCGGCGCGGATATGTCAAACGCAGAAGATTGCCGCCGCCTGATCGTAGACGCTGGTCGCTGCGATATTTTGGTGAACAACGCGGGCATTCAACACGTCGCCCCGATTGAAGAGTTTCCAACAGGCAAATGGGACGCAATCATCGCGATCAACATGTCATCGGCATTTCATACGACCGCTGCCGCATTACCCGGCATGCGTGCCAATGGTTGGGGGAGGATCGTGAACATAGCATCGGCCCATGGTTTGACTGCGTCACCTTACAAATCAGCCTATGTCGCGGCCAAACACGGTGTTGTAGGCATGACCAAGGTTGTCGCCTTGGAAACAGCCCAAGAACCGATCACGGCCAATGCCGTTTGCCCAGGCTATGTGTTGACCCCGTTGGTCGAAAAACAAATTCCTGAGACCATGAAAGAATACGGTATGGACCGCGAAACAGTTGTTAAAGACATCCTATTGGCCCGCCAACCATCCAAAGAGTTCGCAACAGTGGAACAGCTGGGTGGCACAGTGATTTTCCTATGCTCAGACCATGCAGCGCAGATCACAGGCACCACCATCAGCGTTGATGGCGGCTGGACTGCCCTATGATCCGTATCAACCTCGCGCTGCAAGGTGGCGGTGCACACGGTGCGTTCACGTGGGGCGTTTTGGACCGTATCTTGGAAGAAGATGGTATTGAAATCGCGGCTATTTCAGGCACTTCGGCGGGTGCGTTGAATGCGGCGGCCTTAAAGGCAGGATTGGTCAGAGGTGGCCGCGAAGCTGCACGCGAAAACCTTGCATGGGTGTGGGAGCAGGTTGGCGCAAAGTCCGACGATGCCATGTCCGGCTGGTGGGCTGCGTGGTCGCCAGATACGTCTACATTGGCCAAAGCGATGGAGCTTTCACCTGCATTTGCTGCCATGGACATGATGCAGCGCACCTTGTCGCCTTATGTTTACGGCCCAGCCATGCGCAATCCATTGGAAAAAATCCTCGATCAGCTGCATTTTGACGATATTTGCGGTGATGCAGGCCCAGAGGTCCATATTTGTGCTACCAATGTGCGGTCAGGCAAAATTCGTGTATTTTCAGGAGCAGAGATTACGCCACAAGCCATAATGGCCAGCGCGTGCTTGCCCACGTTGTTCCAAGCGGTTGAGATGCATGACCCCAAAACAGGTCAGGTCGAGGCGTTCTGGGATGGCGGGTATACCGGTAACCCAGCGCTTTATCCACTGTTTGCCCCGCATTTGCCCGATGATGTTTTGATCATAAATATCAATCCGTTGCACCGCAACGAACTACCAAAAGATACCCAAGCGATCCAAAACCGGATCAACGAGATTAGCTTTAACACGTCATTGCTGCGCGAACTGCGTGCGATTGATTTTGTGAAACGGCTGATCAAAGACGGCAAGATGGCAGAGGGTGCTATGAAAAACGTGCTGGTGCATATGATTGCCGATGATGAACTGATGAATGATCTGAATGTTGCAACAAAAACAGTGCCTTCTCCGGTGATTTTGAACCGGTTGAAGGATGCGGGTCGTGCTGCGGCAGGTGGGTTCTTGGCGGCACACCGTGACAAGTTGAACAAGTCTTCCAGCGTTGATCTGGATGCCATGTTTAACTGATCAGCTTGATCGCCAGCGCCCACATCACAAGCCCAATCAGCACGTCCAAGATACGCCAAGCGCGTGCTGATTGCATCACTGGTGCCAAAAGTCGCGCGCCATAGCCAAGGCTAAAAAAGAATACGTAAGATGATAAGACGGCCCCGATACCAAATACATAGCGATCAATGCTCATGTCGTATTGCGTGGAAATAGCACCGATAAGGCCAAGCGTGTCGAGGTAGACATGCGGGTTCAGCCATGTGAACGCGGCCCCAGTGGCAAGCGTTGCCCATAAGCCCGAAGATTTACCGGCCAACTGCATGCCGTACTCGCCCTGATACGCTGCCCAAAGCCGCATGGCACCGTAAACGACCAAAAACGCAGCACCGCCCCATGCCATGATCAATGGCAACCTAGGCGCCTGTTCGACGATGATGCCAAAGCCAAACACCCCAGCGGCAATCAAAACCGCATCAGACGTAGCACACAGCAGGCAAAGCCAGAACACGTGTTGCCGCGCCAACCCTTGCCGCAAAACAAACGCATTTTGCGCACCAATAGCAAGGATCAGCGCAAAGCCTGTCGCAAATCCTGTGCTGATTGGTCCAATCATGGGGCAGGTGGCTGGGTCGGGTCTTTGCTATTGGGATAAACAAGCCCTGCGGAGATCACGAGCTTGGCCGCATCTTCCACGGTCATGTCCAATTCTTTGACGTCGCTACGCGGCAAGAACAGCAAGAACCCTGATGTTGGATTCGGCGTGGTTGGTAAAAATACAGTTGCTATATCTTCATCCACAGAGATTTTTTCGCGGACTTCACCGCGTGCATTTGTCGAAATAAACGCGATCGCCCAGATGCCTTTGCGCGGGTATTCTATCAAGCAGGCCTTATCAAATGACGTGTCGCGTTGCGAGAACACAGTTTCAGCAATCTGTTTTACGCCGTTATAGATAGACCGGACGATAGGCATCCGTTCAACGATGCTTTCGCCGAACCGCAACATAGAACGACCCAAAATCCCCTTGCCGATCCAACCGACCAGCATCGTAAAGACCAAGAAGATAACAACACCGATGCCGCGCACATTAACGCTGATCAGGTCAGCCCCCTCAGACCGGAAGATGCGGTTTACCAGTTGCTCTGGCTGATAATAGTCAGGAATAAACGGCCAAACCCAGCTATCAATCCAGCCCACGACCGACCAAACTAAGTAAAGTGTTAGACCGATTGGTGCGACAATGATCAAGCCAGCTAGGAAATTGCCCCGCAAGCGCGTAATGATCCCGCGCCGCGCCTTTTTGCCATCGTCAGTGAACTGATCCATCGTCATCCGCCAATTATAAAACCCTAAGATGCCATCTAGGCAAAGATCTCAGCTCCAACAAGGTTAACCGCCTTGTTTCACCATTTCGCCCGCGATTTTTGCAGCAAGCGCTGCGTTATTGCGCACCAATGCGATGTTTGCCACCAATGACCGCCCTTCGGTCAGCTCGAATATACGCCCAAGCAAGAATGGCGTGACCGCTTTTGCGCTGATCTTTTGCGCTTCGGCTTCAGACAAGGCTTGAGCGATGACAGGGGCCAGCACGTCTGCGGGGATTTGCGCGTCCGATGGGATCGGATTGCAAATGAGCTGCCCACCGGACAGGCCCATCGCGGTGCGTGTGATTTGCGCTGATGCGATCTGTGCGGCGGTATCCATACGAAGGGGCGCTGCCATATCTGAATTTGCGGACCAGAATGCCGGAAGGTTGTCTTGCCCATAAGCAATGACCGGTACGCCGAGAGTCTCTAACACCTCAAACGTTTTGTCCAAGTCCAAGATTGCTTTCGCCCCAGCCGCCACGACGGTCACCGGCGTTTGTGCCAATTCATGCAGGTCTGCCGAGATGTCAAAGCTGGTTTCCGCACCCCGGTGAACGCCGCCGATGCCACCAGTTGCGAACACGTGGATGTCTGCCAGATGCGCGGCGATCATTGTCGCCGCCACTGTCGTCGCTCCAGTACCGCCCATTGCGACGCAGGCCGCCATGTCTGCCCGCGACAGTTTAGCCACGCCCTGTGCCTGACCAAGCCCGTCAAGTTGATCGACCTCAAGCCCGATGTGCAGCACACCGTTTATGACAGCGATGGTGGCAGGGGTTGCACCACCATTTCGCACGTCTTGTTCGACGATACGCGCGGTTTCAACGTTTTGCGGGAACGGCATGCCGTGGGTGATGATAGTGCTTTCAAGTGCCACGATGGGCGTGCCAGCGGCGCGTGCTGTCGCAACTTCGGCGCTGAAGGTCATTGGGAACGTCATAATGGGGTCTCTCCGGATACGTATGTTGCGGCGGCGTTGGCGGCACGGGTCAATGCCGCCATACGGTCCATGCCTTGGGCCTCGGATGCGATGTGGGCCGCCATGAATGTGTCGCCGGCACCTGTCACGCGCGTCACCATGACGGCGGGCGGTGTGTGGCTGATGATGTCGCCTGCGGTGCCTTCAGATGCGGCGTTGCCGCCGTCAGTGACCAAAACGCGGTGAGCGCCACGTTTCAGCAGACCTGCGGCCCCATCATGTGATGTTGCAAATTCGGTTTGGCACAGCAACCCGGCCTCTTCCAAGTTCACATACAGCGTCGCAGTAGGGTGATCCATCAGTGCCAAAAGCCGCGCGGCTTTGCCCGGGGACGCGGGGGCGACACGCAGATCGGACCGCGCGAAAAGCGGCGATTTGGCGATGGTTTGCAGCAATTCTTCGGTAAGGTTCCCATCCAATGCAACGGGTCCGGTAAACGGCGCATCTGGCGTGCCCAACCGACCGTCGCCCATGGCGCGCAGAATTTTGTCACCCGATGCCTCAAGCGAATGGGCGTCTGCAATCGCAGCGATCAATCCATTGGCACCTTCGATTGCCATATAGACATCCGTGGGCAGGTCATCTGAACGGTAAAGATAATCGCATATCAATCCCATCCGCTCTGCCTCGGCGACCAACTCGTTACCCTCGGCGTCGCGGCCAATGGCGGATAACAGGGCAGGGTGCATGCCAAACCTGCGCAGGGTCATTGCAATGTTCATCGCAACACCACCCGGCAGGCGCGTGATCCTGCCCGGCACGTCAGAACCCACCCGCATATGGCTGGCAGCACGCCCGATCACGTCCCAAAGGACGGAACCGATGCATATGATATCAGTGTTATGTGTCATGCGTCGCTTTTGGCGAAACAGACGGGCAGGCGCAAGTCAGGGCGCCATGAAAGTCATGTTTGCCCAAAGTGTTTCCCACGCAGCACCTGTATCAGCGGCCAACTGTGCCGCGGGTTCACGCAAAACAACGGCGTCAAGCATATAGGAATGGCCTGATATGACCGGAACCGTAGCGATCCCTTGACCGTCTGTGCGCACTGTAAAGATGCCAACAGCACCGCTCGGGTCTTTTTGGAACACTTCAATCTGCTCATTTGCGCGAACATTCGTGAGATAAAACAGCTGGACGCGCATGCCTGCGGATAAATCATCGGTATACGGATTGGTCAGCGCGACAATTTCGGTTTCCAAACCAACGCGTTTATCGGCACCTGCGGCGCTTCCTACCCCAATCAAGGTTTTGGAGTACCGAGAATAGACTTCTGTGAAGTTCTCAAGCGGGAACCCACGGGCTTCGTGATTTGCCAACTGATCACCAAGATCTTTGTGATCCAGAAATTTTTTGAACTTTTCCCATGTTTCATAGTCGACCGTTGAATTGCGGGCCTGATAGGCCACGACATTTAGGCCTTCGGACACAGGTGCTTGATCAAGGGCAGGGTTGTCGCCAACGCGACTGGACACTTGCATACTATTACCATCGACAAAGGTGATAAAATGGGCAAACCGCTGCGGCACAAAAGGAAGTTTGACACCTTTAAAGTCTTGGCCGTTGACAATATGAGCAGTCAGATTACCGTCTGCTTCAACCTGATACGCCAATGGTTCGAGCCAAAACTCATGTGCTGCCGCTGGGGCTGCCAAAAGACCAAGAATGAAAGCAAGTTTCCGCATGATGCCGTCCTTTTCTGTTACACCCAAACTGTCCTTTGTCCGCCTGTTGTCAAGCGCGGTACTTATTTGGATCACGACCTTGTCACCTGTATGGGCACATGAAGTCCTGCCATCCATCGCCGATATGACCCAAGAGGGTGACAGCCTGACGTTTGATGTACGGTTGAATGTAGAAAGCTTTATCGCGGGGATCGACCAGACAGCAGTCGCGGATACCAATGCGGCCCCACAGGCAGGGACCTATGACGAGCTACGTGCGCTGAACCCTGCTGATCTAGAGGCGCGGTTCGTTGAATTCTGGCCCCAGATGGCGGACAAAGTCATGGTTTTAGCTGACGGCGTAGCGGTGATAGCAGAAAATCCTAGCCTCAACGTTGCCCCTATTGGCAATCCAGAAGTTGTCCGTGCATCGGACCTGTCATTCACAGCGGCGATCCCCGCAGGCACGCAGTCCGTCCAAGTCGGCTGGGCACCAGAGTTTGGCGTTTTAGTATTGCGCCAAATGGGCGTGGATGCCCCGTATGATGGTTATCTCGAGGCTGGTGCTTTGTCAGCCCCGATTGCCTTAGCGGGCGGCGATCAAGCGACCCGATGGCAGACATTCGTGCGGTATATCCCAATAGGTTTTGACCATATTGTCCCAAAGGGGCTTGATCACATTCTGTTCGTGCTGGGCCTATTTTTCCTTTCGGCCCGTATGCGCCCGTTGTTGACCCAAGTATCCCTGTTCACACTGGCACACACAATCACATTGGCGTTGGCCGCACTTGGCTATGTGGTCGTTCCGGGCAGCATTGTGGAACCGCTGATTGCGGCATCCATCGTCTACGTTGCCGTCGAAAACATCTTTATGAAGAACCTCAGTCCATGGCGACCATTTGTCGTGTTTGGCTTTGGCCTGCTCCACGGTCTTGGCTTTGCATCTGTGTTGGCGGAATTCGGACTACCAGAAAGCGCGTTTGTGCCAGCGTTAATTGGTTTTAACGTCGGCGTGGAAATTGGCCAGCTTTCCGTGATCGCGGTCATGTTCCTCTGCGTCTGGCAAGCCGTGCGCGTGGATCGCGGCAGCAATGAGGCCTCTCAGGTCAAGGTGCTTTACATCGTTTTAGCCGCTGCCGCAGGCGCATTGGCGTGGCTGAACCCCACCGCGATCAGCACTGCAATTGAAAACCCGACATGGCTGTTTGCGATTCCTCTGTTTGCCATCTTTTTGCTATGCCTTGCGTCCATCCAATTTCGTGACCACGTTGAAGCATACCGCAAGATCGTGGCCATTCCGGCGTCGGTAGCCATCGCCTTTGTGGGTGCATATTGGTTCGTTGAGCGGGTTTTCCTGTAAGAGTCGTCTTGCTTTTTCAGAAATCCTCCCACTGAAGGCTCTACCTCTTGCCACGGCCTGGGTAGTCGGTTAATGCACCCTCACTAAATCCCCAAGCGGGGGCGGGCAGATCGGGGAGAAATCCCGTTATGTCCACCGGTTGGCGCATTAGCGTCGATACCCCCGCCCAAGGTTAAACCGGAAAAGGAATACAAACATGGCTCTTCCTGAGTTCTCCATGCGTCAGCTGCTTGAAGCAGGCGTCCACTTTGGCCACCAGACAGCGCGCTGGAACCCAAAGATGCAACATTTCATCTATGGCAGCCGTAACGGCATCCACATCATGGACCTGACACAGACAGTTCCAATGCTTGACCAAGCGTTGAACGTTATCCGTGATACAGTCGCTAAGGGCGGCCGTGTGTTGTTCGTCGGCACGAAGCGTCAGGCAGCTAAACCAGTTGCAGATGCAGCAGAGCGTTGCGCACAATATTACATGAACCACCGTTGGCTCGGCGGCACACTGACCAACTGGCAGACCGTGTCCAAGTCCATTCAGCGCCTCAAGGCGATTGACGAGGCATCCGACAACGGTTTCGCTGGCCTAACCAAGAAAGAACGTCTTGGCATGGAACGTGAGCAGGGCAAACTGCAGGCGTCTTTGGGCGGTATCCGCGAAATGGGCGGTGTTCCTGATCTG
Source organism: Yoonia sp. (assembly GCA_047629435.1). Taxonomy (GTDB): domain Bacteria; phylum Pseudomonadota; class Alphaproteobacteria; order Rhodobacterales; family Rhodobacteraceae; genus Yoonia. The sequence goes on along the minus strand of JBLHXF010000009.1, from coordinate 33,801 downwards.
CTGTTCGTCATCGACGTGAACAAAGAAACATTGGCAATTGCAGAAGCGAAAAAGCTGGGCATCCCAGTTGTCGCTATTGTTGACACCAACTGTTCCCCAGACGGCATCGATTACGTCATTCCAGGTAACGACGATGCGGCACGTGCGATCGCACTTTACACTGACTTGGCTGCACGCGCAGCTCTTGACGGCATGTCCGCGCAGCTCGGTGCAGCTGGCGTCGACATGGGTGCAATGGAAGAGTTCGCTGAAGAAGTTGTTGCTGACGAAGCCGCTGCTTCCTAAGCCAATCTTTGGTTGAGTATACGGGGCGGGGGAAACCTCGCCTCGATCCCTTTTTGAATTCCCCATACGGAGAAATAACATGGCTATTACCGCTGCAATGGTAAAAGAACTGCGCGACAGCACAGGCGCAGGCATGATGGACGCTAAAAAAGCGTTGACTGAAAATGCTGGTGACATGGAAGCGTCTGTCGATTGGCTGCGCACCAAAGGTTTGGCAAAAGCTGCTAAGAAATCCGGCCGTACGGCTGCGGAAGGTCTTGTGGCTGTTGCTGTTAAAGACGGCAAAGGAGTTGCTGTTGAAGTAAACTCCGAGACCGACTTTGTAGGCAAAAACGCCGACTTCCAGAAAATGGTTGCTGGTATTGCTGAAGTTGCAATTGGCACATCCGACATCGACGGCCTGAAGGCTGCTGATCTGGACGGCAAAACTGTTGAGCAGACTGTGACAGACGCAGTTGCGATCATCGGTGAAAACATGTCCGTGCGCCGTATGGCGACTATCGAAGGCGCATCCGTTGTGAACTATGTCCACAATGCTGCTGCACCTGGTATGGGCAACATCGGCGTTCTGGTTGCGCTGTCCGGCGATAACGAAGCGTTTGGCCGTCAGGTTGCAATGCACATCGCGGCTGCAAACCCAGTGTCTTTGTCCGAAGCTGATCTTGATGCATCTGTCGTCGAGAAAGAAAAGACTGTTCAGATGGACATCGCACGCGAGTCTGGCAAGCCAGAAGCTGTGATCGAGAAAATGATCGTTGGCCGTATGAAGAAATTCATGGCTGAAGTCACATTGCTCAACCAACAGTTTGTCGTAAACCCAGACGTAACAGTTGCACAAGCAGCAACAGATGCCGGTGTTGAAATCACTGGCTTTGTACGTTTGGAAGTTGGCGACGGCATCGAAGTTGAAAAAGAAGATTTCGCCGCTGAAGTGGCAAAGATGAACAGCTAAGTCTGTTTATTGAAATCAAATTATGGGCCCGTCTGAGACATCAGGCGGGCCTTTTTTATTTGTTGTCACCCAAACGCAAACCAAACACAGTTTTGACGACTTACCGCCACAGTTCATATTTATCACATCTTTAAGTTGATTTAACGAGGACGATTTCAAGATGCCGACTACAACTATTTACGATACTGAAAACCAGTATAACTGGGCGTCCAAAATAACCAACACATCGGACGATGGAACCATGGCCTACTCCCTTGTCGAATACGATAGCGGTGTACTGCTTTTTCAGGAATACCAATTTGGAATTCTCGTCAGGTCAGAATTTCGAGACGCCGAGTTGGATGGCGGGATCCATAATTGGACGACGTTCATTACGGGTTATGACGAATTTGGTGTCATCGAATTTTCAGGTTATACTTACGATAACGGCGTAATCACAGCCAAATTTTATGAATTTGGAATACTATCCCATACCCTAACAAACGACGCAGGCGCAGATGTCGGTGCGCCTGCAGTTGGCGGAGTATATAATTGGAATAACCGAGGCTCCAATTATGACGAAAATGGTGTTTTAACCGGAACAGGGATAACTTATGACAATGGTGTTCGACTGAGCATACTGTATGAATTTGGAGCTCTCCAAAGGACCTTTAGATCAGATAACAACGATGTAATGAGCTGGACATCAATCACAAACGAGTATGATGCGTCTGGTGAGCTGTATTTAACCTATACAGAGAACGACAACGGAACGAGCAAAATCGAAAAATTCGCATTTGGGCAGCGCACCAGCATTTTGCAGGAAGACACGTCGCAAGACGGGGCAACCGTGAATTGGCAGACGATCTATACAGAATATGACGATTTTGGTATGACGCGAAAAGAAACCTATTTTGATAATGATACTTCTAGAATTGGAGAATTCGCATTCGGCCAACGCACCAGCATTTTGCAGGAAGACACGTCGCAAGACGGGGCAACCGTGAATTGGCAGACGATCTATACAGAATATGACGATTTTGGTATGACGCGAAAAGAAACCTATTTTGATAATGATACTTCTAGAATTGAAGAATTCGCATTCCGCCAACGCACCAGCATTTTGCAGGAAGACACGTCGCAAGACGGGTCGGCCGTGAACTGGCAGGCGATCTATACAGAATATGACGATTTTGGTATGACGCGAAAAGAAACCTATTTTGATAATGATACTTCTAGAATTGAAGAATTCGCATTCGGCCAGCGCACCAGCATTTTGCAGGAAGACACGTCGCAAGACGGGTCGGCCGTGAACTGGCAGGCGATCTATACAGAATATGACGATTTTGGCGTGACGCGAAAAGAAACCTATTTTGATAATGATACTTCTAGAATTGAAGAATTCGCATTCGGCCAGCGCACCAGCATTTTGCAGGAAGACACGTCGCAAGACGGGTCAGCCGTGAATTGGCAGGCGATTATCACCAATTTTGATGAGATTGGGATCAAGGAGGACCGTGTCACATTTTTTGACGACGGGGTGGTCCAGACAGAAAATTTTGATGAAAACGGCGGGCGGGTTTCGATAACCTCAAACGATCAAGCCGATGCGTATAGCTGGGATCAGCAATCAAAAAATTACGGAGCGGACGGTGCTATTTCATCGCGTGAAACGATAATGGACACAGGTGACCAGATCATTTTCTCTTTTCAAGATGATGGAGACCGTGATTGGCGGCTCGAGATTGATGGCGATAACAGCCATGATTGGCTGTACCGCGTGACAGAATTTGATGTGAATGGGCAAAATCCTGTGATTACGACATACGACAGCGATGCAATTTTGCCTACAATCTATGCCGATTATCTAGAAACCGGGCTTTTGTAATCCGAGGTGACAACGGTGGCATCGCGTTGTCTTGGGATGGACAGAAAGAGGTGCGATGCCGCCGTGCTGCGGGTTGACTAGCCTGATAATTGTCAGGGGTCCAACCCGCTGTCCCCAGGCCTTAGGCCACCACTCACGGAACACGTTAATTGTCGCACTTGACGCCGCGTCAGGAAAGTCAGGTATTCCTTACTTTTTGAATTTTTTTAGATTTTTCAATTAGATATCAAGAACAAACATCTGGTTATAGAACGCGGCTTTCATCACAGCTTGGGCTGTCGTCTCTACATCTAATGCATCACGCGCAAGGCGCAGGTGCTTTTCCACAGTGGCGGGTGTCAGTTCCAATATTACCGCAATATCTTGGTTTGTTTTACCGTCGCCCACCCATTGAAGCACTTCATTTTGCCGTTTCGTTAATGTCCGCAAACCAGAATTGGGCAGGGTCAAAAGCTTGAGGTGCATGACGTTGTTTGCCACGATAAGCGCATCACCATGCGCCGCCCAGATCTGTTCGACTTCATCTTGATTGATGCCCGGCTTGGCAGTGAGTGCAATCGCCGCTTTGGTCCGCACCGATACCGATTTAAAGCTAATCGTATAGCCAGCGGTCACCTTCATCTTGCGGTTAAAATCGACGACCTGCTGTTCGCGTGCAGTCAGATTTTCGGACAGCTCCATGTCTTGCAACCAACGCCAACTACACGCACCGCTGTTTTCCAACGCCCAACGGACCATTGGCGCATTTTGCAGCATCCCTTCGCCCAAGAACATCTCAACATAGGCGGGATCATGGTTTGTCAGCAAAACCCAATCTTGCGGATCGCCAAGCGAAGTCGTGGTTTTATAACGGGTATACCCATAAATCAGCCGATCAAAGCCGAACGCGGCCATATGGTCAGTGTGCAATTGCCACAGATCTTCGACTGTCGCGGCACTCGTGATGGCTGCCAGATGTGCTGTATTCGGTGTCATAAGCCCCCCAATCGTTAACTTCACAGCAAACCCTAGCACCGAAAGATTGCTGGCCCAAAGCATTCCTTTTTCACCGCGACAATGACAGCGGTCGATACTTGTTCTTTGCGCGTTTTGCGCAGACAATATGAAACGCGTACAAGGGAACGGGCCAATCCGATGAATGACATCTTACAAGGGCTCTCGGCCGCCTTTTGGTTGGTTGTCAGCCTTGATGCAGAACTGATCGATATCAGCCTGCGGTCATTGCGGGTGACGCTAACAGCGTTGTTAATCTCATGTCTGATCGCTATTCCACTCGGCGCATACCTTGCTGTGCAACGGTTTCGGTACCGCAGGCTCGTGATTGCTGTGATCAATGCGTTGATGGGTTTGCCGCCCGTTGTCGTCGGGTTGGTGGTCTATCTGTTGCTGTCGCGCGCAGGTCCATTTGGCGTTCTTGGCTTGCTGTTCACACCAACAGCCATGATCATCGCCCAAGTTATCATCATCACGCCACTGATCGCGTCAATCGCCCACCAAGCCATGCGTGAATTGTGGGCCGAATATCATGACCTGCTTATTTCGTTAAACACCAGTAAATGGCAGCGGATCAAAACCCTGATCTGGGATGGCCGTCGCAATTTGCTCACGGCTGCGCTGGCTGGTTTTGGACGCGCAATCGGCGAGGTTGGCGCGATTATGATCGTAGGTGGCAACATTGACAACGTCACCCGAGTGTTGACCACCGCAATCGCATTGGAAACCGGCAAAGGCGACTTTGCATTAGCGCTTGGGCTAGGGTTCGTCTTGATCGGGCTCAGCATGATCGTCAGCGTCACAATCCATAGCCTGTCGCGCACCGAACAGGAGGGCCGCTGGTGACCCAGATGCTGCCGTTAACACTGACTGATGTGTCCGTCCGCAAGCGCGGGAAACGGATTATTGGCCCTGTGACGTACACATTGGGGCAGGGCGCCCCAACTGTGGTTATTGGCCCCAACGGATCTGGCAAAACCACACTGTTGCGCGTCATGCACGGGATTGAGCGTATCAATGCAGGGCAGGTGACGTGGGCCCATGACGCGCCTGACCAACAGGCATTCGTGTTTCAAAGCCCGATTGTGTTGCGTCGCACTGTGGCTGAAAACCTTGCGTATCCGTTGCGTTTGGCTGGTGTGGATAAGGCCAAAATCACTACACGCGTGACAACTTGGATGGCGCGGATTGGACTGGATGCATTTGCCAACACTGCTGCGACGCGCTTGTCTGGCGGCGAACGACAAAAGCTGGCGATTGCACGTGCGCTGATCCGCAAACCTCAGGTTTTGTTTCTAGACGAGCCTTGCGCCAATCTTGACGGCCACACCACACGCGAGATCGAGGCGTTGCTGTCAGAGACCGCCGCCGCAGGCACACGGCTGATTATGGCCACTCACGACATGGGCCAAGCACGCCGTCTTGCAGGTGATGTCATTTTTATGCTCAATGGTGAAATATTTGAACATGGGGCAGCAAGTGACATTATGTACGCGCCGCAAACCCTTGAACTTAAATCATTCTTACAAGGTGATATTGTGACATGATCCGTAGCTTAGCATCATTTTTTGCGGTATTTTTGGGAACAATGGTCGCAGCAGAAGACATCCGACTTGCTGTAACCACATCTTTCGACAATTCGGGCTTATCGCGTGTCCTTATACCGGAAATTAAGTCTGACACAGGACTGGATGTGCAGCTTTTGGTCGTTGGAACCGGACAAGCCTTACGTTTAGGGGCCGCTGGCGATGTCGATGCTGTTTTGGTCCATTCGCGTCGCGCAGAAGACGCATTTCTGGCCGCTGGTCATGGGACTCATCGCCGCGAAATTATGTATAATGACTTTGTTTTGGTTGGCCCATCAGATTTGGGATCAGCAGATACCATTGCTGCAACAATGTCCGCGCTAGCCACTCTGAAAGCGCCATTCATTAGCCGTGGTGATGACAGCGGCACACACAATGCGGAGCTCCGCTTATGGAAAGCCGCAGACTTGGACGTGGCCAGCTTTGATGATTGGTACCGGGCCGTTGGGGCAGGCATGGGCGCAGCATTGAACACAGCAAGTGCGATGGACGCTTACGTCATCTCAGACCGTGCCAGTTGGTTGAACTTTGGAAACAAAGGCCGCTTAAAGATCGTGTTTTCTGGCGATCCGGCGCTATTCAACCAATACGCATATTTGCCTGTAAACCCCAACAAAGGGCAAAACGTGCATCACGAAAGAGCGCTTCAGCTTGAAACGTGGTTAACGAGCGACCGCGCCGAGGCTCTGATCAATGACTACCAAATAGATGGGCAACCGTTATTCGTTTTCAACGCAATACCCTGATAACTATATATACTTCCAACAATAGTTAATGGCAATATATTACATAATACTGATTATACGCCTTTTGGATATTGATGGCAATCAACGCGGCGGCAGCCGCACGGCACCGTCCAGACGGATCACTGTCCCGTTCAGATACGGGTTTTCTACGATGTCACCGACAAGTCGCGCAAATTCAGATGATTGCCCAAGCCGTGCAGGAAACGGAATGTTTGCAGTGATCTGATCTGTGACCTCCGCCGGAAGACCTTCCATCATCGGCGTTAAGAATAATCCAGGTGCAATGGCCATCACGCGAATACCTGCTTGGGCAAACTCGCGGGCCGCTGGCAGGCTCATTGCAGCGATTCCACCCTTGGACGCCGCATAAGCCGCCTGCCCCAATTGGCCATCCTCATAAGCGGCTGACGATGTGTTGATGATCACACCGCGTTCATTGTCAGCTAGCGGATCAAGTTTCATCATCGCTTGGGCACCAAAGGTCATGACATTGTACGACCCGATTAAATTAACCCGAATAACTTTTTCAAAGGTATCGACAGATGTTTTCCCGCCACGCCCCACGATACGCGCTGCATCCGCGACACCCGCACAGTTTACAACAATGCGCGGTCCGGTACCAAAATAGTCCGTCATCTTGGAAATCGCCGCAGCGACGGCTTTTGCGTCTCCAACATCAGCCTGAACGGCTATCCCACCAACATCCTGTGCGACCAATTTTGCGGCCTCAATATCGTAGTCAAGAATACCAACTTTCGCACCCTGATCGGATAGATAGCGCGCCGTGGCTGCACCCAATCCACTGCCGCCTCCTGATACAATTGCAATCGCGCCCTCAATCTTCATTTTAGTTCCTTTTTAATGACTTAAAGATCATAAATCTAACAATTCCGCATCGGAAAGTGTATGAAAAACTGGTGTCAGCCCATCAATTTGACCCGTGATAACGTCTCCAGAAATGACCGGGCCAACACCTGCTGGTGTGCCTGTCATGATCAGATCACCGGCATCCAAATGATAATATTGGGACAGATGGCTGACGATCTCGTCAACAGTCCACACCATGTCTGACAGCAACGCATCTTGGCGTGGCTCACCATTGACTTGGAGCGTGATGCGCTGCGGTCCCAGCGGTCCAATGTCCTGTTTGGAGGTGATCGCGCCAATTACGGCACTATTTTCAACATCTTTGCCAAGCGACCAAGGCCTGCGGGCATCTTTGCCGTCCTGTTGCCTGTCACGGCGGGTCATATCGAGCCCACAGGCATAGCCGAATACGGCGTCCATTGCCCCGCCCTCTTCGACCTTAAATGCAGGTTTACCAAGCGCAATCACCAGCTCCATTTCGTGGTGATAATTCGATGTACCAGACGGATATGGAACCGTTTCATTGCTTTGACACAACGCCTGCGCTGACTTGGTGAAATACCAAGGCGCCTCACGGTCAACGTCGCCACCCATTTCGGTCGCATGCGCCACATAGTTACGCCCAACGCAAAATATGCGCGACACAGGGTATACGTCGATATCCCCCACAATCGGCAAAAGCTGCAGTTTCGGCGCCGAAAATTTCAATGTGATCATGGACGGTCCTTTAACACGGTAAAGCTATCGTGACCTGACGAACACCTTTGGTCAATCACACTGTAAAACCCAAAGTTGGAGCCCTATAGTGCCAACAACAGAACTCCAGACAAGGTGCACTTATGACAAACGCAGATATTGGCCTGATTGGCCTTGGAACCATGGGCGCGGCCCTTGCCATGAACATTGCAGACAATGGGTTTGACGTAGCCGTCTGGAACAGAACCACAAGCGTGACGCATAAATTTTCAAGCAATTCAGGTGACTTATCTAGCAAAATTCATCCTGCAGATACGCTAAAGGACCTTGTTGCGAGTCTGTCAAAACCGCGTGCTATCATTTTGATGGTGCCTGCTGGTGACCCTGTTGATCAACAGATTGCCGCCCTGCGTCCGCTTTTAGATGATGATGATTTGATCATTGACGCGGGCAACGCCAATTTCCATGACACCAATCGCCGTGCACGTGATGCCGGCGATCTACCATTCCTTGGTATAGGAGTGTCTGGTGGTGAGGAAGGCGCACGTTTTGGTCCATCGATCATGGGCGGCGGCAAACGTGCGCATTGGGACCGTGTATCTCATATCCTCAATGCGATTTCGGCCAAATATGACGACACCCCCTGTGCCACATGGATGGGAAATGAAGGTGCAGGCCATTTCGTTAAGGCGGTTCACAATGGCATTGAATATGCTGATATGCAAATAATTGCAGAGGCTTACGGCGTGATGCGCGATGGTATGAGGATGAAACCTGATGCGATTGGCGATACGTTTGCCACTTGGGACGAAGGAAAGCTCGATTCCTACCTGACCGAGATTTCAGCCAAAGTTGCCAAAGCAACCGATCCCGAAACAGGCAAGCCAATGCTCGATGTGATCGTGGATGCGGCTGGTCAAAAAGGAACCGGCCGTTGGACTGTGATTGAAGCGCAGCATCTGGCTGCGCCCATTCCCGCAATTGATGCGGCTGTTGTTGCGCGCAATCTGTCATCTCAAATCGAAAACCGTGCACAAGGCGAAGCATTGTTCGGGGCTGCACCAAAGGCAATTACCGGGATCACCTTGTCTGATCTTGAAGGGGCCCTAATCGCAGGTAAGATCATTTGTTATGCACAAGGCTTTGAAATGATTAGAAAAGCATCTAATCAGTTTGGATGGACCCTACCGTTGCCAGATATTGCGCGGGTTTGGCGCGAAGGCTGCATCATTCGATCAAAAATGTTGAACGACATGGCAGATGCGTTGACGAATGACGCGGACCGCAACCTGATGTTTGCACCGTTTTTTGCAGACTTGCTTAAGGCCAACCATGATGCACTTCGCCGTGTCGTTGCGGCGGCTGCAATTGGTGGCGTGGCGATGCCTGCATTATCGTCAGGACTTGCGTATTTTGACGCGATGCGGACAGCGCGCGGCACAGCAAACATGATCCAAGGACAGCGTGATTTCTTTGGTGCCCATGGGTTTGCACGTATCGATGGCAGATCAGGTCACCACGGACCTTGGGGCGCTTAACCCAACGCATATCCCGCACCGCGCACAGTGCGGAGCGGGTCACTACCGCCTGTCTTTGTAAGCGCCTTGCGCAACCGACCAACGTGGACGTCAACCGTGCGGGTATCGACGTAAACATCCCTGCCCCACACACGGTCCAAAAGCATATCACGCGACCATACGCGGCCTGGTTTTTCCATAAACGTGGAGAGCAGCCTGAATTCCGTCGGACCAAGTTTAAGGTCAGCACCGCCGCGGCTCACGCGGTAGGTTTCAGCATCCAATGAAATATCTTCATAGGTCAAAATCTGACCAACGGTCGCTGGACGCACACGGCGCAATTGGCCGCGCACACGCGCCATGAGTTCTGACACTGAATACGGTTTGACCACATAGTCATCCGCACCCGTTTCCAAGCCACGCACGCGGTCCACCTCTTCTGATTTGGCAGAGAGCATGATGATCGGAATGGCGCGGGTATCAGAACTTGTTTTAATGCGGCGGCATACTTCGATGCCAGACAGATGCGGCATCATCCAATCAAGCACGATCACATCAGGTGCATCCTCGGCGACAACCAACATAGCATCTTCGCCGTTTTCGGCGCAGGTGACGCGGTAACCTTCTGCCTCGAGATTATAAACCATCACCTCGCGTTGGGATGGCTCGTCTTCAACAACCAAAATATGCGGGGCATGTTGCATTTTGTTAGCTCAACCCATCCATGTATGCGGTTTTATCACCCTTTGGACGGGCTTCTTCTGGCATTTCACCTGTCACCAGATAGATGACTTGCTCGGCCATATTGGTCACAAGATCACCCATACGTTCCACGTTTTTCGCCATGAAATGCAGATGCATACAAGTTGTGATATTGCGCGGGTCTTCCATCATGAAAGTTAGAAATTCGCGAAACAATGCGTTATACATTTCGTCGACTTCTTGGTCACGCTGGCGCACATCTTCGGCCAGCTCCACATCAAGGCGCAGGTAACTATCCAACAAATCCTTCAGCATCGATTGTACTTCACGTGCCATCCGGCGCAACGCTGCGTCCGACCCTGGGATATGCGGCATATCCACCAGTGTTCCTGTTCGTTTGGCCATGTTTTTGGCATAGTCACCGATACGTTCCATACTCGCCGAAATTCTCAGGACGGTTAGGATTGCACGTAAATCCTTTGAGACAGGGGCACGCAATGCGATAACGCGGGCTGCCTCTTCGTTGATTTGCAGTTCAAGCGCGTCAATCTGCTTATCGGCTGCTCTGACCTTTTCAGCCAGTTCAATATCTCGCGTTTCCAAAGACTTAGCCGCCGACATGATGGCTTCTTCGACCATGCCACCCATCTTCATAACAAGGGTTTGAATGGCTTCTAAATCGCGATCGTAAGCAGATGAGATATGTTCATTCATAGCGTTTGCTCCTTACCCGATCCGGCCGGAAATATAGCTTTCCGTGCGCGGATCTTCGGGGTTGGTGAAAATCTTATCGGTGTCATCGTATTCCACGAGGTTACCAAGATGGAAGAATGCTGTCTTTTGACTGACGCGCGCAGCTTGCTGCATTGAATGGGTCACGATGACGACGCTGAATGTTTTTTGCAGCTCATCGATTAATTCTTCGACCTGAGCGGTAGCAATCGGGTCCAACGCAGAACACGGCTCGTCCATTAGCAGGATTTCTGGGGCAGTTGCGATGGCACGCGCAATACATAGCCGTTGTTGCTGTCCACCTGACAAGCCAGTTCCTGGTGACAAAAGCCGATCCTTGGCTTCATTCCAAAGGGCGGCCTTGCGCAGAGATTTCTCGACGATCTCGTCCAGCTCGGCTTTGTTGCGTGCCAAACCATGGATTTTGGGGCCGTAAGCCACATTGTCATAGATCGATTTAGGAAATGGGTTTGGCTTTTGGAATACCATACCGACCTTGGCACGCAATTGGACCGGGTCAACCTTTGCATCATAAATGTCTTCGCCGTCGATGCGAATATCACCCGTCACGCGGCAGCTATCAATCGTGTCATTCATTCGGTTAATGCATCGCAGAAACGTCGATTTCCCGCAGCCTGATGGTCCAATAAATGCCGTCACAGTCTTATCTGCAATCTCGACGTTCACGTCTTTGATCGCGTGTGTATCTGCATAATGCACCTGCACACCCTTGGCCGAAATTTTCGCGTTTGTCATATGTGTATCTTTCATGGGTCTACCAGCGGCGCTCAAACTTACGGCGTAGAAAAATGGCAATTGCGTTCATGATCAAAAGAAAGATCAGCAATGTGATGATCGCGCCCGATGCCCGTTCAACAAAACCCGGGTCGGCGCGTTGTGTCCAGTTAAAAACCTGCACTGGCAATGCTGTTGATGCCTCGCCGAACAGTCCTGCGTCGGCAGTATAAGCCGCTGGATATTCGCGGACAAAGGCCACCATGCCGATCAATAGCAAGGGCGCTGTTTCACCAAGCGCTTGTGCCAATCCGATGATTGTCCCAGTCAGAATACCCGGTGCCGCCAATGGCAACACATGGTGGAATACGGACTGCATTTTGGACGCCCCTACCCCCAATGCCGCGTCACGGATCGACGGTGGTACGGACTTCAACGCTGCGCGGGTCGAGATGATGATCGTCGGCAATGTCATCAACGTCAGGACCAAGCCGCCGACCATGGGCGACGACTGATTGAACTCCATAAAGTTGATGAAAATCGCAAGCCCAAGGATACCGTAAACAATTGATGGGACTGCCGCGAGGTTCGAGATGTTCACTTCAATCACGTCAGTCCAACGGTTCTTGGGCGCGAATTCTTCAAGGTAGATGGATGCGGCGACGCCGATTGGCAGCGCCAGCACCAGCACGATAATCATCATGTAAAGCGACCCTAGGATCGCAACGCCAAGCCCTGCTGCCTCTGGTCGTTGGTCGGATGCATCGGGTGCGGTCAAGAACGCCCAGTTGAATGTTGTCTCAATAATGCCTGCATCAGCCAAGCCTTGTGCCAATTGCAGTTCTTCGGGCGACGTGTTGCCATCCAAGGCTGCACTTTCCATCGTCACACGGCCTTTGAAGAAACCATCGATGCGGCCGTTTGTGAGCAGCTTGAATTTAACTGATGTTCCGACGATTTCGGGGTTCGCCAAAACGCGGTTTCGGACTGTTGCTGCGGCTTCTTTGGATAACATCCCGCCGATATCCTTGGCAGATAGCGTGGTTTCTAGACCCAATCCTTCTACCGCGGCGACCATACCGTCGCGCAGCAAACTGGTGTAACCGATTGTCGTGACTTTCTTCATCACGGCCAAATCACGGGTCCCGGACTTGTCCAGTTTCGCCTCGATCAATGGCACGGATATTGTTGCATAGGTCTGCTTGAACGCAGAGCTGCCGGTGGACACCACGGACGTCAACAACAACGCTAAGGCAAGCATGGCGATAATGATCGCACCCAAGCCATAGGCTTTGAAACGTGCCTCTGCTGCGTTGCGTTTTTTGGTACGCGCGTCTGCTGTCAAAAGAGATTTATAGGTCATTCGTACTGTTCCCGATATTTACGCACGATCATCAGGGCCACCACATTAAGGCACAGCGTGATGACAAATAATGTCAGGCCAAGGGCAAATGCCACAAGCGTTTCAGGGCTGGCAAAATCTGTATCGCCAGTCAATTGACTGACTATTTTCACTGTCACAGTTGTCATAGCTTCGAATGGGTTGAGCGACAGACGGGCCGCAGCCCCTGCCCCCAACACGACGATCATCGTCTCGCCAATAGCACGCGATGCAGCTAGTAAGATCGCGCCCACGATACCGGGCAATGCAGCAGGGATTACAACCTGACGGATCGTTTCAGATTTGGTAGCCCCAAGACCCAATGACCCGTCGCGCATGGTTTGTGGGACCGCGTTAATAATATCATCAGACAGCGACGACACAAAAGGGATCAGCATGACCCCCATGACCAAACCGGCGGTCATCACGCTGGACGCGCTGTCACCAAACCCCATCGGGGCTGCGAAATAGTCACGCAGGAACGGGCCAACAGTAATGAGCGCAAAGAGCCCATAAACAATCGTCGGAATACCCGCGAGGATCTCAATCGCTGGTTTTGCAATCGACCGCATCCGGCGGCCCGCATATTCTGACAGATAAATTGCTGCAAAAAGCCCGATTGGGACCGCAAATATCAAGGCAATAAAGCTGATGTACAGCGTTCCCCAAAGCAACGGCAGAATACCGAGCGATGAATTGCCGCGAAAATTAGGCGACCATTCCGCCGAGAAAAAGAAGTCTTTCCAATCATACTGTGAAAAGAAGTTCCGCGCCTCAAACAACATTGAAAACACGATCCCAACGGTGGTCAAAATCGCAACAACAGACGCCGCGATCAAGATCAGTTTGATCCAGCTTTCAGCATGTGTGCGTGCACGGTAATCTGGGGCGATCTTCAACAATGATCCCGCAAACCCGACAAATGCAACGATAAGAATGGCCCAGCCTAAATATAGACCTGCGCCCGCCAAAGATCCGGCAATCAAGATCGCAAAGCTTGGGACAAGAACCGCAAGCAGCGTATTAAGCCCGTATTGACGCGGAAGTGCGGCCAATGTGCGGGCATCACCGCCGGCAACAGCAACTGCGCGACGCGGCGCGATCACATAGCCAAGAACGCCAAGTCCAAGTGCGAGGATCAATGAAACTGACAAAGGCAGCATGCGGATGTGTCTTTCAACTTAAGAACATGGGGCGCCATATTTGACGCCCCATGAGAGTGAGATTCGCGATTACATATCGCCCATTTTGACGTCATTGGCGACGGTGTTTTGCACATCCATAAGCTCTGGATCAGACACCAAACCGTATTCGGCCAATGGACCATCCGGACCGGCAACATCATCGGAGACAAAGAACTCTGCAAAGTCTTTAAGACCTGGGATCACGTCAAGGTGTGCTGCCTTGATGTAGAAATACAGCGGACGTGACACAGGGTAATCACCAGCGGCGATGCTTTCGGTTGTTGGCACGACGCCCGCCATAGTAGCGACCTGCAGCTTGTCCGTGTTGTTTTCATAGAAAGCCAAACCAAACACGCCGATACCGTTTGTATCTGCCGCGATACGCGCCAAAGTTTCGGTGTAATCGCCATCAACATCCACGGAACGGCCGTCTTTACGGATTTCCATGCATTTGCCTTCGGCTGTGTCTTCATCGACGCCCGCCGCGATCATTGCGTCAAAGTAACCGCCTTCTTCGCAACCAGCGAGGATCACTTTTTCTTCAAACACTTCGCGTGTGCCGTGCTTGGTGCCCGGAATGAATGCTTGGATTGGTTGATCAGGGAAGTCGGCGTTGACCTGGTTCCATGATGTCAGCGTGTTTGGTACAAGCGCGCCATCGATGAAATGTTCGGCAGCGAGTGCTTTGTACCAGTCTTCCGGTGTGAACGCGAAGCCGTTGCCATTGATGTCGGAAGCAAAAACAATGCCGTCATAGCCGATGCGCACTTCGATGATGTCTGTGACACCTGCGGCAGCGCAGATTTCAAGCTCGGATGATTTGATCGCACGCGATGCGTTTGCGATGTCGATTGTGTTTGCGCCAACGCCTTCGCAGAACCGCTTTAGACCCGCAGAGGATCCACCAGATTCGATAACAGGTGTTGGGAAATCAAAGTTTTCGCCAAACAGTTCGGCGACGATGGCCGCGTATGGCAGCACAGTGGACGATCCAGCGACTTGCACGTTGTCACGGGCATAAGCGGCAGTTGCAGTCACAGCGGCGATTGCAACGGTTGATACGGTCAGCTTCAGAATTGACATGGGATATCTCCAAAAAGGTGTCGTTCTGTCGGGTCACACCCCTCGTGTGTCCCGTTAATGCCCGTCTAGGGGCTGCTGACTACGCTTTTGTGACACTTGTGTAAAAGTTTTATGACAGCCCACAGATTAGTCTTTTGGTAAGGTCACCGTCACGATTGTACCAGCGCCAAGCTCGCTTGTGACAGCCAGTCTGCCGCGGTGCCGATTGATGATATGTTTGACAATCGCAAGGCCAAGACCCGTTCCGCCAACCTGACGTGATCTATGACTATCGACGCGGTAAAAACGTTCAGTCAGGCGGGTAATATGATGCGGGGCAATTCCGTCACCAAAGTCCTGCACCGTGATCGTGGTCCCTTGCGCCCGAAGACGCGCAATCAGGCTATGCGGTGCAACTGTGACCAAAACCCGATTGCCTTGTGCCCCATATTTGATCGCATTCTCAATAAGATTGGTAAACACTTGCTGCAATTGCGCGGCGTCCCCTAGCACCGTCACAGGCTGGTCCGGCACATCAATCATCAGATCAACTTCAGCCGCCCGTGCAATTGGCATCAATGCTTGCGATACGACAGTCAGCACGTCACCCAATTTCACTTGGTCCGTTGGACGGCGGCGCTCATTTTCTTCCAACCGACTGAGGGTCATCAGCCCGTCAACAAGCCCAGTCATACGCCCGGCCTCTTGTTCCATGATGCCCAAAAACCGGTCACGCGCGGCTGGATCATCACGCGCCGCACCGCGCAAGGTCTCAATAAACCCCATCAATGCAGTTAACGGCGTGCGCAATTCATGGCTGACATTCGCGATGAAATCGGTCCGCATCCGCCCCGCATTTTCCGCGTCAGTTCTGTCTGTAAGGGTAATAAGAACCGCACGGCCTGCCTGCCCAACATGCAAATCATAGGCTGCATCCGCGCCATTTGATCGGGTCAAATAGGTGGCATTCGCAGTGCCACCGTTCGCCACCACTTGCGCAATCGCGTCGATCAATGCGGGTTGGCGCAGCACGTTGATATAGTGCCTGCCAGCAAAACCAGCACCCATGATTTGATCAAATCCTTGATTTGTCGTCACAATACGTTCGTCAGGGCCAATGATCGCAGCAGGCAAAGGCATCGCATTTACGAATTCAGCCAGCCCGCTTTCATTCAATAAATCCATTACGATCAGATCCTTGCCCGCTTTAGTTACGCTAACCTACCGTCGCTTCGGCAGCGGCTGTCATCTCAGAAATTAGCAGATCTGCATCTTCAATCCCGACCGATACACGGAAGAACCCTTCTGAAATTCCCAATGCGCCACGCGCGTCTGGCGTCAAACCACGGTGCGATGACGATGCCGGATGTGACAGGGTCGTCCCAACATCCCCAAGCGTCGGCGCAAAAGCGATTTCAGATGCAGCGCGGGTGAACGCATTTGCCGCCTCGCGGCCACCTGTCAGCTCAAAAGAAAACATGTTGCCACCGCGCCCATTCAAAAGCGAGACAGCGCGATTATGGTCGGGGTGATCTGGCCGCGTCGGATAGATCACCCGCTTGATGCCCTTGGCTTGCGCCAATGCATCCGCAAGTTTCACAGCATTGTCTTGGGCGCGATCAAAGCGCAGCTCAAACGAATGCAGTCCACGTTCAGCCAACCAGCAATCAAACGGGCTAGGCGTAAGGCCCCATGTAACATTGGCGTCGTTAATCGCTGTGCGCAGATCAGGATCGCGCGCCGCGACATATCCCAATGTCGCATCAGAGTGTCCGGCCAGCAGCTTGGTTACAGAATGCACAACAATATCGGCGCCATGATCAAACGGGCGGTAGCTGCGCGGTGTCGTGAACGTATTGTCCACCACAAGCAGCGCACCGATCTCTTTCGCAAGTGCGGTAATGGCAGGCATATCCGCCACGCGAATTGTCGGGTTTGATACAACTTCGACAACAATCATTTTGGTGTTGGGCCGCACGGCCGCACGCATCGCAGCAACATCTGTCGGATCAGCCAATGATGTCTCGATCCCGAACTTTGGCAAGTCTTGGGTCATCAGACGCAATGTTCGCCCATAAAGCTGATCACCCCCCAAAACGTGGTCGCCAGCCTTCAAGCAACCCAAAAACACTGCACCAATCGCGGACATGCCAGAGCCAGTGATGATACCTCCAGTGGCTCCTTCCAGCATGTCGATTTTTTGGGCCAAAACCGACGCGTTTGGATGCCCCTCGCGGGCGTAGGTGAACCCACTGGCATCCGCATATTGCGCATCAAGCGCGTCAGGATCAGGCGACGCATAAACAACGGACGGCTGCAGCGGCGTGACTACAGGACGGGACACCGACGTTGGCCATTGGGTCCGGCGAACAAGGCTTTTGGGAATTTCAGACATCTTAGGTTTCTTTCAAATCGCGGCGAAAACGGGCCGCATTTTCGGAATAATGAAGCGCGGACGCCTGCAAGCCAGCTATCGCGACCGCATCTAGTTCGCGCACGACCTTGCCGGGTACGCCCATGACAAGCGATCCATCAGGAATGACTTTACCTTCGGTGATTAACGCCCCTGCCCCAATCAGACAGTTTTTGCCAATCACAGCGCCGTTCAACACTGTGGCCCCCATCCCAATAAGGGAATTTGCACCAATAGCGCAGCCATGCAGCATGGCCTTATGGCCGATCGTACAGCCCGCGCCAATAGTCAAAGGAAATCCCATATCAGTGTGCAGCACGCAGTTTTCTTGGATGTTACTGCCTGCGCCGACCGCAATGACCTCATTGTCACCGCGTAGCGTGGACCCAAACCAAACCGAGGCACCAGCAGCCAAAGTGACATTACCAATCACATGACAACCGGGGGCAACCCATGCGTCGGCATCAACCTGCGGTGTCTTGTCACCTAACGCGTATAACATCAGCGGTCCTCAAATTGAGTCTGCAAATCACGGACGTGGTTCATCAGATCAGGCTGCTGGCTGGCGCGCAGCCGTTCGGCAGAAATGATGGTTTTCAAACGCTCTTCGGTCTCATCAAGATTATCGTTCACCATGACATAGTCGTAGCCATCCCAATGGCTGATCTCGTCCCAGCTTTTTTGCATGCGCTGTTCAATAATTTCAGGGTCATCTTGGGCACGGCTGACCAAGCGGCGGTGTAATTCAGGAATGCTTGGCGGCAGAATAAAGATCGACAACACGTGATCCCGCAATTCTGAGTTGCTAATCTGCTGTGCGCCTTGCCAGTCGATATCAAACAACACATCGCGCCCCTCATCAATGGCAGCCTGCACTGGACCTTTCGGTGAGCCGTAATAGTTTTCAAAAACGCGGGCGTGTTCCAACATTTGACCTTCAGCGACTTGAGATTGGAAGTCTTCGGTCGCGACAAAGAAGTAATCTTTGCCGTCAATTTCGCCACTGCGCGGCGCTCGGGTGGTGGCAGACACCGAGAAACGTAAACTGCCGTCCCATTTGCGCAGACGCCCTGCCAATGTGGATTTACCTGCCCCCGATGGGGATGACAAAATAATTAAAAGGCCACGTCGTGCCATAAGACTACTCCACGTTTTGGATTTGTTCACGCATCTGATCAATCACAGCTTTGAGGTCTAGCCCAATCGCCGTCAAGCCAGTTGCACCCGCTTTGGAACACAAAGTGTTTGCCTCGCGGTTAAATTCTTGGGACAGAAAATCAAGCTTGCGACCTGCGGGTTTTGGGTCGTCCAGCAACGCGCGCGCAGCCGCGACATGTGCGCTTAAACGATCAATTTCTTCCGTGATATCCGATTTGACGGCCAATAATGCCAATTCTTGGGCAATGCGGTCTGGGTCAACGTCAGCAACATCTTGCAAAACACGCTGCATGGCAGTGGTAAGGTGTTGCGCAACAGCGGGCTTTCGGGCCTCTGCGGCCGCAACAGCTTGCGACACAAGCACGTCAATTTGATTTAGCTGGTCAACGACCACCCTGTGCAACGCAGCCCCTTCGGCCTGACGCATTGCCATGAAGTCAGTCATCAATGGGTCGATATCTGCGATTAAGGCGGCTGTAAGGTCAGCATTGTCATCATCAACCTTGCCCTGCACCATCACGCCGCGCCGTGCCAAAACATCTGCAGCATTGGGCTGCGCCAACGTCACGCCCAAGTCAAAAGCACGTTCTTGGACTGTATCCAGTGCCTTTAGAACCGCATCAAGTTGCGTGGGATCCAGCGTGAGTGCGGCAGTCTTATCTTCGCGCGTTATACGCAAATTTAGGGTGACATTTCCGCGGTGAAGATACTTTTTCAATGCCGCACGGGCTGCAATTTCAACCCCACCTAATCCATCAGGCACGCGCACACGCACATCCAAGCCACGCGCGTTCACGCCGCGCATTTCCCAAACCCAAGATGTGGAACCGCTTTCGCCAGTTTGGCTTGCGAATGCGGTCATAGATTGGATCATGTGGGCAGTCCTTAGATTGGTCGTCTAACCACGTCACTAAATCAGATCGGGGGTACGAGGCAAGCATGGCGCGGGACCGCGTTAACCCGTTAACTCTTTGTTAAGTGAAAATTTGAGTATTCTTTGATAATAATTTGTTAACGGCGGGGCCTCAGCCCCTCAAATGATAAAATGACGAAGGATGGCCCCATGATCCAGACACCCCAGTTCCCGATGCTTGCACGACGCAATCAAGACGCGCCGCACCCTGTCCTTAGGCAACTTGAACAACATTGGCAAAGCTTGCGCGCGCAAGGCCCGATCCCTGCGCGCAACGATGTTAATCCAGATGCGATTGGCAGCGCGCTTCCTTGGACATTCGTCTTACAGCGTGTGGCACCGGGTGTGGCGCGCATGCGGGTCGCGGGGCAAAAACTGCACGATATATTGCAGATGGATCCACGCGGTATGCCGGTCAGTGCCTTCTTTGGACCTGACGACCGATCAACGCTTGCTGTGCATTTGGAAATGGCATTTATCGATCCAGCGATTGTAGCCTTGCCGCTCTTTTCGCCTGCCACATTGATGCGAAAAAAGGTTACGGGACAAATCCTGCTTATGCCTTTGGTTGATAATCAAGGTGATGTATCACGGGTACTTGGGGCATTGATCACAGATGGGACATTAGGGTCGCGTAGGCGGCGGCTTTCCATCGATGATGAAATGCCAACGCGGTATGAACCCATCACCATGATGCCTGCCCCAGCCTTGCAGCCATTAAAAAAGCCGAACGCAACGGGGCGTCCGGCTTTAAAATTGGTCGTCAATAACGGCTGACTTAGCTCGCTTTGGCCTGCTGCAACTGGTTGCGGCGGGCTGACAGTTCTTCGGACACCAAGAATGCCAGCTCAAGCGACTGCGACGCATTCAAACGTGGATCACAAGCTGTGTGATACCGATCTGACAGATCTTCATCTGTTACGGCACGTACGCCACCAGTACATTCGGTCACGTCCTTGCCGGTCATCTCGAAATGCACGCCACCTGGAACAGTGCCTTCAGCGTTATGCACAGCAAAGAACTCACGAACTTCACGCATCACGCTATCGAAAGGCCGGGTTTTATAGCCCGTTGTCGATTTGATCGTGTTCCCGTGCATCGCGTCACACGTCCAAACAACGTTTGCACCCTCTTCTTGCACAGCCTTAATCAAACGCGGCAAGTGATCACCAACTGAACCAGCACCAAAGCGGTTGATCAACGTCAAACGACCCGGCTCGTTGTCAGGGTTCAGCGACGCCATCAGTGATTTGAGGTGACCGGATGTCATTGTCGGACCACATTTCAACCCGATCGGGTTTTGAACGCCTTTGCAGAATTCAACATGCGCACCGTCTGGCTGACGGGTACGGTCGCCGATCCAGATCATGTGGCCAGAACCAGCCAGCCATTTACCGGATGTCGAATCGATCCGTGTCAAGGCCTCTTCATATTCCAGCAGCAATGCCTCGTGGGATGTGTAAAAATCAACCGTTTGCATTGTGTGCGCAGCCTGATCACGGATGCCAGCGGCTTCCATGAAATCAAGTGTATCACCAATACGTTCGGCCATTTCGCGGTATTTTTCAGCCTCAGGACCTGCTGTGAAATCAAGCGTCCAAGCATGGACCTTGCGAACGTCGGCATATCCACCTGTGGAAAACGCACGCAGCAAATTCAGCGTGGCGGCTGCCTGCAAATATGCCTGCTCCATCCGCTTTGGGTCTGGAATGCGGGCTTCTGGCGTGAAATCAAAACCGTTGATGATGTCACCGCGGTAGCTTGGCAGCTCGACGCCATCGATCGTTTCCATCCCTGATGAGCGCGGCTTTGCCATTTGGCCAGCCATTCGGCCAACCTTCACAACAGGCACCTTGGCGCCGTACGTCAGGACCATCGCCATCTGCAACATCACTTTGAATGTATCGCGGATACCATCAGCAGAGAATTCGGCAAAGCTTTCGGCGCAATCGCCGCCTTGCAACAAAAACGCTTCGCCGCGACTCACTGCGGCAAGTTCGGTACGCAATTTGCGCGCTTCACCAGCAAAAACCAACGGTGGATAGCTGGCAAGACGGCTTTCGACAGAATTTAATGCACCCTCGTCGAGATAGTCAGGCATCTGGACCCGGGGCTTTTTGCGCCAGTCAGATGTTTGCCAGTCAGTCATCGTCTTGCTCCAATATATCAAGTTTCGCGCCACTGTTAGCGATAGCAACGCAATGTATACCCTGCCCAATTAGGCAGGCCAATGGCAAAAGGCACGGAAAATTGTACAATTGCAAGTACAGTTCGGCCTCAATAGTGGTGCAATAGGTCTTGCCGCCGATCAGCAAAGCTGTTGTGGTCTTTTGACGCTCATATAAAAGAACATGCACATGACGATAGAACCGCAAACAGTAGATGTGGATCACAGCGGCAAACCCCGCCGGTTTGTCTTTGTCTTGATGGAAAATTTCACGATGCTGTGCTTTGCCTCAGCTATCGAAAGCTTGCGCATTGCCAACCGCACCGCTGGCAAACCGCTTTATAGTTGGAAAATCATCGCTGAGGGCGGTGAGACTGCGACATGTTCTAATGGATGTGGCTTTACCGTGCAGGATGATTTGTGCGAACTGGACCGCGACGACACGATTATGTTGTGCGGCGGCTTGGATGTGCAGCGCGCAACAACCAAACGCATCTTGAATTGGATCAGGCGCGAAGCGCGGCGCGGCGTGACCATCGCTGGGCTGTGTACTGCTGGATATACAATGGCGCGCGCAGGCCTGCTGGATGGCAAGAAAGCAACGATACATTGGGAAAACCAAGACAGTTTCCTTGAAGAATTCGAAGATGTTGAACTGACAAAATCCGTTTTTGTCGTCGATGGCAACCGGATCACGACCGCTGGTGGCACTGCTTCAATCGATCTGATGCTGAAAATCGTCGCTGATGATCACGGCGAAGACCTTGCCAATGCAGTCGCCGATATTTTGATCTATTCCTCTATTCGGACCGACCAAGACACGCAGCGCTTGTCGATCCCGACACGCATTGGCGTCCGGCATCCAAAGCTGTCCAAAGTCATTCAGATCATGGAAACCAATATTGAAGAGCCAATCAGCCCAGCGGTTTTGGCCAAGGACGTTGGCATGTCCACGCGGCAATTGGAACGATTGTTCCGGCGGTATCTGTCGCGCAGCCCAAAACGGTACTACATGGAGCTTCGGCTTCAAAAAGCGCGCAATTTGTTAATGCAGACCGATATGACCGTGATCAACGTCGCTTTGGCCTGCGGGTTCGCATCGCCGTCACATTTTTCAAAATGCTACCGGTCACATTATGATACGACGCCGTACCGCGAACGCGGCACTCATGCGACGCGTTTGTCGATCTGATTTCCGCTTCAAAAGCCGTTTTACCTTCAAAGACTGCAGTTTTCGGCACTATTAACCGCGCGTAAACACTTCACATTTTGTTTAGCGATGCTAGGGTCTCGTTTAGGATAAAATATCCAAACGGGAGAAGAAAATGAAAAATCTACTTATGGCGACAACCGCCATCACAATGATGTCCGGCGTTGCGTTTGCTGCGGGCCACGCCGAAGAAGTCAAAATTGGTGTGATCTTGGGCTTCACTGGTCCACTTGAATCCATCACGCCTGCAATGGGCGCTGGCGCTGAATTGGCTATGGCAGAAGTTTCCGAATCCGGCGCGCTGCTGGGCGGTTCCACTGTTACGTCCGTTCGTGCAGACAGCACATGCATCGACGCGGGTGCGGCAACAACTGCTGCTGAACGTCTTGTCACTGCCGACAAAGTAAACGCCATCATGGGCGCTGACTGTTCCGGTGTAACTGGTGCGATCCTTGCAAACGTTGCCTTGGCAAACGGTGTGGTGATGATTTCGCCATCCGCGACATCCCCGGGCCTGTCCACTGCAGAAGATAACGGCTTGTTCTTCCGCACAGCACCATCTGATGCGCGCCAAGGCGTCATCATGACCGAGATTCTTGGCGATCGCGGCGTCACAGAAGTTGCTTTGACATATACAAACAACGACTATGGCAAAGGTTTAGCTGACGCATTCCAGGCTTCTTTTGAAGCAGCTGGCGGCACAGTCACTATCTCTGCAGCGCACGAAGACGGCAAAGCCGACTATTCCGCAGAAGTTGGTGCGCTTGCATCCGCTGGTGGTGAAGTTCTGGTTGTTGCAGGTTACGTTGATCAAGGTGGGTCCGGTGTTATCCGCGCCGCGCTCGACACTGGCGCGTTTGACACATTCTATGTCCCAGACGGCATGGTCGGTGCAAAGCTGAACGAAAACTTCGGTGCTGAAATGAACGGCTCTTTCGGCGCGTACCCCGGTACAGACAACGCTGGTTCCGGTCTGTTTGTTGAACTTGCTGCTGCAGCTGGTTTTGACGGCACAGGCGCGTTTTCACCAGAAAGCTATGACGCTGCTGCGTTGATCATGTTGGCCATGCAGGCTGCTGGATCTTCTGCTTCTGCAGACTTCAAAGATCACGTCATGGACGTTGCAAACGCACCAGGCGAACAGATCATGCCAGGTGAACTTGCTAAGGGTCTTGAGATCTTGGCTGCTGGCGGCGAAATCGACTATGTCGGTGCATCTGCTGTTGAATTGATCGGTGCTGGCGAAAGCGCTGGTAACTATCAGGAAGTTGAATTCGCTAATGGCGTTTATTCAACAATCGGTTACCGCTAAACTGGCCTAAACTTTAGGAATGGCGCGCGGCTTTACGCGCGCCATTTCAACACGTTACGACACGTTTTAGACGTGCTTGGGGGAAATCTATGATCGTTGTCGAAAACCTTGTGAAGACCTTTGGTGGTTTTCGCGCTGTAGATGGTGCGAGTTTGCGTATCGACGAAGGCACAATTACGGGCTTGATTGGCCCTAATGGCGCTGGAAAAACAACTCTTTTCAATGTGATAGCAGGTGTTCTTGAACCATCCGCTGGGCGCGTGACAATGATGGGGAAAGACATCACCGGTCTGCCGCCACATGAATTGTTCCACAAAGGGCTTCTACGCACGTTTCAAGTCGCCCATGAATTTTCGACCATGACTGTTCGCGAAAACCTGATGATGGTGCCCGGTGCCCAATCAGGTGAAACGCTTTGGAACGCATGGTTTGGCCGCAAGCGTATTGCGAATGAAGAACGCGCACTCTTGGCAAAGGCTGACGAAGTGCTCGAATTTCTGACTATTGATCACTTAAAAGACGAAAAAGCAGGCAATCTGTCCGGTGGGCAGAAAAAGCTTTTGGAGCTTGGCCGCACAATGATGGTCGACGCCAAGATCGTGTTCTTGGATGAAGTCGGCGCAGGCGTGAACCGCACCCTGCTCAACACCATTGGTGACGCGATTATCCGGCTGAACAAAGAACGTGGCTATACATTCGTCGTTATCGAACACGACATGGATTTCATCGGCCGCCTTTGCGATCCGGTCATCTGTATGGCCGAAGGCAAAGTGCTGGCAGAAGGCACTTTGGCAGAGATAAAGGCCAACGAACAGGTAATCGAAGCTTATTTGGGCACTGGTCTGAAAAACAAAGACAAGTTGGCGAAAGTCTGATGGGACAGAATTTGAGTTTTTTGAAAAAAGCGAGGCAGGCCAATGTCTGAGCCATTTCTGATAGGCGACGCCATGACCGGCGGGTACGGCAAAGGCCCTGATATTTTGCATGGCTGCACGATATCTGCCGACAAAGGCGAAATTGCTGTGATCGTTGGCCCCAATGGCGCTGGCAAATCCACCGCGATGAAAGCCGTGTTTGGCATGTTGAATGTGCATGGCGGGTCGGTCCGTTTGGACGGCGAAGACATCACCAACCTTTCCCCGCAAGAACGCGTTGTGAAAGGCATGGGGTTTGTGCCGCAAACATCCAACATCTTTACGTCGATGACTGTTGAGGAGAATTTGGAAATGGGCGCGTTCATTCGTACCGATGATTTTTCTGATACGATGACGCAGATTTATGACCTGTTCCCGATCCTCAAGGAAAAGCGTTTCCAAGCTGCTGGTGAATTGTCTGGCGGTCAACGCCAACAGGTCGCGGTTGGCCGCGCCTTGATGACCCAACCAAAGGTTCTGATGCTCGACGAGCCGACGGCTGGCGTGTCACCAATCGTTATGGACGAGCTGTTTGACCGGATTATTGAAGTCGCCCGCACGGGTATTCCCATTTTGATGGTTGAACAGAACGCCCGTCAAGCACTTGAAATCGCAGATAAAGCCTATGTTTTGGTGCAAGGGCGCAATGCCCACACTGGCACAGGCAAAGAATTGTTGGCCGACGATGAAGTCCGCCGCAGTTTCTTGGGCGGATGATCAGAATGTTGGCCATTGCTTGCACGACTGCCAGCCCCGCGCTGGCCGATACATTAATCTGCCAGATGTCGGACGGGTCCGATCTTTCGTTTGTGATTGACCGCAACCAGTTCATGGATGCTGTCGACGCCAATGAGCCGCCACGCCGGAAGGTGACAACAGTGCGCCACGGCGCCCATCAATTTACCGCCGAGCCACTTCTCATCGGTCAAATGCGCGGATTTCATGCCGACGGTATGGGGGGCACATCAATCATGTTCGTCGTGACCCCCGATGGGTCCGCCACATATACAAACGCACAGGTTGGCCAAATACTAACCGGTGACTGCGAGGATCAATAATGGATTTCCTAAACGCCATCGTGGCATTTTCAAATTTTGTACTCGTGCCAGGGGCCGCCTATGGCGCGCAACTCGCACTTGGGGCACTTGGCGTCACACTTATTTACGGCATTTTACGGTTCTCGAACTTTGCCCATGGCGATACCATGGCCTTTGGGACAGCAATGACGATCATCTTCACCAACGGACTGTTGGCGTTGGGGATCACATTTGGCCCCCTGCCAACCGCTCTGCTCGCCCTGCCCTTTGGGATCGTGGCGACCTGCTTGTTGGTCTTGTTCACTGATAAGTTGGTCTACAAATTCTACCGCAAGCAAAAGGCGGCCCCAGTGATCCTTGTGATCGTATCCATGGGCGTCATGTTCATTATGAACGGTGTTGTGCGATTTGTGATCGGCGTGCGCGACATTCGGTTCACAGACGGTGAACGGTTCATCATCTCGGCGCGCACATTCAAAGAAATGACTGGCCTAAAAGAAGGCTTGGCGATTAAGACGACCCAAGGGATCACAGTTGTAGTGGCCATCTTTGTCGTCATTGTCTTGTTTTGGTTCCTGAATAAAACGCGCACTGGTAAATCCATGCGGGCGTTCTCTGACAATGAAGATTTGGCGCTGTTGTCAGGCATTAACCCAGAAAAGGTCGTCATGGTCACATGGATGATCGTTGCTGCCTTGGCGACGACTGCAGGTGTGCTTTACGGTTTAGACAAGTCATTCAAAGCCTTCACATACTTCCAGTTACTGCTTCCGATCTTTGCCAGTGCAATCGTTGGGGGCTTGGGCAACCCGCTTGGTGCCATTGCTGGCGGATTTGTCATCGCATTTTCCGAAGTCACCATCACCTATGCGTACAAAAAGGTGCTCGTTTACTTGATGCCAGATAGCCTCGAGCCGTCGGGTTTGGTCCAACTTTTGTCGACCGATTATAAGTTTGCGGTCAGCTTTACCATTCTCATTATCGTGCTGCTGTTTAAGCCGACCGGCCTGTTTAAGGGGAAATCCGTATGACCATTTCTTTGCGCAATGTACTGCTCGTTGTTGGGGTCGCGGCCCTGTATATTCTTGAGGGCTCGACGACATTCTGGATTTTCTCTGGGTCGTGGGACTCGGCGCTTAAAATGCTGAATTTTGCGCTAATTGCCGCGATCATGTCGCTCGGCGTCAATCTGCAATGGGGCTTTGCTGGCCTTTTCAACATTGGGATCATGGGGTTTGTCGCCCTTGGCGGATTGGCCACTGTGTTGGTCGCAATGCCCACCACACCGGGTGCATGGTCAGCAGGTGGTTGGCAAATTTTGGCGGGGCTTGCGATCGGTGCTGTGACGATTGTTGGCGCCGTGATGATGTACGGCTATCTGCCAAAAGGGCGGATGCGCAGTCTGATGACTTTCGCGTTAATCGTGCTTGGCTTCTTTGCCTTCCGCGCAGTGTTTGACGGTGGTGTCTCTGGTGTCGAAGCCATTGATCCAGCAGCCACGGGTTATCTTGGTGGCTTGAACTGGGGCGGTGAAGACTACAAAGACAATGGTTGGTTAACCGTTGTAGCTTGGCCAATCGGTGGTGTTTTTGCTGCTGGTGCAGCTTGGGTTATCGGCAAAACCGCGCTGGGGCTGCGGTCAGATTATCTGGCGATTGCGACGCTTGGCATTGCCGAGATTATCATCGCAGTCATGAAAAATGAAGACTGGCTGTCGCGCGGCGTCAAAAACGTCGTTGGTTTGCCCCGTCCCGTGCCGTATGAAATCGACCTGCAGAACGATATTGGCTTTATAGAACGTGCTGCATCCTTGGGTCTTGATCCAACGACGGCGTCCACTTTGTATACCAAAATGGGTTATGCGATCTTGTTCACGATCTTTCTTGTCGCTCTACTGTGGCTCGCACAGCGCGCACTGAACAGCCCGTGGGGCCGTATGATGCGTGCCATTCGTGACAACGAAGTCGCTGCAGAGGCGATGGGCAAAAACGTCACCGCACGGCATTTGCAGATCTTTATCCTTGGATCAGCAATTTGCGGCATTGCGGGGGCTATGATGACAACGCTCGATGGCCAGCTCACACCAACGGGCTATCAGCCGCTGCGGTTCACGTTCCTGATTTGGGTGATGGTCATCGTTGGCGGGTCAGGCAACAACTTTGGTTCCGTGCTTGGTGGGTTCTTGATATGGTGGCTTTGGGTCATGGTCGAACCGCTTGGGCTTTGGATCGCCGAAGTATCAACCGCAGGGTTTGAGGCCGACCATTGGTTCCGCATTCGTATGGAAGACGCGGCGGCACATTTCCGACTGTTCACGATGGGGCTCGTTCTGTTGCTTGTTCTCCGGTTCAGTCCACGCGGACTAATGCCCGAAAAATGAAGATCGGTTTCCTCCATACAGCGCAGGTGCATGTTGGCACGTTTGATGCGTTTTTGGAGGGAACTGGTGTGACGGCCATTCACCACGTTGATGCAGATTTGTTGGCGCGCGCGCAAACTGCTGGCCTTGATGCCGTTCGTCGAGATGCCCACAATGCCGTCGCAAAACTTGAGCATACCCATGCGGTTGTCTGTACCTGTTCCACCTTGGGTCCACTAATGGATCCAGAACATGTATTGCGTATCGACAAGCCAGCGTTTGACCATGCAATCACCCTTGGGCCACGTATCTTGATCGTTATTTGCTTGGAAAGCACAAGCGCACCGTCCGAGGCATTGTTGGCGGATTGCGCCCAAACAGCAGGTGTTGAAGTGACACCAAACACTTTGATCTGTGCGGCTGCTTGGCCATGTTTTGAGACCGGTGACATGGATGCATTCAATACAACAATCGCCCATAATGTCCGCAATGCATGCAACACGGAAACCTACGATTCCGTTATCTTGGCACAGGCATCTATGGCAGGTGCGGCAAGATTACTAAGGGATCTGAACGCCCCAGTTCTGACAACACCGCACATGGCTGTGCAAGCTGCGATTGCAGCCGCAAAAACCCGCGCATAAGCAGTGGCAGACCAACGCTGAACCCGCTACATATCTGCACCAACTGTATTGTTTAAGGCCTTCCATTATGGCGCTTCTGTTTCGCTGGCTTCTTCGCCTTGTGTCGCTCATGATTTTTTTAATCGTGGGAACATTTGGGCTGGCTTATTATTTTGCGGCAAGGTCGCTGCCCGACTATGACGGCGAAACTGAGGTCAGTGGGCTGAATTCATCGGTTGAAATCGTGCGCGACAATGCAAACGTCCCGCATATATTTGGCGAAAACGATGCCGATGTTTATTTTGCGCTGGGGTTTGCACATGCCCAAGACCGGATGTGGCAGATGACCATGCTGCGCCGCACCGCCCAAGGACGGCTGTCAGAATTGTTTGGTGAACGCACCCTTGAGATCGACAAGGTGATCCGGCGTTATGACATCTATAATTTGGCTGTGGCATCTGTGGATGATCAAGATGACACAACAACCGTCGCGCTTGATGCTTATGCGGCTGGCGTGAATGCTTGGCTGGCCGAGGTGAATGCAGGGTCTCGCGGGCGTGGCGCACCAGAGATGTGGTTATTCAACCATCCCGTGTCGCCTTGGCAACCAGCAGACAGCCTCGCGATTTTAAAGCTGATGGCATTGCAGCTGTCATCCCATCTGGAACGCGAAGTTTTGCGGGCGCGGACATCGTTGATGCTGCCGTCCGAACGACTGGTAGACCTATTGCCCAATGACCCAAGCACAGGCATCGCCGCCCTGCCCGACTATGCGCAATTGGTGCCCGACTTGCCGCGCTACACGCCGAACATGCGCATGGCTTACGGGCCGTTAAACCCATCCAAGATACCGGAATTGGCAGGTGCATCAAACGCGTGGGCCGCAGGCATTGATCGGTCTGCTGCTGGCGCCACGTTGCTTGCCAATGATCCGCACCTTGGTCTGACAGCACCAACGATCTGGTATCTGGCGCGTTTGGAATTACAATCTGGTGGCATCATCGGCGGCACGATTCCAGGCATGCCCGTCGTTTTAACGGGCCGTAGCGCCGACCTGGGGTGGGGCCTGACAAGTAGCTACCTTGACGACCAAGATGTATTCTTAGAAGAACTGAACCCCAATAACGCCGCTGAATACCGCACACAAAATGGCTGGGCCCCATTTCGCCTGCGTGAAAGCATCATCCGCGTCAAAGATGCCCCCGCCGTTACTGTCAAACTGCGCTGGAGCGCGAACGGTCCCATCATGCCAGCAACCCAATACGATCTAGGGTCCATTACACCGGCGGGTCACGTCACGGCCATCGGTTGGACTGCCTTGTCGGACAAAGATACGTCGATGTCGGCCGGCCTTGCCATTAGCCGTGCACAGACCGTGCAAGATGCGATCGCTGCCGCCAAAGACTATATCGCGCCGTCGCAAAACCTGACCTTGGCAGATCGCAACCAAATCGCGATGAAAACCATCGGGGCCTTTCCTGCACGCGACGAAGCCCACCAAAGCCAAGGACGCCTTCCCAGCTATGGCTACATGCCGCAAAACCGGTGGAAAGGGCGTCTACCTTATGCGGACAACCCCGAATTCATCAACCCACAGGGTGGTATTCTGGGCAACACCAACAACAAAACATCCGACAAACCGTTCCCAAATCACGTGTCCTTTGAATGGGGTGACAACCAGCGAATCAACCGCTGGCAACGCCTGATGCAAAGCCGCGCAGTGCATACTCGCGAAAGCTTTATCGAGGCACAACAGGACACTGTTAGCTTTACCGCCCGGTCGCTTTTACCGCTGATGGGGGCTGATCTATGGTTTACTGGCGAGGCAGCTGCCGAGGGTACATCCGAACGCCGCCGTCAACAGGCATTGGAATTGCTTGCTGCATGGAACGGCGAAATGAACGAACACCTGCCAGAGCCTCTGCTTTACGCGGCATGGCTGCGCCACCTACAAGACAGGTTGATCCGTGACGAAATGGGTCCGCTCGCATCCGAATTTACCCACCCGAACCCACTATTTATTGAGCGCGTTTTCCGCAATGTCGACGGTGCGTCCGCTTGGTGTGATGTGCTGCAATCTGCGCCAGTTGAAACTTGCACCGATGTTGCGCGCCTCGCTTTGGATGATGCGTTAATCTGGATCGACGAAAACGCAGGTGGTACAGTCGAATCCTTGCGTTGGGGCGATCTGCATCAGGCAACCCACGACCACCCTGTTTTAGGCACTGCGCCCATTCTGAACTGGTTCGTCAATATCAGACAGTCCACCAGCGGCGGTGACAACACCCTGCAACGCGGGCGCACATCAGGGACAGGGCCAAACCCGTTCCAGAACGTACATTCTGCGGGCTACCGTGGGGTTTATGATTTCGCGGACCCAGACAGTTCGGTATTCGTGTCAGCCACTGGACAGTCTGGGCACCCATTGTCACGCTACTATGACAATTTGGGCGAGCTGTGGCGGCGTGGTGAATACATTCCGATGTCCCTAGACCCTGATCTTGCGCGCGCAGCAGCAGTTGGGGTCACCCAGCTGCTGCCTGCGGCAAATTAAAGGCGCGTAAAACGCTCTTTTTGGATAATGGTCCAGAATACCGTCAGGGTATACCCCGTATCTGTCAGCTCTTCGTTGGTGACGATACCTGCATCAAACAACCAAGCCCGTTCGCGGCCTTGGGCAAATGACAGTTCCATCACCTCTTCGCGACGCGGATCTTTTAGGTGCTCTGACAGAGATGCCAGCAGATCGTCCATGCCATCACCGGTGGCCGCAGAAATCGCAAACAGATCATCCTTGCGGTCTGCTTCGGTCTGGGCGGCTGCACGGGCGTCATCATCTAATAGGTCAGTTTTATTCCACACTTCGACCATGGGTGCCTCTTCAGACACACCAAGAGTTGTCAAAATAGCGCGGACATCCCTTGCTTGTTCTTCAGTTTGCTCATGGCTGATGTCACGGACATGGACGATCAGGTCAGCGTCTAACACTTCTTCTAGCGTCGCACGGAACGATGCCACCAATTCAGTCGGCAGATCACTGATGAAGCCAACAGTATCGGACATGATAATCTCGTCACCAGACGGCAGATCAATCTTGCGCATTGTGGGATCAAGGGTCGCAAACAGCATGTCCTTCACAAACACCTCTGCCCCCGTCAAACGGTTAAACAACGTCGACTTGCCCGCGTTGGTATACCCAACAAGGGCCACAATTGGATAAGGTACTTTGGCGCGGGATTCGCGGTGTAATGCACGGGTCTTAACAACTTTGGCCATCTGCTTGCGCAAGCGGTTGAGCTGATCATCAATCGCACGACGGTCAGATTCAATCTGGGTTTCACCCGGACCACCGACAAACCCAAGACCACCACGTTGGCGTTCCAAATGGGTCCATGCGCGGACAAGACGTGTGCGCTGGTATGACAATGCGGCCATCTCAACCTGCAATACGCCTTCGGCTGTGCGGGCACGGTCAGAGAAAATCTCGAGGATCAGACCAGTGCGATCAAGTAATTTGACGCCCCATGCCTTTTCCAAGTTTCGCTGCTGGACAGGCGTGACGCGGCCATCGATCAAGACAAGATCGACCTCGTTGGCCTCGAATATCACGCGCAGTTCTTCAATCTTGCCTTTACCAAGCAGCATACCGGCATGAATTTTTGGCAAACGGACAATGTCAGATCCGACGACAAGCAGGTTCGGCAAAGCATCGGCCAAAGCCACGGCTTCTGCTAACGCAGGACCAGGGTCCCTGCGTGTATGGTCGGTTTTAAGTTCAGGGT
Organism: Yoonia sp.; assembly: GCA_047629435.1. Classification (GTDB taxonomy): domain Bacteria; phylum Pseudomonadota; class Alphaproteobacteria; order Rhodobacterales; family Rhodobacteraceae; genus Yoonia. The sequence continues at coordinate 608 of JBLHXF010000009.1, read as the reverse complement.
GAATCACCCAAGCCCGTGTGTTGGGCTGATCTTGCTCTTGCAAACTTATTCTTCGCCTTCATACAGGCTGATCGGCTGCGCAGGCATGATCGTGGAAATAGCGCTTTTATAGACAAGTTGCGATTGGCCATCACGGCGCAAAAGCACGCAAAAACTGTCAAACCAAGTGATGACACCTTGCAATTTCACACCGTTCACCAGAAATATCGTGACCGGAACTTTTGCTTTTCGCACATGATTTAGGAATGCATCCTGAAGATTTGCTTTATCGGCCGCCATTGCGGGACCCCTTTTTTTATTCTTGCGGTCGCGTACCGACCTTTTCTGCGTCTAATCCCCTATTATGTCGCGGCACAAACCAAGTTTCCAGCCCCAAAATTCCCTGTCTAGTTTCGCCAGATTTCAGGGTTGAAAAGTGCGATAATCGCCAAAGTTTCTAAACGCCCCAGTACCATCGCGGCGGCCAATATAACTTTGGCCGCGTCTGGAATACCCGAAAATGCGATGGGACTTTCGGCGGCAACATCGGCCAGCGGGCCTGTCGTCGACAATGCAGACACAGCCAATACCATTGCAGTTTCAAATTGCACTCCCGTCAAGGACAACGC
>JBLHXF010000008.1:0-107672 GCA_047629435.1 Yoonia sp. | reverse complement strand
CTTGTGACTTTAGCCGCCTGTTCTTCAGGCGGCTTTGGTCGTTCAGATGATCAGGTGTTCGCGCCGGGTGTTGCTGGCGCGTCTGACATAGACGGCCTGCTTGTCGGGCACCGCCTGATGGCAGCGGGCGAATATGAATTGGCACTGAAGGCATACACCCGGGCTGCGTCCCAGCAAGGGCTAAACGTTGATACACTTTCGGCATTAGGGTCAGCCAATCTGCGTCTGGGTCGGCTTGGTCAAGCTGAACGCTTGTTGCGTCGCGCCACCGAACAAGAACCTAATTTTCCTGCAGCTTGGAACAATTTGGGTGTCATTTTGATGGAACAAGGCAAAATTGCCGAAGCAGCGCAGGTTTTCCGTCGCGCGTTTGCAACGGATAACGGGAATTCTGATCAGATCAGAGAGAACTTGCGGATATCTCTCGCCCAAATCAATAATCCGACATACGATCCTTCTCAAAACCAAGACGTAAAATTGGTACGGCGGGGAACAGGCGACTTTGTTCTTTTGACCGATCTTTGAGGCAAGAGCAGTAAAGGACGCAAAAACATGCGCCACCCTATTTTCTTAACGTTGGTCGCGACTGCGGCTATTGGTCTTTCGGCCTGTGACAATTCTGGCGAAGCGCAAGTAGAACGCGCATTGCAGGATTTGAACGTCGTGGATGAAACCAATCTGAACGATGTGATGTTGACCATCGGCGACCCCGATGAAGCCGTCAGTTATTTTGCTGGCGCCAACACCAATGATCCTGGCCGTATTGACCTGCAACGTGGGCTCGCCAAGTCATTGGTCCGCGCAGGTCGCGCACCAGAAGCCATCGCAGCATGGAGCAACGTGATTGCGCATCCTGAGGTCAACAATGATGACCGCGTGGATCTGGCGGATGCCTATATTCGCAACAACCGCTGGGACGACGCCGCCACCACGCTGAACACCATCGCGCCCACTCACGAGACATTCAAGCGCTACCGCCTTGAAGCCATGGTTGCCGACAGCCGCGAGCAGTGGGACAAGGCAGACAGCTTTTATCAAACCTCTGTTGGCCTTACGACAACGCCCGCTGGTGTGCTCAACAACTGGGGCTATTCCAAGCTGACCCGTGGTAAATATTCCGAAGCGGAACGCTTGTTTAACGATGCTCTGCGTCACAACAAGGGCATGTTTACCGCGAAAAACAACCTTGTTTTAGCCCGTGGTGCCCAACGCAAGTATGACCTCCCTATCATTTCGATGACACAGGTTGAACGTGCGCAATTGCTGCACACATTGGCGTTAACGGCGATCAAACAAAACGATGTCACCATCGGCAAAGGCCTGTTGCGCGAAGCCATCGACACCCATCCGCAGCACTTTGAAGAGGCCGTTCGGTCCCTGCGCGCGCTTGAAGACAACGTGACGAATTAAGCCATGATGGATCTAAGCCCTGCCGCCGCTCTCTGGCTTTTGCCAGTCGCGTTACCCGTGTCTGTGTTTTGCGCATGGAATGACATGCGCGCGATGAAAATTCCCAATATTGCCGTTGGTGCAATGCTCTTGGGTTTTGCAATTGTTGGCATTTTTGCCTTTGGTTTCCCACAATACCTGTGGCAATGGTCCCACTTTGCTATCGTTTTGGCGGTTGGGTTTATCCTCAATATCGCAGGCATTTTTGGTGCCGGTGATGCGAAATTCGCCGCAGTGGCAGCCCCGTTTGTGGCCCTTGGCGATCTTGAAATTTTGGCTTGGCTCTTTGTGGCCTGTACGTCCGCCGGGTTCGTGACCCACCGCATTGTAAAACACAGCCCGCTGCGCCGTTTGGTGCCCGATTGGAAAAGCTGGAACGCAGGTCGCAAGTTTCCGATGGGTCTACCGCTTGGCATGACATTGGTGTTTTATTTATTGCTGGCTGCGACACAAAGCTAACGCCAAGACAACAATGCCTTAAAAGATAGCTTCTTTGTCCATGTTTTAGCCACAAACCCAACGGATACAGGGCCCAACAGCATCCGGCTTAAGGTTGCTTTGGAACAAGGCAGACTCTGATGAACATGCAAACTAGCAACGTAATGGCGCCACCAGCACCCAAAACGATTGGGCAAATGCAACTGCCCGTCGCCATGATGCGCGACATCTTGATCAAATCTATCTTCCGTATGAACGTGAATTTGGTGTCAGAAATATCGCGGGTGATTTGCTTGCCAGTCCCCGTAACCCAAGAATTGGTTGATATGGCACGCCGCCAACTGCTGCTCGAGGCCACAGGCACAATGAGCGCAGGTTCAGGCAATGAAATGGGCTATCAGCTGACAGATTCTGGCAAGGCGCGCGCTTTGGACGCCTTGGCACAATCGGAATACTTCGGGGCTATGCCTGTCCCACTTGCTATTTATAGCGAACAAATCAAACGCCAATCGATCCGTAACATTGCAATCACGCGCGAACAGCTCGCCGATGCGATGGGGCATTTGATCTTGCCACCAGACTTGCTAAGTAACCTTGGTCCGGCTGTCGGTGCCGGACGCTCTGTGCTGATGTACGGTCCTCCTGGCAACGGGAAATCATCAATTTCAAACGGTATTCGCGACGCGCTTGGCGACAAAATCTATGTACCGCGCGCCATCGAATACTCGGGCCAAGTCATCACAGTTTATGACCCTATTGTGCATTCATCAGCCGAAGATGACATTGACGATCCAAACAGTCTGCGCCGCACATCGGGACGTTTCGACACCCGGTATGTGCGTTGCGAACGGCCCACTGTTATCACTGGCGGCGAATTGACGCTCGATATGCTCGACCTTGTCTACAACCCCACCGCGCGAACCTATCAGGCGCCCTTACAGCTCAAATCATCCGGCGGCATTTTCATCGTGGATGACCTTGGCCGGCAAGCCGAGCCGCCCCAAACGCTTGTGAACCGTTGGATTGTGCCGCTGGAAGAAAACAAGGATATTCTTGCCCTGCAGTCAGGTGAGAAATTTGAGGTGCCATTCGACACGCTTGTGATCTTTTCGACCAACTTCCACCCGAACTCGATCTTCGATAAAGCGGCTTTGCGGCGTATTTTCTATAAAATAAAAATCGATGGCCCAACGCAGGCGGATTTTCTAAAAATCTTTGCCATGGTTGCCCGTAAGAAAAAGATGCCATTGGACGAGGCGACGTTGATTCACCTTTTGAACAATCGCTACCCTGAAATCGACAACGTTTATGCGAACTATCAGCCGATTTTCTTGATCGACCAAATGATCGCGACCTGTGAATTTGAAGGCATCCCCTACCAAATGACGCCAGACCTTATTGACCGCGCTTGGGCCAACATGTTCGTTGCAGAAGATCACATCGAACATTAACTGCGGCCCTTGACCCGCCGCCAAATTGGGGCAGGTTGCTGTCTATGACGCACCTGCCCGCCCAACTACAAAACTGGTTTGATGATCGTGGCTGGGCGCTTCACCCGCACCAACGTGATATGCTTGACCGTGCGGATGCCCCTGCCCTTTTGCTGATCGCGCCAACGGGCGGCGGCAAAACGCTTGCTGGATTTCTCCCCACGCTTGCCGAACTCGCCGACGGATCGCATCAAGGGTTGCATACACTTTACGTATCCCCGCTCAAGGCGCTAGCTGCCGACATTAAACGAAATCTACGGACGCCTGTCGATGACATCGGCCTGCCTATCCGGATTGAAGACCGCACCGGCGACACCAGCTATACCCAAAAACGTCGCCAACGCGCCGACCCACCCCATATCCTGCTAACCACACCAGAGAGCCTCGCGCTACTTACCAGTTACGAAGACGCGCCGCGCATGTTCACCGGACTGCAACGGGTCATCGTTGATGAAATACATGCCTTAGCAGACAGCAAACGCGGTGATCAGCTCATGCTCGCTATTAGCAAACTGCAAGCCATCGCACCCAATCTGCGCCGTGTCGGCCTGTCTGCCACGGTCGAAAATCCCGCCGCAATCGCCCACCTATTAGCCCGTCATCCCGATCCGTGTCCCGTGCTCAATGCCAATCCAGGACCTGACCCTGATATCAAGATGCTTGCAGCCGATGAGGCGCCACCATGGTCTGGCGGTGGCGCAAAATACAGCATTACAACGGTCCTAAATGAAATCAAAAAGCACAAAACAACACTTATTTTTCATAATACCCGCGCGCAGGCCGAACTGTATTTTCGCGCCCTCTGGCTTGCTAATGATGAAAACTTGCCGATTGGCATCCACCACGGCAGTCTTGATCGTGCACAGCGCGAAAAGGTAGAGGCAGCAATGGTCCGCGGCGATCTACGCGCAATTGTCTGCACCGGCACGCTTGATCTAGGCATTGATTGGGGCGACGTTGATCTGGTGATCCAAGTCGGGGCGCCCAAAAACGTCAAACGCTTGGTGCAACGCATTGGACGTGCGAACCACCGCTATAATGCGCCATCCAAGGCATTGCTGGTCCCTGCAAATCGATTCGAAGTCGTCGAATGCGTTGCAGCGTTAGAGGCTGCCAAAGCCCACGATCTTGACGGCGATCCGCGCGGCGATGGCCCCCGCGATGTGCTTTGCCAACACATCTTAATCGCAGCATGTGCGGGACCGTTCCAAGCCGATGACCTTTATGCGCAAGTCACGTCTGTTGGGGCGTACAGCACTTTGGCACGTGCAGCATTCGACGACTGTTTGGAATTCTGCGCGACAGGCGGCTATGCGCTGCGGGCGTATGACAAATGGCAGCGTCTTCAATTGCGCGATGATGGGCTATGGCATCTGCGCGATCCGCGCAGCAGTCAACGCATCCGCATGAACATCGGCACTATCCAAGATACAGAAAAACTCAAAGTACGGCTTAAAGGGAACTTCAAACCGCTGGGCGAGATTGAAGAAGCCTTTGCGGCCACCCTAACAGTCGGTGATACTTTCCTTATTGGTGGCCAGATCGTCCGCTACGAAGGGCTGCGCGATCTGACAGTCCAAGTGACCCGCCGCGCGGGTAAACCACCCAAAATCGCAACCTTCTCGGGTTCGAAATTCGCGACATCCACACAGTTGTCAGAACGGATCTTGCGGATGTTTGGGCAAAACAGCTGGCCCACCCTGCCCGACCACACCGCCGCATGGCTGACCTTGCAACGTAAGATATCCAAACTGCCGGAACCAAACAGGATTTTGGTTGAAAGCTTCCCGTATAAATCCAAACATTATACCTGTTTTTACGGGTTCGCAGGGCGCAATGCACAACAAACACTGGGGCTTTTGCTGACGCAACGGATGGAAGAATTGCGCCTTGGCCCGTTGGGATTTGTGGCGACTGACTATGCAACTTTAGTCTGGAGCTTGGATCCTGTGATGGACCCAGCACCGTTGCTGCAGGGCGGACAGCTGCGCGACGGGTTGACCACGTGGCTTGCAGGAAACGCCGTGATGAAACGCACATTCCGCGCAGCAGCAACAATTTCAGGCTTGATTGAACGGAACACACCACAAGCGCGCAAATCTGGACGTCAGGCAACTTTTTCCAGTGATATTTTGTATGACACATTGCACAAATACGATCCCGATCACCTGATGATGCAGATCACCCGCGAGGAAGCCATGCGCGGCCTTGTCGACTTTGGTCGAATCGAGAATATGCTTGACAGAACACAGGGCAAAATTGACCATCATGTTCTTGACCGTGTATCACCGCTCGCGGCCCCAATGATGCTTGAAATGGGGCGGGTTCCTGTCGCAGGAGAGGCTCGCGAACGGCTACTGCAGGACGCCGCTGATGAGATGATGGAGAATGCTGGCTTGCAGGAATTGGGATCATGACAGGCCATCAATTTCAGCTAAATGGAACTCCTCTTGTGGCAATGCCAAGCGGCGCACTTTGGATACCCGATGCCAAGACGCTTTGTGTGTCCGACCTCCATTTAGGGAAATCGGGACGTATTGCACGGCGCGCAGGCAAGATGCTGCCACCTTATGAAACGACTGACACTTTGGCGCGCCTGGCAGACGATATTGCGCTGATGCAACCGACAACGGTCATCTGCCTTGGTGACAGCTTTGACGATTTGGATGCCGCCACTGAGTTGACGACAAGCGCGGCAGCTGCAATTGCACAGATGCAGGCTGGACGTACTTGGATCTGGATTGAAGGCAACCACGACCCAGGGCCTGTATCACTCGGCGGGACACATCTGGCAGAGCTTTTCCGTGCAGATCTGACGTTCCGACACATTGCAACGGATCAGGTCAACGAGGTGTCAGGGCACTATCACCCCAAATTTGGGATCATGGGGATGGGCCCCGCACGTGCTTGTTTTATTTATGACAAAAACCGGCTGATCCTACCCGCGTACGGCACTTACACGGGCGGATTAAATACAACGCACCCCGTTCTTCGTGACCTTTTTGAGCCAACTGCAATCGCCGTGCTTACCGGTAAAAAAGCGATCGCGCTGCCAATTACAAAAGCCCCGCATCAACGACGGCCTGTCGGTACGTCTTACTAACAGGGACTTCTGTGCCGTCATGAAGTGCTATAAATTCACGTGTGCCGCGCTTGGTCGCCGAAACCAAATAGGAACGGGCCACCCAATGTGACCTGTGGCTGCAAAATCCGTCAGCATTATCCATCTCGTTGACTGCATCTGCGAACCGCATCAACAATCTGCTGCAGGTACCGTCACTCATATAAACTTTGGTATAATGATCATCGACGGTCAAACGGCTGACACGCGCAGTACCGGGTTCGGGCAAACGATCATACAATCGCGGTAATTTTATAGCTTTGGGTTTTGGCGCAACAAGCAGCAGCATCAGCCCAAATATGACTGTAAAATAAAGAATCAAAAGGTTGGTTTCAAGATAACCAAGGACAGGTTCTTTTTTGGTCAAAATGCCTGCGCGGGAGATCCCTGTGATCAAGATGGGAAACACCACCGAAAAGCCAATCGCAACCCAAATACCGTGCATGATGCGCGTCGCGTGCGGGTATACTGTCGAAACAGCTTCAGACAAGAAACCGCCAAGAATGAGTGCAAGACCGAATGAGACGCCCCAAAGCAACAGACGTTCGCCAATGCCCATTGTCGTGAAAGTCCCCAAAGGACCCACGACAGCGACAATCAACCCAAACAAGATTGTGAAACTAACGTTGCGACGATTCAACGTCCTGACATAAAATCGTCTGCAAAATTCAAGCAACCAAGTTAACCCCCAAATAAGAACGACGCTACCGATGAGGGTAGCGTCGTGAAAGGTCGTCGCTCAGGGGGAAATAAAACAAATTTCCGCCATTTTTTTCAAGCCGTCAGACCGTCAGGTTCAGCCAGCCCATTCGCACGGCAACACGCCGTAATCGTATTAGCCAACAAACATGCAATGGTCATCGGGCCAACGCCACCCGGTACAGGGGTGATCGCACCCGCAACCGCGGCACAGCTTGCGTAATCGACATCACCGACAAGTTTCTTTTTACCGTCACGCTCAATCCGGTTGATGCCGACATCAATCACAGTGGCACCTTTTTTGATCCAATCGCCCGGCACCATTTCAGGGCGACCAACGGCGGCCACAACAATATCAGCTTGGCTAACAACAACCTTAAGGTCTTTTGTCCGGCTATGCGCAATTGTGACCGTGCAGCTATCGCCAAGCAGCAACTGCGCCAATGGTTTACCAACAAGGTTGGACCGGCCAATGACAACGGCGTTCAGACCAGACAAGCTGCCCAAATGATCGCGCAGCAACATCAAGCAACCGAGCGGCGTGCAAGACACCAGCGCGCGCTGACCAGAGGCCAGAAGCCCTGCATTCAAAACATGAAGCCCATCTACATCCTTTGCAGGGTCGATCTGGGCGACGATATCTTGCTCGCTTAAATGCGCAGGTACAGGGAACTGGCACAAAATGCCGTGTACTGCAGGATCGGCATTCAGTTTTGCGATCAGCGCATAAAGCTCTTCTTTGGACACATCGGCATCCAGTTTGTGTTCGTAAGAGTTCATGCCAACTTCAAGAGTTTGCTTGCCCTTGTTACGTACATAAACTTCACTTGCGGGGTCTTCCCCAACCAAAACAACAGCCAAACCGGGCGTGATGCCATGTTCATCCTTCAGGCGGGCCACATGGGCGCCAACCTTTTCGCGTACTGTCGCTGCAAAGGCTTTTCCGTCAATCACTGTCGCTGTCATGGGATTCTTTCGATTAAACAAAGTTAGTCTTGGGTATAATGCGGGCGCGGCGGGTATCAAACCCGGCGCGCCCGCGCTTGTTTTTAGAACAAGCCTTCGATCTGACCTGCTGCGTTCAAGTGTATATTCTCAGCAGACGGTACACGTGGCAGACCTGGCATGGTCATGATCTCACCACAGATTGCTACGATAAACCCAGCACCCGCTGACATACGCAGTTCACGCACAGGCACAGAGTGGCCCGTTGGCGCACCGCGCACCGTTGGGTCAGTGGTAAAGCTGTACTGTGTTTTCGCCATACAGATCGGCAGGTGACCGTATCCTTGATCTTCCCAATCCTTCAGCTGATTACGCAGCTTCTGGTCCATGATCACTTCGTCAGCGTGGTAGATACGCTTGGCAATTGTGTCGATCTTATCGAACAGTTTCATGTCATCAGGATAGATCGGTGCAAAGTTGGATACGCCGCTTTCCGCGATTTCAGCTACTTTGCGCGCCAGTTCTTCCGATCCTTTGGACCCGAATTCCCAATGCTGGGACAGAACTGCTTCGGACCCTTGGGTCTTAACGTAATCTTTGACCGCCTGAACTTCTGCGTCCGTGTCAGTGACAAAGTGGTTAATCGCAACAACGACTGGCACACCGAATGACTTAAGGTTGCCGATGTGACGACCAAGGTTGGCACAGCCATCCTTTACCGCATCAACACTTTCAGTACCCAGATCAGCCTTCGCCATTCCACCGTTCATCTTCATCGCACGCACAGTGGCAACCAAGACGACACAATCAGGTGACAGACCAGCCTTGCGGCATTTGATGTTCAGGAACTTTTCAGCACCCAAATCGGCACCAAAACCAGCCTCAGTCACAACATAATCCGCAATTTTCAATGCCGTTGTTGTAGCAGTAACAGAGTTACAACCGTGCGCGATGTTGGCAAATGGGCCGCCGTGAACAAACGCTGGATTGTTTTCCAGCGTCTGCACAAGGTTCGGCTGCATCGCATCTTTCAGCAACACAGTCATCGCGCCGTCAGCTTTGATATCACGGCAATACACTGGGGAACGGTCACGGCGATACGCCACGATCATGGAACCTAAACGCTTTTGCAGGTCATCAAGGTTCAAAGCGAGGCAAAGGATCGCCATAACTTCGGATGCCACTGTGATGTCGAAACCCGCTTCACGTGGGAAACCGTTTGCGACGCCACCAAGGGACACGTTGATCTGACGCAGGGCGCGATCATTCATATCCAAAACACGACGCCATGCGACGCGGCGGATGTCGATTTCAAGGGAATTGCCCCAATAGATGTGGTTGTCGATCATCGCAGACAGCAAGTTATGCGCGGATGTGATGGCGTGGAAATCACCTGTAAAATGCAGGTTCATGTCTTCCATTGGAACGATCTGCGCGTAACCACCACCAGCAGCCCCGCCCTTCATGCCAAAGTTTGGCCCAAGCGATGCTTCGCGAATACAAACAGCGGCTTTTTTGCCGATACGGTTAAGGCCATCGCCCAGACCAACAGTTGTTGTCGTCTTGCCTTCGCCAGCTGGCGTCGGGTTAATCGCAGTCACAAGGATCAGCTTACCGTTCGGGCGGTCCTGAACGCTATCAATGAAACGCTGGCTGACTTTGGCTTTGTCGTGGCCATATGGCAAAAGATCATCGCTACCGATGTCCAGTTTCGCGCCAATTTCTTGGATTGGAAGCTTATTGGCTCCGCGCGCGATCTCGATGTCTGTTTTATAGGCCATGTGTTGTATTCCCTGAAATGCGGCGCTCTGTCCGGTTGTTCTGCCACAGGTGTAACGACGCATGACAGGGCCACGCACCGCGATTGCGACATTTTCACCGTCGGAATCGTCGACTTCGGGAAATGCTGTGTCGGATCAGAAACGCAGCGAGCCGATTAGGGACGCCAAGCCCGCTGGTCCGGCACATGCAAAGTCACCTTGTCACCAACACGAAATGTACCTTCGCGTTCAACCCATGCGGTCACACCGCGCTTGCCTTTGGCTGCCGCTTTGAACGGTTTCCCGTGAGCCGGGTGATCCGCCTCAATCTCGCGCGCAGGCAAATTGCAGGGCCGGTTTTGCATGTCGATCACAATTGTCGTGCCATCTTCAGACTGAAGCCGCGACGACGGCGGTACATGGCTAAAGTCTGAAATCCCTTTGACCACAAGCGAACAGCCCAGCAAGGCGGGGTCCAGTGCATCCAGACCACAATCAACTGCGATCTCGTCAATCTCTTCTTGAGACATCACCGACAGTTGCCGTACATTTCGGATTTCTGTGCCCTCGGGCCACTGCGCGCGGACACGAACACAGGACGCACGTGTCAGACCGCTATGCGCCTCACCCTCAGCGCCAGCATAAGTCATTGTTAACGCAGGCGTGGGCACGCTCCGCAATCCGGCATTGGGGGCGACAGTGCCAATCCAAACGATTTCACCAATTTGCTGTGTGGGGGTCAATGCGGGCATGTGCGTATCTCCTGTATGCGCTCCAAGGTAATCAGCCTAGAGCGAACCTTCAAATGGCATTTTGTGACATCTCACGTCACAAATGAAAAACGCCGCCCCACTGCGGGACGGCGTTTTGATTTTATGGTGTTGGCTCTGGGGCCAGTCCACTATCGGGGGCCTTTGGCTTTTTCGGCTTGGTCTTGGGGATCGCCGTAATCGAGCTGCCACCTGTTGGCTTATCCTCTTCATCCTCATCAATATGAGGCGGCTCGCCACGAATAACCCGTTCAATCTCGGCACCAGTCAGCGTTTCATATTCAAGCAGACCTTGGGCAAGCAGTTCAAATTCCTTGGTCTTATCTTTCAGAATCTTTGCCGCAAGAGCGTAACCTTCGTCGATGATCCGCTTCACTTCGCTCTCGATCAGCTCCTTGGTCGCCGCAGAAACGGAGAACCCGCCAGCGCCACCATTGGCCTGATAACCAGCCGCAGCCTCTTGATAATCAATGTTGCCGACTTTGTCCGACATGCCGTACCGCATGACCATCGCACGGGCTAACGCAGACGCCTGCATGATATCGCCCACAGGGCCCGACGACACAGAATCTGCACCATACTTCATGATTTCAGCCGCTTTGCCTGCCATTGTCATGGCGATACGCTGTTCAGCTTCGTCTTTGAACATCTGCAGTTTGTCCATTTCAGGCAGGCTCATCACCATGCCCAATGCACCGCCGCGCGGGATGATCGTGGCCTTATAGACCGGATCACATTTCTCAAGGTTGATACCCACAATCGCGTGGCCAGCCTCGTGATATGCTGTCTTTTCTTTCTGGTCTTGGGTCAGCACCATTGAACGACGCTCTGCGCCCATCATAATCTTATCTTTGGCTTGCTCAAAATCATGCATCGCTACAAAACGACGCCCAACACGCGCAGCCGTCAAGGCAGCCTCGTTCACAAGGTTCGCAAGATCAGCACCCGAAAACCCCGGTGAACCACGCGCAATGATGCGCAGATCAACATCAGGACCAAGCGGAGTTTTACGAGCATGCACCAGCAAAATCTTTTCGCGGCCTTTGATGTCTGGGTTGCCGACTGTGATCTGACGATCGAAACGACCCGGGCGCAGCAGCGCTGGGTCCAACACGTCCTTGCGGTTTGTCGCCGCGATGATGATTACACCCTCATTGGCTTCAAAACCATCCATCTCAACCAGCAACTGGTTCAATGTCTGTTCGCGCTCGTCATTGCCGCCGCCCATGCCAACACCACGGGCACGGCCCACAGCATCGATCTCATCGATAAACACGATACAAGGCGCGTTCTTTTTAGCTTGCTCAAACATGTCGCGCACGCGGGATGCACCCACGCCGACAAACATCTCAACAAAATCAGAACCGGAAATCGTAAAGAACGGAACGCCCGCCTCGCCTGCAATTGCACGCGCCAGCAGTGTCTTACCGGTCCCAGGAGGGCCCTCAAGCAACGCGCCCTTAGGGATTTTACCACCAAGGCGGCTAAATTTCTGCGGGTTGCGCAGGAATTCAACGATTTCCTCAAGCTCTTCTTTGGCTTCATCAATGCCAGCCACATCATCAAACGTCACACGGCCATGTTTTTCAGTCAGCAATTTCGCCTTGGATTTGCCAAAGCCCATCGCACCGCCTTTGCCGCCGCCCTGCATCCGATTCATGAAATAGATCCAAACACCGATCAACAAAGCAAATGGCAGCAATCCAATTAAGAACGTCTGAATGCCTGACTGCTCTTGGCTTTGCACCACAACGGGCACTTCATTGGCCAACAACAAGTCTGACACGGACGCATCACGCGGCATGATCGCGACATAGTCATTGCCATCAGTACCACGGTAGCGAACTTGTTCGCCATCCAGTGTCGCTTGCGCCACACCGTTGTTTTCAGCAGCAAAGACGAATTCGGAATAGCTTTTGGTATTGCTCATCGTGTTACCAGCGGTGCCACTGAACAGATTGAAAAGCGCCAGCACCAACAGGAACAGGACGACCCAAAAGACGAGATTACGTGTGTTGCCCAAGGGGACACTCCTTTGAAATCGAAGAATATGACGCACAGAGTCGCGCCAAGCGTTGATACTAAAATAGAGGCAAATCGCCAATCTTCAATGCAGAACCAACGAAGAATGGAAATCCGCGACAATCCGCGCTGTCCAGCCGCATTGAAAACCAGCCAACGGGGCCGCAATCAAGCTGTCACCACGCCAGATAGCAGGGCTTGCCAGTAACGACAATCGCGGCAATCCAGCATCGCGCCAATCAGGGCAATCGGTGATCCCATCACCCAACGCTGCAATATGCAAGTCATCCTCATGCGGTCCGTCCAACGCCCAACGCTGGTCCCAAAGGTCAGTTGTCGCGCAGGTTACCTGCCGCACTGCGTTCGCTTCGCGCATCACCCGCATTTGGCCGTCTTTCACGGCCACAATGCAGCCGCCAAGCGTATGCGTTCCCTCCAGCGACAACCCATCCATCAGGTGCTGCATCGCGGATGCGCGCGGTGGATACGGCAAATGGCCCATCCACTGAATGACCTTGCTGCGCAAACGGCGGGCAATCTCGTCGGGAATATCAGGCTTCAACGGCAAACTTAAATCGCCAGCCTCCGCCACAACATGGGTCGCGGCCTCAACGGAAGTATAGTGGTCCAACGCATCACGGGCTTGACGCAGCGCAGTGCCTGCATGTTGCAAAGCGTCCGTCCGCAGCCCCAATTCGCCGAGTGCGACCATCGCCTTGCGGACACGGATACGTTCAAAATCCACGTCATCATTGCTTGGGTCATCAACCCACGTCACATCATTACGGGTCAGATAATCGCGTAATTCGGCCCGCGTGCACATCCACAAAGGACGCGCATAAGTCAGGCCGCCCCGATCAAACACACGGTCCATCGCGGACAGACCATCAACGCCTGCCTTGCGCGACAGGCGCATCAAAAACGTCTCGGCACCATCGTCCATCGTGTGACCAAGGGCGATCCCCCCGACACCATTGCTCCGCGCCCACTCAGCCATCAGACGGTAACGGGCATCACGGGCGGCGGCTTGCAAATTGCCGTGACCGTCCCAGTTATTCCAAAGCAATGTATCGTGGTGAATGCCGGCTTTGGCGCAAAACGCAGCAACACCAGCCGCCTCACGGTCGGACCCGTCGCGCAACCCATGATCGACTGTTACAGCGGCAATCGGATGCCCTGTTTGGGCAGACCAGCGTGCAAATAAATGCAACAGCGCCATGCTGTCACCACCACCGGACACGGCGATACCAATTTTAGCGGGACGGGTTGGAAACGCTTTTCCGACCCAATGAACAAGCCGGATATCATCACCCGCGGGCGGGCTTAACTGCATCCAAGACCAACCATTGCGGACGTGGCATCACCAGCGGCAGGCGCAGACGGGAACCGTACGGCAACTTCGCCCAATGTCACACAAGCATCCTGCGTCTGCCCAATGGCACCCAGTGAAAACCCAAGCTTGAACAAAGCATCAGGGGCCTTGTCACCCTCAGGGTTCGTGGAAAACGCCTCAAGATACGCACGCGCAGCATTCGTCATCTCGCCCAAGCCTTCCAACGCCTCACCACGCAAATACGCAGCATCGGCCGCTATTGGGGATCCCGGATAGGACGTGCTGAAGGTCGCAAGCTGGTCAGCGGCGCTGCGAAAGTCACCGGATGCGAGCGCCGCCTGCGCCCGCGTAAAATCTTCACTTTCACCGATAGCCAAGGCTGGGCCATTCGTAGATGGGGCAGTTTGGGCTGTTGGCACACTGTCGGCACTATCAACACCACCAAGGCTTGGGGTATCGCCAAGGCTCGCAATATCACATCCAGTTTCCAGCTCGCACAGGCGGAATTCAAGATCGCCCACGCGGTTCGTGCCATCAACCGTGATCCGGTTGACGCGGAATTCCAACTCCTCGGTCTTAGAGGTCAGGCGCTGCAACTCGGCTTCAATTGCATTCAACCGGTCCAGCGGTGTGTTCCCAACGGTCCCAGTCGTCAAACCACCCGTCGTTGAAAGCTGCACGCGCAAGCTTTGTAAATCAACGTAAAGTCCGGTCAATTGCTGGCGAATATCGGCCAGCGTCTGGTCTTGGGCCACAGCCGCCGCAGGGGCCGCCAGCCCAAGGGCAATAATCAATGCAATCCGGTGCAGCATGGTGGCGTCCTTAGCTTAGCGAAGCGATAGAAATTACCGTGACCGCACGACGGTTCATGGCATAACAGCTTTCCTGTGAACACACCTGAATTGGGCGTTCCTTGCCATAGCTGGTTGCGCGCAAACGGGTCGATGGAACGCCTTGCGACACCAAATATTCGCGGACGGCATTGGCGCGACGAAAACCAAGGCTGATGTTATATTCGCGAGTGCCTTGCTCGTCAGCATGGCCTTCGATAATGGCCAAATAATCAGCATTGGTTTGCAACCAACGCGCCTGACCGTCCAGAATGGTCTTGCCTTGGGCCGTCAGCGTGGACGTATCAACCGTAAACAACACACGGTCACCAATCGTCTGATTGAAAAACAATGGGCTTGTCGGATCATTGGCACCGGCTTGCCCGACTTGCGCGGCGGCGTCCGCAGCAGCAATGGCAGCATCATCTGAGCCAGCACCGAAACGGTCAGGACGCGTACAGCCTGCGGTGACAACGATTAGGCCCATCAGGGCGATCTTTGGTAGAAATGTCATAAGTGGGTATCCCATTCTTATCTGCTCTTTTCCGGACACTATCACAGATACATCCGGCGTGGAAATAACACGATGTTACGGCTGGAGTTACGGCTGTAATGGCCCCCAAGACGGGTCAGACGCGCCATTTGGCAGCGGCACAGGTTTCAAGTTCCGGCCTGACACATCAACGGAATACAGCGACGACGTGCCGCCAGCACCTTGGGTTTCGCGCATAAACATAATGACGCGACCATTGGGCGACCAAGTTGGACCTTCGTCCAAGAACGACGATGTAAGCAGGCGTTCCTCGGACCCATCCGTGCGCATGACACCAATATGGAAACGACCCGCATTCTGCTTGGTAAACGCAATGAGATCACCGCGCGGGGACCAAACAGGTGTGGCGTAACGGCCATCACCAAACGAAATCCGGCGGGCATCGCCACCATTTGCGGACATAATATACATCTGCTGTGTACCTGAACGGTCGCTTTCAAACACGATCTGGCTGCCATCAGGAGACAGGCTTGGGGCAGTTTCAATCGACGGAGCAGACGTCAGACGCGTGCTTGCACCGCTGGCGATATCGCCACGGTAAATGTCGGTGTTACCGCCGTTGGCAAGGCTATAGATGACCTGCGAACCGTCACGCGAGAAACGCGGGCTAAACGCCATTTCACCTTCGGCTGTTTGCAACTGGCGCGTGCCAACAGATGACACGTCCAAAACATTGATCCGCGGAAAACCAGAGGCAAAGCTGGTATACAGAACGCGATCACCCGTGGGTGAAAAACGCGGCGCAAGCACCAACGCTGAACTATCGGTCAAAAACTGAACATTCGCGCCATCAAAATCCATAAGGGCAAGACGTTTTTGGCGATTATCCTTGGGACCATTTTCAGAAACGAACACAACGCGGCTGTCGAAATAGCCGCCTTCGCCCGTGATCCGGCCATAGGCGGCATCGGCCACCTTATGGGCCATGCGGCGCCACCCATCGACAGTGCCTGCAAATTGCAACCCACCACCCATCTCGGACCCCGAAAACACATCATACAAACGGAATTTTACGACCAGCTGATTTCCAGAAACAGTCACAGCACCCGTGATCAAAGCCTGCGCATTGATCGCGCGCCAATCAGGGTACGCGACTGTCTGGACAAAACTACTATGAGCGCTGATAAAAGCGGTTGCGGGAATTTCGCGAAACAGCCCAGTGCCGGATAAATCCTGGGCAACAAGGCGGGTCATGTCGGCGGCCACTTGGGCGGCCTCGGCATTTTCAGGCTCGAAACTTGGGACCGCAAAAGGCAGCGGTTCAATCACGCCGTCCGTGATCGTCAGGCGCAAAGGCCCGTTTTGCGCTAACACAGGTCCAGCCAGCACAAGCGCCACAATCGCAATCAGAAATGTCTTCATCATCATTCGCCTCAATTCTCGCCACGGGTCTTGGCCCATCTTTGCTAATATCTTATGGCATACACATAAGGGGAAAACACGCCCCCTGCGCGCACAACCGCCTACCGGAGCCGCATTCCCGAAGGATCAAACGTAATTTCAACATCGCGCCATTGGTCGTATTTGTCCGCAGGCAAGTCATATCCCGCTGCACCACAGCGCAAAATAGCGCGACGGGCGGCCTGAAACGCAATACTCTGAGATCCTGATGTTCCACCGTCAGCGGACACTTGACGCACGTCACCCTGTACCCGACCCGACTGATCCAAGCTAAACGCAACAGTCATTGTGACACGCGCCGCCTCTGATCCTGGATCGACATTCCAACAGCGATTGACCGCGACACGGAACCCTTCTTTCTCGGATCCATCAAGCGGCGGACCAGCGGGCAAATCTGGCGCGGTCACGGCAAGTGCAGCAGCTAACGCCGCCGCTACGGCAGCATCATCCGCTGCATTATTGTTCGCAGTCGCAGTATCAGCAGGTGCCGTTGTCTCGGTCGGTGTTGCGGGCGTAGGCCGATTAGGCCGCGTTTGCGGACGCGCTGATGTCGTCACAGCACCCGACGGGGCTGCATCTTCGGTCACAATCTCGGTCACTGCTTCTTCGGGCGCGGTTGGCGTTTGGGCTGGCTCAACAACCTCTGCTGCTGCACTATCATCGGGAACAACCGCATCTTGCACGACATCTGCCACATCAGCCTCAGGCGGTGGCGGGGCCACTGCCTCGGGGGCGACGCGCGGCGCAGGGCGCGGCTGCGGCCGAGAACTATCATTTAGATCAGGGGCCGCTTCAATCGCAGGCGGTGTAGGTTCCACTGGGGCAACATCGGCCACATCAGCGGGCGGAACAGGTGGCTGCGGCGCTTCTGGTGGCGGCGTTTCCTGCGCGGGTTGCGCGACAGGATCAGGGGATGGTGCAACTTGCGGCACTGTTTCAGGCTCGATCGGCGCAGGCGCGTCTTCGATTTGCGGCTGCGCAGGTGCAGTGGGGTCAGCCACATCCGGCTGCGGCGTGGTCGCCGCCACCATCGCGGCAAATTCCTCAGATGACACAACTGACACTTGGGAAACCTCAAACGGTAGCGGGTCACTTGAGAATCCCCACCCCAAGATAAGCCAGCCAACCAGCCCGACATGGCCAATTCCCGATATATAAGTACCAGCGCTGCGCATGCGATTAGCCGTCCGACCCATTAAGCGCGGGACCGCCGATATCCGTCACCAAACCAATGTTGGAAAACCCACCAGCGTTCAAAGCACCCATGACTTCAGCCACGGTGTTCCAATCATTCGCACCATCAGCACGCAAAAATATCCGGTCCGACGTCCGCTCAGACGCAATCGCAGTCAACTTGCCAACCAATTCATCGGGGGCCGTCACAGTATTCTGGATTGTAATCTCACCAGCAGCTGTGATCGTCACCGTCAGCGGTTCTTCCTCGTCAGACGGCAATGAATTCGCCGCGGTCTTGGGCAATTCAACAGGCACACCCACTACTGACAACGGGGCGGCCACCATAAAGATGATCAGCAAAACCAGCATGACATCAACAAACGGCGTGATGTTAATCTCTGCCATCGGCGCAGACCGACGCCTGCCCCTGCGACGACGACCACCACCGCCCTCGGATTGAATAACGCCGCCGCCCATTAACTGTCCAACTGTCGGCTAAGGATGGTGGCAAATTCGTCAGCAAAAGCCTCGTAACCTGCAAGAATGCGGTCACTGTCTGCGGATAATTTGTTATAGAAAATAACTGCAGGGATCGCTGCTAACAGACCTAAACCCGTCGCCAACAAAGCCTCGGCAATACCCGGTGCGACAACAGCCAGATTGGTATTTTGTTGCTCTGCGATCTCGATAAAGGCATTCATGATGCCCCAAACAGTCCCGAACAAGCCCACAAAGGGGGCGGTTGAGCCAACGGTTGCCAAAACAGGCAAACTTTTTTGCAGACGCCCCGCTTCCTTGGCGATGGCGACATCCATGGACCGGTCAATGCGGGCCTGTGCGCCTGCGATCAAACCGCCATCCTGGCGGTGCGATCTGCGCCATTCCAACATACCTGCTGCGAAAATCTTTTGGCTCTGACCTGTGGGACTGGTGCCGATCTGGTCAAACAGCACGTCCAGCGGTTCACCCGACCAGAATGATTTGTCGAACACGTCCGCTTCGGCGCGGGCGCGGCGGTATTGTCTGATCTTGTCGATAATCACGGCCCAGCACCAAACGGATGCGGCCATCAACAAAATCATGACGAGTTTTACGGTAATTGTCGCGCGCGCGAATAACGCCCACATCGTGAAATCTGTTGCTACTTCCATGTGCCTGCTCTTGGTTTTGCGGCCCTGTTTGGGCTCTGATTAAAAACAACATACACAAGGTCGCGGCATAAATCCAACGCAACCGCGCACTGCTTGATCACAAAACCGCGTCAGGCTGGGCGGATGTTCGCCGGAAGACGCGCAGGCTTGCCATTTTGATCAATGGCAACGATGGTCACAAGCGCCTCAAACAAAAGGTCCGCACCGCGCAGAACACCTTGGCGCACCACCAACCGCGCACCTGTCAGCTTTTCCACCGTTGTCTCGACAACCAGCGCGTCATCATAATACGCGGGCATGAAATAATCGGCCTCAACACGGCGGACAGCAAACACAATGCCGTCTGCCTTCATGGCTACCTGATCAACCCCCAGCCCACGGACCCATTCAC
Source organism: Yoonia sp. (assembly GCA_047629435.1). Classification (GTDB taxonomy): domain Bacteria; phylum Pseudomonadota; class Alphaproteobacteria; order Rhodobacterales; family Rhodobacteraceae; genus Yoonia. Next base: position 88,143 of record JBLHXF010000008.1, on the reverse strand, counting down.
TGCGCCCTCGCTCGATGAATTTCAGATAATTGGCGTAATACACAATACCCGCCAAATCGGTGTCTTCATAATAGACGCGCACAGGGAACTGATGTGTCATTGCGGCGGAACCACACGCGCAGCAAGGCGCAGCGCATGCGACGGATCCTGCGCCATCGCAGGCATCACCGGATCATAAGCAGCACGGATTACACCCGCAATTTCGGCGCGCAAAACAGTCGTGCCGTTGATCGCGGCCAACGGAGACTGATCGCGAAACGCCAAATCTGACCACAACAAGATCGTCTGGGCGGCTTGGTTCAAAGCAAGCGTATCGGCAGACACAGCCTCGAGATGCGCGTCCATGCGTAAGAATACAAAACAGGCGCGAATGGCACCCGCCTCGTCAAACCGGAAAATCCTATACTGATTGGCGTCAGCTTTTTGCAGCTTAGCCATCAACGGGCCAATATCTGGCACCAGTTGATCCATATGCGGGACTTCGCCCAGCTCTGTCCAATCATGGCAAAAGAACACCATCAGGTTTGCACCCAACTCATGGTCAAACTCGGCCATCTTGTGCTGGGCTAACCCAACCATGACCTCAATCGCACCTTTGAACACGGCAAGCGTTTTGTCATCAACACCAAACACCACAGGCACAATCGGACGGCCCCAACGGGCGAAAAAATACGTCCCATCGCTGCGGGTGAACAGCGCCTCTACGGCTTTTGGATCAATCGTCATTTTAACACTTCTCTTTGGTTTAGGGTCACCCAAACAAATCTTTATCGGTTTTGGGCGCGTTCAACCCCAAATGGGCCCATGCGGCCTGCGCCAACATACGGCCACGCGACGTGCGCTGGATCAGGCCCTTTTGCAGCAAATACGGCTCGATCACTTCTTCCAGACTATCGCGGCTTTCAGACAAAGCGGCAGACATGGTTTCAATCCCAACAGGCCCTCCGCCATAGCTTTCGGCAACAAGCCGCAAATATCGACGGTCCGCACTATCCAGGCCAAGATGATCAACACCCAAACGCGTCAGCGCACTATCAGCAATCTCGCGGGTGACTTTACCGTTGCCTTCAACAACCGCAAAATCCACGACACGGCGCAGCAGACGGCCTGCAATACGCGGCGTACCACGTGCCCGCTTGGCAATTTCGCGGGCACCCAAATCTTCGGCAGGCGCGCCAAGTAATCGGGCACCTCGCAAAACAATCTCGTGCAACTCGTCCTCAGTATAAAACTCCAACCGCGTCGGAATTCCAAACCTGTCGCGCAAAGGCGTCGTCAATAACCCCATACGGGTCGTGGCACCCACAAGCGTAAACGGCTGCAATTCAATCCGCACCGTCCGCGCAGCAGGACCTTCACCAATCACCAAATCCAGTTCAAAATCTTCAAGCGCTGGATACAACACTTCTTCTACCGCCGGATTAAGCCGGTGAATTTCGTCAATGAACAGCACATCGCGGGCCTCAAGATTGGTTAGGATCGCGGCAAGATCACCAGCCTTGGCCAATACAGGGCCAGACGTCATGCGAAAATTCACACCCAACTCGCGGGCCATAATCTGTGCGAGCGTGGTTTTCCCCAAACCGGGGGGGCCGTGGAACAACGCATGATCCATCGCCTCGCCGCGCATCTTGGCGCTCTCGATAAAAACCTTCAGGTTTGCGCGGGCATCCCGCTGGCCAATAAATTCATCCAACGTTTGCGGACGCAACGCGCGATCAGAATCTTCGGCTTGGCGCTCTGGGCGCAAGGAGGGGTCATCATCAGTCACAAATCACCCCTACCCCTTTGGGGCCAACAGCTTCAAGGCCGCACGGATCAACGCGGACGTATCCGCATCAGGCTCAGCACCAGCCGCTTGAGCAACAGCACCCACAGCATCACCGGGGGCATACCCAAGATTGGCCAGTGCCGACAGTGTTTCGGACTGCGCTGGGTTCACCTTTGGGGCTGGCGCACGGCGCTTTGGCGTGGCCTCGATCACCTCATCACCCATTGCCTCGGCCACAGTGCCGCCCATCGCCATCACACCTGGCGCCTTATCCTTCAATTCAATCGCAACACGTTGGGCTGTCTTGGGACCGACACCCTTGGCTTTGGCCAGCGCACTCCAATCGCCCAGCGCAATCGCGCGACTGACGCCATCAGCACCAAGGGCACCCAAAATCGCGAGCGACGCCTTTGCGCCAATCCCTTGCACGGACATTAACAAACGATGCCATTCCTTTTCGACCAAGGTAGTAAAGCCAAACAACTGTAAATTGTCTTCGCGGACTAGCAAATCCGTATACATCGCAACAGGTTCGCCATTCGCGGGTAGGCCGGCCATCACGCGGTTGGACACATAGACAAGATAGCCAATGCCGCGCACATCAATCAGCACGTGATCGGTACTGCGGTATTCCAAAATGCCTGCGATCTTACCAATCATGCGGATGCCTTTGCTAACGCGGCGGACAGTTTGCCCGCAGATTGCGCATGATGCGCGTGACAGATCGCAATGGCCAGCGCGTCAGCGGCATCAGGGCCAGCAAGATCAACGCCGGGCAACTGCAACCGAACCATATGATCGATCTGACGCTTATCAGCATGACCAACACCCACGACGGCCTTTTTAATGGCATTGGGGTAATATTCGCCAATTGGCAGTCCAGCTTGGGCAGGCACCAGCATGGCGATACCGCGCGCCTGACCCAGCTTTAACGTACCCGCACCATCTTTGTTCACAAACGTTTGCTCGACGGCGGCCGTATCTGGGGCATAGGTCATGAAAACTTGGGTGAGTTGAAAATGAAGCGATGCAAGACGAACACCAAGGTCATCCGTCGCCAAAGACGTGCAAACACCATTGGCCACATGAGAAATGCGCGAACCATTCACGTCAATCACGCCCCAACCCATATTCCGCAACCCCGGATCGATTCCTAAAACACGCATCTGCAGCCCCATATTTTTGTTTTTATTATCTTGTTGTAAAATTTTTAGCACAAAACGCGAACAAAAACCAAGCAGGGAATAATGCGTGGCAAAAACAGCTCATGCACAGCATGGGTCAATTGCGTCAGAACGGGATTTAAATGCGACGCTTACCAACCATAAAAACAAGGGGTATGCGGGTTTATATGGTTAATTCGTAGGCATTCTAAAAACGCATATGAGCCATGCAAAAAAAGCACTGGTGGGAATGAAATCGCGGGACTAGATGCGCATTATGAAATTAACGCTGCAAACGCAGCAAACCTAAGGAATAGGCCAATGGCTGCTTTTGACACCACCCGCCCCGTCGCTGTCTTCTCTGCAGGACGCATCACAAACTTTGTTGCAAATACATACGGCACGATTGCTGCTTGGAACGATGCGCGCATTACGCGCAATTCCTTGGGCAAACTGACCGCACGCGAATTGGAAGACATCGGTCTTTCCTTCGCTGACATCGACCTGATTGCGACACGCAAAACACGCTAATCCTAAACAGGATAGCAAACGACAAAAAAGGCCGCGCCCAAGCAATTGGGACGCGGCCTTTTTTCATGGCAGAATTAAGTTTTATACACCCAGCGTTTTCAAACCATTGCCAACCAAAACGGTTGCTGGATCAGCCTGCATAATCCATGCGCCTGCTTTTTCCATAATCGATGGACCAGATATTGCAGCAACCCGGCTGGCATAGTCTGCTTGCCCCAAATCGGCATAAATATAAGCTTTGAAAAGGAACGCCGATAAAATAATCATGGCTATCCCTCTGAATGGGAATTTCGGGTTATAAATCCGCGGGCGTACGACGATAAGGCCTGATTTTGTGACGACGCGCTTTGCGCCATAGCTCAGCCTTTGGTGATAACGCACAATGCGTTTCAAACGGCGGTCAAATGGGACAGATGTCATTTCCATAATCATATTCCAAACAAGCGCCCCCACGCTTCATGTTCAAAATCGTCCCTGAATGTGGCTGAAATAAGGCAAACCTATCAAAACCACTTAAAACCATGCGTTTTTAAGAAATATGCCCTAGCGTCAACGTCGTCCAGTCAACAATGCTATCGTGGTGCACTAGATTGAACCCATTTGCGCAATAAACCGCAATGACCTCATCAGCTTGTTCGTTCAAAATTCCTGATAGAATCACATAGCCACCCGGCTTCACAACGCGGCCCATCTCTGGGGCCAATCCAATAAGTGGCCCTTTCAGGATATTTGCGAAAACCAGATCATAGGGACCTTGCGCCTCTAACGCTGGCGCATCGAACCCTGCGGCAACAATACAGGTCACACGACCTGCCAACCCATTGGCGTTCACATTGGCTGTCGCCACGTCCACAGCCACCGGATCAATGTCACTAGCCAAAATAGTCCCCGGCAACACGGCAGCTGCGGCCATCGCCAAAACGGCTGTACCACAGCCCACGTCAATAATCGTGTCGCCAGCGAACCCGTCTTCCAACAACCGATCAAACGCGCGCAAGCACCCCAGCGTGGTGCCGTGATGCCCCGTGCCAAACGCCATCGCGGCCTCGATCAGCAAAGGCACACTGCCCTCAGGCACCTTGTCTGCATCATGGCTGCCGTAGACAAAAAACCGACCAGCCTCCACTGGCGACAATTCGCGGCGCACTTTGCTGACCCAGTCTTGCTCTGGAATTTCGGAAATCAAAAAATCTTTGACGCCGTGCATCATGGCCAAAACAGCCAGACCCGCCGCATCAGGGGCATCCGTAAAATACGCGCCCACTTCCCACAATCCAGACCCATCTTCGATCTCGAAAATGCCCGTGCCCGTCGGTTCCGGCATCAGCGCCTCAAGATCTTCGCAGAGTGCAGCGGCATCGTCTTCATTCGGGGCGACGGTCAGAGCGGAATAAGAAAGCATGTGGGCGATCGCCTTATCAACAGGAGTTTCCCCGTGGCCTAGGCAATCGCCCCGCATTGGTCAATCTGTCTTAGACGTTTGTGCCAATCGGGCAGGTCACACCTGTCCCACCGATCCCGCAATATCCATTGGGGTTCTTAGCCAGATATTGCTGATGATACCCTTCGGCGTAATAATATTCAGGTGCAGGCAAAACCTCAGTCGTGATTATGCCATACCCTGCTTCGGACAAACGCGGGCCAAACGCGACCTTGCTCGCTTCAGCCGCAACAGCCTGCGCATCAGTCGTCGTATAAATCCCCGACCGGTATTGCGTGCCTGCATCATTGCCCTGACGCATCCCTTGGGTCGGATCATGGCCTTCCCAGAATACCTGCAGCAACTGATCAAACGTGATCTTGGCAGGGTTAAACACCACACGGACCACTTCGTTATGACCCGTCTTACCCGAGCACACCTCTTCATAGGTGGCATTCGGCGTATACCCAGCGGCATAGCCAACAGATGTGCTAAACACACCGTCCAGCAGCCAGAAAATACGCTCCACACCCCAGAAACAGCCCATCCCAAAGATAACGACCTCCATGCCAGCAGGCACTTCATTCAATGGGGTATTCAAAACAAAATGGTTCTGCGCAGTCGGCACAGGCACATCGCGACCCGCAAGCGCGGCATCAGCAGAAACCATCTCGGATTTGGTACGGAACATAGACAGCATAGAAAGCTCCTTTATCTGGGTGTCAGTATAATATGGGGCGGCGCGCGCCAATTACTACTCTGCGGCGGCCATAAGGTGGGGGCGAAACACAGTCTCGTGACCCTTGGCCGGATGACGGGGGATCAACAGCGCAAGCGCAAACGACCCCGCTGCCATGCCTGCAGCCAACACAAACACCGCCGCCGGACTGACCAGCCACAACAACCCCAACAACACCGGCAAAAACACCGCCGCAATATGGTTGATGGTAAAGGCAACTGCCGCCGTCGGGGCGATATCTTGAGGATCAGCGATCTTTTGAAAGTACGTCTTCAACGCGAGCGCCAAGGCAAAGAAGATATGGTCAATCACATACAACGTCGCAGCAATCGCAACACCCCAGCCAAAGAAATACACACCACCATAAGCCGAAAACACAAGCACCAAGCCAGCATATTCAAACAGCAACGCGCGCCTCTCGCCAAACACACCAACGATGCGACCAATCACAGGGGCCACAAAAATATTGGTCAGCAGTGTCAGCAAATAAAGCGACGTGATCTCATGCACATCAAAGCCGAACTTTTCGACCATCATGAACCCTGCGAACACAACAAAAATCTGACGACGCGCACCCGCCATAAATTGCAGCGCATAATACAGCCAATACCGGCGGCGTAGCACAAACGTCTTTAACTGCGGATGCGGGGATTCAAACTGCGGATAGGCGAACAAACAAAACAGTGCGATCACAACAGTCGCACCACCCGACACCATATAAACAAAGGCATACGACAGATCAAACGCCTGCCACGTCATCACGATCAGCACATAGGCCACAAACGTGACAGCCGACCCCGCGGCCATCAGCCAGCCAATCATCTGCGGCGCACGGGCCTTTTCAATCCATTGCAATTGCAGCGACTGATTGACCGTCTCGTAATAATGAAACCCAATGGACGACAACATCGTCAGCGTTAAAATCCCGCCCATACTAGGGAAAAACGCGGTAATCCCCGTCGCCACGCCAAGCAGAACCAAAGACACCAGCCCCAGCACCTGCTCGCGAATAAAGATGATCAGCGCGATCACTCCAACTGCCAGAAACCCCGGAATTTCGCGCACAGTATGCAGCAGCCCAATATCGGACCCATCGAATCCCGCGACCTCGATCACAAAATTATTCAGCAACGCCGCCCACGTATTAAACGCAATCGGCATCGCCAACGCCATCATGAACAGCAGAGCAATCGGACGACGCCAAAACGGCAGCGTCATGGCATCTTCTAAGCGAACTATTTTCATGAGTGACGGCTTACGCCTGAATATCAAACGACGCTAGGGCAATTTGAACAGATTATCCGATCCAAGCAATACCCGCCCAGCAATCGCGATCCACCAGCCACGCACCTCCGGCAAATAACAACTTTTGCCTGTCAAAAGCGGCCGTTTTCGGAGTTAGCGCGGATGCAGCGAACGGCAGCAACGAGCCCACTTTGACCGATGCTGCGCGTTGCACGAATGTCCGCTATCATGAGAGCGACCAAAAACCTTCAGCAACCACTTATGTTTTGAACGGGGTTTTTGGCAGCGTCAATCAGGGCGGTTTGGACATGTGCCATAAAGGAGTGTTTTTGGAAGGCTACCGAATGGTGGCCGTGTCGATGTAGTGTCTGACAACAGTGAAATAGGATGGTGGAATATCAAGTGGGTTATGATCTTAACATTTATGCGCACCAACTACCCCAAATTCCAGAATGGATAGAACGCCTTAATGCATGTGACCGTATGACGTACCAAGTCAATCCTGTTGTTAAGTTTGACGTCGGCCTCAGTGGATTCTGTCCGATCAAAGTGACCGTACTTGGACGGTGGCTTTTTTCTTCGAACAAGGACTACATGTCTGGTTTTGAGATGTCTTTGCGTCGCTTTGATTTTGAAAGCTATTTTGACCTGAAGCGTGGTGACACAGAAAGTAAGAAAACCAAACTGATGGAAGAAGGCTTCGACTTAGAACATTGGGGAAATTTCAAATTTGAGATTGGTATATCGTTCAAACCCTACAACAGATTTGAAGCGGAATTGTCCTTTCTAACGGCGGCAATTTTGACCAATGAACTGGACGGTGTCTGCTGGGATCCTCAAACGGGTCAAAAATTGAAGAGCCGCAATGTGCTTTCTTGGGCGACAAAAGAAGTCGAGCTGCATCGTACAACCACAAAAAATCAAAAACTCGCAGAGCATCCTTTTGAAGGCTGGCGATAAGATTATGACTTTGAGGTAAGACTTCCCAAAAACGACCGTTTGTTGAACGGTTCGCTAAACAGGACATTGACGCACGTGCTATGGAAGGCAGCTTCGCCCCGAAAGATCACTTTGGGTTGAGTGGAGCAAAGGACAGCCTGGACCGCATCGCTGACCTTGCTGCCAATTGCTGTGCGGCGCACGAATGTCCGCTGACTTAATACTCCGGGATGTTGCTGGTCGGCGAAACACCAGACAGCTGGGCATCGCGTAACGCACTCATGAGCTGGTTACTCATCCACATACCTACGAAATGTTTATCATACCAAAGGTGGCGACCCTCGATTCCAGCTTTCTCAAATGCCAAGACATCATTACCGTCATGTTTCGGCATGTACGCCAGCCGTCTGTTGTCCAAAGGCGGTATGCAGTGCTCGGCCGACAATGCACTAATGCGCTGGCATACGTTCAACAAATAAAATGGCGTTGTCTTGCCTTTGGTCAGGGTCAACTCAAGCGGAACTACCTGATGCACGTTTGGATCAAACGCCTCGAGCACGTCCTTGAACGCTGGACTGATGTAAAACATGGACTTGGGCGCAGGATATAAATCCGCGAGTTTGTCGGCACGCGCCGGTTTGCGACGCAAAGCGGTCGGTAGGTTGTCAGTTTCAACTTCACGACCTTCAAAATGTGGAATGCCCAACATTAAAACACCGCCATCATCAGATTGATCACGGCTGAACACTTTGTCGAAGTTTCCTCCAACAGTCTCCAGATAATCCCCGGTTAAAGCTTCAACTCCAAGGCCTGATGGCCCTGCCAGCAATTGATGTGCCATTTAACGCTCCAGTCTAAAGTGAATTTTCAGGTGTAAGCCCCGCTGATGGGTTAAACTTACTCTGATCAATCCTATTTTGTATCCGCGCTGCTCCCAAACACAACTCTTTGTTGAACGGCTTCCCAAACCAAAACTCACGCACTTGTAGCGAGTGGCAGCTGTGTCCGCATTGCAGTCATTCGGAAGCTCTCCCCAAACAGCCAATTTCAGACCCCAAAAACAACTTACGCAAAAATCACAGCAGTTTCCTCAATAAAAACTCTGTGGATCGATGTCTATCGACAGGCGCGTGTTGGTCGGCAAACGGAATTGCGCGGTCCATGCAGCCAGTGCTTTTTGCAACGGTGCGGCCTTGTCTGCCTTGACCAATAACCGGACGCGATGCCGTCCGCGCACCCGTGCAATTGGTGCAGGCGCTGGCCCGTAAACTTGCGCCCCAATTTGCCGCAAAGGCCCGTCGCGCCGCGCCATTTCAGCACCCAAATTAAACACATCATCCGCGTTCGGACTGCTTAGAATGATCCCCGCCATACGCCCATACGGTGGCACGCCTGCGGCTTTGCGTTCACCCGCCTCTGCCGCCCAGAATTTTTCTTCATCACCAGCTAAAATCGCTCTAATAACGGCATGTTCCGGCTGAAACGTTTGCAACATCGCAGCGCCTGGCACCTCGGCGCGCCCTGCCCGTCCGGCCACTTGGCGCATCAATTGAAACGTCCGTTCTGCTGCCCGCAAATCAGACCCCTGAAGCCCCAAATCCGCATCAATCACTCCGACCAACGTGAGGTTGGGAAAGTTGTGCCCCTTGGCCACCAACTGCGTCCCGATAATGATGTCGGCACCGCCGCGCGCGATCTCTTCAATATGCGCCTTCATCGCTCGCGCAGACCCGTACAGATCGGACGACAACACAACAACACGGGCATCGGGAAACAGCGCCGTGACCTCTTCGGCCATCCGCTCCACACCCGGCCCGACAGGCGCGAGTCTATCCTCCGCTTCGCAGTGCGGACACACCGTTGGCATCGGCTTCGTCTCACCACATTGGTGGCACATCAAGCGTTTCAAAAACCGGTGTTCGACCATCCGCGCGTCGCATTGATCGCAGCCGATTTGATGACCACATGCACGGCAAAGCGTGATTGGCGCATAACCACGGCGGTTGAGGAAAATCAGCGATTGTTCGCCCTTTTCCAACCTATCCGTGATCGCATCGCGCAATGTCGGCGAGACCCATTTGCCGCCCGGTAAATCCTCTGCTCGCATATCAATCGCGGTCATTGTCGGCATAACAGCAGGACCAAACCGCGCGTTCAGCGTCAGGCGCGTGTACTTGCCCGCCTCTACATTTGCCCAGCTTTCGAGACTCGGCGTGGCCGATGCCAACACCACCTGTGCGCCATTGATCGCAGCCCGTAGCACCGCCATGTCGCGGGCATTATACAGCACGCCATCTTCTTGTTTATAGGACGTATCGTGTTCTTCATCCACGACGATCAAGCCAAGGTTTTGGAATGGTAAGAACAACGCTGACCGTGCGCCAACGATCAGTTGCGCAGACCCTTGCCCGACCATTTTCCAGCACCGACGCCGTTCGGTCATCGTGACGCCGGAATGCCATTCGGCGGGTTTGAACCCAAATCGCGCCTCAACGCGGTTGATAAACTCACCCGACAGCGCGATCTCTGGCAACAATACTAAGGCTTGGCGACCCATGCGCAGACATTCAGCAACGGCCTCTAGGTACACCTCGGTTTTACCCGACCCAGTGACCCCTTTCAGCAACGTCGTCCCATAGGCATCGGTTCGCAAAGCGGCGCGCAATACCTCTGCACCCTCAGCCTGATCCGCCGATAATTCCTTGCCGCCATAATCAGGGTCCAGTCGCGGATAAGGCACATCGCGCGGCGCGTCTTCTTCGCTGACAGATCCTTGTTTGACGAGGCCTTTGATGACCGACGTGCCCACACCCGCCATTTCGGCCAACTCTCCCAGCGTGAACGACAGCCCGCCATAGTCGCGTAAAACCTCAAGCACCTTGGTGCGGGCATCGGTCACGCGGGTCGGCTCTGCTGACCCTAAGCGGTACACTTTGCGCATCGACGGAGCATCGCCCAATCCAGGTGCGCGGGTCGCAAGGCGCAACATCGCAGACATCGGGGTCAGAGTATAATCCGCAGCACGGGTCAGAAATTCGCGCATCTCGTCGCGCATTGGGGCCACGTCTAGCACCCGCATGACTGACCGCACCTTTGCATAGTCAAAGTCACCTGCGCCTTTGCCCCAGACAACGCCGAGCACTTTACGTGGGCCCAAAGGCACCTCGACAAACGCGCCCAAATGGCAACCACCCTCGGGGGCTTTATAGTCTAGAAAGCGATCAATCGGTTGCGCCGTCAGCACGGCCACCAAATCACCTTGGTCAAAGAACTCTGCTGTCATGGCTGGCCTGTCACCTTATGGCTTTCCGCTTAGTCCACTATGAGGTAAACGCTGATGCAACAAAACCCAAGCACTTGACCGGAGATATCCCCATGAAGTTTTTCGTAGACACCGCCGACATCGACCAGATTAAAGAATTGCACGCTTACGGAATGGTGGACGGGGTCACGACGAACCCATCGATCATTGCGAAATCTGGCTTGAACATCCTCGAGGTCACAAAAGAGATTTGTTCCATCACTGACGGCCCTGTGTCCGCTGAAGTTGTGGCGCTTGATCACGAGACGATGCTGGCTGAAGGCCTTAAGCTGGCGAAGATTGCCGATAACATTGCCGTAAAAGTACCGCTGACATGGGCTGGTTTGCAGACATGTAAAGTGTTGTCAGACCAAGGCATCATGGTCAATGTGACCCTATGCTTCTCAGCAAACCAAGCGCTTTTGGCAGCAAAAGCTGGCGCGACTTTCATCAGCCCGTTCATTGGCCGCTTGGACGACATCAACCTTGATGGTCTGGAGTTAATCGAAGACATCCGTACGATTTACGACAACTACGGTTTCGACACGCAGATCCTTGCAGCATCCATTCGCAACGCCAATCATATGTCCGAATGTGCAAAAATTGGCGCGGATGTCTGCACCGCACCGCCAAATGTGATCAAGGCGATGGCGAACCATGTTTTGACCGACAATGGCCTTGCTGGGTTCATGGCCGATGTCAAAAAAGCTGGCATTAAAATTCTGTAATGCGAAAGCTATGGTGTGGGCGGCACAGCTGCCCACACCATCACCACAACAGATTGTAGGCGCGCAAACCGGCGCATCAACATCTGACACAATGGGAAAATTTTCACCAAATCTGCATTTTTAAGAAGAAATTTCAGGCTCACGCTGCTATACAGCCTCAAAATTAATAATATTGAGCAGCACATGACCAGTAAATCCCTTATGGACAGCCACGTCCGTGATAAGATAATCGCAGACCCTGACGTTCTGCTTGAAGATCAAGATATTATGCGTGCCCTTGTCGCCGCCAACGAACAATCCATGGGCGGCAATATCGTCGATCTGCGCGGCATCGCGATGGAACGGCTCGAGGCCCGCTTGGATCGTTTGGAAGACACCCACAGGTCCGTGATTGCTGCCGCTTACGAAAATCTTGCGGGCACCAATCAAGTCCACCGCGCCGTGTTGCGCATGATGGACGCCACGAAATTCGAAACATTCTTGCAAGACTTATCAACCGATGTTGCCGATACGCTGCGCGTTGATTGCATGCGATTGGTGTTAGAAAGCGGTGCTGCCGCAGACGACCCCGCAATCGGCCAAATGGGTGCCGTTTTGGGTGTGGTCGAAAAAGGCTATATCGATGCTTATGTGAACCGTGGTCGGTCCAGCCCTGTGCGTCAGGTCACTTTGCGCCAAATCCAAACCGATGATGCCGGTCTATACGGCGAAAAATCCAGCTTTATCCGATCCGAGGCATGTCTCAAGCTCGACTTTGGTCCTGGTCGTTTGCCGGGCATGTTGATGATGGGGTCTGAGGATCCGCATCAGTTCACGCCGCAGCAAGGCACCGATCTGCTGACATTCTTTGCGGGTGTGTTTGAACGCGCCATGCGTCGCTGGTTGTCGTAAACACAATGATCTCCCCTGCTCTGACACATGCGCTGGCCAAATGGCTGGACCATTGTCGGGCGTTGGGTGGGGCATCTGACAACACGATCAAAGCCTATCAATCTGACGTCATCGGCTTTCTAGCGTTCATGACCCAGCACCACGCTGACGCGCAGGGGCTTGGGCCGCTGTCCAAAATCACAGTCAGCGATATGCGGTCTTGGATGGCGTCTGAACGGGCGCGCGGCGTTGGGGCGAGGTCGCTAGCAAGATCGCTTTCAGCGGTCAAAACATTCTACCGCTGGCTGTCGGACCGCGAAGGGTTTGAAGCCACTGCGGTGCTGTCCACACGCAGTCCGAAATTCACCAAAAAGCTACCGCGCCCATTGGCGATCGACGCCGCGACCGCGATGATCGAAACGGTTGAATTGCAAGCCCGCGACGGCTGGGTTGCCGCCCGCGACGCCGCAGTTGTAACTTTGCTTTACGGCTGCGGTTTACGGATATCAGAGGCGCTTGGGCTAACAGGTTCGGACGTGCCACTGCCTGCCGTCATGCGGATCACTGGTAAGGGCGGCAAAGAACGGATCGTGCCTGTGATCGATGCTGCCCGAGATGCGGTTGATGCCTATCTGCGCCTGTCTCCGCATCCAGTTGAACCAAACAGCCCCCTGTTTCGCGGCACACGCGGCGGCGCGCTAAACCCGCGTATGGTCCAAAAAGTGATGGAAAAATCACGTATGCAATTGGGCCTGCCCGCCACAGCCACGCCGCACGCAATGCGCCACAGTTTTGCGACCCATCTGTTGACTGCGGGTGGTGATTTGCGCGCAATCCAAGAATTACTGGGGCACTCCAGCCTATCCACAACACAAGCCTACACGGCAGTGGATACAGCCCATCTGATGGAGGTCTATAACCGGACCCACCCGAAGGCATGACAGGCAGCATTGCCCTTAGGGCAAATTCAGATAAGAAGCTGTTATGACAATCCAGACAAAAGCACTTCTTGTGCACTTCTTGACCGCCACTGGCGCCGTATTCGCAATGCTCGCTATGCTGGCCGCCGTCGACCAAAACTGGTCGTTGATGTTTTTGTGGTTGGTCGTCGCGTTCTTTGTGGACGGCATTGATGGGCCGTTGGCACGCCGGTACGACACAAAAACCAATGCGCCGATTTTCGACGGGGTTCTGCTGGATTTAATCATCGATTACCTGACTTACGTCTTTGTGCCAGCGTATGCGCTGTTCAAATCAGGGCTTTTGCCCGGTTGGACCGGATGGTTTGCGATCATTGTAATCACATTCGCATCCGCGATGTATTTTGCAGACAACCGGATGAAAACAAAAGATTATTCGTTCCAAGGCTTTCCGGGATGTTGGAATATGCTGATACTTGTGATGTTCGCATTACAGCCAAATTTCTGGGTCATCGTGGCGCTGGTCGTCGTGTTATCGGCCGCGATGTTCTTTCCGGTGCGATTTGTGCATCCGGTCCGCACACAGCGTTGGCGCATGATCACACTGCCGATGGCCACAGCGTGGACCCTGTTTGCAGGCTGGGCTGCGTGGGTCAACTTTGATCCTGCGAGTTGGGCGCATTACGGGTTGATGATCACGTCGATTTATCTGCTTGGCGCAGGTGCCGCACAGCAAATCATGTACGGCAAAGACGGCTAAAGTCGCGTTAGCACAACACCCGCGACGATCAGGACTGCGGCAATTGCCTTGCCGCGATCCATCCTTTCGCCAAAGACCAACCATCCGATCAGCACAGCAAATAAGATTGATGTTTCCCGTAACGCCGCAACAAGCGCGATTGGGGCCTGCGTCATGGCCCAGACAACAATTGCATATGCGAAATAAGAGGCGATCCCAGCGATCCCAATTACACCCCACGTATGCGCAGATGCACGCAATACGCCTCGCCCTTTTAAGACCACGACGGTTGGCACATAAAACAGAGCAGCCATAATCAACAGCCAGCCAGTATAACCAATCGGATCACCGGACACTCGCGCGCCCAAACCATCAACCAGCGTATAGCCCGCAGTTGCACAAGCCGACCCAAACGCGAATGGCAACAAGCGGCGGCTTTCGTTGTTTGCAAATATACCGCGCGCCATCAGCGCAATACCAAGACCCAACACGATGATCCCGACATAATCCATCGTGGCAATCGGATCAGTCAAGAACACCAGACTGAACAACAAAACCATCATTGGTGCAGCCCCACGGGCAATGGGGTATACACGGCTTAGATCGCCCTGCTCGTATGCGTAGGCCAAAAACATCTGGTAAAACATGTGGATCAAGCCAGAAGCAATCAGCCAAGGCCATACTTCGGCCTCGGGCCAAGGACGGAAACATACGACAACGACACCAACAGCACTTTGCATGACCGTCAGGATCGCCATTGCCGTCTGCTTGTTTTCGCCTGTTTTGACCAATGCATTCCATGTCGCATGCAGCAAGGCCGCAGCCATAACAGCAAGGAAAATGGGATAGGTCATCGGCGCAGTCCTTTAGATCAAAAGGGACGCGGCCCCTTCGTGGCGCAACAATTGCACCTTTCCCTCGATCCCGCCAGCGCCGGAAAATCCGCCCAAATTGGCGGCCCCTAAAACGCGGTGGCACGGGATGATGATTGCAATCGGGTTAGCACCGCAGGCTTGGCCGATGGCCTGTGCAGGGACCCCAAGGTCCTTGGCCAAATCACCATAAGTCCGGGTTTCCCCAAATGGAATTTCACACAGTAAAGCCCCAAATTTACGTTGGAAGTCTGACCCTTGCGGTGCAAGCGGCAGATCAAAAATCTGCCGCTTGCCTGCAAAATACGCGGCCAATTGCGCCACTGCGGCATCTGCCACTGGATCAGACGGGCCATCAATAACGGCCCATTCAAGCCGAACAACAGCACCGTCTTGCACAACGACAGATATCGGGCCAACCGGAGTGTCGGCCAAAGACGCAAAGTAAGATGGGTTTAAACCCATCTTACGCTGACAGCGCCTCGTTACAGCGACCGCAGACACCCGCATGGGCGTGTGTCCCTACATCGGGCAAGATTTTCCAACACCGTTCGCACTTTTCACCCTCAGACTTAGCAAAGACAACGCCAACACCAACAATATCGCCCAAGGTAAACGCACCCTCTGGGGCATCGCCTTCGACCAATGTAATCTGGCTCGCGATGCACAGATCGGCAAATGTGTCTGGGTCTGTGATGATCGCCGACAGCTCTGGCGACAGGTACACAGTCGGTGCAGCTTCCAATGACGAGCCGATGACTTTGGCCGTGCGCTGTTCTTCTAATGCGCCAGTGACCACGCGGCGAACCGCACGCACCGTTTCGGACCGAGCAGCCAATGCATCATCGCGCCACGATGCTGGTGTCTCAAGGAAATCGACCAAATGCACGGACGTATCCGCACCGTTGCGCTCGAGCCAAACCTCTTCCATTGTAAACGTCAGGATCGGGGCAAGCCATGTGGTCAAACGACCATACAGGTGATCCAACACCGTCAATGCTGATAAGCGTCGGTTCGTATCGCCATCACAATACAGCGCATCTTTGCGGATATCGAAGTAGAACGCCGACAAATCCAACGTCGCAAAGTCGAATATCGCGCGGAACACACCTTGGAAATCATACTTGGCATAGCCAGTCCGTACGACCTCATCCAGCACGGACGTCTTGTGCAAGATCAACTTTTCCAACTCTGGCATATCTTCCACAGCGACGGTCTTGGAAGCATCGAAATCTGCCAAAGATCCTAGCATAAACCGCAGCGTGTTGCGCAAACGGCGATAGCTATCAGAGACACCTTTCAGGATTTCAGGCCCGATCCGCTGATCGTTTGTGTAATCAGTTTGGGCGACCCAAAGGCGCAGGATATCCGCACCATACTGCTGGACGATGGTTTCAGGAACGATGGTGTTGCCGATGGATTTGGACATCTTCATGCCCTTTTCATCGAGCGTGAACCCGTGGGTCAACACACCGCGGTACGGCGCACGTCCTTGGGTGCCACAAGACTGCAGCAGCGACGAATGGAACCAACCGCGGTGCTGGTCGGTGCCTTCAAGATACAGATCAGCAAGGCCATCTTCCGACCCGTCCGCACGGTCACGCAAAGTGAACGCATGGGTGGACCCACTGTCGAACCACACATCAAGAATATCCATGACTTGATCATAATCATCGGCATTCACGATTCCGTCCAAGAACCGCGCTTTGGCACCGTCTTTGTACCATGCATCGGCACCTTCGATCTCAAACGCTTCGACGATCCGTGCGTTCACGTCTGTGTTCTGCAAAAGGAAATCCGCATCAGTTGGCAGCGCACCTTTCTTGGTAAAGCACGTTAACGGGACGCCCCACGCACGTTGACGCGACAGCACCCAATCGGGGCGTTGTTCGATCATTGCATACAAACGGTTACGGCCCTTTTGCGGGGTCCATGTGACCAATTCGTCGATCGACCGCAGCGCGCGTTCGCGGATCGTGGTGCCATAAGTGTCTTGCCCATCGCCCACAGCCTTATCAATCGCTGCAAACCACTGTGGCGTGTTGCGGAAAATCACGGGGGCTTTGGACCGCCAAGAATGCGGGTAGCTGTGCTTGATTTTACCACGCGCAAACAGTTTGCCCATCTGCGACAACGCGGCCATCACTGCCGTGTTTGCATCGCCTTCCCAAGGATTGTCTTTGTTCTTTTTGTTAGGCTTGTCGCGTAAAATACGCATCCCACCAAACAGCGGAAGATCAGCGCGGAATGACCCGTCTTCGGTCACATTATAGGTGATGACCTCTTCGAGCATGCCCAGATCACGGTACAATTCAAACTCGTCCATGCCGTGCGACGGGGCACAATGCACAAAACCTGTACCGTCTTCATCTGTCACAAAAGGTGCAGCGCGGAAATCACGTGGCGCGTCCCATTCGCCATTACCGCCTTCGATGCCGGCCAGTGGGTGACCAAGTTTTAGACCAGACAAATCGCCTGCATCAGCAATACGTTCAAATGCATCAACTTTGCCTTTGGCCAAACATCCTTCGGCAAGTTTGTCGGCAAGCAGCAGCTTGTCACCGACCTTGACCCAATTGTCCTCGGCCGCTTCAGTCACTTCGTACACGCCGTAGGAAATATCAGGGTGGAACACGACGCCCTTGTTGGACGGAATAGTCCAAGGTGTCGTCGTCCAGATCACAACATCTGCACCTGCCAAAGGACCGTCACCCAACACAGGGAAACGCACCCAGATCGTAAAGCTTTCTTTATCGTGATATTCAACTTCGGCCTCGGCCAAGGCTGTTTGCTCAACAGGCGACCACATCACAGGCTTGGAGCCTTGGTAAAGCGTGCCGTTCATCAGGAATTTCTGGAACTCTTCCGCGATCACGCGTTCAGCGTGGAAGTTCATTGTCAGATACGGTTCGGCCCAATTGCCTTGCACGCCCAAGCGTTTGAATTCTTCGCGCTGAATGTCGACCCATCCCGCAGCAAATTCGCGGCATTCCTGACGGAATTCGACAACATCTACGTCGTCCTTATCGCGGCCTTTGGCGCGGTATTGTTCTTCGATCTTCCATTCAATCGGCAGGCCGTGGCAATCCCACCCCGGGATATAACGCGCATCCTTGCCCATCATCTGTTGGGACCGCACAACCATGTCTTTCAGAATTTTGTTCAGCGCATGACCGATGTGCAAATGACCGTTCGCATAGGGCGGACCATCGTGCAGGGTAAAAGGCTCGCGGCCTGTTTTGGCGCGCAACTGGCCGTACACATCCATATCAGCCCAGCGGGCCAACCAATCGGGTTCGCGTTTTGGCAATCCGGCGCGCATCGGGAATTCAGTGCGGGGCAGGTTTAAAGTAGCTTTGTAATCGGGGGTCTCGGCGCACATAACTGGCGTCCTATCTTTGGCAAAAGGAAGTGGTGGGCGGCACGACCCAAGGTCAGCACCATTGGCCCGGCGGCGCTGTGATCAGCGCGCCGGGGACATAATTCGTATATGTGCCCAAATCATCATATCGTCGCTTATAAGCAGGCATTTTCTGACAGACAAGCCGCAGCTTACCGACAATAAGATCCGCTGCGATATCGGGCTGTGTCAAAGTGAAAATGATCGCGGTGGAACCGGTTCGCCTCTGGCCCAAGCACGGTCCCGAAAGGCCCACAAGCCGCCCGCCACATTTTGCGCAAGCGAGCACCGTCGCCGGGTGTATTCCAGCCGCGTAAAACCGTAATTTCGCGGCCTGAATTCAGCTTAATTCCAGCAATATCAATCGCGCGGCCAAATGCATGTTCAGACAAACGCCCCGACGATGCGGCATTGCGGTTGCGGCAGGCATAATGCGACACGACACGCAGTGATGCGATGCCCCCGCCCTCAGTCCCGATTGCAGGCTTCGCGCCGTTCACGACCCAGCGTTTCAGCGCAGTTGCGGTACGACAATCAACGGTTGGCTGTGGCGACAGGCGAACACCTGCAACAGATTTGATACGCACGGCGTTTTCGACCCCGCACGCCCCACGGCCAGAAATACGGCCGATCGCTTCGCCTTGAATATTGGGGTCACCACAAATTTGGCCCCGCAAACGGGCAACGCGCTTAGCTTCTGCCGCTTGTTCAATCGCAGCAGGGCGGCGGGTTGGACGCAAAGACAACGCAATCGCATTTGGGCTAAACGCAAACAAATTCTGTTCGGCGCGGTACAGCGGACGGGTCGCGGCACCGCGTTCCAAATCTGGTCGCTCATAAGGGCGGATTTCAGGGCGGATTGGGGGCGCTGGCGGCGCCTCACCCCTTGCAATTGGACGGGTCGTGCTGTCTGTACCTTCGGCCACAACCACATCAGCGCAGATAAGCGCCAAGCAGATCGCAATCCAGCGGATCACGTTTTTGCAGCCGGAGTCCGGCCAAAGTTCGGTGCATCTGTGTCTTGTCCGGCCTCAATAATCGACCGACGGATCGACCGCGTACGCGTAAAATAGTCATGCAAATGATCACCGTCGCCTTCACGGATAGCG
Source organism: Yoonia sp. (assembly GCA_047629435.1). Lineage (GTDB taxonomy): Bacteria > Pseudomonadota > Alphaproteobacteria > Rhodobacterales > Rhodobacteraceae > Yoonia. The sequence goes on along the minus strand of JBLHXF010000008.1, from coordinate 68,396 downwards.
CGCTGCAGCATGAACAATTCTTCCGTAAAGCGCCCCAAAACTTCGAGCGTGGCCTCCTTGTTGTTCAAGAACACATCGCGCCACATGGTCGGATCTGACGCCGCGATGCGTGTAAAATCACGAAACCCCGCAGCTGAGTATTTTATCACTTCGCTATCGGTCACACGGCGCAGATCATCAGCCACGCCAACCATCGTATAGGCAATCAGGTGCGGTGTGTGGCTGGTGACAGCCAGCACAAGATCGTGGTGATCCGCGTCCATTTTATCAACGTTGGACCCCATTCCGCGCCACAATGCAGTCAGTTTCGCCACAACGGCATCGTCATCGCACAGGTCCGGCACAATGATGCACCAGCGATCATCGAACAATTCAGCAAAGCCAGATGTTGGCCCAGAATGTTCGGTCCCTGCCAACGGGTGCGCAGGTACAAAGTGAACGTTATCAGGAAGATGAGGAGAGACTGCATCAATGACTGCGCGTTTGACTGAACCTACGTCACTGACCACTGCACCTGGTTTGAGGAACGGCGCGATCTCTTGGGCCACGCTATCCATCGCACCCACAGGGACACAAAGCACGACCAAATCAGCGTCTTTGACGGCTTCAGCAGCGCTGTCATAAATGTGGTCGCACAAGTTGATATCGCGGGCCGTTTTGCGGGTGGCTTCGGACCTTGCGTACCCCACCACTTCGCCAGCCAAATCTGCACGTTTGATCGCATGAAATATTGAAGACGCAATCAGGCCTAGGCCGATCAACGCAACGCGGTCGTAAATCTGTGTCATTCGCGCAAGCCTTTAAACTGACCGATAGCATGCACAATACGGCGGCATGCGCTTTCGTCGCCGACAGTAATGCGCAAGCAATGCGGGAAGCCGTAATTCTTGGGGTGACGCACAATAATGCCAGCGGATTTTAACTGCTCATTGCAGGCAAGCGCCTCTTCTTCGGACCCAAAACGGGCAAGAATAAAGTTGGCTGTGGTCGTATCAGAAGGTACACCCAATTCAGCCAGTGCCGTGGACAACCATTCACGCCAACGGGCGTTCTCGGACCGGCATTTTGCAAAATAGGCAGTATCGCGGACAGCAGCCTCTGCAGCCGCCAACGCGGGAGAAGACATGTTAAACGGACCACGGATACGGTTCAGCACATCAATAATGCTTTTCGGGCCGTAGCCCCACCCAACACGCATCCCACCGAGACCGTAAATCTTGGAAAAAGTACGCGTCATCATGACGTTATCGCGACCTTCGATCAACGCGAGCCCGGCATCATAACCTTCAACATATTCGGCGTAAGCGCCATCAAGCACAAGGATACACTGCTCAGGCAGCCCTTCTGCAAGACGCGCGACATCTTTGGCCCCAAGGAATGTACCAGTGGGATTGGCAGGATTCGCAATAAATACCAGCTTAGTCTTTGCATTTGCCGCAGCAAGGATCGCATCGACATCAACCATACGGTCATTCTCGGGCACCTCGACGGGTGTAGCCCCTGCAGCCAACGTCGAAATTCGGTATAGCGCGAAGCCATGTTCGGTATGGATCACTTCGTCACCCGGACCGGCAAATGCCTGACACATGAGGTGCAAAATTTCGTCAGATCCGACGCCACAGATCACACGGTCCGCATCCAGCTTCCAGATCTCGCCAATGGCACCACGCAGGCCCGCATGGTCGGTGCTTGGGTAACGGTGCAGATCGTGTACGGCGCGGCTGAACGCCTCTTTCGCAGCAGGCGACGGACCCATTGGATTTTCGTTCGACGACAGCTTCAACACGTTGGTAACGCCGTCCAATTGGGATACACCGCCAACGTAAAGGTCGATGTCCATAATACCGGGCTGCGGTTTGATCTTACTGGCCATAACGTCCACTTTTTCAAATCTATTGCACTGGTTCTATCGGCTTGGGTTGCTGCTGACCAGTGGTGCAGCGCTTGGTTGAAGAGGCGTTGCTGAATTGCCAAGATTGGGCTTTTAGGCCTGTAATTTTTATATAAGTTTCGTTTAAGTTTTGGATAAGCCACTTTTCACTGCTCAAGGACGCACTAGATGACACTTTGTACGAATGAACACGGTCAACCGATTGGTCCCAATGTGCCTGCATGGACGCCGTGCGCCCGCCCAAATCAATCACAGCTAACGGGATGGTACGCGTCCGTTGAGCGGCTTGACCCAGCTATCCATGCGGATGATCTATTTGCTGCGTTTGCCACTGACACCAGTGGCGCCATGTGGACGTATATGCCCAATGGTCCGTTCACTGACCGCGCAGTATTTGATGCGTTTCTGGCGGGGGCGGAAGTAAGCACAGATCCGCTGTTTTATGCGATCATCAACCAGATAACAGGCCGTGCCGAAGGCTTTGCCAGTTTCCTGCGGATTGACCCCGCCGTGGGGTCGATCGAGGTCGGGTTCATAGCCATGTCCCCTTTGTTGCAAAAAACACGTGTTGCGACCGAAGCGATGTATCTGATGATGGCCCACGCAATGGATGATCTGGGATACCGGCGGTACGAATGGAAATGCGACACCCTCAATAGTCCCTCCAAACGCGCAGCAGACCGATACGGGTTCACAGCCGAGGGCGTATTCCGCCAAGCAACCATGTATAAGGGGCGTAACCGCGACACTGCATGGTTTTCAATTTTAGACGGTGAATGGCCTGCGGTCCGTGCCGGATTTTTGGATTGGCTGGACTCGACCAACTTTGATGCGGACGGCGTGCAGAAAACTGCTTTAATGACGCGAACCATCCCGCATACATAGAGCGCCAGTTCAGATCTTATATTCACGCTTAAAATGTTCTTTAGAACGTGGCAAAATAAGAGAAAGCCGCGATAAATGCTTACCTTGGCGCGAAAGTTGGCCTCAGATCGTTGTAATCAGTTGTTACACACACAAATCTCTTTTCAGCAGCCCGATTCCCCCCTATAGACCGATTTCTAACCGGGCCGTATCACCCTTGGAGGACGGCCCCTTATTTATTGGAGACTACAAATGGCTGGTAAGATTCCAGATCTAGACGCCACACTTCGCGCGGGGACAGGCAAGGGGGCCGCTCGCCAGGCTCGTCGTGACGAATTGGTACCCGGTGTTGTTTACGGTGGTGGTGAAGACCCTGTCGCGATCAACATTCCCTTCAACTATCTGCTGACACGTTTGCGCAAGGGTGGCTTTATGTCCACGCTGCAGAACCTGAAAATCGAAGGCCAAGACGACGTTCGCGTTATCTGCCGCGGTATTCAGCGTCATGTTGTTAAGGATTTGCCAATTCACATCGACTTGATGCGCCTGAAGCGTACAAGCCGTGTGAAGCTGATGATCCCTGTTGAATTCATCAACGAAGAAGAATGCGTCGGCATCAAAAAGGGCGGCACACTGACTGTTGTTCGTAACGATGTTGAAATGGAAGTGCTCGCGGGCGATATTCCTGAAAGCCTGATCGTTGATTTGGCCGCAGTTGAAATCGGTGACACCATTTCGATCAGCGCGATCACATTGCCTGAAGGCGCGAAGCCAACAATCACAGACCGTGATTTTGTCATCGCAAACGTTGCTGCACCACGTGCATTGATTGCTGAAGGCGACGACGATGAAGATGTTGCAGCCGACGCTGTCCCAACAACTGGTGACGACGACGCAGCAGCAGAATAATCTGCTTCGTATCGTAAAAATTGAAAGGGCATCCTGTTTGGGGTGCCCTTTTTTGTTGGATGCCATGCACGCCTGCTCTGGCGTCGGTTTCATTGCGCCTCTAATATGCAGCCATGAAATTAATTGTTGGTCTTGGAAATCCGGGTGCGAAATACGCCCATAATCGTCACAACATCGGCTTTATGGCCGTGGACGAAATCGCGTCTGCACACGGATTTTCCCCGTGGCGTGCTAAGTTTCAGGGCCAAGTGTCCGAGGGGCGCATTGGGTCTGAAAAGATCATTTTGCTTAAGCCCGAAACATTCATGAACCTGTCCGGTCAAGCAGTCGGTGAGGCAGCACGGTTCCATAAGATTGATCCGGCAGATGTGATCGTGTTTCACGACGAGCTTGATCTGGCGCCAACCAAAATCCGTGTCAAAACAGGTGGTGGTCATGCAGGTCACAACGGGTTGCGGTCTATTCACCAGCATATCGGCCCTGATTACGGCCGCGTGCGTATGGGCGTTGGTCATCCGGGCCATAAGGATGCCGTCGCAGGATATGTCTTGCGCGACTTCCCCAAGGCGGACACCGCATGGCTCGACGATGAATTGCGCGGTATCGCCGACGGTATCCCCGATCTGGTGGCCGGTGACAGTGCCAAGTTTCTCAATACGATTGGTCTGCGCCTGACCCCTGCCCGTTCCTCAAAATCTGCGCCCAAACCAAAGCCTGCTGTACCCGAAGCACTACCGGAAGACACCCGCACTGCGCTACAAAAGCTGACGGACCGATTTAAGTGATACCTTCCAATCTGGCTGCGGCGTTTACCTTTCAGGGCGAGGCCTGCATTGCGATGAAATCGCCGTTCATGGGACAGCTGTGCGCCCTTTTGGGTCGGCGCGATTGGCCTGACACGCAGTTGCGCGCCCGATATTTCGCGTGGAAAGGCGACATCGGACCAAATGCGCAATCCCTGCCCCTCCGCCTTGCGGGGGGGTTGCATGCGCTCGTGATCAACGGCGATCCATTGGCAGCCGCATACCCCCCACATACCGTGGATGACGACACCCTTTGGGCCGCTGTCGTCGATGCGATGGATCGTGAAGATGCGTTTTTGAATGACTGGGTGGAAAGCCCACCGCAGACAAACGAAGTCCGCCGCGCCGCAGTGTTGATCGCAGTTGGGCAGGTTTTGGCAGATAGGTTCGGGCTCCCGATGCGTCTGTCCGAACTTGGTGCCAGCGGTGGGTTGAACCTGATGTGGGATCAATTTGCAGCCGATCTTGGCGGTAAACGCTTTGGGAAAGCTAGCGCCGCTGTGATCCTCACCCCCGATTGGGACGGAAAAGCACCGCCCGATTCCGACCCCGTCGTCATCGCTCGACGCGGCGTTGATTTGAACCCGCTCAATCCACGAGACCCCGCTGATCAGCTTCGCCTGCTTGCATATCTTTGGCCTGACCAGCCTGACCGCATGGCACGTACGGTTGCCGCCATAGACGTCTTTGATGCGCAGGTTGATCAAGCGGACGCGATTGATTGGCTTGCAGGTCAATTGGACAATGTCGCAGGACAGCTACACCTGACATATCACACGATCGCGTGGCAATATTTTCCCACTGATGTGCAGGCCCGCGGTGCGGCTATGATCGCCGCCGCTGGCGGAAAAGCAACTGACAATAGCCCCCTTGCGTGGTTTGGCATGGAACCGGATGGGCAAAGCGCCGGCGCGGCCATGACCTTGCGTATTTGGCCCGGTGACATCACAATCGACCTTGGCCGTGTGGATTTTCACGGGCGCTGGGTCCAATGGAAGGGTTAGACATGTCATCATTTTTCAAATGGGTATTTTTGGGTTTGACCCTGTCCGCGATATTTCTTGCGGTCATTGCTGTTATCAAACGCGAGGAGCTTGGCCGCCTTTTGGCCGTGAACAGTCTGTTCTCGCAAGAAAAAATCGTGAACAACTTTTCCAACATGGACGTTGCGTTTCTAACCGTTCCTTTGCCCCGCGCAGTGGACGACCCTGCCCCGCTGATACAAAATCCAACACCTACCTTACCTGCCGCAGTGGACACATGGATCACAGACCGCGCGGTCACATCACTGGTCGTGCTCAAAGACGGTGACATCGTGTTTGAGGATTACTTCCAAGGTACCGCCCCAACTGACCTGCGGATCAACTGGTCTGTGTCGAAATCTTATCTTTCGGCGTTGTTTGGCGTCTTAGTGGCCGAGGGCGTAATCACCGACCTTGATGCCCCTGTGACCGAGTATGCCCCCGCGTTGGCAGGGTCTGCCTATGCAGCCGCGAGCATCCGCAATGTGTTGCAGATGTCGTCAGGCGTGACATTCAACGAAGATTATCTGGATCAGTCGTCAGACATCAACCGCATGGGGCGCGTGCTGGCACTTGGTCGGTCCATGGACGGGTTTACTACTGATTTGACCGAAACCGACGCCACACCGGGCGGCAATTGGAAATATGTGTCAATCGACACGCATGTCATTGGCATGGTCATTCGCGGTGCAACGGGTCGCACTATCGCAGACTTGTTAGTGGAAAAGATCATTGGCCCAATGGGGTTCGAGGCTGATCCATATTTCCTGACCGATGGGTACGGCGTTGCCTTTGTGCTGGGCGGTCTGAATACCACCACTCGCGATAACGCCCGCTTCGGTCAGATGTTCGCACAAAACGGTGTGTGGGAAGGCCAGCAAGTCGTCCCTGCGGATTGGATAGCGCAAAGCACGGCCCCAAGCGCCAACACCGAAGACGGCGAATTTGGCTATGGATACCAATGGTGGGTGCCTGATGGTGCGACAACGGGGCAGTTCCTTGCCCGTGGCATTTACGGCCAGTACATCTATATTGATCAAGGTCGCAATGTCGTTGTGGCCACCCACGGTGCCGACCGAAATTTCCGCGACGATGGTGTCTCCGATGAAAACATCGCCATCTTCCGCGCTATCGCAGAAAGCCTAGATTAATATGGAAAAAGACCCGTCGTTCAACGTGCTTGGCAGTACATTGCAGTCCTGCTCCACCGCCCCCATGACTGGTTTTTTCCGCAACGGGACCTGCGATACCTGTGCAGCGGATAACGGCAGCCATACAGTCTGTGCGGTCATGACTGACGAGTTTTTGGCGTTCTCAAAATACCTCGGCAATGACTTAAGCACGCCGCGCCCCGAGTTTGGGTTTGCGGGCCTTAAGGATGGTGACGGTTGGTGCCTTTGCGCCAGTCGATTCCTTCAGGCTCACGAAGAAGGATGCGCGCCACGCGTCAACTTACATGGCACCCATGTGCGCGCCCTGGAAATCGTGTCGATAGATATTCTGCGCCAGTATAGCAGCGAACCCTTATGATCCGTGCGCTGACTTTCGCCGTGCTTTGGGCCAGCCCGGCACTGGCCCAAGATGCGATCCGCCCCCAAGAGCAACTGCGCCTTGATGCCTATCACGACACTGCTGGCCGCGCTATTTTGCAAGCGATGTCGAGCGGAAGTCGCGGCGATGTCGACTGGCTTCAAGAAGCGATGGAGGGCCAGCCACTGTCCCCGTTGGGCACGTCATTGTCAGGTGATTGGGATTGCCGCACGATCAAACTGGGCGGTGATCCCGCGTTGGTGGTTTATGCCCCGTTTAAGTGCAGGTTTACCGCTGATGGTAACAGTTTTGTCTTTGAAAAACTGACCGGATCGCAACGCACATCTGGCCGTATCACGTTACAAGATCGCACGATGATTTATCTTGGTGTGGGCAATGTCGCCGACCTTAACCCTGTGGCCTATGGCGACCTACCGCCCGAAGATTTCGGGACAGGTGAAATCCAACCGCAGGTCGCCATCGTTGAACAAACAAGCCCAACCACGGCCCGTATGTTGTTCCCTGCACCAATCAACGAAAGCCTGTTTGATGTGCTGTATCTTACGCGGGTTCTGACCCCCAAAGAGTAGTCGCACATCGTTCGCAAAAACCTGAACAGCACAGCAAGATCGCCGCGCTGCTCCAATTCCTTTATGCGAATTCACCCATCTCAAAACCAAGTGCCTTGGCGACGGTAAAGATATCTTTGTCTCCGCGCCCGCACATGTTCATGACGATTAGGTGGTCTTTTGGCAGGGTCGGTGCAATTTTCATCACGTGGGCTAATGCGTGCGATGGTTCCAGCGCGGGAATGATCCCTTCCATTTCACATGACAATTGGAATGCCTTAAGCGCCTCTACATCAGTGATCGACACGTATTTGGCGCGGCCGATTTCGTGCAACCATGCGTGCTCTGGTCCAATACCGGGATAATCGAGGCCAGCCGAGATGCTGAAACCTTCAAGGATTTGGCCATCGTCGTCTTGCAACAAATACGTCCGGTTGCCGTGCAGCACACCGGGCCTGCCGCCAGTCAGGGACGCGCAATGTTCCATTTTGGCGTTAACGCCTTTGCCACCAGCTTCCACGCCGATGATATTCACAGATGTATCGTCAAGAAACGGGAAGAACAGGCCCATCGCGTTGGATCCACCGCCAATTGCGGCGATCAGCGTGTCGGGCAAGCGCCCTTCCGCGGCGTGCATTTGTTCTTTGGTTTCTTTGCCGATGATCGCTTGGAAATCACGGACCATCGCGGGGTATGGATGCGGCCCTGCGACAGTGCCGATGCAATAGAATGTGTCGCGCACGTTGGTCACCCAATCGCGCAACGCATCGTTCATCGCGTCCTTCAGCGTACCCCGACCAGAGGTAACGGGAATGATTTCAGCACCAAGCAGACGCATGCGGAACACGTTAGGGGCTTGGCGTTCAACATCATGCGCGCCCATGTAGACCACACATTTCAGGCCAAATTTTGCACAGACAGTGGCCGTTGCCACGCCGTGCTGACCCGCACCAGTTTCAGCGATGATACGGGTTTTACCCATGCGGCGGGCAAGAATAATCTGGCCCAACACGTTGTTGATTTTATGAGCTCCAGTGTGGTTCAGTTCGTCACGCTTCAGGTAAATTTTGGCACCGCCCAGATGTTCGGTCAAACGTTCAGCGTAATACAGCGGACTAGGACGCCCGACATAGTGGGTCCACAAATCCTGCATTTCGGCCCAAAACGCATCGTCCGTTTTGGCGAACTCGTACTGTTCTTCCAGCTCGAGGATCAGCGGCATCAGCGTTTCAGACACAAAGCGCCCGCCAAAATCGCCAAAGCGACCCTTTTCATCAGGGCCATTCATGAAGCTGTTAAAAAGGTCGTCTGACATCTGTAATATCCCCGTCTGGTGCTTGGATGATTTCTACGCTGGAACCCAATAGATTTCTAGCCGTTTAAGCGCGCGCTGCCGCGACAAACTGTGCGATCAAAGCCGGATCTTTGACGCCCGGTGCACTTTCAACGCCTGATGACAGATCAATTTGGCGCGCACCCGTCCGGGCAATCGCATCTGCCACGTTATTTACGGTCAAACCGCCAGCAAGCATCCACGGTACGGTCCACAATCGTCCTGCAATAAGGCCCCAGTCGAACGTGTGGCCATTCCCCCCCGGAAGGGTCGCGTCACGCGGTGGTTTCGCATCCACAAGGATTTGATCGGCAACGAGACTGTACGCATCGAGTTGCGGCAAATCCTCGGGGCCAGCCACACCCACGGCTTTCATCACTGGCAGGCCATAACGGGCGCGAACTTCTGCGACACGCGCAGGTGTTTCCGCGCCATGCAATTGAATGATATCCAGCGGCACCTTGGCCAAGAGCGCATCCAGCATTGTGTTATCTGGATTAACGACCAAACCAACTTTGGCCATTCCGACTGGTGCAGCCAAAGCCAAATCCGCCGCAGCATCAAGCGTCACAAAGCGTGGTGATTTTTCAAAGAAGACAAGGCCGATGTAGTTCGCGCCAGCATCAACACATGCCGTAAGACCCGCGCGATCACGCAGGCCACAGATTTTAACCCGAGTTTCGGCGGGCATCAGGCTTCAAGAAGCGCAAGAACGTCATCGCCTTTATCCGCTGACTTTACCTTCAGCGCCGCAAGCTCACGGCGCAAGGTTTCGACTTCGCGGGCCTTCAGGCGGCCCTCGGCGCGTTGGCGATATTCGCGGACCCATTCCCACAAGAAACCGATCAGCAAACCAGCGGCAATACCGGCAAAGATGACGATAAAAAGCGGCAGTTCCATTTGAGTAGAAAAACCAAGCTGACCCGAAAACGATTCTGGTATGGCACGCACGGTGACAATACCACGGTTCGCCAACCCAATCAGGACAAGACAAAGCGCAACAATAGCCCAAAAAGCATAGCGGATCGTTTTCATAAGTACCTCTTAATTTCCGTTGAGTCGATCGCGGAGCAACTTACCCGTCTTAAAGAACGGAACGTGCTTTTGTTCAACTGCGACGCTTTCGCCCGTACGCGGGTTTCGGCCTGTACGCGCATCGCGTTTTTTCACAGAAAATGCACCAAAGCCACGCAATTCAACGCGGTCACCTTTGGCCATAGCACCAATAATTTCTTCAAATATCGTGTTCACGATGTTTTCTACGTCGCGCTGATACAAATGCGGATTGTCGTCTGCAATCTTTTGGATCAATTCTGAGCGGATCATGGCAGCGGTCCCCTATATATTCAATTTACGGCGGCCCACTGTGGACACGCTCTAATGACTATAGGGGGCTTTGGATCATCGCGAAACTGTTACCGTTCAGTCAAATAGGCGAAAAACACGTTTTATTCGGGGGTTAGGGGGCATCAAACGTCGCCAGACCATGAAAAGGTTGTGGTGACCGTCATGCTGCCAAGTGTCAGTCTTAACTGATTCGTAACAATGCCAGATCAGAATTTTTCCCCAGTGGCGCTAAATCAGACCTGTCATTCGTTGATCTGGTACGTTTTGTGGGGTGATCACTTGCACGGGTGACACCAGCGTCTCTACCTCAATCACCCCATGGCTTTGGTGCTGCAGAAACGCGCCAAACACCCGCTGCATGTCGGTCTGCAAGTCATGGTGGAGCACAAAATTTATACGGCCTTCAGCGATCAAACTGCGGTTATCTTGGTCCAGATCGTGGGCCACAAAAACTTGCGGGACCAACCGGTGATGATCAAGCATATCCAAAATCGTACGGTTCCCACCGCCCATCGAATAGACCGCCCGCAGGTCACCAAGCTGATCCATAAACCCTCCAAGATCTTTAGTTGTCTCGTAATGCACGCCGCCCCCACTGCTGGTCGAAACGGTCTGCAGGTGCGGGCACCACCCCCTAAGCGCCAAAGCAAAGGCCGTCTCGCGTTCTTCTTCGCCAAGAAATTTTGCGTTGCTGCGTGTCGTCAAAACGGTCCCTTTGTCGTGGCCTAACGATTGGCTTATCAGATAGGCTGCAGTCCGTCCGGCGCTGGCGTTATCCAGCCCGACATAGGCCGTGCGCGCAGTGTCTTGAATATCTGTGACCAAGGTGACGACAGGAATGCCTGCAGTAACAACGCGGTCAACAGCAGCGCGAATTTCGGGGATATCGCGGGCCTTAATGCAGACGCCTTGACTGCCCCGCTTGATGATCCGGTCTAATGCCTGAACCACGTCTGCTGCCGGCATAATCTCTTGCGTTAAGAACCGAGGCCGACAGACGGCCATGCCAAATTGATCCATCACCGCCTCGGCTGCGGCTTTGACCTCGTGGCTAAAGCGCGCGGGTGCATCAATTACAAAATCAAAGAACATCTGACGGCCTTGGGTCGCGATCTGTTGTTCTTGGCGTTCAAGTTCCGAAATCGCGCGCGCCACACGGGTTTTGGTTTGCGGGCTGACATGCGCACGGTTGTTGATCACGCGGTCCACAGTCGCGGTGCTGATCCCTGCGTGGCGGGCAATTTCTTTGATCGGGACGCGGTGGGTCATTTGATGTATTATTGATGTGTTTTACACAACACGACAAGCCCAAGCGCTGCCAAGATAGGATCAAAGAGGAGAACACCTGATGACCCAAACTGGATACTTTGCCCCCGACGCCTGCAATATCGCAGAGTTTGAAGCGCTGATTGACCGCAAGACCGCCCCCAGCACCGTGCCGCACGCAAGTAGTATTCAAAGCGAGGTGCCTATTTATGATGTCGCTAGCTTGGATATTGATCGTGCCCTGATGGCAGAATGGGCCAATGTTTTGATGCACGGTGCGGGCATTGTTGTGTTGAAGAATGCTTATGCTGATACAACTGTTTTGGACGAGGCCACTGCCGTTTACCAACGTATTATCACTGCGGAAAATGGGGCGGGCGGAGCTGATCATTTTGCGGCGTCTGGTGCCAATGACCGTGTTTGGAATTCACTGGAAAAGCTGTGCTTTGCCGCACCTGATGTTTTCCTGCGCTATTTTGCCAACCCTGCAATTGCAGCGGTGTCAGAGGCTTGGCTTGGCCCGAATTATCAAATGACGGCGCAGGTGAACCTTGTGCATCCGGGCGGTGCGGCGCAGTTGGCGCACCGCGATTATCACCTTGGATTTCAGTCGGCGGACGTCAGCTGTGCGTATCCGGCACATGTGCATGACCTGTCCCCCGCCCTGACGTTGCAAGGTGCAATCGCCCATTGCAATATGCCGGTGGAAAGTGGGCCGACAAAGATTTTGCCGTTTTCGCAGACCTATCGTGCTGGGTATGCTGCATGGCGACGTGATGATTTTCGCGCATTGTTTGAAGACCGTTATATTCAGCTGCCATTGGCCAAGGGCGATGCGGTGTTTTTCAATCCGGCATTATTTCACGGGGCTGGCGCGAACAGCAGTGCGGATATTCACCGCATGGCGAACCTGTTGCAGGTATCATCCGCGTTTGGCCGCGCGATGGAAACTGTAAATAGGCGGGGTATGTCTAAGGCGCTTTATCCGCATGCGGTGGCGGCCAAGGATCGGCTTTCATCCGCGGAAATGGCGGCGGCGATTGGGGCCTGCGCAGAAGGTTATTCATTCCCAACCAATCTAGACCACGACCCGCCCACGGGCGGACTTGCCCCTGAAACCCAAGCCGCATTGTTCGCGCGTGCGTTGAACGAAGGCATGGATCAAACCACGTTTGAAACTGCATTGGATGCGATGGCTGGTCGGCAACTTAGCTAAACAAAAGGGCCACCGCAGTTTCCTGCGGAGGCCCCAAATCTACCGAATGGCAGACAATGCTTATTCGTCAGCTTTCAAAGCTGCACCAAGGATATCGCCCAAGGAAGCGCCTGAGTCGGATGAACCGAACTGCTCGACTGCTTCTTTTTCTTCAGCAATTTCGCGTGCTTTGATCGACAGACCCAGCTTGCGTGTCTTGGCGTCGATGTTGGTGACGCGAACGTCGACCTTGTCGCCTACGCCGAAACGCTCGGGACGCTGCTCTGCACGGTCACGTGACAGGTCAGAACGACGGATGAACGATGTCATGCCTTCGTAAGACACTTCAACGCCGCCGTCTTCGATCTTAGTCACTTCAACGGTGATGATCGAACCGCGCTTTGTGCCGCCCACTGCGTCAGCGAATGGATCGCCGTCGAGTGCCTTGATGGACAAGGAGATGCGTTCTTTTTCAACGTCAACTTCAGCAACTTTGGCTTTCACGATGTCGCCCTTGCGGAAATCGCCGATGACGTCTTCGCCGCGGCCTTCCCATGTCAGGTCGGACAGGTGAACCATGCCGTCGATGTCGCCTTCGAGACCGATGAACAGGCCGAATTCAGTGATGTTCTTAACTTCACCTTCAACTTCAGTGCCTTCTGGATTGCCTTCAGCGAAGACTTCCCATGGGTTGCGCTGTGTCTGCTTGAGGCCAAGGGAAACGCGACGCTTTGTGCTGTCGATTTCCAGAACCATGACTTCAACTTCTTGCGACGTAGACACGATCTTGCCTGGGTGTACGTTCTTCTTTGTCCAAGACATCTCGGACACGTGAACGAGACCTTCAACGCCTGCTTCCAGCTCAACGAATGCGCCGTAGTCAGTGATGTTGGTCACGCGACCAGTGTGCGTTGTTTCCAAAGCGTACTTGGCTTCAACAGCATCCCATGGATCGTCCTGCAGCTGCTTCATGCCGAGGGAGATACGGTGGGTTTCTTTGTTGATCTTGATGACCTGCACCTTGATCGTCTCACCAATTGTGAGGATCTCGGATGGGTGGTTGACCCGGCGCCATGCCATGTCAGTCACGTGCAACAAGCCGTCTACGCCGCCCAAGTCAACGAACGCACCGTATTCGGTGATGTTCTTGACGACGCCGTCAACTTCTTGGCCTTCGACCAAGTTGCCGATAACTTCTGCGCGCTGTTCTGCACGAGATTCTTCAAGGATGGCACGACGGGACACAACGATGTTGCCACGACGACGGTCCATTTTCAGGATCTGGAACGGCTGCTTAAGACCCATCAATGGGCCCGCATCGCGTACGGGACGTACGTCAACCTGTGAGCCAGGAAGGAACGCAACTGCGCCGCCCAGATCAACAGTAAAGCCGCCTTTGACGCGACCAAAGATGGCCCCATCAACACGCTCTTCGTCAGCATATGCCTTTTCAAGGCGATCCCATGCTTCTTCGCGGCGCGCCATCTCACGTGAGATTACAGCTTCGCCACGTGCGTTTTCGACCTGACGGAGGAACACTTCGACGGTATCGCCGACGTTCAACTCTGGGTCTTCGCCTGGGTTTGCAAATTCTTTTATATCGATGCGGCCTTCCATCTTGTAGCCGACGTCGATGATCGCTTGGCCAGCTTCAATAGCGATGACCTTGCCTTTAACAACAGATCCCTCAGCAGGGGTGTCCATTTCGAAGCTTTCGTTCAAGAGTGCTTCAAACTCTTCCATTGTGTTTGCCATGTGGCGTCGTTTCCTAATCTTCGTTTTGTTTACATGCCTTGCGGTTGTGTCCGCCGGTCTTTGGATTTCAATTGGTCTTGGCATCAATCACGAACATCAAACAACAGGGCCGATAAACACCGACCCCGCTCATTGCCTTATGTTCGCACCTGTCTCGATGCTTCGACAGCTGGGCGTATAGGCCCAATTCGCCTTAAGGGCAAGGGTCACATCGCGCGTCATGCTCCACAATTTAAGCATCCACAATTCACATTCCTGTCTAATTTTGGGCGGAATTACAGGTCAAACGGAATGGATCAAACCAGAGGCTGCCATGACTCTTCAAATATCCCCCGACACCGCGCAAAAATCTGCGTGGGAAAACAATGCTGAATTGCTCGACGTTTTGCGCGACGATTCTCATGACGTTGTCGCATTTATTGAACATTGCTCTGCAGACGACCTGCATTGCCTAACGACCGTGCACGGTGTGATCGGCGAAGTCGAAATATTCGACGCCATCCTGCGCCACCCCGCTTGCGACCGCGCCACCGCATTGCAGATATTTGAGAACTGCAATCCATATTACTATGAACAGGAATTGGCCAAAGGTCGCGCGCTTGATGCTTACGACGATGAAGAAGATCAGGTGTTCATCACCATTATCGATATGGCCCACGCGCAATTGGTCAAACGCTTGGATTGGCGCGGTAAGTTTGAGTGCCCTGTCTTGCGCAAATGGGATCGTTTTCCGCACAGCGCACCCATAAATTTTCAAAACTGGATGCTGCCTGCCGCGGTATTGGCCCCAACCGAAGCCGTGCAGCCAAACGCGTTCATCGAATACCGATATTCATCCATTCGCCTGACGTATCAAGCATGGATGATGCGCCAATAAACTAGGCCCGCTGTCCGTCAATATAAGCAATTGCTGCGGCCACGGCTTGTGCGATTGTCATGTCAGATGTGTCGATAACAACGGCATCGTTCGCCGCAACCATCGGTGCCGTCGCCCGCTGCGCATCGCGTGTGTCACGCGCAATCACGTCAGCCAATACTTGATCCGCGTTGATGTCATCGCCGCGATCTTGTAGTTCTTTGTACCGACGGGCCGCACGACATTGTGCACTTGCAGTCACATACAGCTTTGCAGGCGCATCGGGGCAAATCACCGTTCCAATATCGCGTCCATCCAGAACCGCGCCGCCGTCGCGGCGGGCAAAATCACGTTGAAACGTCACCAAAGCATCGCGGACGTCTGGAATTACCGCAACTTTGCTCGCGGCTTGCGCGACGTCGTGTGTTCGCAGATCGGCATTACTTAAGTCAGATGGTTGCAGCGTCTGGGCGGCAACCAAAGGATCAGCGCCAGCCAGAACTTTTGCGCCGACAGCGCGGTACAGCAAGCCAGTATCCAGATGGGCAAATCCATAATGTGCGGCCACGGCCTTGGATATTGTTCCTTTGCCAGCGGCAGCAGGTCCATCAATGGCGACTGTGAACATCATGCGTTATCGCGGACCAACTGAGCGCCCAAGGCACCCATCAGACCTTCAAAAATCGGGAATGATGTGGTGATCGGGCTTCCGTCATCCACGGTCATCGGCTTTTGGGTTGCCATGCCCATCACCATAAACGCCATCGCGATCCGGTGATCCAGCACCGATGCAACAGTCACACCGCCCGCAACATTGCCATGGCCCATGCCAGTGACGCGCCACCAATCATCGCCCTCGTCGACGGTGACACCAGCAGCACGCAGACCTTTGGCCATTGCATCGATGCGGTCAGATTCTTTGACGCGCAGCTCTTTGACGCCCTGCATGTTTGTGACGCCGTTTGCGAATGACGCAACCACGGACAGCACCGGATATTCGTCAATCATGCTGGCTGCGCGTGCAGGCGGCACCGCAATGCCGTGCAGATCAGGTGAGAATTTAGCACGCAGATCAGCGACAGGTTCGCCGCCTTCTTCGCGCATGTTCTCGAACGTCAGGTCCGCGCCCATTTCTTGCAAGGTGGTGAACAGACCGGCGCGTGTCGGGTTTAAGCCGATATTTGGGACAAGCACATCAGATCCAGGTGTGATGATTGCCGCACAAACCGGAAACGCAGCCGACGACGGGTCGCGCGGCACAACGATGGTTTGCGGACGCAGCTCTGGCTGGCCCGTTAACGTGATCTTGCGACCCTCATCCGTATCTTCAACAGTAATTTCTGCGCCGAACCCTGCAAGCATCCGTTCGGTATGATCGCGGGTCGCTTCTTTTTCAATGACGACAGTTTGGCCAGGGGCATTCAGGCCAGCCAGCAAAACTGCGGACTTTACCTGCGCGGAGGGCACCGGCGTTGTGTATGTCACTGGTATCGGATCAGCAGCACCCACAAGTGTCATCGGCAAGCGGCCACCTGCGCGACCAACAGTCTGGGTACCAAACAACGCCAGCGGGTCAGTGACACGGCCCATGGGGCGCGAATTTAAAGACGCATCACCAGTGAATGTGACAGTAATCGGCGTCGTTGCCATTGTGCCCATAATCAGACGGACGCCCGTGCCGGAGTTGCCACAAT
Source organism: Yoonia sp. (assembly GCA_047629435.1). GTDB lineage: Bacteria > Pseudomonadota > Alphaproteobacteria > Rhodobacterales > Rhodobacteraceae > Yoonia. The sequence continues at coordinate 51,362 of JBLHXF010000008.1, read as the reverse complement.
CGATCACGCCCTCAGGTTCGGCAAATCCGCCCACCCCCACGCCTTGCACCGACCATTCGCCATTTCCGTGATCTGTAACCGTCGCACCAAAGGCGCGCATCGCGCGGGCGGTATCCAACACATCGTCGCCCTCAAGCAAACCGGTGATATGTGTCTCGCCCACAGCCATCGCGCCCAGAATCAAGGACCGATGCGAAATAGATTTGTCGCCCGGCACACGCGCCTCGCCTTTTAGCGGCCCACAAGGGCGGGAGGTCATTGGAACAGGTGTGCCGTGGCCAGACATGTGGGGGTTCTCACTTCATGAATATTTCACGCATATGATAAACCACCCAACACCAAGGGTCCATGACCTTAGGGCCGGCGGAACGTCAGATAATGCGGTGTGCGATCTTCGCGCAGGGCTTTTTGCTCATAGCGCGTCGAGGCCCAATCGCCCCAAGGCTTGCGCCAATCGTCTGGGCCCTCGGCCAACCATTCAAAACCGACCTTCGGGACTTCTTCCAAGGTTTGACGCACATAGCTTTCGATATCGGTGGCCACACGCAATTCAGCGCCAGGTGCCATCGCGGCAAAAAGCGGTTTCAAATGCTCTTCGGTCACAAACCGGCGGCGGTTGTGGCGTTTCTTGGGCCATGGATCCGGGTAGTTGAGGAATACTTTGGTAAATGTGCCATCAGGAACCACATCAAACAAGTTGCGTACATCGCCGGGGTAAACACCCAGATTATGCACATCGGCACGGCGGATTTTACCCAGCAACATGGCGACACCGTTCACAAACGGCTCGCAGCCAACAATCCCAACATCGGGATACGTGGCTCCCATATGGACCAAATGTTCGCCACCACCAAAGCCGATCTCTAACCATAGCTCGCGGTCACCAAAATAGGCGGCCAGATCAATCGGGTCCCGATCAGGGTTCATATCCCAATCAATTAAGCCCGGTGACAGCGGGGCCAAATCATTGTCGAGATAATCATGCTGGCTGGCACGAATAGTCTTGCCGCGAAAACGGCCGTAAAAATTGCGCCAAGGTGCGCCGGTGGGATGCTTTGTATCAGTCATACGCGGGCATTAGCAAACGCCCGCGCCTGTGGCAATCATTCCGTAGGATGGGTTTTCACCCATCGCACTTAAACGGCGGCGCACAGCGTATCGACGAGATCGGTACGCTCCCAGCTAAATCCACCATCATCAGCGGGCTTGCGGCCAAAGTGACCGTAGGCTGCCGTGCGTTCATAGATCGGGCGGTTCAGGCCCAAATGCTCGCGAATGCCGCGCGGGGTCAAATCCATCGCGGCGTTCACTGCTTTTTCAACTGCAGCAGGATCAACCTCACCTGTACCGTGCAAATCAGCGTAAATCGACAACGGACGCGCCACCCCAATCGCATAGGCCAACTGGATCGTGCAACGATCTGCCATACCAGCCGCCACAACGTTTTTCGCCAAATACCGTGCCGCATATGCAGCAGAGCGGTCAACCTTTGTCGGGTCCTTACCAGAAAACGCGCCGCCGCCATGGGGGGCTGCACCGCCATAGGTATCCACGATAATCTTACGACCCGTCAGGCCAGCGTCCCCGTCAGGGCCGCCAATGACAAACTTGCCCGTCGGGTTCACGTGCCATGCCGTATCATCAGACAGCCACCCATCAGGCAACGTCTCGATGATATATGGTTCAACAATATCGCGGATGTCTGCGCTTGATAGATCAGGATCAAGGTGCTGGGTCGACAAAACAATTGACGTCACGCCAACAGGTTTGCCGTTGACATACCGCATAGACAACTGGCTTTTGGCGTCAGGGCCCAGCGCAGGTTCAGTTCCGTTTTTGCGGACCTCGGCCAAGCGGCGCAGGATGGCATGCGCGTACTGAATTGGCGCAGGCATCAACGCGTCAGTTTCCGTCGTGGCATAGCCAAACATGATCCCTTGATCACCGGCGCCTTCGTCTTTGCCCGCCGCCGCATCAACGCCTTGGGCGATATGCGCGGATTGTTCGTGCAGCAAATTGGTGATTTCCACAGTCTCGTGATGGAATTTCTCTTGCTCGTATCCGATGTCTTTGATGCAAGACCGGGTGATCGCATCGACCTTCCCCATATAATCGGTCAGCTTTTCCTGATCAGACAGGCCAACCTCGCCACCAATAACCACACGATTAGTCGTGGCAAAGGTTTCACAGGCCACACGGGCCTCTGGTTCTTCGGTCAGGAATGCATCAAGGATCGCGTCAGAAATCCGGTCGCAGAGTTTATCGGGATGTCCTTCGGAAACAGACTCCGAGGTAAAGACATAGTCGTTGCGTGTCATGAAAGTGCTCCAGTCATTAAATCCGCCACGTCAGGAAGCCGTTGTGGCAGTGCTGCGGTATCGCTTAGGTCGTCTTGTCGGTCGGGTCAATCCACCATCGGGTGGTCATAAAGGCACATAGTCCCCCACAAAGCAGAAGCAACAGCAGCGCGGGCAGGTCGCCCGTTTTACTGTAAATCGTTAGCGCCAATGCAGGTGGCAAAACTGCATCGATATATCCGGCCTCCCCCATGCCAATCTGGTTGGTAATACGGCCTTTCCCATCAATCATCGCGCTGATCCCTGTGTTGGCCACACGAACCATCGGCAAGCCTTGTTCAATTGCGCGCAAACGGGCTTGGGCCAAATGTTGCCGCGGACCAGCGGCAGGGCCGAACCATGCATCATTCGTAATCAAGATCAACAGGCGAGGGCGAACGTCTGTTCCAACCTCATGGGCAAAAATGCCTTCGTAACAAATAAGGATGCGGGCGTTGCCGATCCCTGTCACATCAACCACCCGTGGGCCTGATCCTGCAGAAAACGCACCCCCACGGGATGCTGCAAAATGGCTCACGCCAAATCTTGCTAACAATTCGCCGCCAGGAATATATTCGCCAAACGGCACAATATGGGCCTTGTCATAGGTATTGGAAATAATCCCGCCCCGTTCCAATACGAGTGAAGAGTTGTAATACCGCTCACCATCACGGCGATTAATACCCAACACAGTGGGCGCACCGCGCGCAGCCTCGGACACTTGGTCAAGCGCATCGCCAGCATATTCCAGCAAGTATGAAACCGCGGTTTCGGGCCAAACCACGAGATCAGGCGCATCGCCAGCTTGGGTAAATGCGATCATACGGCGAAAGAACAGTTGGCTTTTGATCGGATCCCATTTGTCCGCCTGATTTGCGTTTGGCTGCACAAGTCGGACGGTCGGGCCATCGTAATGCGGGGTCGGTCCCGTGCTTAAAATGAACCAGCTAACGGCTGCAGCCAAAGGTATTCCAAATGCAAAAAATCGCCGTTGAAATACCAGCACAGCGGCTGCCGCCATGACAACGGTCAGCAACGTCAACAGATGCGGTCCGCCAAACGCCGCCAATTGGGCCAGCGGCGTATCGATCCAAATGTGCCCCAACAGCGCCCAAGGAAATCCGGTAAATAGATAGCTGCGCAAAACCTCGGCTCCTGCAATCATCAGCGCAGGTAAGACCATACTTTGCGGAGAAATCCGGTAGGCTGCGTAATTGGCCAGCCCCCAAAATAGGGCCGCCCCCCCCGCCATTAGGACCAAGGCGAATGGCGCCATCCAACCCGTTGATCCGATATCGACCAAGAATGGCGACACGATCCAATGCAAGGCCACGGCGAAATAGCCGGCGCCAAACAACCAGCCATTACGCAATGCGGTACGGCGGGATGTTGCAGGGCGCCCCAACCAGATGGCCAGCGCGGCAATGGTCAGGACCCACAGCCCCCAAGGGGCTTGGCCTGTCCCTGCAACAAGGCCCAATCCAAATGGGATCATCACAAGGTTATTCGCCCGTTGCGTTAGGTAACCGAACGCGTAGCCGTTTAATACGGCGCGGATCGGCATCAAGGACCTCAAATTCGGTTCCGTCAGGATGCACAATAATTTCACCGCGCGCGGGCACAGACCCCGACAACATGAATACCAAGCCGCCAAGTGTGTCGACTTCTTCCTCGTCAATCTCGGGGTTATCGGTCAGGTTGACGCCAACTTCTGCTTCGAATTCCTCAAGATCGGTGCGCGCAAGGGCGACATAAACGCCATCACCTTCACGGGTAAACGATTTTTCTTCGTCGATATCATGCTCGTCTTCAATCGCGCCAACGACCTGTTCTATCAGGTCTTCAATCGTGACCAAACCGTCCGTGCCGCCATATTCATCAATGACCAACGCCATGTGAATCCGTTCTGACTGCATCTTTTGCAGTAACACGCCAAGCGGCATGGACGGGGGCACAAACAACAGCGGGCGCAGCATTGCGCGCAAATCATAGTCGCCAATACCACCATTAAATCCGAACTTCAGCGCGAAATCTTTCAGATTTGCAATGCCAATTGGCGTATCCAAGGTGCCGTCATAAACAGGCAATCGTGTCATACCACTGGACCGGAATACCTTGACCAGCTCATTCTTGCTGGCGGTCACGGAAACAGCAACGATATCGGTTTTGGGGATTGCCACATCTTCCACACGCATCCGGCGCAGGTTGAGCATCCCTGGCATCGGGGTTGCTGGCAGCAAAGGACTGGGGTTGTCGTCCTGAGCGTCATCGCTCGATGCCTCGGACGGGCTTAGGGCATCAAACAAGCGGCCCATAAAGCCGCGATTACTCGTCTCAGTGGGGTCATCTTGCGCGCTTTGCGCCGCAATAGAGGACCCTTCGGTTGTGTCGCCCATCGTTTCCTTACCTAAAAATTCGCCACACGCGGTGGATCTTATACCCTATATGGGTCTGCAATACCCAGTTTGCCAAGTATCTGCGTTTCCAAGCCCTCCATGAGGGTGGCATCTGCGTCACGTTCATGGTCGTAACCCAGCAGATGTAACAGGCCGTGAACGACCAAATGGGTTGTGTAATCATGCCTGGTTTTGCCTGCTTGCGTAGCTTCAGACATGCAGGTGTCATAGGAAATCGCGATATCGCCCAGCTCTGGATCGGTCGGATCAGGGGGCAGCGGCACGTCACCATCGTTATCTGCGCCGCGTTCATCTGATGGCCAACTAAGAACATTTGTTGGCACAGGTTTGCCGCGAAAATCGGCGTTAAGCGTAGCGATGCGATCATCACTGCAGCCCATCACACAAGCCTCAAACCCCTGTAAATCAAGGTGGTTAAACGTGGCTTGTGCTGCACGGTCGGCCAACAGCCCTAACCCGGCATCGTCCCAACGCGGGTCTTCGATCACGCAGTCAACGGTCATCGGTTTGCTTCATCTTCTTTTTCATAAGCCTCGATAATGGCCGCAACCAACGGGTGACGCACCACGTCTTTTGACGTGAAGTAGCTAAAACTGATCTTGGGGATATGTTTGAGCATCCGCTCTGCGTCCCATAGGCCAGACGAAACACCCCGCGGTAAATCGATCTGGGTCCGGTCACCGGTTATGACCATGCGCGAACCTTGGCCGAGCCGTGTGAGAAACATCTTCATCTGCATCGACGTGGCATTTTGGGCCTCGTCGAGCACAACAAAGGCGTTCGACAGCGTGCGGCCACGCATAAACGCGAGCGGTGCAATCTCGATGATCTTTTCTTCCATCATCTTAGCAGCCTGTTTGCCAGGTAAAAAGTCGGCCAAGGCATCGTAAAGCGGGCGCATATAGGGATCGACTTTATCCTTCATGTCCCCGGGCAAATATCCAAGTTTTTCACCTGCCTCGACAGCTGGTCGCGACAGGATAATTTTATCAACCTTACCGCTGATCAACATATTCACGCCAACAGCGACAGCCAAATATGTCTTGCCAGTACCCGCAGGGCCAATGCCAAACGATAATTCTTTGTCGAACAGCGCCTGTACATAGGCTTTTTGGGCTTCGGTGCGGGGCTCAACTAATTTCTTGCGGGTCTTAATCTCGACCCGTTCGGTTCCACCCTTGAACAGCTCGCGCTGATCACCGGCTTCGGGGGCACCAGTTGCGTCCGGTCCACCCATCCGCAATTCACGGTCGATATCACCAGGTTCTAATGTGCGGCCGGCCTCTAGGCGTTGGTACAGCGATTTTAGCGTGTCCAATGTTTCTTGACGGGGACCGTCTTCTCCGACGACAGAAAGCTGATTGCCACGGCGCAGAATTTGCACACCATACGACTGCTCTAGCGTGGCAAGGTTGCGATCGTATTCACCGCACAGGTCAATCAGGAGGAAATTATCAGGAAATTCCAGTGTGGATTCCGCAGTGTCAGTCAGATCAGAAGCCAATCAACTCTCCTTGGCGCTTAGGTTTCACAGATAAAGTGGGCCGCCTCCCCCCCGAGGGCAAGGCTGAAAAACGAAAAAGGCCGCAGATAATGCTGCGGCCCCTCCCAAATTGTATGATCGAGATCACGCTTACAGCGTATCAGGGATGTCAGATCCTTCACGGAACGGGCCGACAGCGGTGGATGGTGGAGCAATACCGGAACATACCGGACGACCATCGGGCGTCAGACGCTCGGACAAGTAACCTTCGATACCGTCATCAATGATCCAGTGATCGCAACCGTTTGGGTCGACCCAAACACCTGCAACCAGTTGGGAAAGATGTTTGTTGTCGTTGCCAGCGTCTACAAAACGCTCAGCACCTTCGCGGTTTCCACCCTCAATGCTACAAGCCGAAAGGGCTAGACCAGCAACGAGCAGCGCAGTGATTTTCATGGTTTTCATAACATCTGCTCCTTAACGTACACAGTAGATTTCAACACGGCGGTTCTGCTGCAATGCTGCGGCAGAGTGGCCTTGCGCACGAGGCTGGCGTTCACCAAACCCTTTAACGTCAACAATATTGGCACCGGCACCTTGCGCGATGCTTGCAACCATGTTGGCGCGACGCTGGGACAAGTCCATGTTGTATTCATCAGATGCACGAGAATCGGTGTGACCGTAGATCAAGAATCCGAATGCATTCGCGGTCTGAAAGAAATTCATCAGCTCGGTTTTCTTGGCTTCTGGAACCCAAGCTTCGTCTGTTACGAACAACTGATCTGTTGGGATGATGCCGCAGATTTCGGAACGGTGGCATACAGGGCGACCGTCGCGCGTGCGGTGTGGGGACATATAGCCCTCAAAGCCGTCATCCATAACCCAATGTTCGCACCCATCTGGGTCGATCCAAATAGTTGGTTCGTAAGATTCACCGACGACCGTGCGCGTCTGCGCTTGTGCTGCACCTGCGACCAACGACATAGCCATCGCACCTGCGATTGCCCCGCCTGAAAGTGCACGCAACTTATCTTTCAATGATGTTGCCATTTCTTTTCCCTCATTATCTGCCGGATGCAAAATGGCATTCCGCCCTGTCACCCACTATATCGCCACAATATGCGCAAATTCCTGTGATAAAGAAAGAACAAATACCTATATATTGCGTCCAATACAGCGACAGTCCCTGCGGATATTGCAGATTGGCCACGCCTTGGCTTCTTGGCGACCAGAATTTAATTGCCCAAAGTGACCAAAGGTCAGCCTTTGCACAATTCACCAGCAAGACTGTTTGTACTGCTATGCGTGATTCTGACACGCTTAACTTGCCCCAAAACATCTGCCGGAGCCTCTGCGTAGACGGCATGCAAGTGACCCGATTTGCCGATCATCTGGCCATCGGTCCGACCAGGTTTTTCGAACAACACCTGTACATCGCGGCCAACCATGCTCTCTTGAATGGCGCGCTGCTGCTCGGTCAAAAGGCCTTGCAGCTGCTGTAGGCGCACGCTCATTACATCCTCGGGCAATTGCGGCTTTTCGGCGGCAGGCGTGCCCGGGCGTGTAGAATATTTAAACGAATACGCCTGCCCATACCGGACCTCACGGATCAGCGCTAAAGTGTCTTCAAAATCTGCGTCAGTTTCACCGGGGAAGCCCACGATAAAATCGCCAGAAAGCAGTATGTCAGGGCGGGCTTCGCGGATACGTTCGATCACCTTAAGATAGCTTTCGGCTGTGTGCTTGCGGTTCATCGCCTTCAAAATGCGGTCAGAGCCGGATTGCACAGGCAAATGCAGGTACGGCATTAGCTTTTCACAGGTCCCATGCGCCTCGATCAGCGCGTCGTCCATGTCGTTAGGGTGGGACGTGGTAAAGCGGATACGCTCCAACCCATCCACCTTATTAAGCGCCCAGATCAGCCCAGCAAGGCCGCCTTCGTGGCCGTGGTATGCGTTGACGTTCTGACCAAGCAACGTGATTTCGCGTACGCCAGCCTCGACCAGCTCTTGGGCTTCGCGCACGACACGATCGGCGGGACGCGATACCTCGGCGCCGCGCGTATATGGCACCACACAGAACGCGCAAAACTTGTCGCAGCCTTCTTGGACGGTCAAAAAGGCTGTTGGGCCACGCTTGGCTTTGCTGCGCGATTTGAGCGTCTCAAACTTGTCGTCATCGGGGAAATCTGTGTCCAGCGCACGGACGCCAGACTGCACGGCATCATCCATAGCGGGCAAACGGTGGTACGATTGCGGGCCCACAACCAGATCAACCATTGGCTGACGGCGAATGATTTCTGCGCCCTCGGCCTGTGCTACGCATCCGGCAACGCCAAATTTCAGATCGGGCTTCGCAACCTTTAGGTGCTTCATTCGCCCTAATTCGTGATAAACTTTTTCAGCTGCTTTTTCACGAATATGACAGGTGTTTAGCAGGATCATGTCTGCATCGTCCGCCTTGTCGGTCTGCACATATCCGTTGCCGCCCAGCGCCTCGGCCATGCGTTCACTGTCATAAACGTTCATTTGACAGCCATAGGTCTTGATAAACAGCTTTTTGGGTTCGGACATAGGGGCACCATTTCGAGGGTTTTGCGCAATACCGCCGTGTAACCTGCACGCAGCCCGCTTGCAATGACGCCGACATTCACGCAATTTACACCAAATAACAGGATCATCTGCAGACCATGCATTTTACAAGCCTCAATCATTTCTTAACCAAAGGAACCGAAGCCTTAGCCAAGGGGCCGATTGCGTTAATCTTGCTTGAAGACGACGTCGAGATTGGCAGTTCAATCCGACATCACATCGATGCGGGCTTCAAATCTGTCATAACTTTTGGGGTTCCTGACATTGATCTTCCTGACGATCTTCCAGCTAACGTTCACCGTGTCGATTTTGACGCGACCGTGCGCGATGCACAGGTCATCATCGTAAATGCAGTGATCGAAAAGGCCCCCAGCCAGTGGATGTATTACTGTTATAATACCGAGTACATTTTTTTCCCATTCTGCGAACACCGCGCCATTGGCGAAATGCTTAGCTTTCACACAGAGGAGCGGCGTGACGCGATCTTGACCTATGTGGTCGATCTATATGCGGGCGATTTGCACGAAAGCCCAACGGCTGTGTCGCTTGATGACGCCTATATGGATAAATCAGGATATTACGCCTTGGCGCGCACAAATGCACAAAATGAATTCGCAGAACGGCAGTTGGACTTTTTCGGTGGGCTGCGTTGGCGGTTTGAAGAACATGTCCCTGCCATGCGCCGCAGGATTGACCGGATATCCATTTTTCGCGCCAAGCCCGGTTTGCGCCTGAGGACAGATCACACGTTCAACGACCCTGAATACAACACTTATGCATGCCCATGGCATCACAGTATCACCGCAGCTCTAGTATCATTTCGAACCGCAAAAGCGTTAAAGCGCAATCCGGTCAGTGCTGCGCAAATCAACACCTTTCGCTGGCATAATTCAACACCGTTTGAATGGCATTCTCAGCAGCTTTTGGATTTGGGGTTGATGGAGCCCGGTCAGTGGTTTTGACCAAAGATGCGTTAAAACGCATCCTACGCTTATAAGCCGAACACAGCGGCCAATCACCACCGTCCCGCAACAAGCCTGCGCGCAACGGGGCCGTTGCGATCAAATGGTCGTACAGCGCATAATCCTCAGCATCCCTGATGTGATGTTCCCAAAATCTGCATTGCCAAATCCCCTTTTCCCCTCGTTTACGCAGGCTTGCATGCAGCGTCACTGGCAATGGCACGTGACGCGAGAATGTTGATTTGATCTGCCGCCAACGGGCCAAATAATCGACGTCATCATCAGGCAGCGTCCATATCATCTGGACCTGCGCTGGCAAAACAACGGCCGCGTTGATCACAAACGGTCGTTGTTTTTGACACAGCCTAACTGCATGCCGCAATAGCTCAACCTCGTCGGCCAAAAGAGAACTGTCAGAATCCGCCAAGCAAGCGGAGAAATAATAGGTGCCACCGGGCACGCGCAATCTGCGATAATTTGTCATGACGTCACGGTGCAGCGATTCTAGTAAACAAATATTAAACGGCAACACTGTGTAGGATGAGTTTTAACCCATCATTTACGCCGCAGCCGGATCACCACATCAACAGATGCAATCTCAGCGCCTTCGGGAACATCAGGCAAACGCCGAATTTCCAGTTCTTCGGCAGGCGCATCTGTCAATTCAGCCGTATCTTCCCAATAGAAATGCGGGTGATCGGTTATGTTGGTGTCGAAATAGCTTTTGGACCCATCGACCGTAATCTCACGCATCAACCCTGCTTCACAAAACGCACTCAGCGTATTGTATACCGTCGCAAGCGATACCTTTTCACCAGAACCGGATGCTGCCTCATACAGCCCTTCAGCCGTAACATGGCGGTTTTGGCCATCACCAATCAACAATCCTGCAAGCGTCATTCGCTGGCGCGTTGGGCGTAAACCCACGCGTCCTAGCCATGCCGTGCTGCGGTCTTGTGTTAGGTTGGTCATCATTACCATTCTCATTTCTCACCTATTCATATGGGGGAATAGGGCGCGGGATCAAACGAAAACGCACAATTGGGGGCGATCCCCCACCCTTGCAGCACCCAAGTCCGCAGTGATAGACGTAAAATTAACAATGAAACACGCGATATTTGGGGCGCATCCACATGGCAGATTATCCATCCAGTTTTGACAAAGAGGGTCTGTTGGCCTGTTCCCGTGGCGAGCTTTTCGGCGAAGGCAACGCGCAATTGCCCGCCCCGCCCATGTTGATGATGGACAGGATCACTGAAATTTCAGGCGATGGCGGCGCCCATGGCAAAGGCCACGTGGTCGCAGAATTCGATATCACGCCTGACCTGTGGTTTTTCGATTGCCACTTCCCCGGCAACCCGATCATGCCCGGCTGCTTGGGCCTTGATGGCTTGTGGCAGCTGACCGGGTTCAACCTTGGCTGGCGCGGCTGGCTTGGGCGCGGCTATGCGCTTGGGGTTGGCGAAGTGAAACTGACCGGCATGGTGCGCCCTGACCGCAAACTGCTGACGTATAAAATCGACTTCACCAAAGCGATCCAAACCCGCCGCCTGACAATGGGTGTGGCTGACGGTATCGTCGAGGCCGACGGCGAAGTGATCTATATCGTCAAGGATATGAAGGTCGCTTTGAGCGAGAGTTAAGAGTGATCGGGCTAACGGCAGCTTAACTCAGCTGTCGTTAGCCATCGCTGACTGCCTTGGTTACGACATTCATTAGGAAAATCAATGAAGCCCCCCGAACTCCAGTCCATTTTTGCCGGAGATCAATTTTCAATCAGCGATATTGTCGGCGAGATCGTGTTTTCTTCCATTTCGGACAGCTATGCGGTGGACTTTCCCAAGTCGCAATGGCCACAATCTGACTACAAAGGCATTATGATGTGTATGCCAAACGGCACTTTAGTTTTACGATACTGACGTACTTGCTCATCCAAACTGTCAAATCACGCGACTATGCGTTTGGGTTGCAAGCACCAGCCCCCTACCCACTTGCACCTCCGCCCTCCCCCATCTTACAAAGAACCAACACAAATACAGGAGAGCGCTCATGCGTCGCGTCGTCATCACAGGTTTGGGGATCGTATCCCCCATCGGGAATAACGCGGATGAGGTTTTGACCTCTCTGAAAAAGGGTAAGTCTGGCATTGAAGCCAGTCCAGAGATGGCCGAGCATGGGTTTCGTTCCCAAATCGCAGGCACCGTTAAGTTGGACATCAAGGACCATGTTGAAAAGCGCGCCCTTCGCTTTATGGGTCCGGGTGCTGCTTATGCCTATATCGCCATGGGTCAGGCGATTGCCGATGCTGGGCTTGACGAGGATACGGTTTCCAACGTGCGTACCGGTCTGATCGCAGGCTCTGGTGGGCCGTCTACGTCAGCGATGTTCACAGCCCATAACATTGTAAAAGACACAGGTGCGACCAAGCGGATCGGGCCGTTTGCTGTGCCAAAATGCATGTCGTCCACGATCTCGGCGAACCTGTGCACGCAGTACAAGATCAAGGGGATCAACTATTCGATCACCTCCGCTTGTTCCACATCCCTGCACTGCATCGGGTCCGCATCGGAACAGATTATGATGGGCAAGCAAGACGTGATGTTTGCTGGCGGCGCAGAGGAATTGGATTGGACATTGTCCTGCCTGTTTGATGCAATGGGCGCGATGTCGTCCAAGTACAACGATACACCGACCAAAGCATCCCGCGCATTTGACGCGGACCGCGACGGGTTTGTCATCGCAGGCGGTGGCGCGATGTTGGTTTTGGAAAGTCTCGAGCATGCACAGGCACGCGGCGCGAAAATTTATGCCGAAGTCACAGGCTTTGCAGCCACATCCGACGGCCACGACATGGTCGCTCCATCGGGTGAAGGCGGCGAACGGGCAATGCGTCTGGCGCTTGATACCCTGCCAGAAGGCCGCAAGGTCAGCTATATCAACGCACATGGCACATCCACACCAGTGGGCGACGTCGGCGAGATTGAAGCCGTGCGCCGTGTATTCGGTGAAGGGTCCACACCGCCTGTGTCGTCAACCAAATCCATGACAGGTCACTCTCAAGGAGCGACTGGCGCATCTGAAGCCGTGTACTGCCTGCTAATGCTAGAAAACGATTTCATCGCGCCTTCGATCAACGTCGAAAACCTTGATCCTGCGCTGAAGCCCGCCGAGATCGCGACTGAGATGAAAGCGGATGCAGGACTAGACACGATCATGACGAACTCGTTTGGGTTCGGTGGAACGAATGGATCGATGTTGTTGAGTAAGTTTACGCGGTAAAGAGATTTAGGAAATGTCAGCACTCGAAATAACCGAAGCCGCCGTGCGTGTTTGGGGTGCTGATTTTAATCCCAATGACGTATCTACTCTGCTGGGTATGCAACCCTCGCGAAGCCATCATAAGAGCGATATTATATCAGGCACAGCGGCAAAAGTTAGGATCGCCAAAATGGGTGAGTGGCGGCTACAAGCCCCTAGTCGCTTTGATGGAAACCTAGATGCGCAAATAGTAGCGTTACTTTCGCAACTACCCGACGACCTCGCCATTTGGCGCGAGGTTTCCGAGCGTTATAGTGCAGACATATTCTGTGGTCTATTTATGCAAACTTTCAATGATGGACTGTCACTTGAAGCATCGACATTTAAAATGCTTGCTGACAGGAAACTGAAACTGAAGTTAGATATTTATTGCTCCACCGAAGATTGACCGCCACTGCAAAAACTTGACGTGACGTTCCAAACCGTCCAACTAACTCCAAATAGCTGAGGGACCTCACATGACCATTTCAATGCACGGCAAACGCGGACTGATTATGGGGGTCGCTAATGAGCGGTCGATTGCTTGGGGCATTGCCAAGGCAATGTCTGCGGCGGGGGCTGAATTGGCGTTCACTTATCAGGGCGATGCGTTTGGTAAACGGCTGGCACCACTTGCGGCCTCTGTTGGGTCCGACTTTATGGTTGATGTCGATGTGACCGATGCTGCATCGATGGACACGGCGTTTTCTGCACTTGAAGAAAAGTGGGGCACGTTTGATTTTGTCGTGCATGCCATTGCTTATTCCGACAAGAACGAGCTGACGGGCCGGATTTCGGACACCAGCGTTGAAAACTTTAAGAACTCGATGGTGATATCCTGCTTTTCACTGATCGACGTGGCCAAGCGGTCCATGGCGTTGATGCCAAACGGCGGCACGATCCTGACGTTGACGTACCAAGGTGCCAACAAAGTCACCCCGTTCTATAACGTCATGGGCGTGGCCAAGGCCGCGTTGGAAAGCGCTGTGCGTTATCTGGCCAATGATCTGGGGCCGGACAACATCCGCGTTAACGCGATTTCACCTGGCCCGATGAAAACGCTTGCTGGGGCGGCCATTGGTGGCGCGCGCAAGATCTATAAACATACGGGCGAAAACGCGCCTTTGCGGTCCAATGCCACATTGGAAGCCGTCGGCGGCACGGCTGTTTATCTGGCGTCTGATGCGGGAGCTTGCACCACGGGCGAAATTATTCGCGTCGATGGTGGCTATCATGTTTTAGGGATGCCGCAGTCAGAAAACCTCTGACCGCAGCGCATTAAACGAGGTCTGGGGCGCGGCCCCAGACCCCGACATATTTAGGCTCGGAAAAAGCGGTTAGACCGCGTCGATGCCTGTGATTTCAAAATCAAACGTTAGCTCTTTGCCTGCAAGAAAATGATTGGCGTCGAGCGTGATTTCAGTGTCGGAGACGTCTACGATTGTGACCGGAATGACTTGGCCTTCGGGTGATTGCATCTGCAACTGCGTGCCTACTTCGGCTGGAATGTCGTCCGGAAATTCAGTGCGCGGCACGGCCTGACGTGCATCAGGGTTCAAATCGCCATACGCATCGGATGGCGCAATTTTTGCGACCTTCTTTTCGCCAACGATCATGCCGTAGATCGCGTCATCAAGTCCTTTGATAATCATGCCAGACCCCAACGCAAATTCGAGCGGGTCGCGCCCGTTGGAACTGTCGAACACCTCGCCTGATGTCAGGGTGCCTGTGTAATGGATACGGATCGTGTCGCCGGCTTTTGCTTGGGTCATGTCGTGCTTTCATCTTGTCATATGGGTTTCTGGCGGCCTTGCTAAAGTGTGGGCGGCTGGGATGCAAACCGCTTTGCCCCTTTTCGGCGGCGCGGCTGTGTGACAGTCTGTTTTGAATCAGATCACCGAAGGGACAATAAGTTGCCCAAATCAGTTTATGTGTTTGATGCCTATGGCACATTGTTTGATGTGAATGCAGCCGCCAGAGAGGCCGCGACCGAGCCAGCCCATGCCGCATTGGCCGAGCATTGGCCGCAGGTTGCCGCAAATTGGCGATCCAAGCAGCTGGAATATACGTGGTTGCGTGCTGTTGCAGGCCATCACTGTGATTTTTGGCAGGTCACCCAAGACGGATTGGACTGGGCATTAGAGGCAGCAAGGTTGGATGACCCTGCCACACGCACCCGCCTGTTGGATCTGTACTGGGATTTGGCGGCATACGCAGAGGTACCTGCGATGTTGGCCACCCTAAAAGCAAGTGGCGCGAAAACAGCGATTTTGTCAAACGGGTCTCCTGCAATGCTTGAGGCCGCTGTGCAGTCTGCCAAGATTGGCGACATGTTGGACGCCTTGCTATCAGTCGAATCTGTTGGTGTCTTTAAACCACATGCATCTGTATATGACCTTGTGGGTGCGCATTTCGGCTGCGCCAAATCAGACGTTCTGTTCGTTTCATCAAACGGTTGGGATGCAGCAGGTGCCGCTGGATACGGGTTCACGACCGCTTGGGTGAACCGCGCAAGTGCTCCGATTGACCGGCTTTACGCAAAACCAACACATGTCCTATCCGACCTAACCACAATACCAGAGGTAGCCTAATGCCCCATTTCAAAGCCGCTGACGGCACGAAGCTTTATTACGAGGAACGCGGCAATGGCATTCCTGTCTTGTGCCTTGCTGGCCTGACCCGCAACACCGCAGATTTTGACCATGTGGCCCCTCACTTGCCTGTGCGCCTGATCCGCATGGATTATCGCGGGCGCGGACAATCAGATTGGGCTGACCCGTCCACTTATACGATCCCGCAAGAAGGTGCTGATGCGTTGGCATTGCTGGACCATCTGGGGTTAGAGAAAGTCGCTGTTTTGGGCACCTCACGCGGTGGATTGATCGCAATGCTGCTCGCTGCGACTGCCAAGGATCGGCTGATGGGCGTGGCGCTTAATGACATCGGACCCGTGATCGAAGACACAGGCATGGACGTGATCCGTGGCTATTTGGGGCGCAATCCGCCCCAAGATAATCACGAAGATGCGGCCCGCGCGCGCGCTAAACTGTGGACCCGCTTTGCAGGTGTTCCGCATGGTCGTTGGCTCGCCGAAGTCCGTGCGCATTACGCGCAGACCATGGATGGTTTGGTCATTCGGTATGACCCAAAGTTGCGTGATGCAGTGTTGGAAACAGCGGACGCGCCAACGCCTGACCTATGGCCACTTTATGATGCCCTTGGGGGGATGCCACTGGCGCTTATTCGGGGTGCGAATTCTGATCTACTGTCCGAGGAAACCGCTGACGAAATGCTGCGCCGCAGGCCGGATATTATCCGCGCTGATATTCCAGATCGGGGCCATGTCCCATTCTTAGATGAGCCCGACGCGCTAGAGGCGTTGGCCGAATGGTTGGAGGATTTGCATGAACTTTGACATGATCCAAGCCGCAGCAGTCCGCCTGAAAGGCCACGCGCGGGTTACGCCGATGCTGACGTCTCCATTCCTGGACGACATTGCCGGACGGCGGGTTTTGGTGAAGGCGGAATGCCTGCAACACACCGGATCGTTCAAGTTTCGGGGCGGGTGGTCTGCGGTGTCATCCTTGACGGACAATGCGCTCAAAACTGGCGTTATCGCTTTTTCATCAGGTAATCATGCGCAAGGCGTTGCCATGGCAGCGGCCGCACACGGTGCACCTGCAGTGATCGTAATGCCAGCAGACGCGCCCCAAATGAAGATCGATAATACACGCACCTTGGGTGCAGAAGTCATCTTATATGACCGCGAAACCGAGGACCGCGACGAGATCGGCGCACGCATTGCAACCGAACGTGGGCTGACCTTGATCAAACCGTTTGACGAGCCACAGGTTATCGCGGGCCAAGGAACGACTGGATTAGAGATCGCCGAACAAGCGGCAGCATTGGGCGTCACTGCGGCCGATGTGATGGTCTGTTGTGGCGGTGGTGGTCTGACATCAGGGATCGCGCTCGCATTGGCCGAATTAGCGCCCGACATGCGCGTACGACCCGCCGAACCAGAACACTTCGACGACGTAACCCGCAGCCTAATATCGGGTAAAATCGAACGCAACGCCACGCAAAGCGGATCAATTTGCGACGCGATTCTTACAGTCGCACCGGGAAATATAACCTTCCCGATCATGCAAGCCCACTGCGGCCCCGGTGTTGTTGTCACAGACGATGAATGCTTGCGAGCCATGGGCCTTGCATTTTCACGGCTCAAAATTGTCGTTGAACCCGGCGGGGCTGCTGCACTTGCCGCTGCTCTGTTCCATCCTGGCCAATTTGACGGCGACGCCGTGATCGCTGTCGCAACTGGCGGCAACGTCGACCCCGCGCAATTCGCCCGCGCATTGGAGACATTATGACCGAATTCACAATCGCAAGTTTCAACGTCAAGAACCTGATTGAAGCGGATCATGAGTATTACAAATACGAAGCCTACACACCCGAGGAACACAGCTGGAAACAGTCTTGGTTGGCCAATCAATTGCTAACGCTTAACGCGGACATTACCTGTTTTCAGGAAATTTTTAGCGAAGAATCCCTGCGCGACGTGATCGAAGAAACCGACGAGTTGGGATCAGAGGCCAATGCGGCAAATATCCCCGACAGGTCCAAGCGGTATGCCCGCAAGGCGATTTTTCGCAAACTGGCGCATGAAACTTACGCTGATGCGGCACTTGCATTCGCACCCAACGAAAGCGACGGAGGCCCCGGTGAGCGGCGTCCAGGTGTTGCAACGCTTTCACGGTTTGGCTTTGCCGCGCCACCCGAGGTCCTACAAGATTTACCAGAACCACTGAATATTCCGTTCAGCGATTTGGACGGGTCCGATGGTGGGCACTACACGATCAAACGGTTATCGCGGCCGGTGCTGAAAACAAAAATTCCTGTGGGCGACATCGTTGTTACGGTCTTTAACTGCCACCTAAAATCCAAGCTGGGCGAGCTTGACCGCCCCAAAGGTGCACCGTTCGCGCCTGCCGCTGATTTGGTCAACTATGATCCGGCAGGACGCGCCATGGGGTCCCTGCGCGCGGGTCTGCGCCGCATGGCCGAAGCATGGGTTCTACGCCGTGAGATTTTGGCTGAACTAGAGGCCGGAAATCCGGTCATGGTGCTGGGAGATATGAACGACAGTGAACATGCGGTCAGCTCTGAAATCATCTCGGGCGAAACACCGTTCAAGAACTACGCTTGGATGCGCAGGCATGATGCGGCACACAAAGGCGACCGGTACAAAGATGCCGAAAACGAAGTAATCCAAGCGAAAATTAACCGCGTTCGGCTTCATTCGGCAGAGAAAATGTTCGTGCGGAAATCTGCACGCGACATGATCTATACGTCTGCCTTTGGTGGCGTGTTTGAATCGATCGACCAGATTCTGATGTCGCGGCATTTCAATGCGGGCGACCCAGAAGCGATTGGCGAGATGACATACTTTAATGTGCTCAACGACCACCTGACAGACGGCAGCCACCCTGATGCGCCTTACAATAAGCTCGCGTCTGACCATGGCCAAATAATGGCGCATATCGTACTGCATAGCGCACATAAATAAGGCGCTGTGCAAAACTGTTGACTCAAGATTAAAAATCGCTTCAAGTGCCCGTCAGGGAGGGCTACCCAGTGTCCCGCGCAAGCGACGGACCAGGGTAGCAGGACAAAGCCGCGCCGGGGGAAACCCATTGCGCGGCTTTATCTTTTTAACAAGGCGACAAATACGATGCGTGAATTTTCAGCAATGAATGGAACGGTCCGAATACACGGTCAAATTGACGGCGTAGACCATCCCATTGCCCCAACAATTGTCTTTGCAAATTCACTTGGCACGACACTTGCTTTGTGGCGCAAAGTTCTTCCGCTCCTGCCAGATGGATTGCGAATTATCCGCTATGATCTGCGCGGACATGGGAAGACTGATGTTCCTGACGCGCCCTACACCATGGGGCAACTGATCAGCGATGCTGCTGCGATTTGTGATGCTGCAGACGTGACCGACGCGATGTTCGTGGGCCTATCCGTAGGTGGTATGATCGGCCAAGGACTTGCCGTAAAACGACCCGACCTGATCCGCTCGCTTGTCTTGTCAAACACAGCGGCAAAAATCGGTAACGCTCAGTTATGGGACGACCGGATCGCTGCAGTCCACGCCGGTGGCATGGCGGCACTTGCTGACACGATTATGCCGCGCTGGTTCGGGCGCGATTTCGTGAACACGCCCGAGATTGCGCCGTGGCATGACATGGTCAGCGCGGTGAACCCACAAGGATACGCGGGCGTCTGTGCGGCGATAGCAGGCACAGATTTTTACACACCGACATCCGGCCTTCGGATACCCACATTGGGGATCGCAGGCGGCCAAGACGGGGCGACGCCTGCCGATCTGGTACGCGAAACTGTGGACCTTATTCCGGGGTCACAGTTCAAGGTCATGCCGCGGTGTGGCCACCTGCCCTGCGCCGAAGATCCAATCAGTTACGCAGAGAGCTTGACCGAATTCATGACAAACACAGGCCACCTCACTGGGCTTGCAAACTAGTCCAAAGCCTTTAGATCGTGGGGATCACAACGCCGGAGCGTGCCCATGAAAAATCGACTGCCTTTGATCTTTATCCTGATCACTGTGATGCTCGACAGCATGGGGATCGGACTGATCATGCCCGTGATGCCCGACCTTATCCAAGAATTGGAAGCAGGCGATCTAGGGCAAGCCGCCCTTTGGGGCGGGTTTCTTGCTGCCATATATGCGGTCATGCAGTTCCTTTTTGGACCTGTCATCGGCGGGCTTTCTGATCGGTTTGGGCGTAGACCTGTTTTGTTAATAGCACTTGTAGTCATGGCCTTTGACTATGTTCTAATGGCCGTGGCTGGTACGATCTGGTTGCTTGTTATTGGACGGATCATTGGTGGGATCACGGCAGCCACCCAGTCAACCGCATCGGCCTACATGGCAGATATTTCGAAACCAGAAGACAAAAGCGCCAATTTTGGTCTGATCGGGGCCGCCTTTGGGGTTGGTTTTGTGCTTGGGCCACTGATGGGCGGCCTATTGGCAGAATACGGCACGCGTGCACCGTTCTGGGCCGCCGCTGTGCTGGCAGGCGCCAACGCGATCTTTGGCTACTTCGCGCTGCCTGAAACCGTCACCGACCGGATAAGACGGCCGTTTTCGTGGCGGCGAGCCAACCCGCTTGGCGCATTCAAACATATCGGCCAATTGCCCGGCTTAGGGCGGCTCATGGGGATGTCGTTTATCTATGGCATCGCATTTTTCGTGTATCCCAGCATCTGGGCCTATTTTGGCAAGCTGCAATTCGGCTGGGGACCGGGCATGATCGGTCTGTCGCTGGGCGCGTTTGGGATCGGTATTGCCATCGTCCAAGGTGTTCTAATCCGGCCCATCCTTGCGCGGATCGGCGAACGTAACGCAGTTGTGTTGGGGCTTGGCGTCGATGTCGTGGCGTTCATAGCACTTGGGTTCGTCACAAATGGCTGGGTCGCATTGGCGCTGACACCGCTTACGGCGCTTGGGTCAATCGCTGGCCCCGCGTTGCAAGGCATCATGTCACGCACAGCGCCCGACGATCAGCAAGGCGAACTGCAAGGCGCGTTGACGTCAATCAACGCGGTGGCATCGATCGCAGCACCTTTGGCCATGACGCAGGTGTTCTTTTACTTTACCCATGAAAATGCGCCGATCTATCTACCGGGGGCACCATTCATCTTGTCGGCGATCTTGGTTGTGGGTGCGATTGCCGTCTACCTTCCAGTTTTACGCACCAATCAGACCGACACCTAAAAACCGACACATAAAGTCGGTTTCGGTCTTGCAAAGATCAGCAGCAAACGGTCAGCATGGGACAAATCTAAAAGGACGTCCCATGCCACAGATCAAAGCCGCCGTTTGTCATGAATTCGGCAAGCCATTGACCATCGACACCATCACATTGCGCGCGCCTGAAATGGGCGAGGTTGAAGTCACGTTAAAGGCCTGCGCCATTTGCCATTCGGATATTTCATTCGCAGAAGGCGGATGGGGCGGCACATTGCCAGCCGTTTATGGGCACGAGGCAGCAGGCCACATCACGTCGGTAGGCACCGGTGTCAAAGGCGTGTCCATCGGGGATGCCGTCGTTGTGACGCTGATCAGGTCTTGCGGCAGCTGCGGATCATGCGCATCGGGCAAGCCCGTGATTTGCGAGACGGATATGCAAACCTCTGGCCCACTGACAACAGCTGACGGCGCGCCACTGGTGCAAGCCATGAACTGCGGCGCGTTCGCCGAAAAAGTCGTGGTTGATCAAAGCCAGATTGTGCGCATCCCAGCCGATATGGACATGAACGCGGCCAGCCTTTTGGCGTGCGGTGTGATTACCGGCATCGGCGCAGTTGTGAACGCGGCACAGCTGCGGGCCGGCCAAGACGTGGTTGTGATCGGCGCGGGCGGTGTCGGTCTTAATGCCATCCAAGGCGCGCGGATCGCAGGGGCACGGCGGATCATTGCTGTTGATATGTCCGAAGAAAAACTGCAAATCGCGCGCGATTTTGGGGCAACCGATGGTGTGCTTGCCAGCGA
This sequence comes from Yoonia sp., assembly GCA_047629435.1. GTDB lineage: Bacteria > Pseudomonadota > Alphaproteobacteria > Rhodobacterales > Rhodobacteraceae > Yoonia. The sequence continues at coordinate 29,689 of JBLHXF010000008.1, read as the reverse complement.
CAATGCGCCATGGGATGCCGCGAAAGCGGCCATCGGGCGTGGGGCTGACGCGGTATTCGTGACAGTTGGTGCGATCCCTGTCTACAACCAAGCCCCCAACTATTTGGCGCCGGGAGGCAAAGTTGTCATGGTCGGCATGCCCCACATCGGGGACGCGGCAACCTATGATCCGGGATCGATGGCCGCCGCAGGCCAAGGCATGGTTGGATCCAAAATGGGCGATGCCGTGATCGCACGTGACATCCCGTGGATGGTCGACCTTTACCAACAAGGACGACTGAAGCTTGATGAATTGGTGTCCCAAACTTGGGCGCTTGATCAGATCAACGATGCGATTGCAGACACCAAAACCGGTTCGGCCAAACGCAACGTCATCACTTTCGACTAAGCCTCGCTTTGTTCCAAATACTCAAAAGGACGCCCCATGAAACTCGCAGATCTCGACATCATCGTGACCGCCCCGCCTGCACCCGGTTGGGGCGGGCGGTATTGGATTTTGGTCAAAGCGACATCAGACACAGGGGTCGTGGGCTGGGGCGAATGCTATGCATCCACCATTGGCCCAGACGCAATGACCCACGTTATCCGCGATGTGTTCGGGCGGCATATGGCTGGCGAAAACCCCGAAAACATAGAATTGATGTTCCGAAGGGTGTATTCATCAGGCTTTACGCAGCGGCCTGATCTGACGGTGATGGGTGCTTGGTCTGGCTTGGAAATGGCTTGCTGGGACATGGTCGGCAAAGATCGGAACAGGCCGGTGCATGCAATGATCGGCGGACGGATCAACGACCGTATTCGGGCGTACACCTATCTTTATCCGCAGGCACACCACCCCCTGCCAGCATTCTGGGCAGACGCTGATATGGCTGCTGAAAGTGCCGTTGCGATGGTTGAAAATGGCTACACAGCGGTCAAATTTGACCCTGCTGGGCCCTATACGATCCGTGGCGGGCACATGCCGTCGATGCATGACATCGACACATCAGTGAATTTCTGCAAAACAATCCGAGACGCTGTCGGCAACCGTGCCGACCTGTTGTTTGGCACCCACGGACAATTTAGCACGGCCGGCGCAATTCGTATGGGACAAGCGTTGGAACCCTTTTCGCCACTATGGTATGAGGAGCCAACTCCGCCCGACGCTGACATGACCCCAGTCACCCAAGCGGTCCGCATCCCAGTGTCAACGGGCGAACGGCTGACCACCAAATCAGAATTCGCGGCGGCGCTACGGCAAGGTGTGCAGATCTTGCAACCAGCCCTTGGGCGAGCTGGCGGTATTTGGGAATGTAAGAAAATCGCGGCCATTGCCGAAACTTATAACGCACAGATGGCGCCGCACCTTTATGCAGGGCCTATCGAATGGGCGGCGAATATTCAGCTTGCCGCATCCATTCCAAACATCCTGATGGCGGAAACGATTGAGACACCGTTCCATTCCGCATTGGTGAAAAACACGCTCACGGTTGAGGGCGGCTATATCCCTGTGCCTACCGCGGCAGGCCTTGGTATTGACGTCGACGAGGAGCTTGCACGAGCGCATCCTTACGGCGGCGACGGGCTGCACCTGCAAATGCAAGAGACCCCGATCAGGTATCATGAGGTGAACAACTTTGCTGGCGGGGCACCGGTTAAGGTCTAACCGCCGTCTACCCTTTCCAATATGATCAAACTAAACTAGGGTGAACTACGTTCAAAGATGAGGGTCACCATGGCAGGTAAAGTTGCAGCGCGCCGCGAAGTACTGCGCCAATCATTAATCGATATTGCAAAATTACGGATCGCACGCGATGGACTGAGCGCACTTCGTGCACGTAACCTCGCAACCGAGGCAGGCTGCGCAGTGGGCGCGATTTATAATGTGTTTGGCGACCTCAACGATCTGGTTCTTACAGTGAATGCGGATACGTTTCAGGCGCTTGGGCGGGATGTCGCGGCAAGCCTGTCACAAGCGGATCAAACGCCTGTGCAGCAACTGATCGTGATGAGCCAAGCCTATCACCGGTTTGCCGCGCAGAACTATTACCTGTGGCGCGCCCTGTTTGATCTGGAACGTCCCAAGGGTGAAGCAGCTCCCGACTGGTACCTTGCTGAGATGGGGCAATTGTTCACATTCATCCATGACCCACTTGGTGCGGCTTTTCCCAAAATGGATGCAAATCAACTGGCTTTATTGACCAAAGCGCTGTTCTCTTCGGTGCATGGTATCGTTCTCTTGGGGCTGGATGACGCCAGCGCGGGTGTCCAATCAGCAAATATCGACGACATGATCGCCCTTATTCTAAAGCAAATCATCAATCCTACTAAAAATTTGTGAACAACGTTCATTATTTACTTGACCACCCACATCTAATCCTCTAAATCTTAATTTATGAACAACGTTCACGAATGGAGATACAGATGTTTAAGACACTTAGCACCCTGATCACTGGGGCAAATGCACGGGCCGAAGACCGCGTCCGCGACGCTTTTGCAATCGAGTTGATCGATCAGAAAATTCGCGAAGCAGATGCTAGCCTAAAGGCGGGCAAGGCCACCCTTGCAAGCCTCATTCAACGCCAACGGTCCGAAGACCAGCAGCGTCAAGGTCTTGAAAACCGGGTCAAAGATCTGACCAAACGAGCGCAGTCAGCAATCGCAGCAGGCAATGACGCAATGGCAACCGAAGCCGCAACCGCCCTTGCCCAGATGGAAAACGAACTGACGATACGCGGCCAAACACTTGGGCGGCTTGATCAAAAGGTCCTGCGCTTGCGCAGCAGCATTGAAACAGGCCACCGCCGGATCATCGACTTGAAACAAGGTGCGATCCAAGCCCGCGCAGTACGACGTGAACAAGACATTCAATCACGGATGGGCGCATCTGGGACCAACAGCATCGAGGACGCCGATGAGTTAATCGCGCGTGTTATTGGGCGGGACGACCCGTTTGAACACGCTGAAATCTTGTCGGACATCAACGGTGACCTGAACCACGATAACCTTGGCGACCGCATGGCCGACGCAGGCTTTGGTCCCGCAACACGTGCCACAGCAGCGACCGTTCTTGATCGCCTTAAAGCCAACAACTCATAAATCTGGAGAAATACCATGCATTCAACTAAATCAGACAACGCGCTTATCATGTTCTTTAACGGGGCCGCCGTTTTGGTCGCTTATGGCATGCTGGGGCTATCGCTATATTTGTCCACAGACGTACCACTGTCGACCAAAGGGTTCTGGGGGATATCCGTCCTGTTGCTAACTCTGGCTTTGGTGAATTTTGTCAAATACCGGTTTGACGACCGCCTGTCCGTCGACCGCGTTCAACGCCTCGAAGAAGCACGCAATGAAAAGCTGCTGTCAGACTATGTGACCGACAGCGACGCGGCATAAGCACTGCAAACTTTCCTAGGATGGGTTAAAACCCATCCTACGGACTTTCATATTTCAATAACCTCGTTAAGGTTTACATCATGAAAATCTTGCGCCCTTTCGCCGCCCGCATTGTTGGGCATTGTATCCGTTTGTTTGCACGCGGCATCACTGCCGTTCGGGCAGATTGGCAAGGGATTGAACCCATTCCGCGACAGCGGGTGTACTATTCAAACCATACATCCAACGCGGATATGCCGATGATTTGGTCGGTTCTGCCCCCTGCCCTGCGCCGCACCGTGCGCCCAGTTGCGGCTGCAGATTATTGGCTAAAAAATCCACTACGCGCCTTTATCGGACCTGAAGTATTCAACTGCGTCCTGATTGATCGGCGACCAGAGGTGAACGACAAACCGATGGACAAAATCATAGAGGCGCTCGACGAAGGATCATCACTAATCATTTTTCCTGAAGGCAACCGGAACATGGGCGACGACCTGCTTTTACCTTTCAAAGCAGGGCTTTATAATATGGGATTGGCCCGACCAGACGTGGACCTTGTGCCCACATGGGTCGCTAACCTGAACACGATCATGCCCAAGGGAGAGGTCATTCCGCTTCCGTTGATCTGTACGGTCACATTCGGAACGCCAGTTCACATTGCAGAGGGCGAAAGCAAAGATGCATTCCTAGCGCGTGCGGCCAAAGCCCTTTCCGATCTACGCCCAGAGGACCGAACATGACATCGACAACAATCGACATCCTGTGGCTAACCATCGGGGCTTTTACCATTTTGGTCGGATTGACGTTTTTGGGCGAAGTCCTGCGTTCGCGCCAAGACACCGAAACCACCAATCCCGTGCTCGAGACGTATATGACCCGCGTGCAAAGCTGGTGGGCTATGGTCGCGTTCATCGGAATAGCGATGCTGACCGGCAAAGTCGGGGTCACAATCCTGTTCGCATTCGCATCTTTTGCAGCCTTGCGCGAATTTCTAACATTAACGACCAAGGCACAGGCCGATCATATGTCATTGGCGCTGGCGTTCTTTGTGGTTCTGCCTTTGCAATACATCTTTGTGGCACTCGAATGGACCGGGCTTTATGCGGTGTTCATCCCCGTCTATGGATTCTTGATGTTGCCCATGGTGTCAGCATTGCGCGGCGATGCGAACAAGTTCCTGATCCGTGTCGCTGAAACCCAATGGGGGCTTATGATCGCAGTGTACTGTGTCAGTCATGTACCCGCATTGATGAATTTGGAGATTGCAGGCTACGGCGACCGCGCTATCCTTTTGGTGACTTTTTTGGTCATGGTTGTACAACTTGGCGACCTGCTGGAATACTTCTTCGGGCGGCGCATCGGGCGGACAAAGATTGCTCCGGGTCTGTCACCAAAAACATGGGAAGGCGTGGCCTGCGGGGTTATCAGCGCCATGTTGATCGGCGCATTGCTAAGCTGGATCACACCATTCGGCGTTTGGGGCGCGATGGGAATGGCTGGCATTGCATCCATCGTGGGTATGTTCGGCAATCTGGTTTTTGCAGCGATCAAAAGGGACCGCGGCGTCAAAGACTGGTCGCATCTCATCCCCGGTCAGGGCGGCTTTGTTGACCAGCTAGATAGCGTGGTCTTTGCCGCCCCGATTTTCTATCATCTCACACGGTATTATTGGGCGATTTAGCCTTCGGTTGCCAAAATAAGAACCCAGCGGACATCACCACCTGATCCAGCAACGCCGAGGCCAAATTCCTCGAGCGATCCTGCGTTCATCATCGTATTGTGTGGTCTTGAGTTTTCCCATGCGTCCAGCGCATCTTGTTCTGATTGTTGTCCACCAGCAATGTTCTCGCCATAAGCAATCGGATTATAACCTTCGGCGACGATCCGGTCATACACCTCATCGCCATTCTGGCTGGTATGTGAAAAATATCCGTTAGCAACCATATCATCTGCATGGCCTTGGGCCGCTGCATCCAATCGGCTGTCGTATCTCACAGCATTTGATCCATTGCCTATACGCATATTGTTCAAAATCGTGGCAAAGCTTTGATCTCGATTCGATGTAGAGGGCGTACCACCGCCACCGCCGCCCATCGTCGATACGACAGGAGCACCTGATGATATCTCATTTATTGGGATACTTGTCCCACCACAGGCCGCCAAGGCACCCAAAGTACCAATTATCGCAATCGACTTTAACATATATACGTCTCCAAACATTACATCGCACTACATACAACTTTGAGCTGCATTTATTAATCAAAACACAATTCCACTAAATTCAATTAATACCATTAGACTGCAACCCACAGGCAAACATCCTCTGCGTTGCCGCTTAAGTTTGTGGGGCTTGTGCAACATAGCAAGGCCCCGTCGGCCGTAGTCAAAGCCATCCATGTCCGCGGTTAAGATGAATTCCCTGGGCCAAGCGCCCTCCCAATTCTGTCCGTGACTTTTTTGTCAGTCGAATATGCACCCATGTATCAGGTTTTCACGCATCAGGCGCTGTTCGAGCGACCCGCGTGCCACAGAAATCTGTTCAAGATATTGAACCTTCTTGGATACGTAATCTCTGGTCTCGCCGATTGCGTCTTCGCTGGATACCGACGTAAACCGCAATGTCTGACCCGCACGAAACTGCACAAGACGATCAACGTCACTTGAGATGACGGTGGCGATTTTCGGGTATCCACCTGTCGTTTGATGATCGGCCAAAAGCACGGTTGGAACGCCGTCGCCTGATACCTGTACGGATCCGCGCACAATGGGTTCTGACGGAATAGAAAGCGCACCATCCAAAGCCAAAATGGGGCCAGCAAGCCGCATACCCATCCGGTCATAAGCATCGGTGACCTTGAATTCATCCGACACAAATCGGTCCACAATATTTTTGCCAAAATACTGATCTTGGGGGCCAATAACGGTGCGAATAGGCCCTTTGGGGGCAAAGTCTGGCTTCGGTATCTCGCCAAGGCGGTCGTCACGCATCGCGGCATCACACACAGTCAGGGATTGACCTGCTTGCAAGGCACCACCGCCAAAACCAGACATCGAATGGGTCGCCTGACTGCCCAACCAAGCCTTTGACTGCAGCGCGCCTGCAAAAGCCAGATATGCCCAGCTTCCGGCCCTTCCCGCGCGGATCGCGAGCCGTTCGCCTTTGTGTATCGTCAGCACGGTCCAAGAGCTGGTCTTTTGCCCCGCATAGTCGACGACAAAATCCCCACCAGTGATGGCCAGGGTCACAGCGCCTTGCGTGCAGTGCAACATCAAACCCCCAAGCGATATCTCAACGGCTGTTTGACCAGACGCATTGCCAAGGGCCGCGTGAGCTGCATCAAATGCCAAGCGATCCATCGGGCCAGACGCGGACACGCCATATCGCATGTTGCCCGGACGACCGGCATCTTGAAGTGTGACCAGCGGCCCCGCAAAAGAGACAGAAAGTTCAGCATCAGCCATGTGTAGTTTCCTTACGCATGCGCTCAAAACGCGCAAGATCGATACGCTCGAACGTCACGCGGTCCCCGACATCAAACAAGAATGGGTGGCTTGGATCGCCTGTCAGTATGGGCGTAGGTGAACGCCCGATAATCGACCAGCCCGTTGGCATTGTCAGGGTCGTGACAAGGCATTGCGGCCCCGCAATGATGACGCTGCCCGCCGGAACATTGCGCACAGGCGCGGCTTTACGTGGTACTTGAATGCCCTCGGCCACGCCAGAAAGATATGCGTACCCCGGCGCAAACCCGTACATTAAGACGTGAAAGTCACCCTCGAGGTGGGCCTTAATCACAACGTCAGTGGACACGCCTTTCATGGCAGCAACAGAGTCGAGATCAGGTGCGAAGGGTGCTTCATAACAGACCTGAACACGCCGCTGAACACCTACAATTTCTTGTATTTTCAGGTCCTTCATACAGTCGCGCACATGCGCCTCGACCTTCAAATGGTCGGTAATAAGTGGATCAAACGACACCAAAAAGTTCACAAGCGCGGGGACGACCTCGATCAACCCAACGGGCGGCGCGATGGCTATCGCTTTGTCCAATGCGATAACTGCGGCATGAGCCCCATCGCTGATTTCATCTGCAAATGTCACCAAGAGCGCGTGGTCTGCAATGGCCGTGAATTGAGGTTCCATGGGCGGCCTTAGTGGTTTGAGAAACGAGAGATTTGAACACCGTGAGCTGTCAGACGCACCCGAATTTCGCGGGCCATTTCCACGGCACCCGCACTATCGCCATGCACACAGATCGACTGGGCAGCAAGCGCGATCGGATCGCCGTCAACGACAGGCATCAGGCCACTCTCAAGGAACGATATCAGACGCTGCGCCGCATCTGCCGCATCATGGATCATGGCACCGTCTTGGCCGCGCGGGACAAGTTGGCCAGTCGACAAATACCCGCGGTCCGCAAAGATTTCAGAAAAAACGGGTACGCCAGCGGCACGGGCTGCTTGTTCGGTCTGCGTGCCAGAAATCGCAAGAATTGCTAGCGCTGGATCTATCATTTTCACTGCTGCCACAATAGCATCTGCGACGTCGCGATCACTTGCTGCAAGATTTCCAAGCGCACCGTGGGGTTTGACATATGTCACAGGCACACCCACTTGCGCCGCAATGCCGATAAGCGCCCCGACCTGTGCAGCACACATGTGACCAATCTGTGCAGGTGACATTGGGATAATGCGACGACCAAAGCCTTCTTTGTCATTGTAACCAGGATGCGCACCCACATTTACACCGTTATCGCGCGCAAGTGCGAGCGTTCGGAACATCGTTTCAGGATCGCTTGCATGACCACCGCAAGCAACATTGGCCGATGTCACGATAGAAAGCATGGTGGCGTCGTCGCCCATCGCCCACGGGCCATACCCTTCGCCAAGATCAGAATTGAGGTCGATACGTATCATCTTGGTAGTCCTTTGCTGATGCCCCACCGCTTAACACACGACGACGGCTATCGGGATAGTTCGTAAAACTCTAATTTTGCCCGATAGTTTCGATCTACTGCAAAGCGTGCGGAAGAAAGAGCGCAATGCTTGGGAAAGCGATCAACAAAAACGCCATCGCCAACATCGTGAGGCAATACGGCAAAGCCCCCAACATGACCTCATTCAAGCTGCCCGATTTTCGCGCGCCTTGTACCACATAAAGGTTCAGACCAACCGGCGGGGTGATCAACGCCATTTCGATCAGAACAATCATCAGAATGCCGAACCAGATCACGTCATACCCTTGGGCCACAACAAGCGGCACAATGATCGGAATGGTGACAACCATCAAGGACAGTGTTTCGATGAAGAACCCAAGCACGATATACAGCACGACAACCACCAAAATTGTTTTGAATGGCGTCAAACCAAGTCCGGTCATAAATGCAGTCAGCTCTCGGCCCAGCCCCGCAGAGGCCAGTGTAAAGTTAAGGAACGACGCCCCAATAACGATCAACATGATCATGCATGTGATCTTGACCGTGCCTGTTAGGCTTTGCGTCAACATGGACCACGATACACCACCGAATGTTAATGCGATGACGAACGCGCCTGCAACGCCCACCGCTGCCGCCTCTGTTGGCGTGGCCCAGCCACCGTAGATAGATCCGACGATCAGACCGAACAGGATCAAAATTGGAACCAAATCAACCAATGCACGCAGCATTTCGGGGAATGGGAAGGTGCGTCGGATGCCGCCTAAATCAGGACGGATCAGGCAAATGATTGCGGTGACAGCCATAAAGGCCACGGCAAGCGCCAACCCAGGGATAAGGCCTGCCAAGAACAGCTGTGGGATCGAGGATTGGGTCAAAAACCCATAAACGATTAGATTGATTGAAGGAGGGATCATGATGCCAAGCGTACCACCAGCTGCGATTGCACCTGAGAACAACTTTGGATCATACCCCAGTTTTTCTGCCTGTGGCATAGCAACTGTTGCGACAGTCGCAGCCGTCGCCACCGAAGACCCAGATGTCGCCGAAAACATTGTAGCCGTGGCGATATTGGCATGGACCAAACCACCCGGCAACCAAGACACCCACCGGTCCAAGGCGGCGTATGTGCGTGTCGCGACACCGCTGCGCACAAGGATTTCGCCCAGCAGAACAAAGAATGGAATGGCAATCAGCGTCGCAGAATTAGAAGACGACCAAACCATGTTCCCAAGTCCGCGTGTCAGCGGAAAGCTTGAGAAGAATATATCAATCCCAAACCCCAATAAAAACAAAACGATGCCAACAGGAATAGACAAAGCAAGCAAGCCCAATAGGCCAACGGATACATAGCCGATCATTGGAGCGTCTCCTGCTCTGCAAACGCGCCAACGAACTGTTCCGTGTCGGCATGGCGCCGTTTCAATAGTAAGCTAAGCGCTGCCAACGTGGTCAAAGTGGACATCAATGCAAACCAGACCCAGCCCGCGAACCAAGGCATCTGCACCCAGACCAAAGGAGTTTCGAGAGGTGTGTTTGCCCGCGACCCGTTGACGATGGACCTTTCCAGAACTGGCCAAGCCTTAATTGCGATTGTGACAATGACACCCGACATGACGATCATCGAAAAGACGTCGAACATTGCCTTGCCAAACGTGTGAAACCGCGTGCGCAAAAGATCAATCCGCACATGGCCCAATTCGAGCAACGTATAAGACATGCCCCATGAGGTCGCGAGCGCCATTGCGTAGCCCGCGATCTCTTCGGTGCCACCAAGGGACGTACCAATCTGGCGCATGATGATATCTGTCAGCACGAAAGCCGCGCAAAGTAACAGGCCAAAGCCAACAACAAGAGCAACCCCTTTGTTGATCACTCTGAGGCGGTGCATCATCAATAGTTCCATTTTCAGTACGTCCCTTGATTCATTGCTTAGTTAATCGATACGCCAACGACTTTACCGACGCTATCGTTCCACCGCGCTGCCCACTCGTCGCCGGCACGCTCTGCCCATTCTGGCAGCACTTCGCTTGTCAGGATGTTGCGCGCACGATCAAAGTCCGCGTCGCTGACGTCGACCAATGTCATCGTCCGTGCTTCACCCGATGGGCATTCAGCGTTTCCAGTCAAACAAGCGATGTCATTGACCAAAGCATCTTGGGCGCTTGCCCATGCAGGTTCTTCAAAGCCGCTAGAAACTTGGCTTGTGATCAAGGCCTGTGTATCAGCATCTAGGCTGTTCCACTTGTCCATGTTGATCGCTGTAACAACTGGATCCCAACCGCCAAGTGGAATTGGCAACAGATGCGTCGCGACTTCCCACCAACCAGCGCTGTAGCCAGAGCCAGCACCCGTGACAGCACAATCAACAACGCCGTTTTGCAACGCGCCGGGGACTTCTGCGAAGGAAACATTGACGCCTTCAGCGCCCAAAGCTTCAAGAAGTTTTGCTGTCATACGGCCAGAGGCGCGTACTTTCAGGCCTTTCAAATCGGCAAGGTTTGCAATTTCGTGATTACAAAATACGACCTGTGGTGGATACGGCGCAATCGCAAGAACGTGGGCATTAAAACGGTCACGGTAGATGTCGGACACCATCGGACGAGCCGCATCAACCATCGCGCGCGCATCATCAGCAGTCAGTGCCAACAGTGGTACATCAAGACCCTCAAGCTCTGGCGCGTCGGCGACGGCATAGTCCGCAACAGTCATCGCAACGTCATAAACGCCTTGGCCCAGCAGCGGATAGATATCGCCCAAACCAAGGCTCATTTGGTTATGTGTTGTCAGTTCGACCGTGATGTCACCACCGGACGCTTCAGGCAATGTTGTGCTCCAAAACGGTGCCTCATATTGGTTGTGGAGCGGCAGGCTAGACCAGCTGCCGACAACGGATAAGGTTTCAGCCATAACTGGCGTCGCCAGCGCAGTTGTCGCTGCAAGAATTGAGAGTGTTCTTTTCATTGTTACGTTTCCTTGTTGGATGGGTTCAGTTTGTAGGTAAAATTGTTGTTTCTGCATCCTCTGCAACATCCGAGATCAACATGTGACCCGGCGAATGCGTGATGCAAATTGGCAGCCCCGCAGCAAGAAGGACGTTTTGGGGCGTCACACCGCAGGCCCAGTACACCGGCAATTCGCCTGCCCTGATGTCGACGGCATCACCCCAATCCGGTTTGGACAGGTCGGAAATCCCGATTTGAGCGGGGTCGCCAACAGCAATCGGTGCGCCGTGTGCTTGGGGGAAACGGCTGCTGATCTCGCGGGCGCGGGCGACTTGATCTGCGGGGATGGGGCGCATCGTGACAACCATCTGGCCGGCAAACTTGCCCGCAGGAACCAAATCAATATTCGACCGGTACATTGGTACATTCGTGCTTGTCTCAATATGCCTGACAGGAATGCCATTGCGCAAAAGCGCGTTTTCAAATGTGAATGAACATCCAAGTGCGACGGTAACAAGATCGTCTGACCAAACATCCGATATGTCCGTGACTTCGTCGCTCAATTCACCATTGCGAAATACGCGATATTTTGAAACATCAGACCGGATATCAATGTCGCGACCCAATGTCGGCAGGGTTGGGTCACCGGTATTGCTCACCCCGACAACAGGACATGGTTTTGGATTGCGCTGACAGAACCGCAAGAAGTCTAATGCAAAGTGCTCAGGCAGGATCGCAAGATTGCATTGTAGCTTACCAGCGGCCAGTCCAGCCGTATGGCCATCATAAGATCCGTTTCGAACAGCGGCCCTAACATCGGCCGCAGAGGAATTAACTAATTCGGCATATTTCGCGTTTTTAAGTGTCATAGTCGCAGCCCTTTCAACGGACTCAAACCATCACACGGTGTTATACTTTCGATCAAATTATCATTTTGTATCTGTAGTGATAGAAATATTGGATCACTTCGGGTGTGTTTCATCCCACGCCACCGCAACCGATTGTGCAATTTCCGCACTGTTTTCAACAAGAAAACTGCGCGGTTCTGATAAATACGACGCCGTAAACGCCAGTGGCTGTGGCCGAAAGCCTGGATCAAATTCGACGATCTGTCCGGCTTCCAAGAAATCATTGGCCAGCGCGCGTGGATACGGCCCCACTGCGATTCCCGCAGCAATCATCTTTAGGCTCGCGGACAAAGAAGCGGATGAATACACCCGAAGCTTGGGTCCAATCCGGCGCGAAAGTTCTGACATCAGTTCTCGGTAGGGGCGCGTTTTACTTGAATATGAAATGACTGGAATTTTGCTGAGATCGATCTGTTCATTTGTCGTTGAGCGGTACCAATGCAAATCGAAAGACGGCAAGTCTACATTCTCGACCGAAAACTCTGAAACGGGGCCCATCAAGAATACCAAGTCCAGTTTACGTTCCAGAAGCGATGCCCGCAGATTGAGGGAGATATCGACCGTTAAGTCAACATTCACCCGTGGATATTGCTCGCTGAATGCTTTCAAAAATTCAGGCAGCCATGCTTGCGCTATGGTCTCTGATGCGCCGACACGAAACAGGCCCTCGGCTTCTGACGGGTTTGCAACACGTTGCTTTATCTCTTCTTCTACAAATAGCATCTGCTCTGCATATGACAGCAACAAGGTACCATGTTTTGTTAACACCAGTTCGCCCGGACCACGCTCAAACAGCGGAACACGAAGTTCTTGTTCCAGATTTGAAATGCGGGTCGATATCGCTGGCTGCGAAAGGTGCAGTCGCTCTGCCGCTTTACGAAAACCACCAAGACGGGCAACCCACAAGAATGTACGTATTTGATCAAATGTCATAGCAATCCATAATATGGATCAACAAAACCGCAAACCAATAAAATAATTGAAAGACTAAAGCGCTACGAGCTGATAGCGAACGCCACTTTAAAACAGCGAACGTCCAAAAATATAACGATTTCCTTAGATACAAGGCACTCGCGCCAACGCAAACGTTAACTCCGCGACTTAGCGGACGCGCAATTTAACTGGATCATAATAGCGACTTAAAACGTATTAGTGCGTCCAAGCGCCACGGCGGTTGGTCGCAAAGTTTTCGGCGTAACCACCCGCGCGAATGTTCAATTTGCGGGCTTTTGGGTCCTGCACTGAGACTTCAATGCCTTTGGCGGCAGCATAATCGACCGCGGCCTCTTTGGTATCGAACGTCAGCTTAACTTGCGCTTGGGTGTCGTCGGACGATGTCCAGCCCATCAATGGGTCGACGCTGCGGGCTTCGTTGACTACATGCTCCAATACCCAGACGTTCGTTTTGGCAGTGCCAGACGACATGGCAGTTTTGGCTGGCTTGTAGATTCGTGCGCGCATTGGTGAAGCTCCAGTATCTGATGGCTCCTTATCACCAAATCTGACCCACGTTGCAAGATGCGAGAAATTCCCCCTATGCTGCAGCGCAGCATTGCTATAGAGACTCAGCTACCGCGTCCATCAAAGGAACAGCCCAGTGACACCCATACAGTTCTTTGCCTTCAACACCGAAGTGACCAAATTGATGGTCGACACACAAGCGGTGATGGCGCTGCGCCTCATGGGAATTGCCGGCGCGCTACCGGCACATGCTGACGAAAACGACCGGATGCTTGCGGAAAAGGGCCCTGCATTTGCCCAGGCAATGTCCGAAATGACTGCCGCCGCCGCCGCAGGTAAGCGGCCTGATCAAATCATGTCGGCTGGAATGGAACCTCTGCAAACGCAAGTCAGCAGCAATCGCGAACGCCTTACGAAATAATCTGATGGAGTTTCGCCGAATAGACGCGGTTAATCTATGGATACGATCAAAACCAACCTGTCAGAGATCGCCAACATTTTGCGGCACCCCACGGAACCCGTTTGGACAGAATAAAAGTTATTGATTTTATCCAAAGATTTGACGCCAACATCGCGCTAGATAAAATTATTGATCTGTCCCAAATTATCGTGACCGCCGTGCTGATACATCATGGCAAAGCAGGTTTCGATCGCATTAAGGCGTCTATTCAAGACCTTGACAAGTTCACCGAATGCATAGGCGAAGGTGTCGGACTAAGCCATGGCAGCTGACGCGCCTTTGCCTAAAGCCCGGCCATTTGCCGCCTCGAGGGGCATGTAGCCCTATCACGCGAATGTGGACAGCAGCGCCGATCATCTCGAGCTTAGGTTTGACCGGTTGGTGAAAGTTGCTTTCATCAAAACGCCCATTCACCACGCCGCATCACCGGCACGACATCGCCTGTCAATGTGATCCCATCGATATCAACTGCATCAGACCCCATCATCCAATCCACGTGGATGATCGACTGGTTGCCGCCCTTTTGCTGCAGCTCGTCTGCCGACAGCTCTGACCCACCTTCAATCGTATCAGCGTAACATTGGCCCAGCGCGATGTGGCAGGACGCATTCTCGTCAAACAAAGTGTTATAGAACAGCACGCCGGATTGGCTAATCGGGCTGGAATGAGGGACTAAAGCCACCTCGCCGATACGGCTCGACCCGTCGTCTGTCTTTAACAGCGCACGCAATTGTTCCTGCCCCTTTGACGCCGTGGCATCCACGATCTTACCAGCCTCAAAGCGGACTGAAATGTCTTCGATCACGCTGCCTTGATGGGCCAATGGCTTGGTTGCTGTCACAGTACCATCAACCTTATAGGCATGCGGACAAGTGAATACCTCTTCTGTTGGGATATTCGGTTGGCATACAATGCCATTCAACGCAGGCGACGCTCCGCCCTTCCATATATGCCCTTCCGCCAATCCAAGGCGCAAGTCCGTGCCCGGCCCCGTGTATTGCAGTGCATCAAACCCTTGATCGTTCAACCAATTCACCCGTTTCTTCAATTCGGCAGTATGGTCCGCCCAGTTCTGCACAGGGTCATCCCCACCAATCCGTGACGCGTCATAGATGACATCCATCAGCTTGGACTGCGCCTCGTCGACAGGCAGATCGGGGAACACTTGCGCAGCCCACCCTTCGGTGGGGTAGGCGATAATATTCCAGTTAACCGCGAACCCGACAATCGGCGTCATGGCAGGTTTGGCGGCAATCGACGTGGCCTTGCCAACGCGGGCAACTAGCTTTGGGTCGACATCGGCCAACAGCATCGGATCATCACCGGTGATCGCCATACGGGCGGCACCGTCTGAAAATGCTTTTCCCATGCCCTCAAACAGCCATGCAGCGGCCGCATCAAAGCTGGCATCAGCGCCGTGATCATACCGCGCCTTGGTAATCTCGCCGTCACTGAACATCGGGGTCACCAGCGACGCGCCAGCCTTATAGGCATGCACGACAATGCGGCGGACCAGCGGTAACGCCTCAATCGGGGCCGAAATCACCAGTTCTTGGCCCTCGGTTAAATTCACACCTGTACGGACAGCAACTTCGGCCAAACGGTCAAGCTTAATGGGATCAATTGTCATGGGGTGGCTCCTACACATGTTTCGGCTGAAACTACGCCGATGCACGGCGGCGTCAACCAGCCCTTGAATAAGATCAAAAAGAGAACAAATATGGGAGTAACACCCCGTTAAGGATTCCTTTCCCATGGCATACGCCCATTCCGACAAGCGCGAGATCGACGCGCCGCAATACATGGCCAACCCTGCGCCAGATGTGCGGACGCGTGAAAAGCTGGAAGGCGGCAAGGCTTTCATTCTGCACACAGAATTTGAACCCGCAGGCGACCAGCCCACTGCTATCAAGGAACTGTCCGAAGGGCTGCGCAACGGGGAGCGGGATCAAGTCCTGCTTGGGGCCACGGGGACTGGTAAAACGTTTACTATGGCCAAAATGATCGAGGAAACGCAGCGCCCAGCGATCATCCTTGCGCCAAACAAGACCCTCGCCGCCCAACTTTATGGCGAATTCAAAGGGTTCTTTCCAGATAACGCCGTCGAATATTTCGTTTCCTATTACGACTACTACCAACCAGAAGCCTACGTTGCGCGGTCCGATACCTTTATTGAGAAGGAATCCCAGATCAACGAACAGATCGACCGTATGCGGCACTCTGCGACGCGCGCCCTGCTTGAACGAGACGACGTAATTATCGTGGCATCCGTGTCGTGCATTTACGGCATCGGATCGGTCGAAACCTACGGGGCGATGACCCAAGACATCCACGTTGGCAAAACTTACGATCAACGGCAAATCATCGCCGACCTCGTGGCTCAAGCCTACAAACGCAACGACGCAGGTTTCCAGCGCGGCTGTTTCCGCGTGCGGGGCGATAATCTCGAAGTCTGGCCAGCCCACCTGGACGACCGC
The DNA here is from genome assembly GCA_047629435.1 of Yoonia sp. Classification (GTDB taxonomy): domain Bacteria; phylum Pseudomonadota; class Alphaproteobacteria; order Rhodobacterales; family Rhodobacteraceae; genus Yoonia. Next base: position 13,144 of record JBLHXF010000008.1, on the reverse strand, counting down.
GCTTGGTCGCTGTCATTCTTTGGCGAGGAGTTGGAATCCATCACCGAATACGACCCGCTGACCGGGCAAAAGACGGACAAGTTTGAAAAGGTCCGTATCTACGCGAACTCGCACTACGTCACGCCAAAACCGACAATGATGCAGGCTGTTATAGGCATCAAAAAAGAGCTGCGCATGCGGCTAGATCAACTGGTCGGCGACGGCAAACTGCTAGAAGCACAACGTCTTGAACAGCGCTGCACATTTGATCTTGAAATGCTTGAGGCGACGGGCGTTTGCAACGGGATTGAGAACTACTCCCGCTACCTGACGGGCCGCGCACCGGGTGAACCACCGCCCACATTGTTCGAATTCATCCCCGATAATGCGATCGTTTTCGCGGACGAATCCCATGTATCCATTCCGCAAATCGGCGGCATGTATAAGGGTGACTTTAGACGTAAAATGACGCTGGCCGAACACGGCTTCCGGCTGCCGTCTTGCATGGACAACCGCCCGCTTAAGTTTGAGGAATGGGACGCGATGCGCCCGCAATCCGTGTTTGTATCCGCAACCCCCGCGAAGTGGGAAATGGAACAAACCGGCGGCGTATTTACCGAACAGATCATCCGACCAACAGGCCTGCTTGACCCTGTGATCGAAATTCGGCCTGTGACGACCCAAGTCGACGATCTGCTCGATGAAGTGCGTAAAATGAACGACATGGGCATGCGCACGCTGGTGACGACGCTGACTAAACGCATGTCCGAAGACCTGACCGAATACATGCACGAACAGGGCATCCGCGTGCGGTACATGCACTCTGATATCGACACGATTGAACGGATCGAAATCCTGCGCGACCTGCGGCTTGGCGCGTTTGACGTGCTGATCGGGATCAACCTGCTGCGCGAAGGGCTCGATATCCCCGAATGTGGATTGGTGGCGATCTTGGACGCCGACAAAGAAGGCTTCTTGCGGTCTGAAACCTCGCTTGTGCAAACCATTGGTCGGGCCGCCCGTAACGCCGAAGGCCGTGTTATCATGTACGCCGACCGGATTACCGGATCGATGGAACGGGCAATCGGCGAAACCGACAGGCGGCGCAAACGGCAGCACGATTATAACCTTGAACACGGGATCACGCCGACGACGGTCAAAAAGAACGTCGAGGACATTCTTGCGGGTCTTTACAAAGGCGACACCGACCAGTCCCGCGTGACTGCCAAAATCGACAAAGGGTTGAGCGGCGGTAACATCAAAACCGTCCTTGAAGGGATGCGCACAGACATGCGCAAAGCGGCCGAGAACCTCGAATTTGAGGAAGCAGCCCGCCTCCGTGATGAAGTAAAACGGCTTGAGGCCGTGGAGCTTACCATCGCCGACGACCCCATGGCCCGTCAGTACGCCGTGGATAAAGCGGTAGAGGACAGCAAAGTGAAATCCGGCCGCAGCACCGGAGGGCGCGGCGGATCGCGCGGCGGGAAGTCTCGTTATGGGGGGAAGAAATGAGTGGGGCGCAAAAACCAAGGCTTCGGTCCAACGATGAACTAATCCGTTCAGTTCTCGAAGTGGCACACGGTATAACCAACCCACTAAATATTTGGGGCCCTATCATCATTGACCCTGCACCAAACGTGCCTGAGACAACTACAGTTATTGGTTTTCCAATATTTATTGAATGCGTAAAAGATGTAGCTCGTGCACCAAACGACATTTTTCCAAAAATTAAGGAACAGGTAGAAAACTCTACTTCTCTGATTTTCCAAAGCAACTTACGGGAAATTTTCAACCAATGTTCATTTGCAGCCGATTTAATCGATACTTTTACTGCCAATGAACAAATCTATCTTTCTTGTATTCGAAACCGCTTCGTCCACGGATATCTAGACGGAACGACCCGTGAAAACCGTAAAGTTTGGGTCTTTGAAAAATTCAAGGCCACTCAAAAGCCTTTTACCAATACAGAACTTACAGACATTGTTAAGACAGTAAAGAAAGGAACCGACGGTGAGACGATTGCACGGCTTCGAGAAAAAACGGCAAAAGCACTGATGACTTATAGTAATGAAACATCACAATTTGTTGGGGTTGCTGATGACCTAGAACTTGCGCTTCGAAACGACTGGCTCATAATATCTGACACGAGATCCACTTTTAACAGTTTGAATGTCAGCGAATAACAGTACACATTTGATTTTTAGAAATTCATTGCCTCCTCCAAACAACATTCCCGCCTTTCCAAGTCCCGCGCATCATGCGGTCCTTTTTCTTGACCAGCGGGAACTTGATCGACCAATCGCGATAGCGGTCATTGCTGACAACTGGCACGCCGTGGCGTTTTGCATACTTTAATATAACTTCGTCTGCGACGACCCCTTTATCGACAATCTCGATCCGCGTTTTGGGCACACCGCATTTTTGCGACATCGCAGCAGCGTCCAAATAGCAGTCGGCCAAAATATAGCCAACATTGGCGTCGAATATGACAAAGGGATAAAATCCGCGCGATTTTAGGTTGTTGATGACCCCGCGCAATACCGCATCCGACGGATCGCCCCCCCAATACATCACATTGGATCCATCAACGACAATCGGTTTCCCTTTTTTGAAACCCGCCGGCCGTGATGGTTTGCCAGATCTGCGAGGACGTGCCGCTCGGCTCGCCTTACGGCGCCGTCTGCGAGGACGCTCTGCATGCATCGTGACATCGCGCAATCGGCGTCGCAGCTCGGCCAAAGCATATACAACGGCAAGAACGACGATCCCTGCCACCAATAATTCACGGTCTGAAATCGGTTCCATCAGGCAGATTTAGCTCAGCTAAAAGTTGTGCTCAAGGCACAAAAAAGGCGGGAGCATGTCCCGCCTTCTTCAAACCTAATTTAGGGCGGGATCAACCCTTACCTTTCCACGGAACCAACCAACGTTCGGCCCAGCGCATCAGCATATCGATTGTGAAACCGATGATACCAATCAGGATGATGCCCATAAGCACGATGTCAGTCGATTGGAACTTGGACGCGACCATAATCATCATGCCGGCACCCTTTTCGGCAGCAACCAATTCGGCAGCCACAACAGTGCCCCAGCACACACCCATCGCAACACGGGCACCTGTGAAAATCTCAGGCAGCGAGTTGGGGATGATGACGTGTCGCATGATCTGCCACTTGGATGCGCCAAGCGAATAGGCGGCATGCACCTTGGAAATACGGACACCGGACACGCCCGAACGGGCGGCGATGGCCATGATCCACAAGGCGGCAAGGAACAGCAGGATGATCTTACCGACTTCGCCAATACCGGCCCAAATGATCACAAGTGGGATCAAGGCAAGCGGTGGCACCGGGCGCATGAATTCCACAATCGGGTCAAACCACCCACGGAACCAGTTGGACAAGCCCATCGCATAACCCAGCGGAATACCGACAATCGCACCCAACAAGAACCCGACGATCACGCGAAACAGCGAGAACCCAAGGTGTTCAGCCAAGGTCGAGTTGCGGAACCCTGATGTGGCAATCTCGCCCAAACGGGACAAAACGGCCTCTGGTGATGGCAGCCAAATCGGCTCCATCTGCCAACCAGTTGATGGCTTGATATTCAGCGTGCCTTTGGCCGTCATCGACACAACACCAAAGTCCACATCAACCTGCCCACCGGGGGCAATCGCCTGACCGTCAACAGCAGTAATCTGCGCACCCTCGTCGCGACCCAGCGTATCGTTACGGTCTACGCGCAGCAATTGGGACCGATAGACAGGCAAGGCCAGCGCGTCATTTAGGGCAAAACCGTCGCCAGCTTCAATCTCTGGCGCGTCGACGTCTTGGCCTGTTGGGAACACAGTGACAGCAACAGTGGCGTCATCGGTCTGGCCATTGGCCTCAACTGTATAGGTAAAACTGCTGGACCCTTCATAAGCACCGGGCATATGCATGAACCCCGGCAGGAACTTGGACCCCGTAAAGGTGCCCCAAAGCAAAAAGATCAACACGATCGACACAACAGACGCAACGGTGTCGGACGAAACCGAACTTTCGTCGCCAAACGTCACTGTTTTCAGCGAACCATAATCGGCTTTGGGCGTCAGCATCCGCTTGATGAACGACCAGATGAACCCACACAGCAGGATCAACAAAACATATCCGATGATATAGGGGGCTGCCCCCACAAGGGTGGTCAGGACGGCGTATAGCTCGGCCCAAAGATCAGCGATCAAACTCATTTGCTTGCCCCTCCCATAATTTCTTCTTCCATGTCCCAAATCATCGTCAAGATTTCTTCACGGACTTTGTGGAAATCAGGATGCTTTTTGACTTCGCGCAGGTCTTGACCGACACCCATTTCCGCAAACGGCAGGTTGTATTCTTTGTGAATACGACCCGGACGCGGGGCCATAACGATCAGACGCTCGCCCAACAGCAAAGCCTCTTCGACAGAGTGAGTGATCAAGATGATCGTCTTACCAGTCTCTTTCCAAAGCTTCAGAACCAGACCCTGCATCTTTTCGCGGGTCAGCGCGTCAAGCGCACCAAGCGGTTCATCCATCAAAATGACATCAGGTTCATTGGCCAAACAGCGGGCCAAAGCGACACGCTGCTGCATACCACCTGACAGCTCGTAAACTGCCTTTTCTTTGAATTCCTGCAGACCAACCACATCAAGCAGGTGATCAACGATCTCGCGCTTTGGTTTCTCAGACATGCCTTTCATCCGCGGGCCAAAGCCTACGTTTTCGCGCACGGACATCCATTCAAACAAGGCACCTTGTTGAAACACCATGCCGCGATCAGCGCCGGGGCCAAACACCCGATTTTCATTCAGCGTGATCTCACCTGATGTTGGGGCCAAAAACCCTGCTACGATGTTAAGCAGTGTGGTTTTCCCGCAGCCTGATGGCCCAAGCACGGACAACAGCTCGCCCGCTTTAAGATCAATGGATACATCTTGAAGTGCCTGAACGGATGACCCGTTCGGCAAATCAAAGCGCATCGATAGCTGGTCTATTTGTAGTCCTGACATGTCCCTGCCCCAATAATTTTCGATAAGATTTCGTGATTTAGGTGCAAAATCGTATTGAAAATGAATGGTACGGCGCGCGAGATAGTCCCCGCGCGCCGTTGATCCAAAAGGATCGATTACATACTGCTGACGTCCATCAGCGGCGCTGTGTTCACGTTGCCTTCATAGCTGTCGTTCGCAGATGGGATGGAACCCGCATCAACGAATACTTCTGCGACGCCCTTCATGAATGTTGCAGCGTTGCTGCCCATCCATGCGTCGGACAACTGATCTTCAACAGATGGGAACACGAAGCCCGCCATTGTTTCAGCAGTCGCATCTTCGTCCATGCCAGCGTCTTTCGCGATGACTGGCAGCATTTCAGCTGTCATAGAACCATCGTTCCAAGCGGCGTTTGCTTTGGCAGTCACAGCCAAGAACTTTGCAACCAGTTCAGCGTTTTCAGCAACGAAACCAGCAGGTGCTGTTGTTGCATCGAATACCAAGATGCCGAGCGCTTCTTTTTCTGCACCAGTCAGCAAAACGTTGCCGTGCTCTTTCATGCGGCGCAATGCACCACCCCAACCGCAAGCCATGTCCACTTGGGACTGCGCCAATGCAGCAGCGCCATCAGCAGGTGCCATGTCGACAACTTCCAAAGACGCGATGTCTACGCCAAAGTGGCCCATCTGCTTCAAGAAACCGTAATGCGCAGCAGTACCGAGTGGCACAGCAACTTTCTTGCCAGCAAGCTCAGCTGCAGAAGACGCGTCGATTTCAAGACCGGAAGAAACAACGCAGTTGTCGTTCTCAGCGTAGGAAACAGCAACGTCAATGACCTGAATATCTTGACCAGCAGATGCAGCAACTACGAACGGTGGGATGCCTTGTGATACGGACAGCTGAACGTCGCCAGATGCCATGGCAGCGGACATTGCTGTACCTGTGTCAAACGACACCCAGTTGATCGCGACGCCCATTGCTTCTTCGTACTCGCCCATAACTTTGGCGTGCTGGAACGGCATTGGCCACTCGAGGAAATACGCGACAGTAATTTCGTGCGCGTCGGCCATAGCCTGTGTTGCGCCCGTCATCATTGCTACACTAGCGGCAGCACCCATAAGGGCTGATTTGATTTTCATTTTGATTGTCTCCGTGTTGGTCGCCCCCATAAGCGGCGAGAGCTGTTTCCCGGGCAAGGTTGTCCCTGCCTCGTCATGCATGAAGTGAATATGATTCTTACCGCGAACGGTAGCCCTCATCACTTCACAATCGTTCAAAAGGTCGCAGTTCCTAAAAAACGCCCTCCAGTCGTGCCAAATTGCCAAAAAAATCGGCAAACTGGCATTTCGACGTTAAGACAATGAAATTGAAACGCATCCGTCAATGCGTTTGATCGGTGGGTAACTGTGGGTTGTATAGTATTCCTGACAGGAAAAATGCGCTTATTCCCCTTGGCTTAAGAGATGTTAGGGCTGGAAAAACGTCGAAAATGGCGCTGTGTACTGGAATTTTGGCTATACGCAACTACGGGAACTGGCCCTATCGGTTCCCCCCAATGCTCTTCCAAGATGGTCGCAGAACAATTCAGCGCAGTAACCGAGATTCGGGCCGCGCCCCTTTCATCACATTTACGGAGACGCCTTATGGATATTCAATCACTGACCAACGACCCCGAAGGCATCATCGAGGCTGACCGCGCGCACGTATGGCATCACCTGAGCCAGCACAAACCATATGCAAACGGCGTAGACCCAAGGATTATCGTGGAAGGCAAAGGCCTGCGCGTTTGGGATATCAAAGGCAAAGAGCATGTCGATGCGGTCTCTGGCGGCGTCTGGACAGTCAACGTCGGCTACGGCCGCAAACGGATTGGCGACGCTATCTCTGATGCCGTGACCAAGATGTGTTTCTTTGGCGGGTCTATGGGCACAATCCCTGGTGCGACGTTTGCAGAAATGCTGATCGATAAGATGCCGGGTCTTGACCGCGTCTATTACGCAAACTCTGGGTCAGAGGCGAATGAGAAGGCGTTCAAGATGGTCCGCCAGATCAGCCACAAACACCACGGCGGCAAAAAGCATAAAATCTTGTTCCGCGACCGTGACTATCACGGCACCACAATAGCGACCCTGTCCGCTGGCGGCCAAGAAGAGCGCAATGCACAATACGGCCCATTCACACCCGGTTTCGTTGCCGTGCCGCATTGCCTTGAATACCGCAGCCAAGACGGATCCACCGGCGAAGCCTATGCAGCCGCATCCATCAAAGCCATCGAAGACGTGATCCTGCGCGAAGGTGCCGACACAATCGGGTCGCTTTGCTTGGAACCAATCACCGCTGGCGGCGGGATTATTGTCGCCCCCGATGGCTATTGGGCTGGTGTGCAAGAGCTTTGCAAAAAGTACGAAATCCTGCTGCACATTGACGAAGTCGTCTGCGGCGTTGGCCGAACGGGGACTTGGTTTGGCTACCAGCAGTTTGGCGTAAAGCCCGACATCGTGACAATGGCCAAAGGCGTGGCATCAGGTTATGCGGCGATCTCTTGTTGCGTGACCACCAATGCGGTGTTCGACCAGTTCCAAGACGACACCGACAAGCTGTCATTCTTCCGCGATATTTCCACGTTTGGCGGCTGCACAGGTGGGCCTGCCGCGGCAATCGAAAACATGAAGATCATCGAAGAAGAAGACCTGCGTGGGAATTCTGTCCGTACAGGTGAGCATCTGAAAAACAACCTGCTCGCGCTGATGGAAAAGCACAAATGGATCGGCGATGTCCGTGGCATGGGCCTTTTTGCAGGGGCCGAATTGGTCGCTGACCGCGGTAGCAAAGACCCCGTTGACGAAAAACAGGTCGCAGCAATTGTGGGCGACTGCATGGCGCAAGGCGTGATCATCGGGGCCACCAACAAATCCCTGCCAGGCTTTAACAATACGCTGTTGTTCGCCCCATCCCTGATCGCAACCCCAGACGACATCGACCACATCACCGATGCTGTCGACCAAGCGATCACACGCGTATTAGGCTAATCGTCAACCAAGCGTAAAATTTAGGCGGCCCTACGACATTTGGGCCGCCTTTTACGTATCTGCCTTGATTTCCACCAATCTTTGGTTGAATTTTAAAGGAATGTTAAAATGCGATTAATTTATCTTGTTTCGATTGCAGCTTTGGGTCTTTCAGCATGTGGCGGCTCTCAACCGACGTATGACGTCCTAAACTCGAACGCAGACCGCATATTCGATGCGCTCATTGCAGAAGACCCGACAACCGTAAGCCGCGCAACAGATGCATTTCAGGGCGGTGCGTCCTATACTGGCGTGGCCTACGGCACCCTCCAGGGCACAGGGAATGGACAGATAGTGGGCTTCGTCAGTTCCACGCAGGTCGATGTGGCGCTGAATAATAGCGCTGTAGAAGTGTCCGGTACAATGAACAACTTTGTCACCGAAGATGAACAAAATCTTGCTGGATCTCTTTCCATTGACGGTGAAATGAACCCCGGGACATCCCAAGGTTCACCTTCTTTAATACTTGACGGAACTCTTTCAGGATCGCTGGAATCTCCCTTCACAGGGAGCAATGTCAACATTGCCGCAACCATTGGAGGGCTGCCGTTCGGGGACGATGCAGAATATATTGGTGGCCGCATGTTTGATCAGGACGGCAATCTGCTGATCGACGGCAGCTGGGTCGCAGAACGATAAAATATGCCAACGGGCGCGAGGCTTTGCGCCCACACCCGTTGGCAGCATATGTAAAACTTAAGCGAAACATACTGCTTGTTTTTCACTGACGATAAGTCCAATCTGACCCTGCATTAGGGCCAATTCATGTCAATCTCAGTCGAAACATTTTTTCTCGATTCCACCGTCGAAGGAACGTTGCAAGCGCGCATTCAACAGATGGTTGCCCAAGGTATTCTGGCAGGCAGGTTTCGGGCTGGTGAACGGCTGCCATCAAGCCGCAAGCTTGCTACACATCTGGGTGTCAGCAGAATAACAGTCACCCTCGCCTATACCGAATTGGTTGCCGACGATTACCTGACATCACGCGGACGGTCGGGCTATTTCGTTTCTGAAAACGCGCCTGAACCGCCTGCCTTCCCAGCCCAGCAATCAGGTATAGGCACCGTCGATTGGAACCGCGCCATCGGACAGCGGTTCGCCCCATCACTTGGTATGGAAAAACCCACCGATTGGGCCAAGTACAAATACCAGTTCATTTACGGCCAGGCCGATCCAACCTTATTCGATTCCGCCAACTGGCGGCTTTGCGCGCTGCAAGCCCTTGGCATGCGAGATTTCTCTGCCTTAACCGCAGATTACTTTGATGGCGACGACCCCAAACTGGTTGAGTTTATTGCCCGTCAAACGCTCCCACGACGCGGCATATTGGCAGGACCATCCGAGATACTGGTCACGATGGGTGCCCAAAATGCGCTGTGGTTGTCGGCGCAAGTTTTGCTGAATTCACGCCGTCGCGCAGCGATTGAGAACCCTTGTTATCCAGCTTTACGCAACATTCTCACCCAATCGCGTTGCCAGTTGTCCGAAGTACAGGTTGACGCCGATGGCCTGCCACCTGAAGCACTGCCCCATAACACAGATGTCGTTTTCACGACGCCGAGCCACCAATGCCCAACAGCCGCCACCATGCCGCTTGCGCGACGCAAAGCCTTATTGGAAAAAGCCGAAGCAGATGATTTTCTGATCGTCGAAGACGACTACGAATTTGAGATGTCATTTCTCAAGCCCCCCTCGCCGTCGCTCAAGTCTCTCGATCAAAACGGGCGGGTGATCTATGTAGGCTCATTTTCAAAATCGCTCTTCCCCGGCCTGCGGTTGGGGTATCTTGTCGGCCCAGCCCCTTTCATCCGCGAGGCACGCGCATTGCGGGCGTCTGTGTTGCGACACCCTCCAGGGCACATCCAACGCACGGTCAGCTATTACCTGTCGTTGGGACATTATGATGCGCAAGTGCGCAGAATGAGCCGCGCATACCACGAACGGCGCAATGTTATGGATGCAGCCCTTAACGCCGAAGGAATGATCATCGCGGGGCAAGGCAGCTATGGCGGGTCGTCCGTGTGGCTGCGCGGACCCGATGGATTGGACACAACTGCACTGGCGGAACGTTTGCGCGACAAGGGCGTTTTAATCGAACCGGGCGCGCCATTTTTTGCCGGCACAAACCCACCAACGGAGTATTTCCGGCTCGCATATTCGTCAATTCCGTCCAGCCGGATCCCAGAAGGCGTGTCGATTATCGCAAAAGAAATCAAAGCATCCAGATAATTGTAGTTATTGAGACCAATATTCTCAATAAAATTTGCATTGGCCTTAGGCTCATACTACAACTGGCCCTAACGCGACTCTGTCGTCAGACATAGGGTCGCCACAAGCGAGACGCGGCATTTCTGTCGCGTTTTTTCCGTATTTCATCGAAAAAGGGACTGCCCCCATGAAAATGACCACCGAAGAAGCTTTCGTAAAAACGTTGCAAGCACATGGCATCCGCCACGCTTTCGGGATCATCGGCTCAGCCATGATGCCAATTTCCGACATCTTCCCAAAAGCAGGTATCACATTCTGGGACTGCGCCCATGAGATGACAGCGGGTATGATGGCCGACGGTTACACACGTGCAACTGGCGAAATGTCCATGATGATCGCGCAAAACGGTCCTGGCATCACAAACTTCGTCACGTCCGTGAAAACAGCCTATTGGAACCACACACCTTGTTTGCTGGTTACGCCTCAGGCGGCCAACAAGACGATTGGTCAGGGCGGCTTCCAAGAGATGGAACAGATGAACCTGTTCGCTGATTGCGTTGCTTACCAAGAAGAAGTCCGCGACCCGACCCGCATCTGCGAAGTTCTGGCGCGCGTGATTGCAAAAGCAAAGCGTCTGTCCGGCCCAGCCCAAATCAACATCCCACGCGATTTCTGGACACAGATCGTCGACATCGAAATTCCAGAGCCCGTTGAATTCGAAGTCTCCCCCGGCGGCACAGAATCCATCACAAAAGCAGCTGAACTGCTGTCTACTGCAAAATTCCCTGTCATCTTGAATGGCGCTGGCGTTGTTCTGGCTGCTGGCGGCATTGAAGCATCCCGCGTTCTGGCAGAAAAGCTTGATGCACCTGTTTGCGTTGGCTACCAGCACAACGATGCGTTCCCAGGTTCACACCCGTTGTTCGCTGGCCCGCTTGGCTATAACGGATCCAAGGCTGGCATGGAGCTGATTTCAAAGGCCGACGTTGTTCTTGCCCTTGGGACACGCCTCAACCCATTCTCCACCCTGCCTGGTTACGGCATTGATTACTGGCCAACAGACGCCAAGATCATTCAGGTCGACATCAACCCAGACCGTATCGGCCTGACCAAAAAGGTCACTATCGGTATCGTTGGTGACGCAGCTAAAGTTGCAACAGCAATCGCAACACAACTGGCTGATGGCGCTGGCGATAAGGGCCGTGATGACCGCAAGGCGATGATCGCGCAGACCAAATCTGCTTGGGCACAAGAGCTAACATCGCTGGACCACGAGCAGGATGATCCGGGCACAACTTGGAATGAACGCGCACGCGCTGACCGTCCTGATTGGATGTCCCCGCGTCAGGCTTGGCGTGCGATCCAATCCGCAATGCCAGAAGATGCAATCATCTCGTCTGACATCGGCAACAACTGTGCAATCGGCAATGCATATCCATCGTTCCCTACGGGTCGCAAGTATCTGGCACCGGGCCTGTTTGGTCCATGTGGCTACGGTCTGCCTGCAATCATCGGCGCGAAAATCGGCCAACGTGATGTTCCGGTTATCGGCTTTGCTGGTGACGGCGCATTCGGTATCTCGGTCAACGAGCTGACAGCAATTGGTCGCGACGAATGGCCGGCTATTACGCAGATCGTCTTCCGTAACTACCAGTGGGGTGCTGAAAAGCGGAACTCTACACTTTGGTTCGACGATAATTTTGTCGGCACCGAATTGGACATGAAAGTGTCTTATGCTGGTATCGCACAAGCCTGTGGCCTTCAGGGTGTTGCCGTCAAAACGATGGACGAACTGACTGCGGCGCTGAACAAAGCGATTGTTGACCAGATGGACAACAACAAGACCACGATCATCGAGGTCATCCTAAACCAAGAGCTGGGTGAACCATTCCGCCGCGACGCGATGAAGAAGCCAGTTCAAGTTGCTGGCATCGACGCATCTGACATGGCCGCTGAATAAGCCTTGTTATTTGACCTAGGCCCCGGACAAATCGCCGCCCTGACCATTGCATTGGTTGGGGCGGCATATGTCCGGGGCTATTCGGGTTTTGGGTTCTCAGCGATATTCATCGCAAGTGCATCCCTAATTACAAACCCGCTTCCTCTGATCCCGGTGGTATTTACGTGCGAGATCATCATGACAGCCTTTCAAGCGCGCGGCATTCGGGGCCACATCGATTGGCGTCGCGTGATGGCATTGCTGGCTGGCGCCGCGATCATCCTTCCTTTTTCAGTGACCGCAATGTTGACCTTTGGGGCAGATACCGCGCGATTGGCCGTATCGGCGATTGTGCTGGTGATGTCGTTGATCCTGCTGTCCGGCTGGACGTTGATCCGCGTGATCGGTGCGCCGGGCCACATGGGCGTCGGGGCAGTATCCGGCCTATGCAATGCTGCGGGTATTGGCGGACTGCCCGTTGCCGCATTTATGACTGCTCAGCCGATGGCAGCCACCAAATTCCGCGCCACCATGATTGTGTATCTGACGGGTTTGGACCTGATCACTATGCCGTTTCTTTGGCACGGCGGGCTGGTCACAATGGACACCGCGATTGCCGCCGCTTGCGCGTTTCCGTTACTTGCACTGGGCGTCTGGCTCGGTGGTCGTCAATTTCTATCCGCAAGCCCATCCACATTCCGCCGCTTTGCGGTCATCCTGCTGCTGATCCTGTCTTTGCTGGGTTTACTGCGCGCCATTTTATGAGGTCGATATGACATCACCATTCTTGTCCAAACTGGACCCCAAAGCCCCACAAGACCTGATCGACATGGCCAAAGGGTTCGCTGCCCCGCGTGTTGCGATTGCCCGCGCCGGTGCCGCCTTACCAATGGAAGCCGCCCAAGACGCAACTAACGCCGGCATCATGATCCCTGTGTTTGTC